>JBDWSS010000050.1:0-71024 GCA_039985375.1 Flavobacteriaceae bacterium
CATTAGTTTCATATAGCATGTAACGCATTAATTTACTTAAACTATGTATAGAGGTTTTCGCTTGATCTGGTGAAACATCTACCATTGCATAAATGTTATTTAACGAATTAAAAAAGAAATGCGGTTGTAATTGGTAATGTAAATGTTGTAACTCTGACTGCAATTTAAAATTTGCTGATTCCTTTCTTTCAGCTTCTGTTTTCACCCAACGCTTTGTAGTTTTTACTGCAATAGAAAACAATAAAGGAGCCATATACGATACCATTTGAGCATAAATAAACATTTTAAATGGTCTGCCTGAGCTATCGTTTGAAGGTCTCTTTTTTAATAAATCCTGAAAATAAACACCTTCAATGGTTTCTTTTAAAAAGATGAAAAAAGCAATCAAAACTAAATTTATGACTACAAACCAAATTGTTTTTTTAGTAAATAGAAATTTATCAATTAAAACAAAATAATTCAAGTAAAAAAGAATTGCCGAAAACACCAAGGGAATCCAAAAATGAATAACAACTCTATTTATATCTTGTTCTTGTCCATATGATAATAGATATGGCATACTAAAAAGTACAAACCATACTAATAGGTGTGACAAGAAGGTTATATTTTTGTTTTTTAACATCATTTATTGTTATTCGTAACGCAAAGCGGTTATTGGATCTAAAGCTGATGCTTTTCTTGCAGGGTACCATCCAAAAAAGATACCTGTTAATGCGCATACAACAAAGGAAATCACTATAGAGTATAACGCAACACTGGTTGGCCAATTTAAGAACTTTTCAATAAAAACCGTTGATCCAAGTCCTAAGATAACACCAAGTACCCCCCCTGTAACACTAATTAATATGGCCTCTATTAAAAATTGCATTAAAATATCAGATCCTTTACCACCAACGGCCATACGCAAACCAATCTCTTTAGTACGTTCTTTAACGGAAACATACATGATATTCATAATACCAATACCACCAATTAATAAGGATATACCTGCCACTGCCACTAATAAAATAGTGAGCATCTCGCTGGTAGAGCTAAAAGTAGAAATTAACTCTTCCATGGAACGTACTGTAAAATCATCGTCTTCATTATCGATTATTTTGTGTTGCGTACGCAAAATTTCGGTTACTTGTGCTACAGCTTCTGGTGCCTCATCTTCGCTAATTGCAGATGCCATTATCTGATTTAAATAATCGATGGCCAAAATACGTTTTTGCACCGTAGTATAAGGAGCAATTACCACATCATCTTGGTCTTGTCCAAAGGTATTTTCTCCTTTTTCTTCTAAAACACCGATAACTTTAAACGGAATATTGTTAAAACGAATCATTTGACCTACAGGGTTTTGACCATTTGGAAACACATTATCCACAACAGTTTGTCCAATGACTGCTACTTTTGAAGCCGATTTAATATCAGCATCTGTAAACATACTTCCACTTTGTAAATCGACCACTTTAATATTTAGGTAGTCGGGATTTACACCATAAATAGTAGATGGCCAGTTGTTGGAACCACTAATTATTTGTCCTCCTCCATTTACAACAGGTGTAATGTAGCTTAGTAAATTGGCCTGTTCTTTTATGGTTTCGTAATTTTTTAACGTTAAGGTTTGTACATCTCCCCCACTTCCTCTAGCTGGGCCCCTGGTATCCGCTCCTGGTTGAACAGTAATCATGTTAGATCCCATGGCAGAAATTGTTGTACGAATGCTTTCTTTAGAACCCTCTCCAATAGCCAACATCGCAATCACAGAAGCTACACCTATAATAATTCCTAACATCGTCAATAAGGTTCTTGTTTTATTAAGAACAATAGCCTTCGTTGCGATTTTTAATAAATTTAATAGTCTCATAATTAATTGTCTTGTTTAGGTAATTTGGATAACTCTCTTGCTGCAGATTGAACATTATGATTGTTGTAATCTTGCATGATCTCTCCATCTTTTAATACAACTGTTCTACTACTAAACGTTGCTATATCAGGCTCATGAGTAACAAAGGTTATGGTAATACCCTGTCTGTTTAATTCTTGAAAAAGCGACATGATCTCGTAAGATGTACGTGTATCCAAATTTCCAGTAGCTTCATCTGCAAGTATCATTACCGGATTATTAACTAGGGATCTGGCAATGGCAACACGTTGTTGTTGCCCACCTGAAAGTTGGGCTGGGGTATGATCTAATCTTTCGCCCAAACCAACCATTTTTAAAGCTTTTATAGCTCTTTCCCTACGCTCTTCTGAAGAAACTTTACTGTTATACAATAATGGTAACTCTACATTTTCAATGGCAGATGTTCTTGCCAATAAATTATACGATTGAAAAATGAACCCAATCTTTTCGTTTCGTATGGTTGCGAGTTCGTTTCTGCTTAAATCTTTTACACTAACACCATCAATTTCATACACTCCAGATGTTGGTTGGTCTAAACAGCCTAAAATATTCAGCATCGTACTTTTACCAGAACCACTAGATCCCATTATGGTTACAAATTCCCCTTCTTTAATAGCAAATGAAATCCCCCGTAATGCATGAACCGTTTCGGTTCCCATGGTAAACTCACGTTTTAAATTTTCTATTTTTATGATTTCTTTACTCATGACTATTTATTTTTTTCTATTGCCTCCTGGGCGTTGTGGCATAAATGGACTTTCATTCGTTGCTTCTTTTGCTATTTCAGTTTTACTTAGACCTTTTAAACTGTAAACCAATTTTTCCCCTTCAGTAACACCACTTAATATCTGAACGTTTACGCCATCACTTGCTCCAAGTGCTACGACTTTTGAGATAATACTATTATCATTACCAAGAACCCAAAGTCTAGTTTCATTTTTAGATCTATCTTTTGTGACTGCAGGTAAATTATGATGTGTATTATACATTGCTAAAGTTTCTCGCTCTGGTTTAAAGTTTATGGCTTTAGCTTCTGCAGTTAAAACATCATTTAGTTCTAATGTATAAACTGAAATGGTCGCTGTTAAACCCGGTTTTAACTTTAAATTTTCATTTTCTGCTTTTATGACCACAGTGTAAGTCACTACATTTGAGGTTACTGTTGGATCCAAACGCACTTGCGTTACAATACCATTAAAAGTTTCTCCTATATACGCATCTACCGTAAATTCGACACGTTGTCCTTCTATTACCTGGCCAATATCTGCTTCATCTACATCTGCCTCTACTTGCATTTCTTTTAAATCTTGAGCAATTGTAAATAATGTTGGCGTACTTAAACTGGCAGCAACCGTTTGTCCTTCGTCTATATCCCTAGATAAAACAACACCATCTATGGGCGAATAAATATTAGCATAACCTAAGTTGGTGATGGCTTGTTGTAGGTCTGAATAACGCTGTGTTACCGTACCTTTTGTAGTTTGATAATTGAATGCGGCATCATCAAAATCTGATTTACTAATAACCTGACTGTCGAATAAGGTTTTTTGTCTGTCATAAATCGTTTTTGTATAATCTCTTTGGCTAACTGCATTGTCATAAGCAGCTTGTGCCTGCGTTTTTACTGCATTTAAATTAGTTTTATCCAGTTCTGCAATTAACTGGCCTTCCTTCACAATGCTGTTATAGTCTACATATATTTTTTCTACTACCCCGGATACTTGCGTGCCAACCTCTACTTGCGTAATCGGCTCTATAGTTCCTGTTGCGGTAACCATTGTGGTTACATTTGTTTTTTTAGCAAGTACGGTTTTAGGTTCAATGATCATAGCCTTATCGCCTTTTAAAAAGCCAAAGCCTACAATGCCGAGTACAACTAGTACAATAACGCTTATTATGATTTTCTTTTTATTATTCATGACTATTGGATTAAAGTTTAATATCGTTTCCTTGATAAAATTGTAATAATTGGTGGTATAAAATGTTCAAGTATTTAGATTGTAGATAGTTTTGTTGTGCATTGGTATATGTGTTTTGGCTTATTACTAAATCTGTTGTACTTAAAGCTCCTAATTCATATTTCTTTTGAGCAAGTTTATAGCTTTGTTCAGCCGCTACTTTAGAAGCTTCGGCTGCTATTACTTGCTCTTGTGCCGAAACTGCATTCTGATAGGCCGTCTCTACTTTTTTATAGATTTCTTTTTCTGTACTTTGTTTTTGTATTTGGGCTTTTTCAATATTGATAGTCGCCGTTTTTACCGCCGCTTTGGTTTGATTGCTATTAAAAATGGGAATGCTTAACGATAAACCAAGTCTTTGATTGAAATTAACATCAAACTGATCTGAAAATGAATTATCATTAATACTTGTATAACCAGAACCAATGCTTCCTGTTAAGGATAAGGTGGGTAAAAAACCTCCTTTTGCGATGTCTAATTCCTTCTCATTTACGACTACATTTAAATTACTTGCCTGAATTTCTGGTAAAAAACTTAAGGCTTTAGCATAAACTTCTATCTTATTAAGTTCAAAGTTTATTGTATCTATGTTTTCGTCTATAGTTTCAATTTGAATATCCTCTAAGGGGGATAATTCCAACAATTGTTTCAATTGAATAATGTATTGTTGATAATCGTTTTTAGCGGTAATAACATTGTATTTATTTGTTGCTTCTTGACTTTGCGCTTCTGTATAATCACTCAACGAAATGTTTCCAGCATCCAACCGTGCCTTTGCCCGCAGAACTTCTTTTTGCGATGCAACCACATTACTTTCTGCAATAGCAATACTTTCTTTACTATACAGCGTTTGTAGATAGACTTCCAGAATATTTAATGCGATGCTGTTTTTTTCTACTTCTTCTTGAAAAATGCTTTGATCTAATAGTAATTTGTTTTGTTTGATTTGATTACTGATTTGATTCCCTTGAAATAAAGTTAAGGCACTATTAATATCAACATTTGTACTATGTATTTGATCGTTTACGAAGCTGCTTGTAATAGGATCAATGGTACTACCATTTGAAAAGCTCTGTGAAGCATTGCCAAACAAGTTGGGCAATCTGGATGATTTGGCTTTGCTATAATCTACTTCAGCAATATTTTTATTTAAAGTAGCATCTTTTACTACGATATTGTGTTCTAATGCATAGGAAATACAGTCTTCCAATGACCACACTTTTGGCGATGTACTCGTTGAAACCTGTTGAGCTATGGAAACCTGCAGGAAGAATAAACTTGCAAGGAATAGATACATTTTCATTTTTGTATGAGTTTATATTTAACACAACAAAAGTGTACCTATATCCTATTTTATTAAACTGTACTAGATGTTTGGGGCAATTGTCTATACAGAAAGTCTTTTTTTATAGATGAGATTTACCTGTTAACCTATGAAATATGGAAAATTCGTTTTATTTCCACTCCATACGCATTCATACTTCGCCCCTATTGTTGTTTTGTGCAAAGCGCGTTCCATTACCTTTTAAAAAGAAAATTAGCAATATCACTTTCCAAGAATATTGGTCATGGCATAAATTTCTTCAATAAGAGGAGTGGTAACCCCATTATTTCCATCCCCTATATGTACGGAGGTTATTACGGATTCTCCTATAATATGCCGGCCCTTCAGGTTTCCATGTTCATCTTCATGAATTCCCTCGATAGGATACGTATTAAGCAAATTTGCTAGATGTTCATTAGAATATGTAGTTTTCAATCCCCAAATCGCATGAAGAATCAGAGGCTCCCCGTTTGGCGCATTCCCTACGTAGAGCATATTATGTCCCTGCTTTCTTAAAATGGTCAAAAAAGGAACGCCCTTTTCCTTAAGAAGCTTAATTTTTGCAGGTGTTGCATCGGGGAACTCATAGGTATATCCCGTGGCCATTTGATCCTTGGAGTCCCTAGGCAGCCAAATTCTAAAAGTGCCCAATAAATCACGAATCATGGCGGAACAATCCCTATTCTCTATATCCCCTCCCCATCCATAGGGCTTTCCAAGCAAATTGGAGACCAATGGGGTAAGGTTTTTTTTATCAAAGGAAAAATCTCCAAAGGCAAGAGCATTTTTATTTACCTGGGCCTTTAAAATATGTGCATTTTGGTTTTCATCAGCATTGGCATAGTATACCAATACATTATTAGAACTGTTGGGGGTTCCCTCGTATGGCAATAACATTCCCATTTTAGCCTTAATGGCATAATTGGAAACCGGATGTTGAAGACTAACATCATCAGATAAAGGATGACAAAAACTTCCCGAAGACCATTGTTTAATAAATTCAGTGTCAACAACGGCAATATCACGCATGGACACCCAACCTTTATAATAGGGACAGATAACATAACACCATTGTTTATCCTTTGTAATATGGACCATAAGAACCGGAGTGTTGGCCCACACCATGGTTTCTTGAAAATAATCGAAAGGATACCCCTCACCTGCTTTTGAATAAGTATCAAAGCCCGGTTTAAGTGTTGGAATCCTTCGTAAATCCGTATGGGAGATTGTAATCCCCTTTTTTAGAAAGTTAGGAAAAGTTACTGTATCAACATTATTTACCACTTCTTCCCGCTGCGTTCTTTTATGGGGCTTTTTATTCTCACCGTACCATTGGTCATCGTGAAGGTATTTTTTTAAATAGGATAGTTCCTTTCCCGGAAATTCTTCTAAGGACGAAAGCAAGTCCTCCGACGAGGATTCCCAGGGAACGAAATAGTTTTCAATGAATTTATTTTTCAATGAATCTGGAAATTGAATGCTATTTTCCGGATATTGAAGGTTTTCATAAGAATGGACATCAATCGCTGCAATCAACGCTTTTGTATTCTCATTTTTACAACCTAATGTTCCAATAAAAACACACAAGGCTAAAATAAAAAAAGGTCTCATAGTTAACACTCCTATTTAATTAATGACTAATTGGGTATTTCACCCCAACAAAAACACCTCACTGTTTTTAGGAAACCACTTATCCCTGACCTGGACGAAATACCTTCATTTCCTCAGGATCCGATTCCATGTAGGGGCCTCCTATCAAATCAATACAGTATGGAATGGCAGGAAACACAACTTCCAAGCATTCCCTTATGGATTTTGGTTTACCGGGTAGATTAACAATTAAGGTACTACCACGTGTTCCAGCAGTTTGACGGGAAAGAATGGCTGTAGGTACATATTGCAAACTTACCTTTCTCATAAGCTCGCCAAATCCGGGAAGCAGTTTTTCACAGACAGCAATGGTTGCTTCCGGTGTCACATCCCTTATAGCGGGTCCTGTACCTCCCGTTGTTACAATTAAACAACAAGCCTGATCATCGGCCATTCGAATCATTTCTTTTTCCAACAGCTCCTGTTCATCTGGAACTACCGCATACACAGCCTCCCAAGGACTAACCAACCACAGGTTCATTAGTCGTTTGACTTCCTTACCGGGTAAATCCTCATATTCACCGCGACTTGCTCGATCAGACACATTGATAATACCAATTTTTATTTTTCCCACCTACCTTCTAGTTTAGAATTAACAAGCTTAATTAGTTTAAATGGTAAAATTAACGGAAATATAAAATTATGGTTTCCTGCATCATTTTTATCCATAAATTTTAAAATACTTAAAATTAAAAACCGCACCCTGCCCAGAAAACAGTAGTATGAAAAAAAAGTGTTCAGACGATACGTTATAGGGTTTCCATAGCATCCCTCATCATAAAACCAATAAAAATGCAAACAGAAACGATACCGGCAACAGCAGAAAAAATCACTTACCAAAACCTATTGTCAAACATGGAGATTAAGGACATTCCCACAGCAGCACCTGAAACAAAGACATTCCATTCCCGATGTTTAACCTTGAGCACATTAAGAAAAATAAAGGCAACACCAACTATAAAAAATACTACCAATAATTGCCCGAGTTCTATACCTATATTGAAACCCAATAGAGGTATTACAATATCAGATGGGTCCATGATCAGTGCTTTAAAATAATTGGAAAAATCCATCCCATGAATCATTCCAAAAAATAGGGCCATGGCATAGTTTCGGGTCATTTTAGAAGCATTTCCTACGCTACTGGGTGCCAGTACATTGTGGAGAGCCGTTATAAATATAGTGGCTGGAATTAGAAATTTGATCATCTTGGAAGAAATGGAAAAAATATCGAAAGACACCAGAACCAAAGTAATACTATGCCCAATGGTAAAAGCTGTAACCAAAATCAAGATCTTCTTCCATTGTTCCATTCGGTACACTGCACAGAGTACTACCAAGAAAAGAATATGGTCATAGGCCGCTATATCGGCAATATGCTCAAAACCCAATTTTAGATAGAAGTTAAATGGATGCATCTTAGAATTTAAGTTGGTGTATCGGTGTTTTTTTGTTGAGCATCATACTTTTTGATTCTCCGTTTACATGCGTATAGATAATATTGTTTTGATCGAAGAACAAATCGGTGAAAACGGCATTTTTAATTTCTAGCGAAACCAATGGCGTAGATTGTTCATGTTCAAAATATATCCAAAGGGCGGTGTTTTCTCCCTCTCCACTCAATCTTTTCCGTTTTATTTTCAAGTCTATCCTTTTTCCATTGGCTTTTACGTAGAAAAATTGGTTCACGTAGTCCATGAGCAATTGATTGGCTCTTGCAGGTTCATTTGATTGACAAAAGGCGAGTTCCGTACTGTTGGGGTCAAACAGAATAGCTTCATTGACATCGGTTAAAAAGAGTTTGAGGTTGATGGAAAGTTCCTGCTTACCAGAGACATATTCAATTTCACACAAGGATAACCGCAATGGGTGCACCGTTGTTCCTTCTAAAGACACAAAAGCAATTAACATAAACAACCCGCGAAGCACTATCAAAGCATTGGATTAACTATGATTCACTGGATTGTATTTCTGCAGCCTTGGCTTGTACTTCCTTAAAGACACGAATCAAGTTACCGCCCCATATCTTGGCAATCTGCTCCTCGGTATATCCTCGTTTTACCAGCTCAATAGTGATATTCATTACTTCACTGGCATCAAAGACCCCTTCTATTCCTCCACCCCCGTCAAAGTCACAGCCTATGCCTACATGGTCTATGCCCGCAATCTTTACAATATGGTCAATATGGTCAACAACGTGGACTACGGTCGCGGGTGGATTCGGGTATTCATCATTCAATGCTTGAAAGGATGCACGAAGCGCCGTTCTTTCCTCCTTGGTCATTTGCCCAATTGGTTTCATATGGGCACGTAAGGCGGCCACTGCAGAATCTCTTTCCGCATTTGGCGGAGCTTCCCGAAGGTAATCCGCAAGCATTGTAAGCTGCACCACCCCACCATTTTTTGCCATAAGTTTTAACATGTCATCCGTCATATTACGTCGATGTTCAGTAACCACCCTGGCATTGGAATGGCTGGCAATTATCGGCGCTTTTGACAAGGCAACAGTATCGTAAAAGAGACTATCATTTCCATGTGAAACATCGACCATGATTCCAAGCCTGTTCATTTCGTAAACCACTTTTTCACCAAAAGGACTCAAGCCCCCATGTTCCGTCCCATTTGAATCGGTGGCAGAATCCGCCAAATCGTTGTTGGAGGAATGTACCAAGGTAATGTAACGTACCCCTTTGTTGTAATACAATTGGACATTGGAAAGATCTTTGCCAATGGGATATCCATTTTCAATACCAATATAAATGGCCCTTTTCCCCTCCTTTTCCAACGCATGGGCATCATCAGGATCAAGTGCCAAGCCCACAATATTCGAGTTTCTCTCCGTCGAGGCAATAATAGAATCTATCATTTGAAGACAAAGGGCTTTAGCTCTGGAATTCCCATCATCATCTCGAATGTCTTGGGCCACAAAGGCTGCAAAAAAGATGGCATCCAACCCCCCTTCCTTCATTCGTGGGTAATCTACTTTTGAGCCCGTTTCCTTTGGGTCATGGCGTTCTGCCATATCAAATCCCGGTTCGATCATACGAAGCGGAGTATCCGCATGTGTATCCAGAGTCAGTACTTTTTTGTGAATCTCAAGTGCCCGCTTCACCAACTCCTCTTCCGTTTCCGTTTTAGATTCCACAACAGGAGTTTTTTCCTTGCAACCGTTTACGAATACCACAAATAAAACAAAAAGCAAAAAAGGAAGTTTCTGGACTAGCTTTATCATAATTATTGATTTTAAGAAAATCTGGTTATTAAAGTACGATAATAAAAATTTCTGAGGAAAGGTCGTTCAATGACTCTGGCATTAATTTCGAAATCCGTTATTAGCTATCGGCATTTATACGAAATCTTCAATAGACAATTCATGAATCAGTTTGTGAATCATGTCCACTCCCTTTTGTAATTGTTCCCGAGCAATAAACTCATCGGCCCTATGGGCTTGTTCAATAGAGCCAGGACCACAAATGGCAGAATGAAATCCTTCATTTGCGAATTGACCTGCCTCCGCGGCATAGGAAACTGTATTTAGCTGTGAATTCCCCGAAATTTTCTTAATCAAAGTGACCACTGAATCATCCGCTTTCGTATCTAAATGGGGTACTGGCGGGTGGTTTTCAACCGTTTCTATCCTAAAATCCGGGAAGACTTTTTTCACTATAGCTTCCCGTTCTTTACAATAGGCTTCAAACTCCCTAACAATACCATGGATATCATCCATTGGAATGGTGCGTAAATCCCAATAAAAATAGGCTTTATCCGCAATAACATTGGGCGCGATACCACCATTCACAAGACCAACATGAATAGTTGAATGAGGGGGGTGAAAACGTTCGTCCAAACGTTGTTCGGCAATCAATTGGTTCATCTTTTGTTCAAGCCAAAGCATAAGGCGCATAGATTCATGAATGGCGCTCACTTCTTGTTTAATTCGACTACTATGTCCGGCAGAACCGTTGACATAAGTTTCTAAAATATAAATGCCCTTTTGCCCTACTATAGGTTCCATTAAGGAAGGTTCTCCGATAATGGCATACTTGGGTGTCTCTTTATAAAAGATATTGATAGCCTGGGCCAACTCGGGAGCGGCCAAGCATCCTATTTCCTCATCATAGGAAAATGCAAAATAGATTGGTTTTTTTAAATCGGCCTTAACCATCGTGGGCAGCGCTTCCAGGCAACATGCTAAAAAGCCCTTCATATCACAAGAACCCCGGCCGTACAGTTTTCCGTCTCCTTTGTCTGTCAGCACAAAGGGATCTGTTGTCCATTCCTGACCTTCGACCGGAACAACATCAGTATGCCCGGATAATACAACACCTCCATCCACTTCTGGTCCTATTCTGCAATGCAAAGAGGCTTTGTTACCTGCTTTGTTGGGCACCAATTGCGTTTTAATTCCATGGGATTCTATATATTCCTTTATCCAATGTATGATACTGAGATTACTTTCACCACCAAGCACTGGAAATGAAACCAATTTTTCTAGAATGTTCTCTACGGTCATATTAACTATAATTTATTGCTACGGCTACAATTAAGGCCAAAAAGGCCATACAAAGTAGACCGATTAGCACTGGAAATATAAAACGAATCCACCGATCGATGGGTACACGGCACATGCTAAGCATGGCAATTAATCCCCCTAAAGTCGGATTCACAAGGTTTGATAGTCCATCACCTATCTGAAAAGCCAGAATGGTTGTTTGCTGGGTAAGTCCCAAGGAATCACCTAATGGAAGCATTACCGGTAATGTGGCCAATGCTTGTCCACTGCCTGAAGGGATAAAAAAGTTGATTATGGATTGGGCACCAGACATGGCAATTGCAGATACATACAAAGGTAGGCCCTCTAAAAGCTGGGAAAGTTGATATGATATGGTGTCACCAATGTTCCCCATTTCCATAAGTACCTTGATCGATGTTGCCAAACCAACCATAAAGGCACCTGGAGCAGCTATAGCCACGGCCTTAAGTACAGTTTCGCTCATAGCGGTAGCATTCATTCTTGAAACCACCCCGCAGAGCACTGCGATAATTAGAAACACAGCAGACAGTTCATTAATATACCAATGCCAATGGAATATGCCATAGAGAATGAACAGGAGACCGATTAAAAAAATGGAAATGACCATCCAGTTCCCTCGGTTCAAGCGATACGTCTCAACTGGTTTTGATAAGGTTAGTTCCGACTCATCCAGTCCTTTCCCCAGGCTTTTGTTGGGGTCTGCGCTAATTTTTTTGAAATACCTCACATTGTAGTATGACATAATAGTCAGTGCCGAAAAACAGAGTACACTTCGGAACAGTGCTCCTGAAAATAGTGGTAATTCAGCAATCTTATGACCCGTTCCTACAGTATAAGGATTGATTGGCGATAGCCCAAAACCTATGGTCATGGCCCCAACCGAAATACCGGCAGCCAATATCAAATCACCTCCCAAGGCCAAACTGAGTACCGCTGCTATGGGCACCATGGCAATGTTATTTTCATAGCCTACCGTTACACCGAGCAACCCATAAATAAAGGTCATGATTACAATGATCATGGGCTTGTTTTTCAAGCCTAAGGTCTTTACCAAAGACCCTACCGCATTCTCTACCGCCTTTGATTTTTCCATAAAGCCGAACATAATGCCTCCAGCTAGTACAATGAAAATAATTTCCGCGGCGGCCTTAAAACCTAACGGAATAGCCTTGAACATGTCTAGAAATCCTACTGGGGTAGATGGAATGGTTTGGTATGAGTTAGGAACAACGGCCTTTCTTCCATCCACTAAAACCCGTTCATAGGAGCCTGCGGGCAATATATAGGTACATAAGGTTACTAAAACAATTATACCAAACAGCATGGTAATAGCATGCGGAATACGTTTAAAAATGGAAGGAGTTTTAAAATTTGACCTAGTCATTGTGCTTGTGGAAAGCTACGACTTTTTTTGGTTTGGATAAAATAGGCAGATGAGAATTCATGAGCAGTTCTCCTTCGTTTAACACATTGGTGAGGTAACAACAAATTACCCCAATCGTCACTGCTTCATTCTAAGGTCCTCAATTATTTTAGCATCCAACCACATGCTTTCATAAGGTGGGTCACAATGCGGGCAGTAGCTAAGGTATTTTCCATCTGGGGTCACGTATCCTCCGCCGTCCTCGCCATAAGTATTAATCTTGTCTCCAAAGTTAATGGCCTTGCCCCAAGAACCATCATCCTGTTTAAAACTAATATACATATCACTGTCCCCATAGCCGCCTTCCCGTTCGCTGTCCCAGATTAAATACGACTCATCTGGGGCAATAAAAGGATGGGCGGTCCATTTACCGGTATTGATTGTTGGTCCAAAAAGTTTCGGTGCTTCGCGCTTGCCATTAATTAGTCGTGAATATCGGAGCATACCATTGCCATCCCTAGTGCCCTCATCAAACACCAATGTCCCTTGAGCAGAGGCGGTTAAGCGCATAATGGGAATATCCTCAAACGCAGGACCAAGGCTTTTTATCGCTGACCAGCCAGTGTCGGTTCGTTCTATATAGGTATCCTTGCAGTACAAGGTATCGTTGCCCGTTGCATAAAAATCGTACTGTTTCCAAGCACGATTTTCTTTACGAAAAAAAACAACCGTTGGGCCAAAAGGTACTGTGTCGGTGGTGGTCAGGTAAAACTCTTCCTTCTTTGGGGCATACAATCCGCCCAACTTCCATTTCCCCGTTGCCAACAGCTCCTTTGGGAGGACTTCAGGCATCAAACCTGGTGGTTTTTGTCCAAAGTAACCGCTTTCATCACTGGATAGATCATTAACTTCAGAAGTTTGTTTTTTAGGGGTACAGGCATTTAACAATAACCCAACCAGTAACCCAATAGCACACGTTTTTCGCATGATTTATAATTTAATCGTTATTAGTCTATAAAAGCGGGTATGATAGCATCCGCGGTCATTTGCAATGTACTGGGATATATATTGTTATGGGCAGTGGTCACAATTACCAGGTCAAGTGTTTCAATTAAAATAATAAACTGGCCCCCACCGCCCTGGGCATTGGAGGTGTAATAGCTTTTGCCTTCATGGTGCAGATTGGCATTCCACCAAAAATAACCGTAGCCTTCATTGGAAACATCCCTGCAGCCACCAAAGTAAACCGCATTGGCTCCGGTAGGGATAATCTTGCTGGTCGCACTGGCTATATAGGCTTCGGGAATCAGTTGTTCACCATTCCATTTACCCTTGTTTATGGCCAATAGCCCCAATTTAACCATAGCACGCGATGTCATGCTCGTGCGCCATCCAGCTTCCGGCAGGCCGGTTTTATCGTTGATCTGCCATTTAAAATTGGTGATACCCATTTTGTTGAGCAGTTCACTTTCAATAAAACCCATGGCCGATCCCGGTACAACGGCCTCAATGACCTGCATTGTTAATTCAGCGCCCCCTCCATACTTAAAAATCTGTAAATCTGAAGTAATAGAAGTGCTATTTTCAAGTAAAGCTTGAACATGTCCTTGACCTTTCAGCGCAGTGGGGTTTTGGTTCATTCTTTCTCGTGCTTCACTACTGATACGAATTCCTGAACTCATGGTCAATGCGTGCTTCAATGTTATCGTTTCTGCACCATCAATGAACGTTGTTGCATCCAGGTCTTTTAAAAAACTGACCAAGGGCTTGTCCAAATCGTCCATGCTCAGATAACCCAACTGAATGGCGCGACCTAAGGCCAATCCGGTCCAGGTTTTCGTAGCAGATGCTTGGGGATGGGGAAGATTGATACGACCTCGGGTATAATAGGATTCAAATAACAGCTTGCCTTTATGGACAATCAGAAAACTATCGTAAATACCATATAAATTACGACCAATATTCCTAGCAAGTTTTACAATCATGTCCTTATCACCGCCGTCAACACCCAATTCACCAACCGTTATTCCGTCTTTTCTGTCCGTTGGCGTTGCATTGATAAAGGCTTCTTCAAGAACGGGAACATCCCGGAATGAGAACTCGACCTCGGCCGCTGTGGCCTCAGGTGCGGGGCCATCGTTTTCCTGTGCAAAGCCAGTTGTTGTTTGTATTAAAAGTAGGAGCAGTAAGAATCTTATGTTGTATTTCATTGCTTTTTTATGAATGTTTGTTTTGATCGATCTGTTTACTGGTGCTTTATGGTTTGGGCCGAAGACGCTCTATGATTCCTGCATCCACCCAATAAATATCTGTGTTGCGGTTCTCTGGGTCTACCCCCCTATTGAAAAGGATGTATTTACCGTCTGAAGTAACACTCGCATAGGCTTCCCATTTATCGGTATTCACCTCTGCTCCCATATTGATAGCAGGGCCCCAAGACCCATCCGGTTGTTTGAAACTGATGTAAAGGTCAGAATCCCCAAAACCATCTTCCCGTTCACTATCCCAGATCAGATAGCTTTCATCCGGGGCAATAAAGGGGTGGGCCGTCCATTCACCCGAGTTTACAATTGGTCCCATTAAGACAGGTGGTTGTCTCTTACCGTCCTTGATTGTTGAAATACGGATAACATCCTTGCTTTTATAATCATCGAACACATAGGTTCCTTTGGATGAAGCGGTAAGACGCATAATTCCCCAATCATCACGATCAAACAGAGGGCCAAGACTTTTACGTTCGGACCAGCCCTCTCCCATCCTATCTTTATAGCCCTTGGCCATGTGCATGCGCTGCCCATCAGGTGAGAAAGCAGGTTCACCGTTGCGCTTGAATTCCACATGTTTTTTCCAGACATTGTTTTCCATTCGAAAACCGATGACCACGGAAGGAAAGGATTCCCCTGCCGAAGTGGTAAAATAGAATTCTTTCATGCCCGGTACAAATACCCCTTCTACCTCCCAACCCTTGGTAGAGATGATTCCAGGGGCAAAAGGTTCCGCAACCATCCCGGGCGGGTCTTGCCCCATGTAGGGCCCTTCAAGTGGTGGAAATTGAAATGGGGAAGCCATCCTTGGTTGGACCGTTTTTATCCAAAAAGGGTGTGTGCCCCTAGCTATAATTTTTTCCATGGAAGACCCATCGTTGTTCATCATATAGATGGCCCTGTCCGTTCTTTCTGCACCGATGACCTTTGAGAAAGCGATTTTTGAACCATCAGGGGACCATGATGGGTACCAATCATTGGTGTCGTTATTTGTTAACCGCTTTTGATTGGTTCCATCGATATCCATCACATAAATCTCATAGTTCCCGTCCTTATTGGACATAAATGCAATTTGTTTGCCATCTGGAGAAACGTCGGGGTGCCACTCATCAGCTTCAGTATGCGTCAATTGTACAATATTTTTACCATCAACATCCGCAATACATATTTCACTTTTCTTATCCGGATGTTCCGAGGAAAAGACAATCCTACCATCTGGGGTAAAATAGGGATTGCTTCCTCGAAGTGCCTTTATTTGGGTCTGTTCACTCCCATCCGGGTTCATCAACCAAATTTCTGCTTGCCAAACCCCCTCCGAATTTTTATACCCTCGTGTAAAAACAATTTTTTTACCGTCAGGAGACCATGCCGGAGCACTGTCCCATACGTTTTTTTCATGGGTCAATCGTTTGCGATGACTTCCATCACTGTTCATGATATGAATGGACCAGGTCTTCCGATTGTCATATTTGGCATAAAAGACAATCTGTTTTCCATTGGGCGACCAAGCAACATACCCCCCCTTCTGATGTGTACTTATCATTGTGGGTTTACTCGTGTCATCATTTTGATAAGTCTTTATAATTCCAGATGGCATGGCCGTATAGGCTATGCTATGGATGGTTGATTTAGATGAGGTGCTTTCCTGACCAAAAACGGTGATTCCAAGAAGGAAAGTTACCACAAATACCAAGTTTGCTGGCCTCAAAGTAGCTGTTTTCATATGTGTTGTTTTTTGAACTGACGAATGCTTTGCCCGATCACATGCTTTTCCATGAGCATAATCAAGACCTATCATACAAAGGATGTGTTTTTATCCTATACATCCCATCTAAATTATGCCAACCGCTCTATGCCCTCATGAACAGCTCCAAGCTTGTAATTATAATGATTACCTTTCATCGCTAAACCATATTAAATGCGCTGGAAATCTCTCTCCAAATTCCTTATTATAGGAGTGTTATTGCTAGTCAGCTCTTGCTCCAAAAAGTCGATTTTTGAGGAACATCCAAGCGTATTTCAAATTGGCGACCAACCGGAATGGGCAGCTAAAGACATGGATGACCAATATTGGAGAAAAAGAAAGCCTATCGTATGGGGTGGCGAAATCTATTGGTCCCGTACTCCAATAACTATTCTAAAATCCCCTGAGTCCATGCAACCTTATGGAATACTGCTGGAAGTTTATGGAGAATATGAGGTCTTTTGGGACGGGGTGCTGATTGGAAAAAATGGAAACCCTGGTCAGGAAACGGAACTGCCACCGGAAGGTAAATTATGGCGTACCTTCAGCATTCCCGAACAGTTGACAGAAGCGGGCGAACATACCTTGGCCATCCGATCCAGCCTATATTATTTCCCAGATCATTCCGGAATATGGAAATTAACATTGGACCAGTATGATACGCTGTTGAATGACCAACTCTTGGAATCCACTTATATGCACCTCTTTGCGGGGGCCTTTCTTATCGCTGCCATTTATTTTTTATTTCTCTTTCTAAGTGACAAAAAGGAATACGCCACCCTCATTTTCAGTATTAGCTGTCTGCTCTTTTTTGCGCTGATTTTGGCAGAGTTCAGTAAAGCTTATATTCCCATTCATTACAATATGCATGTGGTTCGTCTACGAATCATAAGTCTTTTGATGCTGTGCATTTCCTTTTCGGTTCCGCTTTATTTTTCCATGCAGTTTCCCTATCCCAAACGAGGCTGGTGCCTAACGGTTTTCGCCGGTTTGCTATTGTTCTTTTTCTTTTCAAGATATGTGCACCCGCTGACCCCAAATAACATGATCTTTAGCATGTGGGTGTTTTCCTTTGTAATTGTGACACTTGGAGCTTATAAAAAAATGAAAGGTGCCCGTCTGGTACTGTTGACACTGCTGATATCTTTGCCCATAGGGTGGGTAACTACCTTTAACAAAAGCCTGTTTGCAAGTTTCAGTCTCATTCTTTTAGGGATGTTTTACCTACTTTCACTCCGAATCAAGGAACAACGTTTGGCCTATGAAAACTCTCTGGTCCAGTCTACCCGTTTGCGTTTGGAATTATTGAAAAAGAACATTCAGCCCCATTTTTTGATGAATACCTTGACCTCATTAATCGATTGGATAGAAGAAACACCCAAGAAAGGCGTTTTGTTCATAGAGGCATTGGCCAAGGAATTCGATCTCTTTAATCAGATTGAAAATCAGACCTTGATTCCCATCACCCAAGAAATCGTGCTTTGCCGCACGCACATTGAGATTATGGAGTATCGCAAGGAAATAAGATATTCCCTAGAAGAGAAAGGTATCGATCCGGAACAAAAAATACCCCCGGGAATTCTGCATACCTTACTGGAAAACGGTATTACGCATAGCCTGCCCTTGGAAGACAACACTATAAAATTCAAGTTGCTTTTTGAGTCGAACAGTGATTATAAATGCTATACATTTTTAACCTTTGCCAAAGCTGTGGGACAACAAACGGACACCACAAAAGAAGGTACTGGGCTAAAATATATCAAGGCACGGCTTTCAGAAAGTTATCAAGATCAATGGGAACTCAGCTCGGAACCTGTAAGCCATGGCTGGAAAAATACCATAAAAATATATGTTTAGGAGATGCACATTTTAATTGTTGAAGATGAATCCAGAATCGCCAAGAGAATTGAACGAATGACCCGTGCTATTTTTGGAGATGCCCTACAATCCATTAAGCATATCAACACGCTTCAAGAGGCAGTACGGTTTATGGGGGACAACGCCTTGGATTTGGTACTTTTGGACTTAAATCTTAACGGCAGCAACGGTTTTGACCTGTTGACCACCTCAGTTTCGGAACCGTTTCACACCATAGTTATTTCCGCTTACAAAGACCAAGCAATTACTGCATTTGAACATGGGGTTTTAGATTTTGTACCCAAACCCTTTAATCAAGAGCGGTTGGCACAAGCTTTTAATCGGTTTCATACCAAGGAAAAAACAACAAACACCAGAATTAAATTTTTGGCCGTAAAAAAAAGGAGCAGAATACAACTGATTCCTATTGAGGATGTAATATATATCAAAGGCGCTGGTGCCTATACCGAACTATTCCTGGCAGGTGGAAATAAGGAACTGCATGATAAGTCGCTCGAAAAACTGGAACAGCTGTTGTCTCCTACTTTTGAACGCATCCATAAATCGTACTTGGTAAAAATGTCCGAGGTATCGAATATTTTGGTAGAATCCGGAAGCAAATACATGGCAAAGCTAAAAAATGGCACGCTCATCCCTGTGGGTAGAACCAAATACAAGGATTTAAAGGCGAAGTGGGTTTAAAACGGCCATGATGAAATAGAACAGGGGATAATCCCTGCGTTACCATCCATAAAAGCCTTTAGGGACTACGCCATTCAGACGTAAGTACACCACGCATTGCCCTCGATGGTGGATGATATGATTCTCCATGGCATAGAACAAGCGCCAGACAGGTATGGTATCACCGGCAAAATCGCAATTGGAACACAGTCTTTCATCCGAAAGTTCGGCAATGGATTTCCTTACGAAAGCATACATATTTTCCAATTCGGCAATAACATGATCCTTGGACATTTGTACGGGAAGTTTACTATTTTCATATGGGTTTTGTAAATCGGTACGCCCAGCAAGTTGTCCACAGGTGTATACAACACAATGCCGCCATTGTTCAGCGAATGACATGGCCTCCTCCGTATATTTAAAAGTGAAAAAATCTGGAGGCATCTGCTTTACATTGGTCATGGTCATGGTTTCAGAACGATCCCATGCAGCTATAAGGTCTTTTCTTAGTTCCTTTATAGCTTTCCTTTCCTTAGGGAATTTAGAACTATCCTCCACAACAGCCGTTTTATTAGTGTTATCCGTCTTGCATCCCCATACGGATAACAGGCCTAAACCAAGAACACCCTTTAGAAAACGTGTGCGTTTCATCTTAAAATTGATTAAGTTTTTGTTTGTTTACCCTAATGCATATGACCTTTCAACCGGCCATTCATCGTCATAGCCCTGCAACCATTTTTCAGCACTTAGTTCTTCATTGGTGGCTAAACAGGCATTAAGCTCGGCCCTCATTAGTGCTTCGTCCATATCCTGACCAATAAAAACGATTTCATTCTTTCGATCACCAAATGTAACATCCCATTCAGATTCAATCTGTTCTTGATTTTCCAAAAACACAAAATTTTGTATCCGTTGTTGAAACGACATGCTACTCCACCAAACCCCGGCATTGTCCGTTCTTAGAGATCCACCTGCTTGTCCCCAAATTAAGGCTTGGTCTGGACGGGAAGCAAGCCAAAACAATCCCTTGCTACGGATAACGGTATTTGGAAACTTATCACATACAAAATTCCGAAACCGTTCTGGGTCAAATGGTTTCTTACTGCGATATACAAAAGAACCAATTCCGTACTCCTCAGTTTCTGGAGTATGTTCCTCATTGTTCAGTTCTTCAATCCAACCTGCACTTTGTTCCGCTTCCTCAAAATTAAAAAGCCCCGTGTTTAATATGCGAGCCGTATTGACTTTGGCAAATTGAGATTCTATAATTTCGGATTTGGGATTTAATTTGTTGATGGTTGCCTTTAAAATGCCCAATTGGTCTTCTGAAACCAAATCAGCCTTGTTCAGAACGATAACATTGGCAAATTCAATTTGATCAGTAAGCAGGTTAACAATGGTCCGATAGTCCCCATCAATATCTGTAAGGTCTCTATCCAATAAGGTCTCGGGACTCCCAAAATCCTTGAAAAAGTTAAACGCATCTACCACAGTCACCATGGTATCCACATAACTAAATCGGGAAAGGTCGATATTGTTTTCTTCGTCTACAAAGGAAAACGTTTGCGCCACCGGAATCGGCTCACTAATTCCTGTGCTTTCAATAAGGAGATAATCAAATCGGTTTTCCTTGGCCAAACGCTCTACTTCCACCATTAAATCTTCACGAAGCGTACAGCAGATACAACCGTTGCTCATTTCCACCAACTTCTCCTCCGTTCGCGATAGGGTGTTCTCGCTCTTGACCAATGCGGCATCTACATTAACCTCACTCATATCGTTTACAATCACGGCCACCTTCATCCCCTCCTTGTTGTGTAGTACATGATTTAATAAAGTGGTTTTCCCGGCTCCTAAAAATCCACTGAGAACGGTTACCGGTAGTTTGGAATCTTTTGTCATTTTCTATATAGGCTTTCGGACAAGGTATGCCCTTGGATTAAAAGATAGGGCTTCTATAAGCCAATGGTAAAAATATAAGAAAATGTCCACAAATGCAACTTGGTTGCATTTACAATCGAACTACCTAACAATCTCTTTATTTGAAAAAGGCTTCCAAGCCATTCATTGGTTCAAAAACAGCCAATGCATCCAATAAACCTAGATAGCAAAGTCCAAGCATCTGGTAAAAGGGTCATTTACATCCTCTACAACCACACTATACTCTCTGTTTAAGTAAAATTTGTAAGCAGATATCCGAACTAACTTAGGCCATGCATTACTATAAGGCATTACTCCAAATTTTGCATTCGTATTTTTTTGTACACCAATTCAGCGCCTTCTGCTTGAAAAGTTATATATCCGGAATCTAGGGGACTCCCATCTTTAGAAACAAAATTTGTTATCTCATTAACAAGATTGCCATTTACAAAAAACCGAGCGGTCTCTGCACCACGTACCTCAACTCTCACATGGTTCCATCCTTCCATTTCATGATTTTTAAACTTCACATTGCGTTGGTACTCTTCTTTCCCAGACGCATCTACTTCACGTGTTGTTCCATCAGGGTTTATGACCGTGACCTTAGGCCCCTTGATTACCCATAAATCCCCTGTATCACCTTCCTGCACTTGACATTCCAAGGAGGATGGCCATATTTTTTTAGGACCTCTACAATGAAAAAGTATTCCAGCATCGCGTTTAACAGTATCTCTAGGTGCAAACCGACGCTCGCCCCATTTATATTCAAATTCCAAATTAAAACGACTGTATTCCCTGGTGGTGCTGATCATTCCGAAGGGGGCCTTACCATCTGGCCAGTTATATAATACCTCGGTGCGATTACCCTTTACCTCAAAAAGCTTTTGGGAATCCTTATGATCGGCATTTATTTCATAGGAAGTGCCAAGTTCTCCTTTGGCAAAAAGATTTGACCATGCAGCTTCCTTGTTCACATCATAGCCTTTAGGATGAGATTCAGTTTGTGCGTTCACATAAAAGCTTAGCAACAACAAAACGCTTAAGGATAAGAATATTCTTTTTTTCATTTGGTTGGGTATAATTGTTCCACAGTTTGGTGTGTTTTGGCCAAAAACAAGGTGAATCATTTGAAATCCATGGATTCAAATATATCTAATTCAAACAATAATACATCAGAATTACTTGATAATCACGACCAACCGGGCAAAGAAATTATCAAAAAAGCTATTGAAGTTTAAGGATTCAGATTTGCTTTAAACCAAATATTCAGGGATGCTGGTTGAGGCCTTTGCTCTTGCTGTTGGTTGCCCCCACCATTTCCACCAGATGGAGGTCCACCCATTCCACCGCTGGAACCTCCTCCTTGGCCTCCTCCTCCAGGAGGGCCACCACCGCCACCTTGTCTACTGCCCCCGCCCATATTCATGGACATTTGTGGGCGACTTCCTTCTTTTTCCTCAAGCTTTGTTGAAACAATACCAATGGTGAGTTTTAACAGGTCCTGACCGTCCTTTAGAATAGCATCTTTGGGAATTCGCAACTCATAGCTCAAAATACGTTCAGCTTCAAAAAAGGAATAATTGATTGCAATGTTCATTGCGTTGATATCCAAATGAATATCCTGGACCATATCATAAAAAGTATATTCGGCTGTCTTAGGGAGTTTGTTTAGTACCTCTATCATATCTGGACCTTGGTCCTCCTCCCCTTCGCTTTGCTCAGCAGTCTGTCTTTCTGGCCTTTGCCCCCTTGTCTGTCCTTTAGGTCCTTGCTGTCGATCCGGGCGTGTTACTTCAGCTGGATATTTAACAGCAACGTTTTTTTTCTTTTTCCCCTTTACATCAAAATAGACACTAAACCCGCGGTGTAGCATCGACATTATTGTTTCCCTATCACCGGCACTCAATTTCACAACGACCATATTACCATCAACTAAGGCCTCATAAGATAGGTTGTCTTCGTCTTTATCCTTAGCCCTTTCCTTCTGCGAAAACATCAAATTACTTGCTAATACAACAAGAAAAATAAATTTTAGTTTCATCATTCCATTTAAAGTTTAAACCTCATATGGTTAGATAACTATTTTGGAAAAAACTTGTGTCTTGGACCTAAGTTTATGAAGGTATACTGGAAAAGATGTTTTTTAGATTCATGAGAGAGCCCAACAAAACTAGAAATACCTAATTATTGGATAATGCAGAAAGCGACTTAAAAAATGTAGCAGATTATATATCCCTATTTAGGGAATATTTTGATTATGGCTTATTGGTAGCAACAAGTTCATCGTGGTTCCAAACCCCGCTGGCTACCAAATCACCTTTTTTACCATAAAAAGCTCCTTCGCCAGCACGTTCATCAGCTTTCCAAAAACCAACAAATTTTTCCCCATTGGGCCAATGATAACTCCCTTTTCCGGATCGTTTATCGTTCACATAATGCCCGGCATAATATTGTCCGTCTGCCCAATAAAATGAACCTTCACCATGACGTTGATTGTCTTTCCAATCCCCAACATACCTGCTCCCTGTGCTTAAAATAGCTACTCCAAAACCGTTTGCCTTTCCATGCTTTACTTGGCCTACATAATGCATCTGACTTCCCTTGGAATTGGTAAAGGTAAGATACTCTCCAGAAGAGTTATTCCTCAACCGTTTCTGCATCATTGCAATTTGTACTTTGGCCTTTTCCATGGCAAAATTTAAAGAATCGTATTGCTGCAATGCTCTAGGAGCAACCTCTTGAAGGGCTATAAGTGAATCAACCTGATGCTGTAAGCCTTGTTTTTCCATATCTTGGTTGGCCCGCGTTCTCAGGGCCATCATTTTTTGGGTCAGGGCAATTCGCAATTCAAGTGCTGTCTCTTCTTCTGCAAGATGTTCTTGGTATTTTTCTTGATATGCCTGCAAAGCTTCGGTATAGTCGTCACCATCAATGATCAAAGCATCAATTTCAGTAAGTTCGTTGTAATCAATAACAGTATTTTGAGGCTGTTCCGTTTGCTCGGATTCTATTGTAAGCAACTGGTTTTCCAAATCTTTTGCCTTAAAATGGTAGAAGAGGGTAAGACCAATTGCCAAAATCGAAATAAGGTATAGAAACTTATGGAAATAGTGTTTTTTCATAATGGATTTGAATAACTACGATACATATACGATACTAATCCTCAAAATGGATTGCGGGAAGTTTGTTTTTTACCTTTCTAATGTCAGGAGAGAAATAAATATGGAATCGCATCGTCCAATTCTGCTTATAAATACCACCATTTTCCAGGGTCTGACCTTGAGAATACATCATTCCTGCAGCCACAGTGACCCTAGGTGTTAAAATGTAGCCCAAAGTAGTGGTCAATCGCAAATCCTCCATGGGGCTTGCAACCACTGCTTTTCCACTTTGCATGATCAACTCGGCTTCGGGAGATACATATAGTGTTTTGGGCTCCAGTTTATAATTGCTCAACGGAATCTTGGCCCTGAACATATACCGCCATCGGTTTCTAAAAATGTATTCGCTATCATCAGGAAAATCCTGCGTCCAACGATGCTCTATGCGCAACCTATGATAAATCATAAAATTGTACAGCGGCATGGCAAATTGGTACTGGTGCCAAATTCGAAATTCAGGTACCACGGAACGATCCTCAGACGCTTCGTCGGTATTAAAATTAACACGGAGCACGCCCCCCAGACTAAAGTTCACTTTTTTGGAATAGATATATCCTATGGCATGTCTATTATATACCTGGCCTATTTGGCCAACCCATGGGGTATTTTCGCTCTCTTCAAAACGAAAATGGGTCTGTGCATCCCAAAACAATCGTTTTGAAATTCGGATATTACCATAAGTATTGAACCACAGTTTGGTTTTTGGATCTTTGTATTTGGATTCGAAAGGCAATACTTCTTCCTGCGCTTGTATGGTTCCAATCAGGAAAAATAGCGCTGCAATCCCCAAGGAATAGTTTAGGATCTTCTTCATAACTATTTTTCCAAGGATTGAAGGTTAAACAATGCCAAAATGGTTTTTGGATTCTTTTCTTTTCGCAGCTTTCGTTCCAGTTTTGCGGTATCTTCATCACGCAATTGAAGCATCCGATCATGGAGGTCAACCAACAAGCGATGAAGTACAACAGCTTTTTCACAATCCAGGTCAGTGTTCACCTGTTTCAAAATATCTGGTATTAATATATCGTGATAGACAAGTGTAATACGTTTTTTTACTTCCTCGTCCATAAGATTGGCCATAAAAGGATTCCAAACGGCATCTTTATACTTTTCATGGATTTCACGCTCCTTTTGCGGCAGCGAATCTAAATGGTGTGCCAAATTTTCAAAAGCATTCAAGCAACCGGTAAGGAATTTTGCCTTTTCTAATTTTCCTGTTGAGTTTGGTAAAGTGGAGTAGGAATTCAATCGTTCCTCTGCCTGTATTTTAATACGCTCCAGTCCTTTCAACGTATTGTCCACTGCCTCCGTGCTATCTATTACTTGGTGCAATTGGTTAATTTGGACAATCATTTGCTTTTCCAACATTACCAATTCTTGCTGTTGTTGCTCGTTTTCAACCTTCTTGTATAGCAGGTCTGCTATTTGTTCCAAACTTGCCCTGGTATATTTGGCTATTTGAGATAAGCTTGCAAAAACGGGACCTTCAAACTCATAATCCTTTGCATTCACAAGTTCAAACAACCGTAAGCTCTCTTCCCTTTCTGAGGTTATTGAAACCTGCTTTGAGGGTACACCGATAGTATACAAATGTGCCATTAATTGTTCCCGGCTTATATAATCAAGAATGTTCTGTTCTTGGTAGGATACCACTTTTTGCAAGGGAGCCACAAAAATGGTATCTAAATATTGCACAACCTCATATAAAAACTGTGCTTCCTTATCAGATCGCTTTAAGAGATTAAGTTGAGTGTTCTCCAAGAGTCCCTTGGCCAACCCAGAACTACGGTCATACTCCTTTTTGATGGTTACAAACTGTTTTTTTTCCAATGAATCAAGGGGGGCATAGGGAACCTTCACTTTAAACATGGGCATAAATTCTGATGGTCCCAATTGTGATAGAATAGCGTCGAGCTTTTTATACCGTGATGCATTTTTGTCCAAAATCAGGCTAATACCTTCCGCTAATGAATCGGTGTCATTTGCACTCAATTGCAATTTTAAAAGTTGTGTAAAACGAGCATCTAGATTAATAATCTTGGACATACCCAATGATTTCCCGTACACTGAAACAGACCTTCGACCCTCACCTGTTTCCCATTGCAAATTGGTTAAAAGTCCATTGTTGAATGTCCAGATCTCCGTTAAATCTTCTCCAAACAAGGTCCATTCATCATGGGCCAATCCATTTCTTAAAAATCGGCCTACCAGCGTACTTTTTCCCCGCTCAATTTGAAAACTTTGTTGTGGCACACCATTCGCATAGTTGATAGTACTTTTAAACAAGGTTTCCTTTATTTTGGAATCCGCTATTTCTTCTTCTGAAATGATCCAGGTTCCATCTGGCTTACCCTTTGCAATCATTCCTTTGGCCTCTTGCTGTATTCCATTTATATTAACACGGTACTGGTATCCAACAACTTCTGTTTTTTTATCTGATTCAAATTCTCCAAACTTAAATTGCCATGAACCATTTGGAAATCCCTCCTGAAAATCTCCCGTAATGGAAAATGTTTTGTCCTTTTGGTCTAGTAAGGCTCCCAAATTTGAGCGTCGGAAATTGAAAGGGCCTTGAAGAAGTGTGTCTCCATTGTTAATTTGATAGGTATAGTCTACCTCCCCTGTATAATTGCCTACTTGGAAAGGGCCCGTATAATGTAATTCCTCCTGTCCATTACTGGGTAGGGAAAAACACAATAGCAATAAAATCAGTACCCCTAAAGGCCACGATCGTATGGTTGATTTCACAAGAAAATGAGTTAAAGTTAGCGTCTCGTTATGTTGTAATCTCACAAATGAGATGTCCTATATACGCATGCACAAGCATTTTGGATGCCCCGACCAATTTTTTATTCTATAAAAAATTAGTGTACTATAGCAAGTTAAAAAAAGTTGAATAAAGGACCATCTAGCGATTTGGTTCTAAGGGCTTCCACCACATATCCATAATCTGCCGGTTCATTGCATCTACACGAATTTCCTGTCCAATTTTTGGGGCAACAATAAGAATTCCAAGTTCCTTCCCTTTTTTTACCACACGCTCTATGGGATCTGTCCAAGAATGAAGAGCCAGTTTAAAAGCTCCCCAATGAATGGGCATCATGGCCTTTGCTTCAACATCTAAACCGGCTTGGGCGGTTTCCTCGGGAAACATATGAATATCTGGCCACATCGCGTTGTATTGCCCACATTCCATCATGGCAAAATCAAAGGGGCCATATTTTTCCCCTATCTTTCTAAAATGCTCCCCGTAACCACTGTCCCCGCTAAAAAAAATACGCTCCCTTTCCGATAATATAACCCAAGAACCCCAAAGTGTACTTTGACCGCTATTAAATTTTCTACCGGAAAAGTGCTGGGCGGGAGTGCAGGCGAATACTAAGCGCTCATGATTAATTTCTTGCCACCAATCCAGTTCTATAATTTGGTCTTTTTTAACACCCCATCTTTCCAAGTGCACACCAACACCAAGTGGGGTATAAAACAAACCAACCTTGTCTTTTAGTTTGGTAACGGTTTCGTAATCCAAATGGTCATAGTGGTCATGTGAAATAAGGACCACATCGATATAAGGTAGTTTCTCAATTTCCAAAGGCATTTCTCTATTAAACCTATTTGCACCGAGCAAAGGGTGCGGAGCAGCCACCTTTCCAAACATGGGGTCAATTAGAATGTTCATGGATTCCACCTGAAGGAAAAAAGCAGAGTGACCATACCATATGAGCCTTGCACTATCTTTATAATTGGCAACTTCTGTTGAATCCAATTTTATGACCTTTACATCTTGATCTGGTCTGCTGTTGGGAACTTTGACTGTAAAAAACTTATATACAAGACCAACTGTTTCCCAAAAACTTAAATCCTTTGGAACATTCTTGCGATTAACAAACTTCCCTTCTTTATAATTGGGGGATACTGTATACTTCTTTTGTCGCTCCTTAGATATATCACCACCAAAACTTGGATAGAAGTTTACAAAAAGAAGGTACGCTACTACAAAAAAACCAACTAGACATAGTGTTATTACCATAATTCGTTTTACAATTTTCTTTAATACTTTCAATTTAGCCGGTATTAATTTCAGTATGCCAAGCATACAAGGACAAACCTTAAAACAATATAGGCTTCTTTCTTAATTTAATCCTGCATTCACCTTGCCTATTTTGACAGTTTTTCATCAATCTAACTACCTTTATATGGTAAATCCTTTTATTGACTTTGTTTTGATAAACTACGTACATGCACTTTCAGAATCCTTCGCTAACAGGAAATCTATTGGCTTGTTGGCGAGTTTGGTTTGTTATATGATTGCAACACCAAATATGTGCTACGGCCAAGATGTTTTTTCGACAAAGGGACTATATTTTGAAAACGTTCTGACCCAGTTTTACCAAGGAAACTTTCTAGATATTCCTTTTGATCGTGATGATACGAAATTTGTTATTTTATACAATGCTTTCCTCACCGCAAATGGTATGGGATGTGGAGATTTCCTGCCTTCGAACAAAGTTGAAATTATGAACCAAAAATGTGTCTCGGAAGAATTTACCACAAATGAATACGGCATTAGAACCGATAGTGTTTGTGTGAAATGGGTCCTCGTTAGAACAGGACTTTATGCGGACTCTAAAATGTATGCTGCAAAATTGGTTCTTGATGAATTGCACGCTGGGAAAGTTTTTAGAGATATGTCTCGCCACTCTTACCATAACAATACTGCGAAAGAGACGAAAGCCCTGTTAAAAAATTCTCGAAGGGCCGAACAGGATATGGCCGCTCTTTTTTTAATGAACAAATGCAATGGTTCCGGGCTTCAAAAACTTGCTAAAAACTTTAGACTGTTTGCTTCTGACGACCCTTCAATTAAGCTGGCTATGGAAAAAGAAGCGTCTGGCGTTGTGACCGCGCCTATGGGTGAACAGGATTTTAGATCATTTATGGAGGACCTCATCGAAGATCAATCGAACATGTGGCTGTCCAACAAGTTTATTAGAGGAAGTATAAGGGAGGTTCATTCTTTTCGTGACAATAAAGACAGACCCACAGAGCTGTCCGCACTGTATTCTTATAATGGTTTCAGTGGGAGAAGTAGTGGTTCGGTAAGATTAACATTCGTAAATGGAATTCCAAACTGCATGTATTTTTCTGATTTTCTTGGTACCTGCAAAACGCCCAACAAAAGAATCGTTCAAGATTATATCAATGGCCGCTATGATAGGTAAATTCTGCATTCAACCCCTTAGCAATTCAACCAATCGTCAACCTTATTCCATAAACCTTCCAACCAAAATGTATAAATTATAACGCATAACTCACCCTATAGATCGCATCACCAAAATCATCAGAAATCAGCATAGAGCCATCTTCCAAAAACAAAATATCCACAGGTCTGCCAAATCTTTCTTGACTGGCTTCGTTCAACCAACCATCTATAAAAGTTTCATAACTAATGGCTTTGTTATCTTGGATTCGCACTAACGAAATTTTATAGCCGACTTTACTGGAACGATTCCAAGAACCGTGTTCAGCAATAAATGCCTGATTTTTATACTCTGGGGGAAACATTTTACCAGTATAAAATTTTATGCCCAAGGGCGCAACATGAGCTCCCAACTGCTGCACAGGTGGAACAAAATCTCCGCAAGGGAATCGGTCTCCAAACTCAGGATCCTTCACCGTACCTCCATGACAAAAGGGATAACCATAATGCTGACCGGGTTCTGCAACCCGATTCAACTCACAAGGTGGAATGTCATCGCCCATTAAATCCCTTCCGTTATCCGTAAACCACATTTCCTGGGTCTCAGGATGCCATGTAAATCCAACGGTATTCCTAACCCCTCTTGCATAAATCTCCCGATTGCTTCCATCCGGATCCATACGGGTAATTGTTGCATAGCGTTCATCCGAAACTGTTGAATCGCAAATATTACACGGGGCACCAACAGGTACATATAATTTGTCATCCGGTCCAAAGGCAATGTATTTCCAACCATGGTGGAACTCCGTAGGGTAATCATCATAGATAACTTCGGGTTCAGGTGGATTGGATAATTGCTCTTCTATATTTGGGTATCGCAATAAACGATTCACCTCGGCCACGAACAATGCCCCATCCTTAAACGCCACCCCATTTGGCGATTCCAGCGTTGTATCCAAAAGAATGGTCTTATCTGCTTTAAAATCCCGATCAGCATCCGGAAATGCGTACACTGTTTTTTCATTGCGGGTACCTACAAAGAGTGTACCATCATCTCCCATTACCATGGATCTGGCACCATCTATACCTGCTGCAAAAAGCTCAATTTTAAAACCATCTGGAAGGTTAAGGTTTTGTAATGGTAAATCGGACTCAATCCGGTCTTCAATAATCTCTTCTTTTGGATCTTCTTTTTTTTCATTGCATGAAAAAATCAAAAGGCCAATTAAAAAAAGGTAAGCGGGTCTTTTAAACATATTGTTTTCTTTTACGTAAAAATGTTTTTGTAACGAATGGCATTTAATTGCTAAGGACAGATATAGGTTCTAAATTGGTACTAAGCTGTTTAAAGATACCTAAAAAACCGCAATTCAATTTCCATATAAAATGCCATCCATAACTTTTTAACGCCTTTTTTGTGCCCATTACATACGGTTTCAGGACAAATCCAAATTATGGAAACCAACACCCCAAAGAATCCCAGTTATTTGTAATCAATCAAAAATCCACTTCTAATGAATAGAAAAACATTCCTTAAAAAGAATTTAGTCCTTGGAGGTATTGCATTAACTGCGCCTTCTATACTACTGGCGAAGAACTATGCTGGTCAACAGGAAACTTTTAACAACAAATTGATTCAGGAATTTGTATTTGCCGCACATAAAAGTCTAGAGGACACCCGTAAAATTTTTGAAGAATATCCATTATTGCTCAATTGCACCAATCAGTTCAAAAGGGGTGATTTTGAAACCGCCGTAGGTGGTGCTTCACATATGGGCAGACGCGATATTGTAGATTTTTTGGTAAGCAAGGGCGCTCGGTTGGATATCTTTAATTACACCTTTTTAGGTTATGATGAATTTGTTAAAAAGTTGATTTTGGAACATCCAGGCTTGCTTAAATCTTCAGGTCCCCACGGGTTTACCTTGCTACATCATGCAGAGGTTGGCGAGCGTATGGAACTGGCAGAATGGCTAAAATCCAAAGGCTTGACCGAAAAGCATTTTAAAGGAGTATTTGGATAAGCAAGTGCATGGTTATTAATGCCATATATTTGCAGTTCAGTTTATTACAACAATGTCTATTTAATAATTTACAGATTCAATGCCATTTATAGCCAATGAAAAAAGGTTTTATTTTTTATCAATTACACTTCTAGTTCTAGTCTTTGGAATTTCCCTTGGGCAGAATGTAATTCGATACAGTCATCATTCCAGTTATAGCATTTGGATTTCTATAACCTACCTATGCGTTTCTGTTCTTTTGTTTATTCCTGTAATTATCCTCACGCTGCAATTTCAAAAACTTATAAGAAAAGTGTATAAAAAGTACTACTGGGTGCTGAATATAGGTTTTGGGCTACTTGTATTATTGTTATTTTATATGCTTTCCAACAGTATACTTCATAGTCTGGGTTATTTTGAAAACTATGTTGATCTACAGTATGCCAGATATTATTTTGGTAGGGAAGCCCTTTATCATTTGTTCTTTATTTTGGCATCTGCCACTTATGTTTATTTCCAAAAACACCAAAAACAGACCATTGAGGTATACAAGGGCAGAACCTTGATTACTATTCCCTTGGAAACCATTCACTGGATTGAGGCAGAAGGACATTATCTTAATTTCTATACCCATACGGAAAAATACATACAAAGAAATCGAATTGGTGCCTTGGCAAAACAATTGCACCCAGATTTTATTAGAATACATCGTAAATACATGGTTAACAAAAGTCAGATTTTCGCAAAGGAAAAAGAAAAACGCGAAGAATATATCGTCCTTAAATCCAAAGAAAGGTTAAAAATTGGACAGTCCTTTAAACCCGTTGAGATTGAGTGGTAGACTTATTCATCAGGGGAATATTGGGAAATCTTTCCGTTATATGCAATGGGCGTTCTGTGAGAACTGATCACATTAATAGCACTATTGTGATTTGGAAATAGTTCCGTGGTCATGGTATAACTTTCACCGTGGTTCTTAATTACAAAGCGGATGCGATAGCCGTCTGTCTTTTGATTTTTGATAATTTCAAAATCTTTGGGTATTCCTTTAAATTCAATACCCACGTTCTTATTGTTATATCCACCCCCTATCTGTCTTTCTCCAAAATAAGGAAGATACACAATCACACTATCTCCTATTACCCTAACATAATTTGCATTGGTGGTTAAGTCTATTCTTCCAGGGCTGCTTCCAGGGGGCAATAATCCTGCATTGGAAATACTATTAAGCCCTATGGTTGCCATAGGCTGAGCCGATTGGGAAACGACTTCGAACATTCTCGCACTCACCATAGTGTCCAATGCCGCTATTTCTTCAAGATTGGTGCTGGTATTCGCGGTAGAAGAACAACCCAAAATTGACCCCAATAATAGTACAAAACTTAATTTTAACAACTTTTCCAAGATACACGAATTATTACATGGACCTTAAGTTACAAAAAGTTGCCTTAAACTGTTTAAGTTTTAACTTTTCTTATTTAATTCTGATACCTGTGATATTGGGAAACTTTCCTGTAACCAACCACCCACCAAAATCTTCGGAAACTGCCAGTAACAGTGTGTTTTTTCCTTTTTCAAGGTCAAGATATATGGCGTCGAACAAACCTATTGTTCCTAGATATCGATAGTCTCTCGATTGAAATTTGTTGGTGCCCTTATAAATGGGCTCACCATTTAAAACGGCCATGACCCTATCTGAATAACCAAATTCGAACAGTTTTTTCTGAGGCTTATCCGAATGAACCACCAACCTTGCAAAAACCGTATTTCCAGGCTTTCCATCACGCAATTGAACCTTTCTAGAAATGTTTGCTGCCGTTCCCTCTTCAACCATAATTTCTTTTCCCCAGGTCCGTGACCCAATAACGGTGTTGAGTTTTGTAGGGTCCTTAAGCAGGGATTCTTCAAATTTATCCGAGATTTCCCAGCGCGCCACTAACCCATCAATAGGTTCTCGTTCAATGGGCATAAAATCTTTGATCGTATCTTTTTCGTTATTTACTACAATGTTCGCTATATGCAGTGCCTGGTTATTTCCACCCGTAAACCTTAGCGCCCCAGCTTTTACCTTGTGAAATAGCTTCCAGGAAATATGGGGAGTATCTGAATAATCCAAGAATACTTGGGCCCGATCATGGTTCACCACCAATTTCACATGGGTCCAATCATCAAATTTATAGGGATAGGGAAAGGAGTACTTTGGACCAAAATAAAGCTGCCAAGGAGTAATCCCATTGGTTATGGGTGTTGCTTGATTAGCATCCGGATTACCCGATTGATGAGGCCGAATATAAAACTCTTCCGCATTTGCGCCATTCACCCTAAATTGTACTCCTGGAAATCCCCGTACATGCTGCCTTAAGTGTATATCATACTCTATGGTTCCGTTTAAAAAGGTATCATTTTTAAGGGTAATCGCACCCCGTTGAAGATAAATGGAAGCTTGGTCTTTATACGTTTCCAAAACATAGGATTGAGCCTCTATTTCCCAATGTAGGGTATCTATTGGGATATTGTTTTGGGGAGAGGCTTGTTTTACGCAAAATACGGCAAAGCAAAAAGTCAGGTATAAGGTCGCTCTTGGTTTCATTTCGTTCTTGTTTGGTGCTAAGCTCAAGTATTTTGCAAAAAAAATGGAAACAAGTTGGTGCAATCCTGATCATTATTGGACAAATACATTTATTTTAAAGAAGTTTGTAAGAACAATGAAATCATATCCAGAATATAGATCGGTGCAGAAATGCCTTCAGCAAATTGAACATAAATTGGGCTGGGGAAGTGCCAAGGAATGGCATAATGAAGTCTTTATGGAATTAAGTGAAGCCATTGACAAAGAAATACATATACTTTTGAGCCCTACCACCTTAAAAAGGGTTTGGGGAAGAATAGACTATAAAAGCGCACCCAGCATTAGCACCTTGAATGCGCTATCGCAATTTGCCGGATATCTGAATTGGCGTGATTTTAAAAATAAGGTGCCCGACAAAAACCCTTCTTGGATAGATCGCAAGTTTACTCCCAACATGAGAATAATTGTAGTATCTGCCTCAATAATGACCTTGGCATTTATTTCCTTGTTTTCCATGATTGGAATAGAAACTGATACTACCATCATTGATTCCTCGCAGATAGTCTTTTCAAGTCACCCAGTTGCCAAGGGTATTCCAAACTCTGTGGTTTTTGATTTTGATTTGAAGCATGTGAAATCAGAAGATGTTTTTATTCAACAGTATTGGGATCCAGAAAAAACGATAAAAATAAAACCAGGGCAAAAACAGGCAACGGGCATCTATTATTATCCGGGCTATTTTCGGGCAAAACTCCTTATTGATGGAAAAAAAATAAAGCAACACGATTTATTTATACAAAGTGATGGCTGGCTCGGCACCCTGGATTATAACCCTGTTCCAAAATATATAAAGGACTTGTATTCCAAAACAGGTACCTTATCTTTCTCCCCAACTATTATCGATGAAATTATAAAAAATAATACTCCCCTTATATCATCATTACACTATATCAAAGATTTTGATCGGGTGTCGGGAGACAATTTTATATTGAATACAACCCTTCAAAATGTATATCGGGACAAGTGGGCCGTTTGTCAAAAAACTTCCATTGTCATCTTAGGAACCAAAAGCGCAATAATTGTCCCCTTCTCCATTCCGGGGTGCGTTTCCGAAATGGGCATTCTACTAAGTGAAACCTATATTGACGGGAAAGAACATGACTTGTCTAGTCTAGGAATGGATTTAACTGTTCCCAAAAACCTTAAAATTGAAGTGAGAAACAAACGGCTTACTGTTTTTAATGGCAGTACAAGACTGTTTTCAAAAACCTACCAAGAGTCTATTGGCGATATTGCAGGTGTTAGGTTTCGTTTTTTGGGAGCTGGAGAAGTGACAAATTTAAAGCTTACGGATATTAATGAAGAAGTAGTGCTTATGGATGGACTTTCAACAGATTAGCAAGCATCCAACGCCATTATAGGCTTATTTTCCCTTCCAAAGATTATCCCCCAATATTTTTGGCATTGTATCTTTTCTATAATGTCTACTTAATGGAATCTTATGGGATTATATCTGGATTTCGTGCTGCGCCACCCCTTCGATCGTATCAATGGCAACAATGTACGATTTGTACATCCGAATATAGTTGGATGAATCTAACCGCTTCTCCACATTTTTCAAAAAAAGTAGACTTATATATTTTCTTTTTGTAGTTTGAATATTAGCATAATTCTGTAATGCCTGAACAAAAAGAATATCATTAAAAAAATCTTTTCATAGTTACCATCTCACTTAATAAAAAACAGTCTTGCTCTCCTTCCTTTACTAGGACAGTACTTTACCTTTAAGAAAAACTTTTCGGCAATAATAAGCTGAAGTACGCAAATATATGAAGTGGCGCGGAAACTGAAAAATCAAGGATTTAAATAAGAAAATTAAATTTTCTTGACACGTACTGCATTCATGCCCTTCATACCTTTCTCAAGCTCGAAAGATACCTTGTCGTTTTCGGCAATTTCATCGATTAGGCCACTAACATGACAGAAATATTTTTCCTGATTTTCAGTGTCTATAATAAACCCAAAACCTTTGGAGGTATCAAAGAAAGAAACTTTTCCATTTCTTACTGGATCAAATTCCTCCTCATCGCCCTCTTCCTTTTTAGGGATACCCAGCGTTATGCTTTCGGCTTCAACAGCCATTCTTTCGGCAGGGTCTGGAGGAGTATCGGTTAAATTACCGTTATGGTCCACATACGCAAACTGGATGCCGGTCTTGCCGCTTTCTTTAGCTTCGGCTTTCCTGGCTTCTTTCTTTTTTTGTTTTTCCTCTCTTTTCTTTAAGCGCTTTTTTTCTCTTTCTGATTTGTTGTACGTCTGTTGCGATTTAGCCATAAAATATACTCCTAGATTTTTTTATTGAATTATTGAATCCAGTAAAGATAATGAATGACAGCTTTGGAAGCGTTTTTTTTTAATAATTAGTGCCTTTTTTTCCTTTTATCCAAAGAATATGTCCAATTCCTAGGAATGCGAATACCGCACAGCAATACAATATTCCCGGAATTCGACCTATGGCTCCTTGATAATACCAGCCGGAGCAAAGCGCTCCCAATCCAATTCCTGCCTCCAACGCTATATACATGGTAGCCATAGCTTTTCCCTTTTGTTCCGGCAAACTCAAATCTATGGTCCAGGCATTTACTGCCGGTGATATAATTCCCATAGCAAGACCATATATAGATGCGCCAAGCATTAGACCAGACTTAGTGCTTAGATATCCAATTAAAAACAAGGCGGTCAACAGTAATAACAAGCCTATGATGATCACTACCGTACGTCCATAACGATCCGAAAGTTTTCCCGCTATAAATCGTATGAACAGTGAGGAGATGGTAAACACAATGAAAAACACACCTTTGTTGGTAAAACCCATTGCCTCGGTCCAATCCGGTATAAGGGTAAGAACAACCCCAAAACCAATATAGGACAAGAAGGTAATAATGGCCGGGGGCAATGCTTCTTTAGCGATAATATCTTTTTTGGATATTCGCAATAGTTGAAAGGTAAACGAACGCTTTTGGGGTAAGGTTTCTTTTAAATTAAAGATCAACACCAGGGCTAAAAAAGCCATTAAAGAAGAACTGTAAAATAGTATGGAATAAGAAAAGTTAAGTTTAATTAAGCTTCCTAGTGCAGGGCCCAGGGCCAAGCCCGTGCCAAAAGCTATTCCTTGTATGCCCATGGCTTCACCCAGCCTTTCCTCGGGCACAACATCCGACACAAAAGTGGAAGCCGCAGTAGGTGTAAATCCGGTTGAAAAACCATGTAACAGCCGCAATAGAAGAAAACCATATAGGGTAGTAAAAATAGGATAAAAACAACCGCAGATCAGACAGACCATAGCTCCAAAAACCATAACCGGCTTTCTTCCAATGGTGTCGGTTAATTTCCCACTAAAAGGCCTTGAAATTCCTGCTGTAAGGGTAAATAAGGCAATGATAAGTCCAATATATTGAGTACCGCCCAAACTGCTCAAATACGACGGGAGCTCTGGAATCAGCATGTTGTAACTGGCAGAAAAGAAAAGAGAACTCATGCAAATGAGCATAAATTTTGGTGTATACATGGCCTTCTTTGAAGCCTTTGTTTTAACTCTGTTTGCTGTCATCCCAAGGGTATTCCTTAACTTTAATGGCAAAGAAATTACAACTTAACAGTACAAAAAAGGACATTTGTCCTGCGGAGAAAATGATTAGACAAAATCTGGAATTATCAGCCTATGTGCAACGAATTTTTGATGCTGGAATCTGCAACATACGTGAAGAAGTGTTTAAGGTCAAATGTAAGGTCATTGAGCAGGACAGAAGATATAACAAGGTATATTTTATTACCCATGGAATTACCAAGTGCTACATCGCCGATGAAAATGGAAAGGAGTTCATCCAGGAATTTTTAGGTGAAGGAATGGAGTTTGGTGAGTTGGAAGTATTTAGTAAAAAGCATACTATTTGTTCCGTTGAAGCAATCACCCCCCTTAAAACACTATCCATCTCCCATTCCAATTTCAATCTATTATTAGAATCAGATAAGCATTTTAATAAACTGGTGCTAAAAGCCCTTGCAGATAAAATTAGATATAAGGCCCCAAGACATTCCTACCAGCATTCCTACCCTATAGAGGATAACTTAATGCGTTTAAAAAGAATATTCCCCGAGTTTACCCAGGTAATTTCTAAAAAAGACATTGCTAATTATATTGGAGTAACGACAAGAAGCCTAAACAGGGCATTAAAAGAACTTAAAGCAAAGAATAGCAATTTTTAGATCTGGCCTTCAAAGCATTTTTAATTGATGCAGCAAAGATGTGGTACAATTCTTTTCAAAAAAAATGAGATGTGGTGCGTTGGATGATAACTGTATTGGATTGCAAAGACCCAAAAAAGTCATTAGGGCTACCTTTTAAACCTTTCAAATAGGGTTAAGGTTTTTTTGGTATTTATAAAATAGACCCCAGTAAGCAAGACCACTGCAGCTATAATAGATTGCGTTGTAATCTGTTCATTTAAAAAATACCACCCTAGCAGAAGAGCCACAATGGGGTTTACATAAGTAGAAGTTGCTACTTTTTCAGGAGAAACGGATTTTAATAAATAATTAAAAGAGGTAAAGGCCAAAATACTTCCAAAAATCACCAGCAACACCATAACAAACTGAACCTTTCCGTTCCACTCCAAAGGAGATGTCCAGTTTTCACCAAATCCAATACTCATCAACGCCAAAACAATTCCTCCAAAGAACATTTGATAACCTGTATTTACAAAATAATTGGATGGCAAATCTGCTTTGGCCACAAACAAGCTACCATAAGCCCAGCTCAGCATACAAAAAAATATCATCACCATGCCAAGAATTGTTCCTTCTTTGGTAATAATCTGTTTTTGGCTTACGAGTAAAAATATTCCTACAACCCCTAAAACCACGCCAACTACGGACATCGGTTGTATTTTTTTACCTTGTAGTACTCGCATCATCAATAGAATAATGAGCGGCTGTGCAGAAATCTCCAAGGCCGCAAACCCAGAATCGACATATTTAAGCGCCCAAACAACCACTCCATTACCAAAGCTCAAAAAAAGAAATCCCGCAATTACTGTATTGAGGGTTTGTTTTTTTGAAATGGAAACTTTAATACCCATTAATTTTGCAATGATAAAAATCAGGATTCCGGCAGTGGTAAATCGGAAAGAAGCTAACATAAAAGGCGGAAGCTCCAGTACGGCAATTTTATTGAGTAGATACGTGGAACCCCAGATTACATAGATGGCAAAGAAGGCCAGGATTACAAGTGCAGAATTCGAGGATTTACCCATTGTACAGCTTAATTATTGCCTTACAATATTACGCATGTTATAAATAGTAAAAAATTTATTCCAAATAAGTTTTTGGGGTTATTTTACCCTATCTTTTTTAAAAAAAAACACGAATATAATTTTAGGAATATTGGTTCAACTCCAAAAGATAGGAGGCCATATCCTTTTCAAGCTCCTTGAAACGATTCAGGTGTAGCTGTATATCCTTCTTTAATCCACCGGCCATTCCCTGCTTCTGTTTTAAAAGTTGATCGATGTGGGTTTGCTGGTTAGAAAAAACCTTAAAATTGTTCTTGAGCTCGTACAACTTTTCAAAACACGATGAACTGGTAGGTTCACAGGTATAGGAGTTTAATTTTTTAAAAAGCTGTTGAATGATACTATTGTTTCGTTCCATGCGAATCAACATTTCTTGGATTGGAACCGTGCTGTTTTCGGTCACATCATTCATGAGTTTCGGTTTAGGGTTTTAGATATTAAAATCCAGCATTAATATACTAATTATCTTACAAAACTGATATGGAAAACGACACTATTTTAAAATAATTGGCATTTGGGCCTAGGATGCTTGCAAAATCATTAAAACCAAGCTGTTGTCCTATATAATCTTTTGAAGCTCATTGCAAGTGGATGTAAAAACAATTCTTATTTTCGAATAAAAGAATACGTAATGAAGACTATACTATATTGCTCCTGTTTGTTCATGGGATTCGCCTTATCTGTTCTAAATGGACAATGGAACTCACTTCATAAACCTCAAATTTCCTTTGAATTTGTATCGACAGGTGTAAAAGGAACAATAGCTGGCTTTGAAACAGAATCACGCATTGATTTGAACAACTTGGAGAATTCTTTTTTCAAGGGAACCGTTGCCACAAATACTTTGGATACCAATAACGGGCTACGCAACTGGTCTTTGCGAAGCAGAAAATACTTTAATGTTAACGATTATCCGAGCATGGCTTTTGAAAGTAGTGAAGTTTTCTGGGAAGGGGAGCTTTTAATAGTAAAAGGCAATTTGACCATTAAAAATACGCTCAAACCGATTACGATAACATTTAAAAGAAATAAAAATCAACTTGTTGGAACTTTCTCTCTGTATGCCTCGGATTATGGGATTAAAATCAAGAAAAAAAGAGAAGATAATCTCGTAAAAGTTACATTAATATTTACTACAACGCCCTAGTTCTTTTGAAACAACAGGCTATAGATCTTGCCAACTCCCCAGTTACCCATGGGAAAATACAGTGCAAAAAATAGGGCCATGCCCAAACTAAAATTGCGTACATTGAACAGTTGGTCCAAAACATTGTTCGGAAAAGCGTATGAGGTCTGTAAGGCGTAACCGCCAAACTCCAAAAGCCCCATAGCAACCAGACCGTAGGCATATTGCATATGAAAGGGCAATCCCCTGAGCACCATGGATATTGGGACCATATACAAAATGTAACAAGTGATTACTTGCCACCAAAAAGTGAATCGGGCAATTTCCATCTGGGAACCAAACCAGTTCATGCCAAGTCCCCACAGAAAATAGATCACACAGTACAACAATAGCAATCGGCGATCAACATTAACCTTTTGAACAACAAAGTCTAAAAACTCCTTCATTTATTGGCTATTTTATGACCTATAATATCCAATGCATCTTGAACTGTTAGCATACCCTCCATGTCCTCGTTTTCCAGCATAATATCAAAAGTATCCTCCACATCCAAAACAATATCTACCAAATTGGCGGAGTTGATATTCAGTTCTTGTGTAAGGTTGCTTTCCATTTGTATAGCATCGGCGGATACATCTTCGGGCAAATACGTACTTACAATTTCCTTTAGTTTTTGATATCGTTCGTCTGGCATTTTTAAGGTTGTTGGTTTACTTTTCACTATATGATTTAAATATAACACAAGCGTTTACATCTCCAAAGCCAAAACTGGCTTTTGCAATGATCTTTGGAGAAAAATCAATACTTTTTTGGGGTATTTTGGAAACGTCTACCACTTTGCTTATTTCTGGGTGTACGTCCTCACAGTTGACATTTCCAAAAATTTGGTTCTCCCTAAATTGGAGCAACGCACCAACACATTCTATACTTCCCGCTGCTGCCAAACAATGTCCCACCATTCCTTTAAAGGAATTAATATAAGGGAAATTCTTACCAGACCGTCCTAGGGCCTTGCTCCAATTCTGTATTTCTACAGGGTCTTTTACGGTGGCTGTTAAATGTCCATTAATGGCATCCACCTCATTTCCATGAATCTTGGAATCCTGGATTGCATGTTTTATACAACGTACAACTGCTTTATTATTGGGTGCGGTCATCGTACCTCCACCTCGCTGTCCTCCACTATTTAAGGAACCTCCCAGTACTTCTGCATAAATAGTGGCGCCACGTTGCAGCGCGCTTTCAAGGGATTCTAGGAGCAGGGCTCCCGCCCCACTACCGGGCACAAAACCGGAAGCTGTTGCACTCATTGGTCTGCTACCCAATTCAGGATTGCCATTATAGTTCCTGGGAAGTATCCGCATAGCATCAAAACCTCCCCAAACATAAGGCCCACTATCGCTACAACTTCCTACCAACATTCTGGCAGCCTTTTTAGATTTTATACGTTCATACCCCATCAATACCGCTTCCGTGCCTGTGGTACAGGCCGAGGAATTTGTACTAACTTGGTTGCCACAACCCAATATTCCGCCCAAGTATGCGCTAATGCCACTGGCCATAGTTTGAATTACAGCTGTGCTTCCCAACCTTCTGGTATTGCCCGCATCTACTTGGTAGATGGCTTCCCTAAACTTATCTACACCTAGAATCCCGGTTCCAAACAAGATTCCACTGTCCCAGTCTGGACTTTCCATTTCCATTGAACGTAACCCTGCATCCTCCCAGGCATCCTTACCCGCAATTACGCCGTACATCAGCCCACTGGCCTTAAGTCCTTTCAGTTGAACTTTATTAAAGTAACTATTTATATTAACTAAGTCAATATTCGGTTTTCCAGCTATTTGACATCCAAAGTTTAGTTTCTCCAATGTTTCATGAAAATGGATTCCGCTAACCCCTTGCTTTAAAGACTTGGCGTATTCCGAAAGTCCCACTCCATTGGGGGCACAAACCCCCATCCCCGTTACAACAACTCTATTTTCCATCCACTCTTCCTTTAAACATCCCTGCCATAACCCCACTACACACCAATTCATCCTTGGCATTGAACAGTTTCACCTTGCACTTCAATTTGTTAAATCGGAAATACACTTTTTCAGAAACTACTTTTACTTTCCCACCAGGCATTACCGGCAGATAAAATTCCATTTCAGAACTGGTCAATGCAATTTGAGGTGGATTTTCAGTATCGCATCCCAGATCTCCCAAAAGATAGATTCCAAGGCACACCAGACCGATTTGCGCACAGCATTCGGTTAAAATAACTCCAGGAGTCACTGGAAAATCCTTAAAATGGCCTTGATAAAAATGAGACGTTTTTTTAAACATATACACTCCTTCAATCCTATCTTCATCAACAGTATTAATGCCATCCACAAAAAGGAAGGGGTCGCTATAGGGTAATTTTTTCAATATCCAATGATTGTCAGTCTGAGCCTGTCGAAGACTGTTTTTAGATAATTCAGGCAATATGTCGTAGTTGTTTTCGATAAGAGCTTTTTTCTTTTTTCTACCCCAACCCTTAATTTGTTTTTCTCTGGAAATAGCCTTTTCAGGGTCAAGAAACTCCTGGCACCAAACTAGCTTCACAGGTCTCCGCTTAAAAGTATATGCTTTTGGGTTCACACCCTGATTATGCTGTTGTTCCCTTAAAAATACATCGTTTGAAATTCCAACATAATAAGAACCGTCAGAGCAAATCAAGATATAGACAAAGTATTTTTTCATTCAAACAAGTTAGACATACTTCGACAGGCTCAGTATGACATAAAATTAAAGCATTGAATCAACACAAACTCTCCCCTCCATCAACCTTAATCACTGTCCCAGTTATCCATTTAGCCTCATCCATCGTCAATAAATAGACGGCATTGGCCACATCTTCAGGGGTGGTAAGTCTTTTATTGGGGTTTCTTTGAATCGATTGCTGTTTTAATAGTTCGTTGTTGGGTATCATATTAAGGGATCTGGTATCGGTAACCCCGGCCTGAATACAATTTGCCCTTATTCCAACGGCTGCATACTCCAAGGCAATATTTCTGGTAATCGCCTCCAGAGCCACTTTTGCCGCTGATACGGCAGCGTAGTTGCTCCATGCTTTGGAATTGCCTTCGCTAGTAAATGAAATTACCCGGGTATCCTCAGCAAGTAATTTTTTCTGTTCCAAGGCATTTACCCAGTCGTAAAGGCTAATGGCCATGGCATCAATGGTCAAATGAAAATCTTGGTTTCCCAAAGTAATGTCGTTTTCGGCAGCCATAGGCTTTAAGTTCCCCTTGGCAATGCTATGCACCAGCACGTCTATCTTTTCACCTTTAATAATTGCGCTGATTTCCTGAATCAGTGTATCTCGTTTTAAGGCGTTGGTGGCATCAACATTAAAACTATGGAGCATGCTGCTCTTGGCGGTTATTTCTTGAAAAGCATTGGCGATTGCTTCTAAATCAGATCTTCTATCCCGATGCACTAGCAATAAATGAAAGCCCTCTTTGGCCAGTTTTTTCGCTGTAGCCAAACCAAGTCCACTGCTACCGCCTAGTATCAAAGCCCATTTAGACAATTTTTCCATTCATTTAAACTTTACCATTCTAGCAACACACGCTGTGCTGAAAACCCAGGTCCAAAACTCAGCACCATTCCCTGCTCTCCCGCTTGGATTTTCTTTGTTAAGAAGCGCTCCAATACATAAAGTACGGTAACACTACTCATATTGCCATAACTCCGTAACACTTCTCGGGTATCATCAATATTTTTGCCCAATTTACCAAACAATTCTTCAACGGTCTGCACAATTTTTTTTCCCCCGGGATGAAAAATCAAATGATCGACTGCTTCAATTTTGGAATTGTGTTTTTCTAAAAAAGGGTTGACAATCTTGGAAAAATGCTGTGCGATAACAGCTGGAACCGAAGGATCCAATATCATTTTTAAACCCGTATTGGTCAAATCAAATCCCATTAAATGGGTAGCATTTGCAAAATGATACATTTCTTCCCCCATAATTCGTGGCCCCTTCGCCCCCATTTCTGAAGAAAGTAGTACACAGGCCGCACCATCACCGAAAATGGCGGCACTAACCATATTGGCCATAGAGAAATCCTCTAATTGAAATGTTGCTGTTGGACTTTCTACCGCCACAATGGCCGCCCGCTTTCCTGGATTTGATTTCAGGAAGTGCGATGCATAAATTAATCCCGAAACTCCTGCGGCACACCCCATTTCGGTAACAGGAAGTCGTACTACATCTTGTCGTAGACCCAGAGCATTAACCAAATATGCATCTAAGGATGGTATCATGATACCGGTACAACTCACTGTAATGATATAATCCAAGGAGGAGGGCTGCCAATTTGCATTTTTTAGTGCCTTGTCCAATGCTCCTTCGCCCAAAGCCTTTACCTCCTTAGTATAGATATTGTTCTTTTCCTCAAAGGTAGTGGCCGTAAAGACCTCCTCAATATCCATTATACCATAACGGCAATCAACGCCGGCCCCTTCAAAAATTTTGACCACTTTTCTGCGAAAACGATCTTCTTGACCAAAAAGCCAACGGTCGATAAAAGGAATAATATCAGAAGTTTTTCTGCTATACTTAGGCAACTGTTTTGATACTCCTATAACGTGAATCGGATTCATTAAAGCTTCTGTCGATTAAATTTCATTATCCATACATACCTAAAAGCCCACTTCCATTGAATTTTATGCATAACAATCGGTATTTTTTTTGAAAGCGCAAGGAGCTCATGCTTCCTAAAGCCTTTACGAATTGACACTAGTCCATCATGCTTTGCCACACCTGTACGTATAAAGAAAAAACCGAATACCCAAAACAAGTAGTAGGCCAGCTTGCTCCGTTGCAGGTCATTGATTACCACCCCTACCTTGGCAAGACTTATGAACTTATTCAAAAAAGCCTCTATCCTATCTGCCTCAAAATGATGCATGGTCAAGGTGTTGATTAAAATATCACAGGAAAGGGAAGCATCTGCTTTTAAGATGTCCATTTTCCTAAATTCCAGATTGTGAAACTCAGCAGAATTTTCTCGGGCAATACGCAATACATCATCCCTTAAATCTATCCCAATCATGTGATGTGATACACTGTTTTTACTTAGAAATCGGGAAATTTCGCGTAACATGGTTCCATCTCCGCATCCCATATCCAAAATCGTATACGATTTACTGATGTCCAATTTCACCAAAGACCAAACAGCTTTACGTGTTATCGCTATACCACCCAATAGATTATTACAGCGATTGATGTCCTTATAAGCCGCGGCCAGCACTTCAAACTCCATATTTGGGTTGTCCATGAGCTCAACACCTGTACTACGCTTTGAAAAGTTCATTAGCTAAGAATTGGGTTTCCATGAGTACGCTCAATGATACTTCGAAGCACCAATTTAGAATGGGTAACAGCCCCCATTCCTAAATTAAACCAATTGGTATGTAACATTAGGTTTTGCAATTGCCTCCCCATCCATAACCTATTCTTAAAGTTTCTCTTCCACAGTATTTCATATTCTTTTTCCATAGCATCCCTTGTAAAATTGACATTTTCCAAAAACTTCGCCACTTGCGAAGCCACCAATTTAGCACTGTGCACAGCCATTGCCATTCCATTGCCGCAAAGCGGATGTATTAATCCTGCAGTATCCCCACACATCAATATACGGTCTTCAACTGTCTTCTTTCGTTCAAATGAAATCTGGGCAATACTAAGGGGCTTTTCAAACTTTGGTTCTGCCATTGTTAAAAACTCCTTCAAAATAGGGTTTTGCGATACTATTTTTTCATTGAAAGCATTGACATCCCCTATTGCCTTAAAGCTTTCGTAACGCGCTAGGTAACAAAAATTAATACTCCCATCTTCTATCTCGGACAATCCTCCATACCCACCTGGAAAATTGTGGAGCCCCACAACGTTCGAAGGAAATCCATTATTTTTATAATGGCATTTAATACCGAGCCATGGGGATTTCTGCTGCATAAAACCTCGCCTCAACCGCATATCAAGGTTGGAACGTTTGCCAAAAGCTCCCAAAACCACCTTACTAACAATGCTTTCCCGTGAGGATAATGATACTACAAATTTATCTTCCTGAAAATGGATATCGGTTACGGTATTAAAAAGAAATTCAACTCCCACTTTTTTAGCGTGTAAGAAAAGACGGTGATCCAGGGCATACCTGCTTATCCCAAATCCTCCTAGGGGTAAATCCACCTGGGTTAACTTCCCAGCTTGGGTACTGATATGCAACGTATTGATTTTTGGCAACTGAAGGTCGTCGAAAGTTACTCCGAGATGCTCTAAATAAGGCTTCACCTCATTGGATACATATTCTCCACAGACTTTATGATTGGGGTATGTGGTTTTCTCAACAACCAACACCTTTATTCCTCTGTTTACCAAATCCAACGCAGCCGTCAACCCAGCAAGACCTCCACCAACTATAAGCACTTCTGGATTTTTCACTCCATGAAGATAATCCTTTTATAAATAAAAAACCCGATACGTTTGTATCGGGTTTCTTCCAAAGCGCCTGCTATTTAAAGCTTTCTAATTTGTTTGTTGATAAGCTTCTTGCTTAAGTTCTTCGCTTGCCACTATGGCCAATTCCACACGCCTGTTTTTGGCTTTACCCTCGGCAGTTTCGTTACTTTCCCTTGGTTGGGTCTCACCATACCACTTAGTAGTAAACCTTCCACTTGAAATCCCCTTACCAATGAGATAGTTTGAAACGGACTCTGCCCTTTGTTGGGACAAATTCCAATTGTATTCCTCGCTACCTGCACTATCGGTATGTCCCTCAACCAAAATATTGGAGTTGGGATATTCTTTAAAGATTCCCGCCAGCTTATCCAAGGTAGAAGCAGAGGTTCCCTTTACATCAGATTTATTGGTGTCAAAATAAACTCCAGCGTCTTCATTAAAGATTACATTGATTCCCTCTCCTACCCGCGAAACCTCTGCTCCAGGAATTTCTTCCTCAATCCGTTCCGCCTGTTTGTCCATTCTATTTCCAATGTATCCACCTGCTGCGCCACCCACTGCTGCACCGATAATGGCTCCTAGGGCGGTGTTCCCATTTTTTCCAACATTATTTCCAATAATACCTCCTATAACAGCTCCTCCAGCGGCGCCGATACCTGCTCCTTTTTGGGTATTGTTTGCATTTTTAACTGCATTACACCCCACTAAAATACCTAAGGCCATAACCAAGGCCGTACTTTTTAAAACTATTCTTTTCATCTGATTATTTTTTTGAAAATTCATAAACAATGGTAATTGGTTCTCCATCTACTGAAACATTGGATTTAAGGGTCATGGATTGCTCATTCATGGTTACAATGTTCAAACGGTAACCCAAACCACCAGAAATGTCCTTGCGGTTTTCATCAATGAACTTAAACTGCAATTGGCTATGGTAATTTTGGGCCGCTTCCACAACAGACCATCTAAAGAAACGATCACCGCCCTCACATAAGCTGCTGGATGCAATCGTATACCTTCCCGTGCTATTGTTATCACGGAAAAACCAATCGCTACCTTCAAAACAAATGTCCTCCGCATCATTAAAAATGACGGATTTAAAGTTTCCTGTATTGTTTTCATAGGAAACATTGTCCAAATTCCAAGTTCCACTAAGCAAGTTTCGTTGCGTTCTCGCATTTTTGGAAACCGAGCACGACACTACAAATAGTGCCGATAATGCAATAAATAAAAATGTGCGTTTTGCCATAATATAATAGGTTGTAAATTTTAGTATATACGGTTGAGACACAGCATTGGCGTCTTGGTGCTGTTAAAGTTTTCTTAAAGTAAAAAATCAATATGCAATGAGATCCAACAAAGCGGTCTCGAATCGCTTTTTGGGCAGGTAGTTCTCTTCAAGCTTTTTCGAGAAAGGCACAGGTGTCTCCAGACTCCCTACCCGCTTCACAGGCGCATCCAAATACTCAAAACAATGCTCCATGACCATTGCGGAAATGTCGCTTGCAATGCCTCCAAATAAGGTGTCTTCTTGCAGAACAATTAATTTTCCGGTTTTTTTGACCGAAGCATAAACCGTTTTAATATCGAGAGGCTGAAGCGTACGCAAGTCTATAAGGTCTGCGTTAATTTTAGTATGCTTTTGCAAAACTTCCAAAGCCCAATGAACCCCTGCTCCATAGGTAACAATGGAGACTGAGTTCCCCTGTTGCATAAGGCAGGCTTCTCCCAAGGGCAGGGTATAATACCCTGCTGGCACATCGCCATACACACTGCGGTACAATCCTTTGTGCTCAAAGAACAAAACTGGATTGGGATCATTGATTGCAGTATTCAACAGTCCCTTTGCATCATAGGGAAAGGCCGGATAAACGACTTTGAGTCCCGGGGTTTTGGTAAACCAAGCTTCATTGGTTTGGGAATGAAACGGACCGGCCCCAACACCCCCTCCACAGGGCATACGGATTACCACATCCGCTTTTTCGCCCCATCTATAATGTGTTTTAGCCAAATAATTTACAATAGGGTTAAAACCCGAGGTTGCAAAATCTGCAAACTGCATCTCCATTACAGATTTCATCCCATTTATTGAGAGGCCCATTGCTGCCGAAACCACTGCAGATTCACAGATTGGCGTATTCCTTACCCTGCTTTTCCCAAATTTGGAAGTAAATCCTTCTGTTATTTTAAAAACACCTCCATAATCCGCAATATCCTGACCTAGAAGAATTAATTCATTGTAGCGTTCCATAGATTGTTCCAAACCTTCGGAAATCGCATCTACAAAACGAATATTTTTAATGTTTTCATTTGACTCAATATTCTCATAATCAAAATCTTTATAAACTTCATTTAATTCTTTAGTTTCATTGACTTTAATTACCGGTTCATCAAAAGCGAGCTTTAAATTTGAATTGATTTCCTCAGTGATTTCACTTTTTAACTGCTCAATATCCTCTTGGGATATAAGTTTCTCTTTCAGTAAAAAAGCTTCATAATTTGCTATGGGGTCCTTTTTCGCCCACTTCTTCATCAATTTTTCGGGAACATATTTAGTTCCGCTTGCCTCCTCGTGCCCGCGCATTCTAAACGTTTGAAATTCCAACAACACAGGTCTTGGTCTCTTTCGAATGGCCTTGCAAAGCTCATTCACCTTAGAATAGACCTCCAAAATATTATTTCCGTCAATAATACGTGATTCCATTCCGTATCCCTTGGCCCTATCGGCGAGATTTTTACAATTGTACTGCTCATTGGTGGGCGTGGAAAGGCCATATCCATTATTTTCAATACAAAATACTACAGGAAGATTCCACACCGAGGCAATATTCAGAGCTTCATGAAAATCTCCTTCACTAGTAGCGCCTTCTCCTGTAAAAACAGCAGTAACTCTTTTCTTTCTGCGTAGCATATCCGCTAAAGCAATACCGTCAGCAACCCCCAATTGAGGTCCGAGATGGGATATCATACCTACAATCTTATATTCTTGCGTACCGAAATGAAAACTACGATCTCTTCCTTGTGTAAAACCACTTTTTTTTCCTTGCCATTGCCCAAAAAGTCTGTTAAGAGGTACTCCTCTTGAAGTAAAGACCCCTAGATTACGATGCATGGGCAGAATATACTCCTCCTGCTTCAATGCATTTGTAACTCCAACGGATATAGCTTCCTGTCCCATGCCACTGAACCATTTGGAAATTTTACCCTGCCTTAGCAAAATAAGCATCTTCTCTTCAATCATTCTGGGTTTAAGCATGCCTGCATAAAGCTCCAATAATTTTTGGGAATCAATATCCCCGATATGATATCGCATAGGGTCTAAATTCAACGGAGATAAAAGTAGTAAAAAAGCTATCCATGAGTAACATATTTCCAAAAACGTTCAGGTTAATTCATTATTTTTGATTAGAAATTAAAATTGATGTAATGAGTGCTATTCCAAGTGTAGATTTAAGGGATTTTGTGTCAGAAGACCCAGTCAAAAAACAAAAATTCATCGCGGAAATCGGGGCTGCATTTGAAGATATTGGCTTTGTAGCACTAAGCGGCCATTTTCTGTCTGAAGAACTTGTTGAAGATCTTTATGGTGAAATCAAAAATTTCTTTCATTTACCCCAAATCGTGAAAGACCGGTATGAAATCGATGGGATAGGTGGACAACGAGGCTATACTTCCTTTGGCAAGGAACATGCCAAGGGAAAAAAGGAAGGCGACCTAAAGGAGTTTTGGCATTTTGGGCAGTATGTAAAAAATAACCCCAAGTTGGAAGATGAGTACCCAGACAATGTTATTGTGGATGAACTTCCAGGCTTCAACCGGGTGGGAGAAGAAACGTATAAGATGCTGGAAAAGACGGCTAAATATGTGCTTAGGGCCTTAGCTTTACATCTTGACCTCGATGAGGAATACTTTGATGAATGGATAAAAAATGGAAACTCCATCTTAAGACCTATCCATTATCCACCTATCGTGAACGAACCCAAAAATGCGGTCAGAGCCGCTGCCCATGGTGACATTAACCTAATCACTTTACTTATGGGAGCTCATGGCAAGGGATTACAAGTAAAAAACCATCAGGGAGCATGGGTAGATGCCATTGCCAAACCTGACCAACTTATGATCAATGTTGGAGACATGTTGTCCCGCTTAACAAATAACAAACTAAAATCCACTATACATCAAGTTGTCAATCCACCCAAGGAACTTTGGGGAACCTCCAGGTACTCCATTCCGTTCTTTATGCATCCGGTCAGTGAAATGCCTTTAACCTGTCTAGAAGATTGTGTGGATGAAGCACACCCCAAAGGGTTTGAAGATATTACCGCTGGAGCGTACCTTCATGAACGGCTAATTGAATTGGGACTGGTAAAAAAATAAACTGTGGATTTACAAGATCAACTTAAAAATTTATTCCCGGATCATACTCCTCAGGAGAATGGAACCGAGAGCAAGGAACAACCTGCCTATTGGATGCAGGATGCGCCCATAAGCTGTAAATATGAAAAGCGAAAAGGAAAACCTGTTACCATTCTTGAAGGTTATACCGGTGCGGATAAGGATTTTAAAAAGCTTGCTAAAGACCTCAAATCGTATTTAAGCGTAGGTGGCAGCTATAAGAACAATGCCATAATCATCCAAGGGGATTATAGGGATAAAATAATGACCTTCTTAAAAGATCGTGGGTTTTCGGTAAAAAGAGTTGGCGGATAATACCCAATTTTAGGACTATCCCTCTTTTTTTTGACACATTGTTAAAATTAGTCTTTGATAACCAATGTTTTATGAAAAAATTTTTGTGTTCTTGGTTTAAATCTTACATTTATCCTTCTAACCGACGAAAACATAATTGAAAATGAAATCACTGTTGCATATCACCAACGGGGACAATTTCACGTCAAAACTACAATCACTTAAACTTAAAGGAGATATTATTACATGGAGGGAAATGCTTTGTGAAGGCAAGACACTTTGTGCAGTAGGTAGTGAATCCTTTTGGAAGACACGATTTGAGTTTTTGAACAAGAACTACAAGGTTTCCAAATCTTGGTTCGTTGAAAAAACCTTAAAGGAATACCGATCGCTATGTAATCACAAGCAACAAGATCAAATTGTACTTTGGTTTGAATACGACCTTTTCTGTCAGATCAATATGTTGGCAGTACTCAGTTGGCTTAAAACACATAGGAGACATGCAGAAATATCCCTGGTCTGCAGTGGAAAAGAAGATGAAAGTGACAAGCTGTACGGGTTAAATGAACTTAGCGATGAAAAGCTGTTGGATTTATATGAAAACAGAACGGTACTATCTCAAGATGATATTGAATTTGCCGATTATGTATGGCAGTTATACTGTAGCGACAACCCCATTCGGTTGGAAAACTTGGTTGCCCATAACAATTTTCAGTTCCAATACCTCACCAGTGCTTTAAAAACGCATCTTAAACGATTTCCTACAATTAAAAATGGTCTCAACGAATTGGAAAATCGCGTTTTGACCATGGCCGATCAAAAACCGGCAACAAGAAAAGAGCTTTTAGGCAATGTTTTGTCCAATCAAGGATATTATGGCTTTGGGGATACGCAGTATGAGCGAATCATTACTTCTTTAAAACCGTTGTTTGGCTCCTTTAATCCGGTAAAGCTTACAAAAAAAGGAAAGGAAGTTTTGGCGAACAGAGCAAATTATTATTCCCAGATACAGGACAATCAACTCTATTTGGGCGGTTCTTTAAAATATAATTTCCTGTATAACTCAGCATCAGATCGCATTCTAAAGCTTTAAAATGACATTGGGAGACTCAGAACTTATTCTGAACCCTAATGGGAGCATCTATCATCTCGATCTGTTACCGGAGGATATTGCATCTACAATAATTACCGTAGGCGATCCCGATCGCGTTCCTTCCATTTCCAAATATTTCGATACCATAGAGCTTAAAAAGGGAAAGCGAGAATTCTTGACCCACACAGGAGTATACTCCGGAAAACGAATAACTGTTATTTCCACTGGGATAGGAACAGACAATATCGACATCGTTTTTAATGAACTGGATGCTCTTGCCAACATAGATTTTACAAGTAGAAAAATAAAAAAAGAACAAACACAATTAGATTTTATACGGATTGGTACATCTGGTGCCATACAAGCCGATATTCCAGTTGACTCCTTTATTTTGAGTACATCTGCCATAGGCTTTGAAGGTCTTTTGCACTTTTACCAGTCTGGACATATCAAAAACGTACGGTTGGAAACAGCACTTAATGATTACCTGGGTTGGGAAACGCACAATATCATTGGATATGCCATTGATGCGGATTCAAGCCTATGCAATAAAATAGTTTCAAATCGTATACGATTAGGTATAACTGTTACAAATTCAGGATTTTATGGACCTCAAGGTAGACGTTTGCGGCTTCAACCCCAGATTGCTGACTTCAACAGCAAGTTAAGAGCCTTTACCTTTGAAAATCAAAATATTACCAATCTCGAAATGGAAACCGCAGGTATATATGGCCTGGCCAAGCTTCATGGACACCGAGCTATTTCGCTCAATGCAATATTGGCCAACAGAACAACCGGGGAATTTTCTAAAAATCCAAGCAAAACAGTGGATGACCTTATAAGATATACCCTCAAAAAAATTACGGACTAAATGTTGCTTAACGTTCTCTTTAAATTCAAGTAAATTTCTTAATCTATTTTTAATTAAAATGTTAGTATGAAGGAAAAAGCTCTTAAAAACAGGGATGTTAATTGGTTGTATTTCAATGAACGTGTGCTTCTAGAAGCGTCAAACCCGGAAACACCCTTGCTGGAGCGGCTCAAATTCCTAGCTATTTTTTCCTCAAATCTTGATGAGTTTTTTAAGGTACGCATTGCACAACTGCGCCAACTCAAAAATGTAGATAAAAACCTAAGAAAAAAGTTAATTTCAAAAGCCAATAAAAAACTTAAATTCATCCTAAAGACTATAGATGAACAACAAAATGCTTTTGGAGATAGTATTAGAGATACCCTAAAGGGACTTAGGGAATATGGGGTCTACATTAGAAAAATGGAAGAACTTGACATAGATCAAAAAACCTTTCTCGGGAGTTTTTTTCAGGAATATTTAAAAACAGACTGTTCCATTTTGAATGATAAATCCTCCCAAGATCTAAAGGATGGTAAGTTATACATAGTTGTGCATCTTTCGGAAAGCGAATTTGCATTTGTTGCCGTTCCAACAGGTCAACATGGTCGCTTTATAGAAATCCCAGGTGAAGGGCATCAGTATATCTATTTGGAAGATATTATCAAACTAAATATGGAAGCCCTGTTTCCCAACAAGACCATAATTGGAAACTATACTATAAAAATATCCAGGGATGCCGAACTGTATCTGGAAGATGATTACATGGACTTGGAATTGGTTGAAGTAATTTACAAGTCGCTGGGAAAGAGAAAAACTGGGCAGCCCACAAGACTATTGTATGACATAAATATGCCCAAAACACTAAGGGTATTGCTAAAGGAACAGCTGGATTTGAGCGATATGGACATGTTTGCGGGGGGAGAATACCATAATCTATCAGACTTTTTTGGTTTCCCCAACCCATTTCATGACAACCACCATTCCTATGCATCAAAACCGGCATTGCAACACAAGGAATTGTCTTTTTCCAAGGATATTTTTCAATCCATTCTAAAAAAAGATCAATTGGTTCATTTTCCATACCAAGAATTTGGCATGGTAGAACGTTTTGTGGAAGCCGCAGCTACGGATAAAAATGTAGTAAGCATTAAAATGTCCTTGTACAGAATCGCCAAAACATCCATCCTTACCGATGCTATCCTGCAAGCTTTGGAGAATGACAAGCATGTTGTCCTATTTGTTGAGGCACAAGCTCGTTTTGATGAGGAAAATAATATTAAATGGGGGCGTGTTTTTGAAGAAAAAGGTGCTAAGGTCATTTTTAGCGTCCCAAACATTAAAGTACACTCCAAGATAGCCTTAGTGGAAAGACAGGAGGAGGATATCCTGCAACGATATGCATATATTGGTACGGGAAATTTCAATGCCAAAACGGCCAAACTCTATTGTGATCATGGGCTTTTTACCGCTCACAACAAAATAACTGCGGATTTAGCCCAAGTTTTTGGGGTTTTGGAAAGGAAGCTCATTGTTCCAAAATTAAAGCACCTCCTTGTCTCACCATTTACCACCCGGAGTACTTTTATAGCGTTGATCGCTAATGCAATAGACAGCGCAAAGGCAGGAAAAAACGCTAGAATCACCTTAAAGATGAACAGTCTGGAAGATTCAAAAATGATAATGGCGCTCAGTAATGCAAGTGAGGCAGGTGTTGAAGTGCGTTTACTAGTACGCGGTTTCTGCTGCCTAAAGACAAAAAAAACAGCAGATTTACTGGATAATGAAAAACCTATTTTTGTCACCAGTATTGTAGATCGCTACCTAGAACACGGAAGAATTTATCTTTTTGAAACGGATGGCACCAAGAAAATGTATATCGGCTCTGCGGATTGGATGACTCGAAATCTGGACAAAAGAATTGAGGTTTTGACCCCAATTTTGGATAAGGATATTTTCGGAGAACTCAACGATATCTTGCAAATCCAACTAAATGATAATGTAAAAGCTAGGATTTTAGACAGAAATGATAAGAATGAAAGAGTACTCCCTGAAAAAGATGAACCTGAAATTCGCTCACAGTATGCCATTTATGATTACTTAAAAGCAAAATTGGATGAAACAAGTTAAAATAGTTGGGGTTCCTGAGCACTTTAACCTTCCTTGGCATTTAGCTTTGGAAGAAGGGGCTTTTGAAGACCGTGGAATACAGCTGCAATGGACAGACATTCCCGAAGGGACTGGTAAAATGTGTGAGCTTTTACAACAAAATGAAACGGATTTGGCCATCATCTTAACCGAGGGTTTGGTGAAAAGCATTTCGCAAGGGAATCCATCCAAAATTGTACAGGAATATGTTTCTTCTCCCCTACTCTGGGGCATTCATGTGGCAGCCGGCAGTGAGCGAACATCCATCGCTGAACTAAAAAATGATAAAGTGGCCATAAGCCGGATGGGAAGTGGAAGCCATTTAATGGCTTGTGTACATGCAGATAATCAAGGATGGAACACAGAAAAACTGCAATTTGAGGTAATCAACAATTTAAATGGAGCCATTGAAAGTTTAGGCTCTGGCTCCAATGCCTATTTTATGTGGGAGCACTTTACAACAAAACCCATAGTGAATCGTGGCGTATTTAAACGGCTGGGAGATTGCCCTACACCCTGGCCTTGTTTTGTTATAGCAGCAACAGACACCTTTTTAGCCTCACAGCCGGAAGTCCTGAACCATATTCTTGAAATAATAAATACCTATACTGCTGAATTTAAAAGAATTCCGAGTATCGACAGGACCTTAGCCAATAGATATGAACAACAATTGGAGGATATTCAGGATTGGCTTTCCAAAACCAATTGGGGGCAAAAACAATTAAATATGAAAACCTTGGAAGCTGTTCAAAATAGACTTTTGAGCTTAGGGCTAATTGATGAGATTAAACATCCAGAGGCTTTTATTTACGGTACTAAGAAAAATGCTTCTTGATCAATACCCTGAATTTTAAATCGGAAAGTGGCTTTTGGGCAGTATCTGAAACATTGGGGTTGGCCAAGGCCAATGCCGTGGTTTCCTCAGTGTCCAGTGCCGTTAACATGACCACAACTACACTTTTTTTCAGGTCGTTATTGAACTTTTCTTCATAGATTTTCAAAAACTCCCATCCGTTCATAACGGGCATATTGGTGTCCAGAATAAGCAAGCAAGGAGTATGTTCTTCGGTCAGGGAAGTTTCTAGGAATTCTATCGCTTCTCTACCATTATTTGCCGTGTTGACAATTAAATCAGTATCGAGCTGTTTTACAAAAAAACTATTTAAAAAATTGGTTGTGTCATCATCATCAACAAGTAAAACCGATTTCAGCCTGCTCAAAATATAAGAATTTTCCGATAAACAATTGAAATATAAACGTAAGGATTCTTATTATATTTTGAGAAAATTCCTAAGAATTTAATTCACCAACTTATTAACTGTTTTCCATTTTGGGCTAAAATGGTATTGGTTTTGCTAAAATGTTGATTTCCGAACCAAAGTCCTCGGTTCGCACTAAGTGGCGAGGGATGACCTGAAGTAAGTATAGTATGCTTGGTAGCATCGATCAATCCAACTTTCTTCTTTGCAAAACCTCCCCAAAGTAAAAAAACAACGCCTTCTCGCTGGTCGGAGACTAATTTGATTACGGCATCGGTAAATTGCTCCCATCCCTTTTTTTGATGGCTTCCCGCTTCATGAGCTTTAACCGTCAAGGTTGCATTCAAAAGCAGCACACCCTGTTTTGCCCATCTTTCCAAATTACCACTTTCTGGATATGGTTTTTCCACATCAACTTTTATTTCCTTAAAAATATTGACTAGGGAGGGCGGATGTGGAACATCATCCTTTACTGAAAAACACAGTCCATTAGCCTGGTTTGGGCCGTGATATGGGTCCTGACCAATAATAACAACTTTTACTTCCTGAAAAGGGCAATGGTCAAAAGCGGCAAAAATATCACCCCCCTTTGGGTAGCAGGTATTTTGCCTATACTCTTGTTTTACAAATTGTATTAGCTGTTTAAAATAATCTTTCTCAAATTCTGGTTGTAAATGAGTTTTCCAGCTAGGGTCAATATTTACATTCATTAAAATCTAATTAATTCTTCCGATAAATCTAAAAATAATATCTTTCCTTATAACTAAAAATCAAAACCAATCGATGTCTTTTCTCCAAAAAGTTACGTTTCCAACAGCACATACAATCTTGTTTATTATTGCTGCGGTTGTTGCCATTTCCACATGGATTATTCCAGCGGGCCAATACGACCGATTATCCTATGATAGTGAAATGGATACTTTTGTCAGAATTTCTGAGGGAAAAAGTTCAAATCTTACTGCTACTCAACAAACGCTTGATGACTTAGGAATTCAAATTCCAATTGAAAAATTCAAAAAAGGGGCAATTTCAAAACCAATCAGTATTCCTGATACCTATAAAAAACTAAAGGGGGAGCCTCAAGGTTTTATTGGTTTTATTCAGGCTCCGTTAAGGGGAATTATGCAATCGGCTGATATTATATTATTGGTGTTGATTATTGGTGGGTTAATAAGCATTGTAAACGCTACCAAAGCATTTGAGGCAGGTATCGCATGGTTGGCATTAAAACTAAAAGGAAGGGAGTTTATCTTAATAATAATGGTAACCACACTAATTGCTTTGGGAGGAAGCACTTTTGGACTTGAGGAAGAAACCATTGCTTTTTACCCAATTTTAATTCCCATTTTCTTGGCGGCAAAATATGACGCGATTGTCTGTATTGCATCGATTTATATTGGTTCATCAATTGGTACTTTAGCATCAACAATTAATCCTTTTAGCACCATAATTGCCTCAGATGCGGCTGGAATTAATTGGACCGAAGGTTTAAATAGCCGTTTAATTATGTTATTGCTTGGTCTGGTTATATGCATATTATATATTATCCGCTACGCGCAACAGGTAAAAAATGACCCTGAAAAGTCCCTTATATATAATCAGAAAAAAGAGATTGAAAACCTTTTCACCAGTTCCTTGTCAACTACCACTAAACTTACAGCAAAACTTAAATTGGTGCTTTTTGTATTTGCCAGTTGTTTTCTTATTATGGTTTACGGTGTTTCCCAACTAGGATGGTGGTTTTTGGAAATGACTTCTGTTTTTCTAGCTGGAACCTTGCTTATAGGAATTATTGCAAGATTAAATGAAAAGAAATTTGTTCAAGAATTTATGTTTGGTGCAAAGGACTTGCTTAGCGTAGCTTTCATAATAGGTATTGCCAGAGGTATAACAGTACTTATGGAAGATGGTCAAGTCAGTGACACGCTATTGTTTTATGCTTGCGAGCTGACTTCGGGAATGCACAAAGGCATATTTATCAACGTTACTTTCATTTTGTACAATGGTCTTTCATTTTTCATTCCGTCTTCCTCAGGAATGGCCGTCTTAACAATGCCAGTTATGTCTCCCTTGGCAGATAGTGTTGGAATTGGGAGAGAAATCATGGTAAATGCGTATCAATTTGGGGTGGGACTTTTTAAGTTCATCAACCCTACCGGTATTATTTTGGCCTCTCTTGCTCTGGTCAATGTAGGCTATGATAAATGGTTGAAGTTTGTTTGGCCTTTAGTTGCACTATTGGGAATTTTAGCCATGATAATGTTGACCATTGGGGTCTATTTTTAAATTAAAAAGAAAACGCTTATTGAAAGAAGAAAATCTTGCTCTTTTTAGCGTATGTTTAATTTTTTCCATAGTTCCCTATCTTTGCGCAGCCAGAAAGAGAACATGCAAAGCATACATCCCAAAACACTTCAAGATTTAGAATTTACAACCGTATTGGAACAGGTTTCGGCCCGCTGTAATACGGAGTTGGGAAAGGAAGTCGTTTTAGAGATCATGCCCATTATGGATAATGGTCTTTTGTTAGAAATTTTAGGGCAAACTTCTGAATATCTTGCTTCATTTTCCAACGACAATAGAATCCCCAATCATGGTTTTGATGCTATAAACAGCGAATTAAAGTTGCTTACCATTGAAAACACCACCTTGGAAATTTCCGGATTTCGAAGAATTGGAAATATTTGTAAAACGGTTTTAGTACACCAAAAATTCTTTAAAAAATTTAAAGAATATTATCCTTTGCTATTTGCTGCCGTAGATATCCTCGAAACCAATGATTCCATTCCAATCGCAATAGACAATGTGATTGATAAGTTTGGAGAAATCAGAGATGATGCCTCAGAAGAATTACGCGGAATCCGAATGCAAATCAATGAAGTTCGTGGAAAAATCAACCAAAGCTTCGCGGTAGCTTTAACGCGCTACCAGACCTCTGATCTTTTGGATGAAATTCGAGAATCCGTTGTAGAAAACCGCAGGGTTTTGGCTGTAAAGGCAATGCACCGTAGAAAAGTAAAAGGAACCGTGATGGGCACTTCCAAAACAGGAAGTATTGTATACATTGTTCCGGAGACTACCTTGAACTTTGTACGACAACTCAATAATCTAGAATTTGAGGAAAAAGAAGAAATACAACGTATCCTAAACCAACTAACAGATGCCATAAGACCCTATGGTTATCTACTAAAGCACTATCAAGAACATCTTACCCATGTAGATATTACTGGAGCCAAAGCAAAATACGCCTTGGAGATGAACGCGCTACTGCCAAAAATCAATGAAGAAAAAGAACTCTTTCTGCGTGATGCTTATCACCCCCTACTCTTTTTAAGTAATAAATACAAGAAGGAAAAAACCTGGCCACAAACCATTAAACTACATAAAGAAAACCGGATAATTGTTATTTCCGGGCCCAATGCAGGTGGTAAAAGCATTACTTTAAAAACTATTGGACTATTGCAGGTAATGTTGCAGAGCGGCCTCTTAATTCCAGTACACGAGCGTAGTTCAGTTTGTTTATTTGATAAAATACTAACAGATATTGGAGATAACCAATCCATTGAAAATCATTTAAGTACATATAGTTATCGGCTTAAGAACATGAATAATTTTCTTAAGAAGTGTAATGACAAGACGTTGTTCTTGATTGATGAATTTGGAACGGGAAGCGACCCCGAACTTGGAGGTGCCTTGGCAGAGGCATTTTTGGAGGTGTTCTATGAACGGGAAGCCTATGGTGTCATTACAACACATTACGCCAACTTAAAGGCTCTCGCCAATGAATTGCCAAACACCACCAACGCCAATATGCTTTTTAATTCCAAGACTTTGGAGCCAACGTTTCAATTAATATTGGGAGAAGCTGGTAGTTCTTTTACGTTTGAAGTGGCTCAAAAAAATGGAATCCCCTATTCCCTTATAAATAAAGCCAAGAAAAAGATTGAACGAGGTAAAGTGCGTTTTGACGCAACCATTGCCAAACTTCAAAAAGAGCGTTCCAAAATGGTACAGACCGGCTCTCGTTTGCAAGATGAGGAAACTAAGGCACGTGATGAAGCCACTCGTCTGGAACAATTGAATGCAAAAATCAAGGCCAAACTAGAAAATTATCAAGAATTATACGATCATAACCAGCGGATGATCCAATTGGGAGACAAGATCAATACTATAGCAGAGCGCTATTTTTTGGACAATAAAAAAAGACCTCTAATCTCAGAGTTACTTCGCATTGTGGAGACGGAAAACAGCAAACGTAAGAAAACATCTGCCAAGCAAACCAAAGCCAAACAAGAACAAAAGAAGCAGGTAGCACAAGAATTAGAGAAAAAAATAGTAAAGGTTAGGCAGGAAAAAAAAGTAGAAAAGAAACGAGCCATTCAAAAAGAAAAGAACAGACCTAGACCTGTCTTAAAAATTGGTGATCGCGTTAGACTGTTTGATGGCAAAGCGGTTGGAACCATTGATGCATTAGAAAAAAACAAGGCATCTGTTAACTATGGCATGTTTATGACCAATGTAAATGTTGATCAGCTTGAACTGGTGGAGAAAAAAAAATAAAAAACAACAAACCTATTCTGTACCAGCCCCAGCTTACCCAAAATAATAGGGTCATATAACATTTGATTGTTATCTTTGAAAATTGGTTAACCAATTTTCATATGAAGTTTTTCCATCTATATACACTTTGTATTTTGTTTATATTGTCCTGTAGTTCCTCGGAAACTAGGGAACCTGAAGTTCCAGAAGATTCTATTTCCGATGTTGAAGAACAAGAGGAGGAAGCCAATGAGGAGGAAGAACAGGAACAAGAAGAGGAAACGAGCGAAGATAGCATTGTTTGGGAAAACTGGTATTTGTCAGTACCTATAAATAATGGCGAAGGCAAGGCAACTTCTATTTTTTATGAGGACATCGAAAATAATGCTTTAACTGCAGATGAATCTGAATACTTCTATAAAAACGAAGATGGGACTTATACAATGTTGACAAAGTTCACTGGTTTTACTACTTCTGGTCTTTCCGAACTAGGTGATAAGTATTGCAGAACGGAACTTAGAGAATTTTGGAGGGGAAATCAGGACACCAATGACAATTGGTTTATGAATGAAGGCACCCATATTCTGGAAACCACTTTGAATGTAGATTTTGTTGAAGGAAATGGTCGTACGATAGTTGCACAAATACATGGTAAAGAAACCGAAGGTTTGGAAGGCTCACCTGCAACGGTAAAAATACGCTGGAACAGCGGCATGATTCAATTGGATCACTACGTGAAGCCAGATGAAGGTGAACCTTGGACCAGTGCATTTGATACCAAAGTTGACGTTGCCATGGTTGATACTGAGATATTCACCTTTAAGTTAAAGGTAGAAGATGGCAAATGCCATTACGCCCTAATCTGCGAGGCAAAGGACATTGATATTGACTACACTTTGATGTATGACTACGTTGGCAACGGCTACGCCCATTGGAATTACTTTAAAACAGGTAATTATTTTGGCTGGCATGACGATTATTCGAAAACCGCTCAGGTAACATTACGAAAAGTAGTGACCGACCACTATTAGCCGCGATCGGTCAAAACCATTTCATATGTAGCTAGTTTCCACCCACAAGTTCACGTAAACGTTTGGCAGCGCTGGTATAGAATGCAGTGTATTGTTTTACATTTTCTTCTGTTGGATTGGTCAACACTTCCTCCAAATGTGGAAGTTTGGAAAAATTAAAGACACTATTTTCCATTTCATCAGCCTGCATCAAGTTGTTTATTTCAGAAAATGTCTCCAGGGCCGTCAAGTTTCCGTCAATGCCGTATTGTTGCATGACCACTTGCGCCATAGTTTTTGATCGGGTAGTCTGCGCAGTATTGGAAAGCGATACAGTTTCCACATCAAAATAATACGGTATATAGGAGGGATTGCTCTGTACCATGGCCTCTTGCATTGTATTCATTACCATTTGCATCTGGCTAATCTCCTGTACCAAATCATTACTATTGATACCCACCGCAGTGTTAATATAAGAGAACAGTTCATCACCATGATATGCGTCCCACGCCACTCCTATAATACGTTTATAATCATTGATTCGCATCTCATCGGGATGAACGGCTATCGCCATACCATCACCATTGCCAGATGGAAGGATATAATCGCCTTTATCCACTGCTCCCAAAACTTTTACGGGGACCTGACCAATAAAGGCCACTTTTTTGAACTTGTATTCTTCTTCAGCTTTGGGCATTGCACCCGAAACAATCGGATTCTTGGAAACCGCCATAAACTTTTCCGCATCGACAAAGTTCTTTGAAATCACCCCAGATTTGACCCCGACCACATCCCCAAAGGACATGATCTCATTGGGATTGTTTTTTTGGAGCCACTCGGCATAATCCGCTCCCCCAGATTCAAAGGCAACCCCTGTATTAGTTTCGTTGTAGCGTACAAAATAAGTCAATTGTACTCCTCTTAAATAAAGTGCAAATGCGGTCCAAACGGCATCATCACAATCTCCCGCCACGCCAATACCGGCAATACAGGCCCCTAGATTAACTCCAAAAGCGGCAGATGCCTCATAGAGGTCAATAATTTCCAACAAAAGATCCATGGAATACGTATCGGTTGCATAAATGTCCAATTCAGTGGGTGCTTCTGCAGGTGGGGCATTGTCATCATCTTCTTGATCCTTTGCTTCATCTTCATCAGGTTCCGACAAGAATAATATATCAATAACATCGCCATTATCAACCGTAGTAAAGGCTCGAAAACCTTCTATCCTTCCAATGGCCTCATCATCTGAATTCCAAAAAGAAATGAAATTATTGCTTCTAAAGGCCGTTGGCGTACTCAGCTGAATGGCCATACCTTGGTTACTGCCCGTTACCTGTAGCGGATAGGCATCAATATTTGCCTGGTCCGTTTCGGTCATTGCAGCGTCAATGGTCACCCGATCAAAAAAATTGGCCTCGTCTTCAACGGTCAACACCTGATCAATATTCACATCACCATTAAAATTGGCGGCACTTTGGTTGTTAACGTTCAACGTACTGTTCAAGTTGGTAATTCCGTCCGCCTCCAAATTTCTATGTCGCACATAAGGCACATAGTTCAACGACTGGGAACTAAAAGGCGAGAAATTGGTACCTGCCTCCAAATCAATAGCAACATTTAAGGTTTTGGGTCCATCCCAATTAATCTGGTTAAAATTAACACTACTTTCCGGCGTCTGCTGTCCCTCCCCTATTATCAGGTTAATGGTGCCATAAGCATCCGTTTGCGTTTCCTGGGTTTCCTGGTACTCTGTAAAACCAAACGCATCTATAATGGAGAACCGAATGGTCAAGGGTTGGTCGGGAATATTGCTTGAAGGCACATCCACTCCTGGAATTTCATCCGGGTTGTTGTCTACCAATACGGCCTGATAGGTGATTCCCTCTGTTTGACCTATGGCAACAATCGAAGCCAAGCAAAGCAGTACAAAAAAATATAGATTTTTCATTTTAAAAGTTTTTAAAGGAACAGTTACATCCTGGTAGTTGGATGGTAATCCCTATTCCGAGGTTATGGGTGGTTATACTGAGTTTTTCATCGTCATTGGGATTGGAATTTACCAATGAGTAGCTTTTTCCATAGTGATATTGGACATAGAGCGCCGCCTTGTTGGATATGGGATACTGAATCCCCACTCCCGCCCGAGGTACAATAAGAAAGTTGTCAAACTCGTCTTCTCCGCTTAAGTTGAAGATCTGATTGTTCAAGGTTTGCGTTCCTCGCAACAAATATTCCAATGAAGCATTTAGACTGGCGTAGAATTGAAATTCCCGAGATCGTGCAAAATAATAGGTAATACCCGTTTGCAATCCGGCATAGGAAACGTCCCATTCAAAAAAATTGTCCAAGACTTCATCACTTCCTTTAGCACCGTAATTGGTATAAGCGAGACCTACGTCAATATTGAGCTTGTCATTGGGTAACTGGAAGGTATACCCAAACCCCAAAAAGCTATTGGTGGCGGACTGCAGATTATCTAAAGTCCCTCCAGCAGAATTTTGATATTCAAAACTGGAAATAGATTGCCCCATTTCAGCATATAACAATTGTGAATGCCCCAAATGCATTGCAAAGAGGGCCATGAAATACATACAATACTTCATGATCACCGTTTTAGGAGTTGTTTTACCTGCTGTTGCTGTCCGGACTGCACTTTTAGAAAGTACGCCCCTTGGGAAAGATTGTCCAAAGGTATCACCAGCGGATTTTGGTTTTCATCATAATTACGACTATGGATCAAACGACCTTGCATATCGAACAGATACACATCAATGGCATCGGACACCGCATCATTGAGATTGACCACCACCCCGCTTTCAAACGGATTGGGATACACCAACAGTTGCAGTTCGTTGGGGTCGCCTCCAAATACAATGGCCTTCACAGGCTGTACAAAACCTTGGCGCAGTTCGCGGTCTTCATTTTGAAAAGTTCGGATTACAGACCGTTGGCCAATGCTTTCTTGGATAAAAAAGTTGCCATTACCGGTCTGGACCAATTGGCTCCCTCCTGCCATGGACAACATCTGTCGTTTTAAAACTTGTCCGGAAAGGGGAATTGTAATTAATAAAGAAAAGAGTAAAAGTGTTTTCATAGAGGTTGATTGAATGGTTAATTCAAAAATAGGGTTTAATTGGGTTTTCAAGTCCCATACCACATTGAAAAGCGACCAATACCAAGTTGTTGAATCTACAACTTAAGGTACCAGCCGCCCAAACAAGCATTAAAGCCTTGTTACCGTAAAGGTCACCACTGCAGTCTGTCCCTCAGGTTCTGAAAAGGTAAGTTCAATGTCCTGTGTTCCCGTAATGGATGACAAGGTGAACGTACTTGATTCCTCACCTTGATCTTCAATAAACCCACCGCCGTCATTTTCCTCTAAATCTCCGGCACAAGTAATGCTGCTTTGTGATAGTTCATCTTCGCTAACGGTAAAGATTTCCTCTGCAGTCAATTGGGTGTCATTTTGCCCTACGCCAATAGCTCCTTCAGCGTCGGCGGACCAAAGGACCCGGGTATCAACAGTAGTACCAATGGTTAAGGAGGTAGATAGTTCGCCAAAAATTTCAAGCTCAACGTTATTGGCATTACCTTCTCCTGAAGTATCGGTTGCTTTGATTTTTGTCAAATTAACCCTAAAGCTAATGTCCTCCGGTTCAACGGGGGTTTCCGCTTCATCTTCACTACAGGAAACTGCGGTCATAAGGGTCATGCCTAGGAATAATAAGGGTAGCATTCTAAGTTTTTGGATAATTGATTTCATAATTGTTTGATTTTAAGATTCAACCCCCCAAAACTAGAATCCCAAAAGGCCCAGACCTAATTTTGGGCATGGACAAAGTATGGACACGTGCAATGGACAACCCAATTTTCAACTATGGACAAACCGAATATCGACCTGTCCAGAACAAAATGTAAATTACTGATTGTCAGTACATAAAATTAATATTAATGGTTTTTTGAAAACAATTCTTACAATCAACGTATGGACAAATTAAATTTTGTAGGTTGATTTGCACCGATTTTCAAAGGATATAATTGGTATCTTGGTTTTACAATCAACCTCCTTTTAATGAAATACTGCAAAATAGGATTAACCGCAATACTGGTTATTTTTCATCTTTCTGGAATATCCCAAAGGGAAAGAAATATTGACAGTCTACTGACCGTATATGGCAACAGTGTTAATGATTCCACCAAAGTGAACACTTCTTTGGAAATTGTGAGTCATTATATGTACAAGAATATTGATAGTGCAAAACTCTATGCCAAAAGGGAGTTGGTAATTGCAAAAGACATCAAATACCTGTTTGGCCAAATGAGGGCAAACCATCAAATGGGTATCATTAGCTATCATAATAGCGTTTATGATTCTGCAGTATATTATTATAACAACTCGCTTGATATCGCCAAAAAACTGAACAATCTGAAACAGCAGACCAGAGTTGGCCATTCGCTCGCCATTGTCGAATTCCACCAAGGCAATTTTGAAGGTGCATTAATAACCAATGACAAAAATTTAGAACTAAGTGAACAAATGGACGATTCTTTAATGATTTCGGTTTGCCATAATTTGAAGGCAGATATTAGCGAAAGAAGAGGTCATTTTTTAATAGCCCAAAAAAATGCTTTAAAAGCACTTCAGATTATAGAGGAACTGGACCTACCACTCAGAAAGGCCGATATTTTAACTAAGCTCGCCAATATTGAACTTGAACTTGGCAACTACCAAAATGCAATAGACCATAACCTTATTGCCTTATCTATATATAGGAAGTATCAAGACCACATCTTTGAAATAGGTACTTTAAATGACATTGGGTTAATTTATATTGAAGCCGAAGACTTAGAAAAGGCCCACACTTATTTGGAGGAAGGTCTACAGGAAATTGAAAAATTCCCAAACCCGGCCAATCATGCAATACTGTTGTTAAATATGGGGAAAGTTGTTGCCGCAATGGGAGAGCATCAAAAAGCCATTTCGTTATTGATTCAGAGCATAAAAATTAGCCAAGAATTAAATATAAGACACGATATTGCCGTTGCTCAAATGGAAATTGCCAGAACATATAATGCGTTGGAAACTCCCAAACTGGGGTTGCCACTTTTGAAACAAACTATGATTTATGCACAATCCGATAAAAACATTGACCTAGCCTCAATGGTATATGAAGTAAGAAGTCACAGTTTTGAACTTCTTGGAGATTACGCAAACGCTACTAAAGACAAGACTAGATTGCTGACCTTAAAAGATTCTATCTTAAATGTGTTCAAAAATAGGCAGATTGAAGAATTAAAAATCGTTTACGAAACCGAAAAAAAAGAAGCCGCCCTAGCACTCCAACAAGAAGAAATCAAAACCCTAAACGAAAAATCAAGGGCTGATAATTTGAAGAAAGGTCTCTATGCCAGTGGTATGGCCTCTGCCCTGGCCTTGTTTGGGCTATCCGTTTTTGGCTATCGGCAGCGGATAAAAAAGAACAAAACAGCCCGCGAAAAACAGGAGGAAATCTATAAGCAGGAAATAGCGCACAAAAAGAAGGAGTTGACCAGCCAGACCCTGCACTTGGTCCAAAAGAATACCTTTATCCAGGAACTCCGTGAGAACTTGGAAAACCTAAAAAGCTCCCCAGAAAAATTCAAGGTGGAGTTCCGACGGATAGTGATGTTACTCAAAAAACAGAATGCTTCCGATAAAGATTGGGAAGTATTTAAATCCTATTTCTCCGAAGTGCACAACGACTTTGATCAAAAACTCAAGACGCTCTACCCGGATATTTCCGAAAAAGAGATTCGTCTTTCTGCCTTTCTCCGGATGAACCTCACCACCAAGGAGATTGCAGCCACCTTGAACGTGCTACCGGACAGTATCCTAAAATCCAAATACCGTTTAAAAAAGAAATTGGAACTGGACAAGGAAACGGATTTAAACCAATTTTTGAATACACTATGAGAACCCACTTTAAGTTACTTCTCGTTGTTAGTTTTTTCCTTTGCCACCATCTCCAAGGCCAAGAATACAAAAACATTGATAGCTTAATTAGGGAATACCATAAACAAGCTGTTGACACCACCAAGATATATCTTGGGTCGCTCATCTTTCAAAATTTAAGCTTTACCAATCCCGAAGAATCCTATAAGTATGCCCAGGAATCTGTTGCTATATCCAAACAGATAAAAGATGAAAAGGGCCTTGCCCAAGCCTACAATAACTTAAGTTTCTATTTTTTAAATAAAGACTTGTTGGATTCCTCACTTTACTACAAAAAAGCATCTTTGGAAATCGCTGAAAGGTTGCAAAACATAAGGGGCATACTTACCGTGAATATGGGGCTTGCCACTTTGTACAACAAGAAAAATAATTTCAACAAGGCAGAGGAATATTTAAACCGCAATATTGCTCTATTTAAAAGTAGGGATACGGTCATCAACGCAAGGGAAATTGATTTTAAATATATAGGATCAACCTATCATGCATTGGGGGATATCAATATAAAAAAAGGGCAATATAACCTAGCGCTTAAAAATCAATTAAAATGCCTGGAACTATACCAATCCAGAACCAAAGATCCCCTATTTGAAGCTGATGCCTACAATGCACTGGGACAGACTGAAATGAAACTGGAAAACTATGACCAAAGTTTAATTTATCTAGAAAAAGCTTTAAAAGTATATCAGGAATTTAAGGATTTACTTTGGGAAAGTGATGTGCTAAAGCTTATTGGTGAAAATCTTGTTTTACAAAAAAGATCTAACGAGGCAATAGAATACCTCCTACGTTGCACCAAGATTGCCCACGATAATGACTTCTTGTTAACTGAGGCCAGCGCACATAATATTTTAGGCCTGGTTTACAATGAAATGAACAATGCCGTAGAAGCCCTAAAACACCTGAAACAATCTCTGGAAATCTATGGCGAAATGGAGAACCCCACAGAAATCAATGAAGCTTACATCTCTTTGGGTCGTTTTTATCTCGAGAGAAACCAGGTTAAACGTGCAATTACTTACTTCGAAAGGGCAATTACAATTTCAGATAGTATTGGTGCCCTTTCAGTCGCTGCCGAAGCTTATTTGTATCGATCTAAATCCCTTCAACAAATAGGTGATGATAAAAAGGCTTTAAAGGATTTTGAGCTGCACAGCCAGCGAAAAGACAGTATCTATTCGCTTAAAAAATCACAACAAATAACAGAAATGCGCACCATTTTTGAAACCGAACAGAAAGAAGCTGAAATCGCCTTACAGCAAGAAGAGATCAACACCTTAAGTGAAAAAGCCAAGGTGGACAAACTTACCAAAGGCCTCTATGCGGGCGGCATGGCTTCTGCCCTGGCCTTATTTGGGCTTTCGGTTTTTGGCTATCGACAGCGGATAAAAAAGAACAAAATAGCACGGGACAAACAAGAGGAGATCTATAAACAAGCGATTGCACACAAAAAAAAGGAGTTGACCAGCCAGACCCTGCATTTGGTGCAGAAAAATACCTTTATCCAAGAGCTCAAGGAGAACCTGGAAAACCTAAAAAGCTCCCCGGAAAAATTTAAAATGGAATTTCGGCGTATTGTGATGCTCCTTAAAAAACAGAATGCCTCGGATAAGGACTGGGAGGTCTTTAAATCCTATTTCTCCCAAGTGCACAACGACTTTGACCAAAAATTAAAGACACGCTACCCGGACATTTCGGAAAAGGAAATCCGGTTGGCGGCCTTTTTACGGATGAACCTCACCACCAAGGAGATTGCCGCCACCTTGAATGTGCTCCCAGATAGTATCCTTAAATCCAAATACCGCCTAAAAAAGAAACTGGAACTGGACAAGGAAACGGATTTAAGTGCTTTTTTGAACACAATATAGATAGTCTTCTGTCACTTCGAGTACTTCGGCTACGCTCAGTATAAACCCAAGTCGAGAAGTCTTCCCAAAGCCTAGGCATAATGAGGTCTCGACTGCCTGCCCGTTCGGCAGACGGGCGCTCGACCTGACAGCATGCACGGACAAACACCAACAAAAAAACCGGACCAGTGCTCTTACGCACCGATCCGGAGTTTCAAACATTAAAGGAATAGTAATGAAACCCTATCCTTTCCGTTGGATCTTTACATCCGTTCTATTCATGGATCAATAGTGGATATATACCCATCCTCTTTCAATGGCCATTCCCGGTTCATTTAAATTTATAATGTACAGATAGGGGCCCGCGGGCAATCTTTTAAGGCCATTGCCGGTCTTGTTAGAGATACCCTCAAAGTCGTTCTGATAACCACTAGCTTGGAAAACCGCTACTCCCCATTGGTTGAAGATTTGAACCGTATTGTTGGGATAGTCCTCTATATTTTCT
>JBDWSS010000051.1:0-58544 GCA_039985375.1 Flavobacteriaceae bacterium
GCCGGTACGTTGTTCAATGAGGACCACTCGCCGTCGAAGTCGTCCGTCGAATCAGTGTCGAGGTTCGGGAACTCGTTGTTCACCGCCGTGGCAACCTGCGCATCGGTCAGCTGGGTGTCAGTATTAACTAATGCCGAGATATCCGCTAAGGCTATTATAAAGGTATTTGTATCTGAATCCGTAATTACAAGATTCGTATTTGTGCCATCAATATCAAAAGAAGTTATTGTAGTATTTGTATCTGTAAGAGTATCACTTAGACTACTTAAATCAACATTTACACTTCCCCCATTTTCCAAGGTCAATGTTAATTCATTTGTAATTCCATCAAAAGAAAATCCTGTCAACTGTTGGTCATCTGTTGCCGTTAATTCCCAGGAATCACCATCCCAAAAATAAATTGTACCTGTATTGGTGTTTACATAAATATCTCCAGTATCTGCACCAGTTGGGGTTACCACTCCAGGTGTTGTAACCGCTGTTCCACTTAGAACTTCACAGTTACACTGGTCTTGCAAGGTAACCGTGGTTTGCGAAAAGGCAAACCCTGTAAAGAAAAGGAAAGCTATTATTATGATGCTCTTTTTCATGAGATTGAGGTTAATTAACATCGTGTGTATTATATTTTTGCAATCAATTTTGCTCGTTTCGTATTAGTATTCTAAAATTTAATACTTCGAATACTACTACACTTTACAAAATTACCTTTACTTATAGGCGAGGGAAATATTTGTTGTGTACTCCTTAAAACCGAATGTATAGCTGTTAAAATTTGAAGTCATCGATAATAACTATTACTATTTTCTTAAGGTTATTGGTCGATAAAACCAGTATTATCAATGGATTTAATCGTTTTATTTTTACACAATCTTGACCAAAAAAATAATTTTTGCTGTATGAAGCCACCTATCAGACAGCTGCTTTTTACATAAAATTAATATGCTTTATTGTCCATTAAACTGGATTGGTTAACAAAGGGTATTACAAACGAAAAACAAGGATGAAGTACAGGTATTACCCGTGTGTATTTTAGTTACGATTCACCCTATATGTAATTCTACGATTCGTAATTACATTAGATACCCTTATAGTTAAAACTGCAGTATTTGATGTCTCTGAACTACAGATGTAAGCGGAGTTTGATACCAAAACTCGATATTGTTCCCCATTTTCTGCAGTTGTTGGATTGGACACCGTTAATGTGCTGGTGGAAGACCCACTATAAATGCCGGCATCAGTGACGTTTTCCCATGAAGATCCGTTAAAGCGCTGCCATTGAAAAGTATCTGCATTTGTAACTGTTACACCAAATGTTGTTCCACACCCTGGACAAGTAGTTGTATTAACAGGCTGAACCGTAATAGCTGGAGCTATGTCAACTTCCTGAAAATCAAAAGTTGTGTTGGCATCTCCATCTGAGGGAACGGGGTAGGAAGCCGTTTGAACAGAACCATCAGCATTTATAGCAGGTGTTCCGGATCCATAGGTTCCATTATTATCTGAGTCTGCATTGCTATCTGCATAAGCTTCATCTGTATCACCACATCCATCATTATCACTATCGGCTTCCAAATAATCATTGTTTCCATCTGTATCAGAATCGGCAATGGTATAATTGACCGTTCCGCTGTTTTCTTGCCCTCCAGCTTGAGCGCTATCTGGAACACCATCAGTGCCAACACTTCCTGTAAGGCGTCCGGAGGTGTGAGCCTGGTCGTGACCGGCTTCGACAGCATCATAAACTCCGTCGTTGTCACTATCTACATCAAGGTCGTCGTAAACCCCATCCCCATCAGTATCAATAGTTGCTGTCCAAATGATTGCATTTACCAATAAGTCCTCACCAGCTGAGTTAAACCCCCCATTTCCGTTTGCATGGGGCACAATTGCTCTTTTTCCTGGAGCTGTTCCTACTTCCATTGCATCACCTGGTTCCCAAACCACAATAGAACCTTCGTTATTGCCATCGTTTGGATCTTGACCTAGAACGGTTCCTGTTGTTAGCCCATTACTATAATACTGAGCGTCTCCTATATTGTAATTTCCTAAAGATAATCCTTGGGTTATTGGATGTGTATTGTCTAAAATTTCAATTGCCGAAGAAGAGCCGCTATTTCCGGTAGAAGCTCCTAATATATCATCATGTAATGCTGGTTCACTTGTTATGACACCATTTGTTGTCGTTGTTAGATTAGCCACATTTGCTAGAGCTGTGCCACTTATAGCATCTTCATAGACAAAGGTTACTCCATAATTATTAGCATCTCCGCCAACTCCATCATCAACGACGGTAACTGTGTAGCCCAAAGCGGTTAGTTTATCTATTGTGTTTTGCTCTTCTGTTCCAGCTGTTCCATCGGTAACCCACAATACGGTTTTTGGTGATTCTACCGCATCTAAAATTCCATCATTATCATCATCTAAATCCACAATGTCGGAAATACCATCTAAGTCGCTATCTATAGCGATAGTTAATGTTACCTCAGAAGAGGTTATTGAGGAACAGGTTCCAGAAGAGTTTGATACAATTATTCTATATATATACCCATCTTTGGTTAAAGATGGAGTTAAGACTGTTAATGTTTCTGTTGTAGTTCCAGAGTATTCCGCTCCATTTGAAACGTTTGAAAAACTTCCTCCCCCATTTGTGCTTACTTGCCATTGGTAGGTATCCGCATTAGTTGTACTTGATGCAAAAGTACCGTTAGCACCTAAACCTACGGTTTGATCAGTTGGTTGAATATCTATCGTAATAGGACTTACTGTTATTGTTTGGGTAACATCTATAAAGTTACCTGCATCATCAGTTACTCTATATGTTCTAGTAATTATCTCAGGATTGGTTCCTCCGTCACTAACATCACTAATGTGTGTTACAACGGGGCTTACGGTACAATTATCGGCTTCATCCGTTACCACTGCCGTATTTACGGCGGGAATATCTGCGGAACAATTTACTGTTAGTGAGGAAGGGTTACTTGCTGTTGGATTAACATTATCCACTGTAATTGTTGTTACCTCCGTAATATTTAAAACCGGATCTCCTGCGGTACCTCCATATTCTACTACATATCCTTGCGCTTGATACGCTCCTGAAGTGGAGGTCGTATTTGGCAAATCATTCCAAGATCCGGGTGATGAAGTCACAGAAAGATCGGTAATGTGTGCATAATCTTCACCACCAGAGTTGTTTGGTTCTCCTGAGTTCCAAAACGCAAAAAAATCAGGAGCAGTTGTTGAGCCTGTGTCATCTCCAGACCAAAAAGGAGTTCCTGCACCTGAATTGGCAAGACCTTCTGGCCCTGTTACCCATCTCCAATCTCCTTCCGTTGCAGCGTCACTACCACCAATCCAACCTACGCCTGTAGCTTGAGAACCTGAAAAGTCAGCTTCCACTTGAGAAGTTAAGGTTGCCAAATATCCTTGTAAGCCAAAATAGGTTCTTAAAGCCGCTGCGTCTCTTGCAGCGGTCCAGGTGATATTAGGACTAGAGACAAATTCATAATAATGACTGGTTGGCGGTAAATAATTTGCGCTCCCTGGAGTGATTGAAAACTGTCTGGTTCCAGTTGGACTTCCTGCACTACTTGAATACTCAACGGCTAAAATAGCTGTTTCAAATTCTGTATAAGTTGTTGGCCCTTGTAGGGTAAGTTCCCCTTCGGTTGCATCCCAGGTTGCTATAATATTAGGGTGTGTACCTGTAAGCGTCAATAGATCTTCTCCATTTACATACCCTGAGGATATTTGAATATAAACGGCATCAGTTGTTGTATCGTCAGGATCCGTAACACCAATAGTCTCAACAATAGGTTGCGAGGTGCCTGGGCAATACACTTGGTCCCCTGTAGCTGTTAAAACTGGAGCTTGATCCACTTTTGGCACAATGGATTCGCTTAAATCATCTGCTGTAGCATTGCTATCTGTTTCATCTGCATTGATGGCTGTAATGGTATTCGTAATTGTTGAACCACTGGTACCCCAATCCACGCCAGCGATAATATTCAAGGTTGCTGATGACCCATTTGTTAAACTGCCAACTGTCCAAACTCCCGTTCCGGAGTCATATGTTCCATCATCGCTAACATAAGACACTCCTGTAGGTAAAACATCCGTTATACTAACATTTGTGGCATCTATAGGCCCATTATTTGTTATGGTCAATGTGTAGACTATATTAGAGCCTTCGTCTGGTATGCCGTCATCAACAGTTTTGGTGACCGCTAAATCCGTATCTGTAGGAGCCAATGTGCATACTTCAACAGAAAAACTATTTAACGTTCCGACATCTGAGCCTGCATTATCAGCTACAGTCAAGGTCCAATTCCCACTTGGATTTTCACCAATAAAATCGCTCAAACTACCTTCTGGACTAAAAGTACCTGTAAATGGAGCTGATCCCGCGGTAATACTTGTTCCTCCAGAATCGTCAAAAACCGTACTTGAATAGTCATCACCATTACCTCCATTACCTGATGATAGTTCTACCGATGTTCCTGTTGGACTACGCAAAGTAATGGTTAAATCTGAATCCCATGGATGTGTTATATCTACGGTAACATTTACATCTGTCACAGCACTTGTTGTAGAAAAGTTGACCGTTCTTGAGACTCCAGTTGTATCATTATCAGGTATTGTAACATTGGGAGAGGTAGACGCTGTTGTACATGTTGTTGCACCAGAAGTACCTTCCACCAAAACATCATCGATAAAATAATACTCGCTGTCGCTATTATCATTTGTTGCGAATTGCGCCCTAATTTCCAACGTTGAACCTGAAAGACCGGTAATTGAATAGGATGCTGACACTCCAGTAACGGTTGAACTTTGATAATCTATCCAACTTCCTCCGTCAATTCTATACGAACCCGAAAATCTGTCGAAAGTACCGCTGTTATTTTCCACTCCATTAAAGCCGGCATCCAAACTAAATTGAACATTGGTGTATCCTGATATGTTAATAGCTCCTGTTGACCAAGTTTCTACCTGATCTGTATTTCGAGCATGCATTACCTGATCTCCACTTAGACTTTCTACATCCAATCTTCTGTTAACGTTTCCATGCGTTTCTCCCGTAGCAGCCCAGGTGGTGGCCTCCGGGCCTGTAGCTGTTCCTGTTAGGTCTTGAACGGCTGTTGGACTTTCAAAATCTTCGAACCATATCGTAGTCTGACCGGAAACAGCAAAAGTTCCAAAAAAAAGGATGAATAGCACTAGGCTATTAATATTGAGGTTGTTCATGTAAAGACTTTAATGCTGAAATTGATCGGTAGGTCTTCAATTCAATCAAAATCAAAATAAAAATAGATGGCAAGCCCTTGGATACACAAAAAATGTTGTCTACGCGTATAATATCTTAGTGAACATTGTAAATAGTGCGGTATATGTATTCACTAAACCTCAAAAAGTGAGCATTTTATCGATAAGCGCTTTAAAATAGAAATCTTTCGGCGGGGTGGCTAGATGATTTCTTTTATCCTCTCGGATTAATTTCCATTAAAATATGAAGGAAAACTACTCAAAAATGATAAATTCCGATCTGCGATTAAGCTGATGTTTATCTTTGGAACAGGGAATTCCATTCACACAATCATTAACAAGTCTGGTTTCTCCATAACCCTCACCCTTCAAGCGATCTGCGGAAATTCCTTTGGACACCATGTAATTAACTGTAGATTCTGCTCTTTTCTGAGATAACCAAAGGTTATATGCATCATTGCCCCTGCTGTCTGTATGTGAGTTTACTTTTATCTTCAAACTTGGATATTTTTCCATGGCCACAATGACCTTCTGAATTTCAATCTCCGCATCTGGTCGAATATTGAATTTATTCAAATCGAAATAGATAGTGCTCAACTGAAGTAATTTGGCCAAATCATCCCCAAAACCTCCGGTAACAATATCACGTTCCAAATAAAAATCGACTATTCTTGGTTTTCCATAGGACTTGTTCAGATATTCCTCTGCGGGCACGTAGCCATCTCGTGATGCTCGAACAAAATTTCCTTTGGAACAGTCCAGACCTAAAACGTAATTTCCTTTGGCATCGGTAATGGTAGATGAGACTTCGTTGTTTTCTTCATCAATAATCTTAACGGTAGCACCGGCAAGCACTTCATTGGATATACGATCCCTTACCGTACCTGTTACATCCTGCAAACAATCTAAAATAAGCGGCTCTTTTTCTACAAACGAATATATATCATCCTCTCCCAATCCACCTTCTCTGTTTGATGAAAAATAACCCCGCTTGTTTTCGTCGTCTATAATAAACGTAAAATCATCGTATTGCCCGTTAACCGGTCTACCTATATTCACAACAGGTTCTTGAAAATTACCAAAAGTAATTTTAGTTGCAAAAACATCTAAGCCCCCAAGACCTTGGTGCCCATCGGAAGAAAAATAAAGCACTCCTTCTTTGGTAAGAAAAGGAAAGGTTTCCCTAGCCGATGTGTTTATATTTTTTCCTAAATTAATAATAGGGCCGTATGTTCCGTCTCCTATTATTTCCGTCATAAATATATCCGACGCCCCATGTGTTCCCGGCATATCTGAAACAAAATAGAGCTTTTTTTCATCTGGGCTCAGCACTGGATGCGCAACGGAGTATGAATCATTGTTGAAAGGTAGTTCAACGATGTTGGTCCACTCGTTTTCAACTAAGTCAGCCCTGTAAATCTTCAAACGGATAACCCCGTTTTGATCCTTGTACTTTTTCCCATCCAAGAAATTGTTTCTTGTAAAATACATGGTTAATCCATCTTTGGTGACAATCGAAGTAGATTCGTGGAGTCTTGTATTTACATCTCCATCCAATTTAACAACGGTGTTGTTTGAAACACTATCTGCGTTTACCTTATATAAATCCAAAAAATCCCTTGAATTCCAGGTATGTCTATAGCGTGCTAAATTTCCAGTATCTCTGTCTGATGAGAAGATAAGCCCTTGTTCATAGAAGGAGGCCGCAAAATCTGAGTATTTACTGTTAAACTCAAATGGCTTGATCTCATATCTTCCGGAGTTTTCCTCAATTTTGGTTAGATAATCAACATCGAACGAATCCGTTTCATCATCGGTAGCTGTAATTTCCTTGAACTTTGCCATTATCTTGGCCGATTCTTCATATTCACCCAAGCTTTTTAAACTTTGCGCATATCTGAATATATAGTCCGGTTCTGTTTCTTCAGGGTAGGTTTCTGCCAATCTTTTATACACATTGGCCGCTTCTTGATATTTACTGTTGAAATAGTATGAGTTACCCAATCGTTTTAATAAATCTTGGGAGACATACCCCTTATCAAGGACTTTTTTATAAATATCTATTGCAGGGCTGAAGGAATACTCCTCATATCGTTCATCTGCCTTTTCCTTAACCTTTGCTTGTTGCTTTTCATTAACCTTTTCCTGTGCGATGACATTGGAAAAATAACCTGAAAATATAATTGTGAATATGAGTATTCTTTTTAGCATCTTAATGTATTAAAAGAATCTAGGCGATACTGTTTTTTGAAATGCTTTTAGCAACTCTAACCTTAGGAACACTTCGAAGGAACCATCATTGAATTGTGCTCCTCCCAGTTCCGTTGTTTCCCGATCATAAGCTAGACCAAGCATGATTTGATCGGTAATCTGAAATCCGGCCAAAGCACTTATAGCAGCATCCAATCTATAGGCTGCTCCAAAACTAAATTTGTCCGCATACAGGAAATTGGCAGAAAGATCTACTTGCAAAGGTGCTCCCCCAACAGCCTTGGTCAATAATGCAGGCTTAAACTTTAAGTCAGCATTTAAATCAAAAACATACCCCGTGATTAGGTAAAAGTTGATGCGTTCCGTTGCTAAAAAATTTACCGAATTTGGATCGCTAGACCCATTGTCAAAATATTCAGTTTCCAATACATTTGGAGCAGAAACACCTGCATAAAATTTATCAGTATGATAGTAAATTCCCAAGCCAAAATTTGGGGAAAACTGATTATCAATATTATCTTGATTAACTACTTCCTGATCAAAATTCCGAAGACCATTGAAATCTAAATTCAACATATTGCCTCCTGCCTTTAACCCAAAAGAAAGTTTAGCATCAAAAGAAACATCAATGGTATATGAAAGTACAGCATCTAAATAAGTCTCCTGTACCACACCACTCCCAATATTGTCATTTACTATTGAAACACCATAACCCAATCTACTATTCCGAATTGGGGAATGAAGGTTTAGCGTAAAAGTTTCGGGAGCCCCATCCAATCCAACCCATTGGGAACGGTACAGCCCTGCAAAACTTAATTGCCCCCTAGATCCGGCATATGCAGGATTCACGCTCAATGTATTGAACATGTACTGGGTATATTGTGCATCCTGTTGGGCAACAAGACTCTGAGCCATCATTCCAATAAATAAAAACGGAATTAAAAAATTATTTTTGATCATTCTTTTTCAATATGTTATCTACTTATGTATATGTATTCCGAGTCTGTAAAGCTACCTTGATCGGTTTGATAGTCAAATATATAAAAATATACACCGGCCGGAAGGTAATTATTCACGCCCAAGGTTGATCTACCACGTGAACGTCCATCAAAAACATTGTTTATATTGTTATAGTCTTTTCCTTCGTACACAGCCACTCCCCAGCGATTAAAAATTCTAAGCGTACTTGATTTTATCTTACTAACCCCTCTAATAAATAGAAAGTCATTTTTAAGATCTCCATTGGGTGTCAGCATTTGATTCACTGTAATGTTTTCTATGGATACCGAAACTGTAGCAGTATCACAATTATCAGGGTTAGCTGACTCACATATGGTATATTCAATGGTATAAATGCCATCTAATGTTCCTGGGGCAACGCTAACACTTCCGTCCTGCTCAATTGTAAGCACATTAGTTGGAGTCGAGGTCAAAGTTACATTCTCTAAGGTAACAGGCTCGCCATTCAGGGTATCGTTTAAAAGCACATCACTACTGGAAATAACTCCGCCAGAACTATCTGAAGTATAGGCATCATCCACCGCAACGATGACATTATCCATACTCGGCACCACTTCTATGGTCACAGTACCCGTGTCACAGTTATCTACATCAGCAATTTCACAAATAGTGTATTCAATAGTATAGGTGCCCTCTGGTGTTCCCGGTAGGACATTTATACTTCCGTCCTCATTTATGCTGAGTTCGTCTGTACTTGTTGAAGTCAAGATAACATCGGTTAAATTAAATGGTTCGCCGTTTAGGGTGTCATTTGCTAACACGTTGCTATCAGGAATTATTTCTTCTGAAGCATCAGTACTGTAAGCATCGTCAACAGCGTCAATTATATTACCCATGCTTGGATTAACCGTTATGGTTACGGTCCCTGTATCGCAGTTATCTACATCAGCAATTTCACAAATAGTGTATTCAATAGTATAGGTGCCCTCTGGCGTACCATCAGTAACACTTACACTGCCATCAGCATTAATAGTAAGCTCATCAGTACTTGTTGATGTTAGGATTACATCCATTAAGGTTACAGATTCGCCATTTAAGGTATCATTTGCCAAAACGTCGCTATCAGGAATTGTTTCTTCTGAACCATCGGCACTGTACATATCATCAATAGCATCGATTGAATTTGGACTATCAGGGTCCAGATAGTCCGGTGTGCCATCATCATCGGTATCATCGTTTGTTGGATCACCATCTCCGTCGGCATCCTCATCAGGGGTATCGATCCCATCACCATCATCATCAAAATCACGATAGTTCACATCTTCGGTACCGTCGGTGTCGGGAAGGTCATTGGCAGGGTCATCGATCTCATCGTTAACATCGTAACCATCATCAACATCACTGCCCTCATAACCATCGTCAAGTCCATCATTGTCCGTATCAGTGCCGGTATAGCTCTGATCTGGGATACCATCAAAATTAAAGTCGTTCCCCTCATTGTTGTCGGGGACCAGATCATTGTCGCTATCATCGTCCAAATAATCCGGAAGTTCATCTGCATCATCCGTATTAACAGGGGTAAGCCCGCCTAGATAGGCTGAGTTGACACCGTCGTTCAATGCATAGGTGGCCTCATCGTCATCATTGGGCGCAATATAACCATTGGTGGACTGGGCCTCAACATTGTCTGGAATGCCATCATTGTCACTGTCTATGTCCAAATGGTCCGGGCGACCATCGCCGTCACTGTCCAACGAATCGGTGAGCGGGTCGTTGTCACCATCTATATTGTGGTCCTCGGTGGTGTCCAAGATTCCATCATTGTCGTCATCAAGGTCAACATTGTCAGGAACTCCATCATCATCCGTGTCAGGGCAAATAATTGGTATTAAACGAAGTCTTATACCATTAATATTACTTGCAGATGTAGTATAATATTTAATTTCGGTAGCTGGCAACAAAGATTCCCAAACAAACCTATTCGCTTCCTCAATATTTGAAGTCGTTATATTTTCAACGAAAAAATCATTTCCAATAGTACCAGGGACTATTCCATTTGGAAGTGTTTCTGTTGTTAAAACATATTCCGTGTTATCCAGTGCTATAATACCATCCTTGCTCAATGCTCCAACTCTTGGTGAATGTTCTGCTATTACCAAAACCGGAACGTTTCCAGAGAATTTAAATGTAGTTGGTGATTCTTCTATAATTTCAAAAAAACCGCCACTATCCTTAGTGCTGGCTCCTTCGACGCTTACAATAATGCTACCCAAAGGTAATCCCCACTTATAACTTAAATCTACATCTGTTGCTGATAAGCTTCCATCAAATACGCCATTTGGAAAACCAAAATCTGATGCAAAAACTTCCCTTTTCGCCTTTACCGAGCATCCATTAGTACTACCATTAGCTATGCTTACCTGAAACTTGGTAGGGTTGGGGATTAACCGCTCTGTGTTTGCTAAATTACCAGCGGTACGAAGCGCGTAAGAAGTGTCACTAAACGATGCAATCGCTGGATAAACGGTTAAGCCAATTAGTAAAAAAAGACTATATAAAAGCTTTTTCTTAAGTTTTAAGAAAGTAAATTTTTCCATAAATGATAGTTTTGGTCAACTTATCACCATGGCATCAGGTTCTCGTAAGTGTAAGAAAATGGGGCTTTTCTTATTTTAATAGTAGTGGTTATTCGTGTTCTCTACGCTCCAAATAACCTCAAGCGCATAATTAATATATTTAAGACTTCTCACCTATTTTAATCGATAAAAAGCGTATTCTTCATTATAATTTACCATCTATAATAGTAATACGTTAGAGTTTGAAAAAAAGATTACCGTGCAGTAAAAAAACAAAAACTAAAGCTGGTGAAAATTACTTTACTTTTTTATTTTTTAGAGTAATTATCCTACTTTTTTTCCACTAATTCTATCAACAATTACTTATGATACTACAAATCAATTAGAAAAGGGATAATTACCCTATTTTTGCCCAAATTTTTGCAGATGGATTTTGATAATGAGATAGCAAGACGAAGGACTTTTGGGATTATTTCCCACCCTGATGCGGGAAAAACCACTTTAACGGAAAAATTATTGCTATTTGGTGGTGCAATACAAGAAGCTGGAGCAGTAAAGAACAATAAAATCAAAAAGACCGCTACCAGTGATTTTATGGAAATTGAGCGCCAGAGGGGAATCTCAGTGGCAACTTCTGTATTGGCATTTATTTATAATGACAAGAAAATAAACATACTTGATACTCCTGGACACAAGGATTTTGCCGAGGATACCTTTAGAACCTTAACTGCCGTCGATAGTGTTATTGTGGTCATTGACGTTGCAAAAGGTGTGGAAGAGCAGACAGAAAAATTGGTGAAAGTCTGTAGAATGCGAAATATTCCAATGATTGTCTTTATAAATAAACTGGACCGGGAAGGTAAAGATGCTTTCGATCTTCTGGATGAAGTTGAACAAAAACTTGGCCTGTCCGTAACTCCACTCAGTTTTCCCATTGGGATGGGCTATGACTTTAAGGGAATCTATAATATTTACGAAAAAAACATCAATCTTTTTAGTGGTAATAGCAAACAAAATATTGAAGAAACCATAGCATTTACAGATATTGAAAATCCAGAACTTGACAACATCATTGGAGAATCTGCTGCTCAAGAACTTAGGGATAATTTGGAATTGGTACACGGAGTTTATCCAGAATTTGACAAAGATTCTTATTTAAAGGGAGAACAGCAACCCGTATTTTTTGGTTCTGCTTTAAATAATTTTGGTGTTCGGGAACTGTTGGATTGTTTTGTTGATATTGCGCCAACTCCAAGACCCAAAATGGCGGAGGAAAGATTGGTAGATGCCACTGAACCGGATTTTTCCGGTTTTGTATTTAAAATTCATGCCAATATGGACCCAAAGCACCGAGATCGCTTGGCTTTCATCAAAATTGTCTCAGGTACTTTTGAACGAAACAAACCTTATTTGCATGTAAGACATGATAAAAAACTGAAATTTTCCAGTCCCAATGCTTTTTTTGCGGAAAAGAAAGAAATTGTGGATATCTCTTACCCTGGTGATATTGTTGGTTTGCATGACACTGGCAATTTTAAAATTGGAGATACTTTAACAAGCGGTGAAAAGTTAAACTACAAAGGTATTCCAAGTTTTTCTCCTGAACACTTTAGGTACATCAACAATGCTGACCCCATGAAAGCCAAACAACTGTTTAAGGGAATTGACCAACTTATGGATGAAGGTGTTGCCCAACTATTTACATTGGAACTTAACGGCCGTAAAGTGATAGGTACTGTTGGGGCGCTGCAATATGAAGTTATTCAATACCGATTGGAACATGAATATGGAGCGAAGTGTACCTATGAAAATTTTCCAGTACACAAAGCCTGTTGGGTTGAAGCCGAAGATGCTTCCAATGATGAATTCAAAGAGTTCAAGAGGGTGAAACAAAAGTTTTTGGCATCTGATAAGCAAGGACAACTTGTCTTCTTGGCAGACTCTCAATTTTCCCTGCAAATGACGCAACAAAAATATCCTACGGTAAAGCTTCATTTCACTTCGGAGTTTGACTAAAATATTAGAAATCAATGTGCTCTGGATAAATATCACAATTATTTTCACCAAGACATGTTACTTCTTTTTTGTATTTTATTGGCCGTAACCAATAAAATACAGTATTATGACAAATTCAAACAAACCACCGGTTTGGTTCTGGGTAGTAAGTGTAATTGCTTTGTTATGGAACCTTATGGGGGTAAGTGCTTATTTAGCAGATGCCTATACCAGTATTGAGCAATTGGAACAAATGAGCCAAGAAATGAGAGAACTTTATGAAGGTAGACCAGCTTGGGCGACCGCAGCATTTGCCATAGCCGTTTTTGCGGGCTCCATTGGGTCAATTGCATTGCTGCTTCGCAAGAAATGGGCTAGACCCCTACTCCTTTTATCTGTTTTGGGTGCCATTATCATAAATATCCATACCTTTTTCTTAAGCAATGCAATGGAGGTTATGGGGATAAATTCTGTAATTATGCCCATTGTGGTGATTGTTTTTGGTATTTATCTTGTCTTTTTTGCAAAAAAAAGTATTCAAAATGGATGGCTCAGCTAAATAATTACATTTTTTTTTGAACTATATTTTTTACAAGAATACTATTTGTTTTGTATCCTGAAGGGTTTGGTGCTATCTAAACCGAATTAAAACCTGTCCGAATCTGGCCAATACTGACCTTCGGACCTAATTTTATGTTTCTTTAAAAAAGAACGGATATCCGCATCTGGATCCTTATCGGTATAAGAAAATTTTACAGCCAAAAGTTTTACGATTTTCCCTTTTCGCTCTTTTTCCGATATATTGCTTTGATGCTTACTAGGGAATATTCTTTTTAGAAAATTCTTAGGTTCCAGTGAAGCTAGTAAACTGTCTTCACTACTAACTGAAATATACAGTAAATGTTCACCACTGGAGCTATTATTTCTGATACAGACCTTGCCATTATGGATAAATACTTCCGTACTCTGTGTTAGTCCTTTCTGATATAAAACATAATGATTTTCCATTATAATTAGTCTTTTATCAATCCGTATTAATTTAATAATACCAACATTCCAATCAGTATGATAAGTCCAAAAACAAAGAATATTCCATAAAGAGCCAATTCCTTTTTTTGGTCCTTTTTTGCTCTCTCATGTATTTGGTGTTTTAATTTATTCAAGTCTTTTATAGATATGTTTTTGAAATTCAGTTTATCTGCCTTCTGTTCAGTTGAATAAATTCCATTCCGATTGTTTTCTTTGAATTTGGCGCGTTTTGAAGGACGTTGTTCTCGGTTCTGTTTAATCCGATTATTCATGTCCTGAATATTGCTCATCTTAGTTTTGAACTTTAATTATTACTTTTTGCGCCTATTATTTCTGCTAAAACAGTTCCTCCAGCAACTTTTTGTCCTGTTTTTTTAAAATAATTCAGTTCGCCACCAACAAAGGTTTCAAATTCAAACCTTTGGTTTTTATTTTCTACAACACCAATGACGTCACCGGGATTAACAATTTGCCCTTTATCGAAAAACCATTCTTTAACTCGCCACTCAACATCTTCAGCCAATTCGTTCGGAAAAATAACCTTCTGAGATTGACCATATTCAAGAAAATCTCCTTTTAACTCAGGTTCAGTTTTTAAATTAGAACCATCAAGGCCTAATTTTTCAATCTGATTTATTAGCCATTTTCTCATTCTTTTTTTGAGCTTTGTTTACTCAATCACGCATACGTTATAAAGAAACTACATATTATAGACTCCCCCATTGATATCAAGCGTAACGCCAGTAATAAAACCATCGTATTCAGATGCCAGATATAAAACCGCACGTATACGTCATCGGCGTTACCAGCTCGTTGTATTGGAATGCCTTATTCTTGGAAACTGACCTCCTTTACGCCCAGCTAGTGATGCCAAATTAACAATACTACTGTTATCATTTTTTGCTAGATATGGAGATGCAGCCCGTGTTAAAAACATCATGGATGTAAGGTTAATGTCCATTACCTTCTGCCAGAATTCCGCCTCCATTTCGCTTAGCAATCTACGTGCTACAAGAGAACCTGCATTATTAATCAGTATATCCAAACCACCAAGCGCTTCGACTGTTTTTTCCTTTTAGTTTATATATTATCTTTCATGTTAATCCTATTTCAAAAAGGTTGATAATCATAGTGAAATTTTTAGTCGTCGCTTTTGACGATACGCTTTTATTTTTTCAAATATAATAAGGTAAGATGGGCAATTTAAAATGTCCCTCCCAAAATCTACATTTAGGAATATATTCCAATTGGTTCGCAAATGCTAGCGCAATAAAAAAACCGACAATGGTTGTCGGTTTTTTTATGTATTATGCTTCTCCCGTAGGTCCAAAATTTAAAGGGATTGGAGGTTGTTCATAATCCTTAATGGTACCATGAGCCTTTTCGAACCGGGTTACGTTGTCATTCAATGCCTTTAAAAATTTCTTTGCATGCTGCGGCGTTAAAACTATCCTACTCTTCACCTTAGCTTTGGGTGCTCCGGGCATCATACTAATAAAATCTACTACAAATTCTGATACGGAATGATTAATGATCGCCAGGTTGGAATATATTCCCTCGGCAGTTTTTTCATCCAATTCTATATTGATTTGCTTTTGGTTCTTATCTTTTTCAGCCATAATCTATTTTATTATAAAAAAGAAAACCCTGACTATTGCCAGGGTTTATATATTAGAATTTAAATTCCTCTTTTCGAGCCATAATCTCATCGTACTCTTCTTTTGAGCCAACAATGATACTATTGTAATCCCTCATACCTGTACCGGCAGGAATCTTATGTCCAACAATCACATTTTCCTTCAATCCTTCTAAAGTATCCACTTTACCACTTACGGCAGCTTCGTTCAATACTTTGGTGGTTTCTTGGAAAGATGCCGCGGAGATAAATGATTTGGTCTGCAGTGAAGCACGTGTAATCCCTTGCAAGATAGGAGTTGCCGTTGCAGCTACCGCGTCTCTTGCAGTTACAAGGGCCTTATCAGCTCTTCGAAGAACAGAGTTTTCATCTCTTAATGCACGAGCAGAAATAATCTGTCCAGCTTTAAGGTTCTCAGAATCTCCAGCTTCTTCAACAACTTTCTGTCCAAAGATTTCATCATTCTCTCGGATGAAGTCGTCTTTATGAACCAATTGGTTCTCCAAGAAAGTTGTATCTCCAGAATCCTCGATTCGTACTTTACGCATCATTTGTCGTACTACGACCTCAAAATGCTTATCATTGATTTTTACCCCTTGTAAACGGTAAACCTCTTGTACTTCATTCACTAAATATTGCTGAACAGCAGATGGGCCTTTGATTGCCAAAATATCTTCTGGAGTAATTGATCCATCAGACAAAGGCATACCTGCACGAACGTAATCGTTCTCCTGTACCAAAATCTGGTTTGAAAGTTTGACCAAGTATTTCTTGATCTCTCCCAATTTAGATTCGATGATGATTTCACGGTTACCACGCTTGATCTTACCAAATGAAACTACACCATCAATTTCAGAAACAACAGCTGGATTAGATGGGTTACGTGCTTCGAAAAGCTCAGTAACTCTTGGAAGACCTCCAGTAATATCTCCTGCTTTAGCAGATTTACGTGGAATCTTAACCAAAATCTTACCTTCTTTGATTTTATCGCCATCGTCCACCATAATATGTGAACCAACTGGTAAGTTGTACGAACGTAAGGTTTCCCCTTTACCATCTTTAATCAAGAGTGTAGGAATCAGCTTCTTATTTCTAGATTCAGAAATTACTTTTTCCTGGAAACCTGTCTGCTCATCTATCTCAACTTGATAAGTAATTCCTTGCTCAATGTTTTCATATGCAATCTGTCCTGGGAATTCAGAAACAATTACTCCGTTATAAGGATCCCACTGACAAACAACAGTTCCTTTCTTGATTTTGTCTCCGTTCTTAACAAACAGTTGCGAACCATAAGGAATATTATTTGTACTCAAAGTAATTCCTGTGGTAGCATCAACAACCTTGATTTCAGAAGTTCTTGAGATAACAATATTGGCTTTTTCACCATCACTGTTTTCACCAACGACTGTTCTTAGGTCTTCAATTTCTGCAACACCGTCAAACTTAACTTCTAATTTGTTATCCTCAGAAATGTTTCCAGCAATACCACCCACGTGGAACGTACGCAGGGTCAACTGTGTACCAGGTTCACCAATAGACTGTGCGGCAACAACACCAACGGCTTCACCACGCTGAACCATTTTATTGGTTGCAAGGTTTCTACCATAACACTTACCACAAATTCCTTTTGGGGCCTCACATGTTAATGCAGAACGTACTTCAATACTTTCGATTGGAGCTACTTCTACCTTTTTCACATCAGCCTCGGAAATTACCTGTCCTGCAGCCAATAGCAATTCCTCGTTCAAAGGGTTATACACGTCATGTAGCGATACTCTTCCAAGGATTCTTTCTCCAAGGGTTTCCACTACTTCTTCATTCTTCTTTAAGGCTTTTACTTCAATTCCTCTTAAAGTACCACAATCTTCAATATTGATGATCACATCTTGAGAAACATCGACCAAACGTCTTGTCAGGTATCCAGCATCCGCCGTTTTCAAAGCGGTATCCGCAAGACCTTTACGTGCACCGTGTGTAGAAATAAAGTATTCCAAAATGGATAAGCCTTCCTTAAAGTTGGAAAGAATTGGGTTTTCAATAATCTCTCCACCACCTGCTGTTGACTTTTTAGGCTTGGCCATTAAACCACGCATACCGGTCAACTGACGAATCTGCTCTTTAGAACCCCTTGCACCAGAATCCAACATCATATACACAGAGTTGAATCCTTGTTGATCTTCACGAATTCGCTTCATGGCCAATTCCGTCAACATGGCATTTGTAGAAGTCCAAACATCAATAACCTGGTTATATCGCTCATTATTGGTGATAAGACCCATGTTATAGTTGGCCATAATTCCATCAACTTGCCCATTGGCTTCGTTAATCATTTCATGCTTTTCTGGTGGAATAATAATATCACCTAAACTGAAGGACAAACCTCCCTTGAAGGCAAAATCATATCCCATGGATTTTATCTTATCCAAAAATGCTGCAGTAGTTGGCACATCGGTAACCGCAAGAATATCGCCAATAATATTTCTTAGTGATTTTTTGTTCAATACCTCATTGATATATCCAGCTTCCACAGGTACAACCGTATTAAACAATACACGACCAACCGTAGTAGCAATGATTTGGCTAACAAGCTCTCCTTCTTCATTGAAATCTCTAGCTCTTACCTTGATTCCAGCATTCAAATCAACTTTTCCTTCGTTGAAGGCAATTTCTACCTCTTCCGCAGAATAGAACGTCAATCCTTCACCTTGAATAGGTATTTCCTTGGTCGATTTTCTTTCTTTGGTCATATAGTATAGCCCCAAAACCATATCCTGAGAAGGAACGGTAATTGGAGAACCATTTGCAGGATTCAGGATGTTTTGGGATGCCAACATCAATAATTGAGCTTCCAAAATAGCTTCTGGACCCAATGGCAAGTGAACTGCCATCTGATCCCCATCAAAATCCGCGTTAAATGCCGTACATGCCAATGGGTGCAAACGAATCGCCTTACCTTCAATAAGTTTTGGTTGGAACGCTTGTATACCCAATCTGTGCAATGTAGGGGCACGGTTCAATAATACTGGATGTCCCTTAAGAACATTTTCAAGGATATCCCAAACTACAGGCTCCTTTTTATCTATAATTTTCTTAGCGGATTTTACTGTTTTTACAATTCCCCTTTCAATAAGTTTTCTAATAACAAAAGGTTTGTAAAGTTCCGCTGCCATATCTTTTGGAAGACCACATTCGTAGAGATGCATTTCTGGACCTACAACAATTACGGAACGGGCAGAATAATCCACACGTTTACCCAAAAGGTTTTGACGGAAACGACCTTGCTTACCTTTCAAAGAATCTGAAAGGGATTTCAATGGTCTGTTTGATTCTGTTTTTACCGCTGAAGCTTTTCTCGTATTATCGAAAAGAGAATCTACTGCTTCTTGAAGCATACGTTTCTCATTCCTCAGGATAACCTCCGGAGCTTTTATTTCCATCAATCGCTTTAAACGATTGTTACGAATAATAACTCTTCGGTATAAATCATTTAAATCTGAAGTAGCGAAACGACCTCCGTCCAATGGAACCAACGGACGTAATTCTGGTGGAATCACAGGAACCACCTTCATGATCATCCACTCCGGTCTGTTCTCCCTATTTTCTTGAGATTCACGCAAAGCTTCAACAACTTGAAGTCTTTTTAAGGCCTCTGTCTTACGTTGTTTTGAAGTTTCCGTATTGGCTTTGTGCCTCAATTGATATGAAAGTTCTTCCAAATCAATTCTTGACAATAAATCAATTAAACATTCCGCCCCCATCTTAGCTATAAACTTGTTAGGGTCTGTATCTTCCAGATATTGGTTTTCTGCTGGAATGGATTCTAAAATGTTCAAATATTCTTCCTCGGTCAAGAAATCCATTTTATTGATTTCCTCACCTTCAGGACCTTTTGCAATACCGGGTTGGATAACAACATATCTTTCGTAATAGATAATCATATCCAACTTCTTGGAAGGTAATCCCAACAAGTATCCTATTTTGTTTGGAAGTGAACGGAAATACCAGATATGCGCTACAGGAACAACAAGGTTAATGTGCCCAACACGGTCTCTACGTACTTTTTTCTCTGTTACTTCCACACCACAACGATCACAGACAATACCACGGTAACGGATACGCTTGTATTTTCCACAGGCACATTCGTAGTCCTTTACGGGACCAAAAATACGCTCACAGAACAAGCCATCACGTTCCGGCTTGTGCGTTCTATAGTTAATGGTTTCAGGTTTTAAAACCTCCCCACGGGATTCACCCAAGATAGACTCTGGCGAGGCTAATCCTATGGAAATTTTGTCAAACCTTTTTGGTGCGTTATTATCTTTTATTCTAGCCATAATACTATGGAGATGATATAATTAAAAAAAACTTTTTCTTATAGTGTTAACTATGTACTACTCTTCCAATCTGATATCCAAACCTAATCCCTTAAGTTCGTGCATCAATACATTGAAAGATTCTGGCAATCCAGGCTCTGGCATCGTCTCACCTTTTACGATGGACTCATAGGTTTTCGCCCTTCCGATAACATCATCCGATTTAACGGTCAATATTTCCCTCAGGGTAGCGGAAGCTCCATAAGCTTCTAGTGCCCAAACCTCCATTTCACCAAAACGCTGACCACCAAACTGGGCTTTACCACCCAACGGCTGTTGCGTTATCAATGAATAAGGTCCTATTGATCTAGCATGCATTTTGTCATCTACCATATGTCCTAATTTCAACATATAGATAACACCAACCGTTGCTGCTTGGTCAAAACGTTTACCAGTACCACCATCATAAAGATAGGTATGTCCAAATCTAGGCACACCTGCTTCATCTGTAAGTGCATTGATTTGATCTAAGGTTGCCCCATCAAAAATTGGAGTGCCATATTTTCTGCCCAATTTAAGTCCTGCCCAACCAAGAACAGTTTCATAAATCTGACCAATGTTCATACGTGAAGGTACCCCTAATGGATTCAATACGATATCTACAGGTGTCCCGTCTTCCAAGAAAGGCATATCTTCTTGACGAACGATACGCGCAACAATACCTTTATTACCATGACGGCCTGCCATTTTATCACCAACCTTAAGCTTACGCTTTTTGGCGATATACACCTTGGCCAATTTCATGATTCCAGCAGGAAGTTCATCCCCAACAGAGATGGTAAATTTATCTCTCCTAAGGTTTCCTTGGATATCGTTCAATTTAATCTTATAGTTATGTAACAAATCTGCTACATGTGCATTGGTAGTGCTATCTGTAGTCCAGCTTCCTCCAACCAAGTGGGCGAAATCGTCAACGGAATTCAACATCTTAATGGTGTATTTCTTTCCCTTTGGAAGTACTTCTTCACCCAAATCGTTGATAACACCTTGCGATGTTTTGCCATTGATCAATCCAAAGAGTTTTTCAATCAAAACATCCTTTAGTTGTTCAAACTTCACTTCGTAATCCATCTCCAATCTGTTGATGGCTTCCTTATCTTCGGAACGCTTGCGCTTATCCTTAATGGAGCGTGAGAAAAGTTTTTTATCAATAACAACACCTCTCAAAGAAGGGGAAGCTTTTAATGAAGCATCCTTAACATCACCTGCTTTATCCCCAAAAATAGCACGAAGCAGTTTTTCTTCCGGTGTTGGGTCAGATTCTCCTTTTGGTGTAATTTTTCCGATTAAAATGTCACCAGGTTTGACCTCAGCACCAATTCTGATCATTCCATGTTCATCCAAATCTTTGGTAGCTTCTTCCGAAACGTTGGGAATGTCATTGGTCAATTCTTCAGCACCTAGCTTGGTATCTCTAACTTCCAAAGCATATTCATCAATATGAATTGAAGTAAAGATATCTTCACGAACCACTTTTTCTGAGATTACAATTGCATCCTCAAAATTGTATCCTTTCCATGGCATAAATGCCACTTTTAAGTTTCTACCAAGTGCCAATTCACCTTTTTCAGTGGCATAACCTTCACAAAGCACTTCTCCTCTTTTTACCTTGTCGCCTTTTTTAACGATTGGTTTTAGGTTGATGCTTGTACCTTGGTTTGTCTTTCTAAACTTAACGAGGTTATACGTTTTGGAATCTTCTTCAAAGCTTACCAATCGTTCCTCCTCAGTTCTCGTATACTTTATTGTTATTTTCTGCGCATCTACATATTCTATAACTCCATCTCCTTCCGCATTGATCAAAACCCTAGAGTCTTTGGCCACTTGTCTTTCTAAACCAGTTCCTACAATAGGAGACTGTGGTTTTAACAACGGAACTGCCTGACGCATCATGTTTGATCCCATCAAAGCCCTGTTCGCATCATCATGTTCCAAGAAAGGAATCAAAGATGCCGAAATTGAAGCAATCTGATTAGGAGCAACATCCGTATAGTTTACCTCAGAAGGGTCTACCACTGGGAAATCTCCTTCTTCCCTAGCAATTACTTTATCATCTTGAATTTTCCCTTTTTCATCCATTGGGATGTTTGCTTGGGAAATCTTCATTCCTTCTTCTTCCTCTGCACTCAAGTATCTGAATTCCTTGGTATCAACAACACCATTTTCAACCTTACGGTATGGCGTTTCCAAGAAGCCCATTGGATTTACTTTTGCAAATACTGAAAGTGAAGATATCAAACCAATATTTGGTCCTTCCGGTGTTTCAATAGGACATAATCTTCCGTAGTGCGTATAATGAACGTCACGTACCTCAAATCCTGCTCTTTCCCTTGAAAGACCTCCTGGTCCTAATGCTGATAATCTTCTTTTGTGTGTAATCTCTGCCAATGGATTGGTTTGATCCATAAACTGAGATAGCTGGTTTGTTCCAAAGAACGAATTGATAACGGAAGACAAAGTCTTGGCGTTAATTAAATCGATTGGTGTAAACACCTCATTATCACGAACGTTCATACGTTCACGAATTGTACGTGCCATACGTGCCAAACCAACACCAAACTGAGATGATAACTGTTCACCTACTGTTCTTACACGACGGTTGGATAAGTGATCAATATCATCAATCTCCGCTTTTGAGTTAATCAACTCAATCAAATATTTGATAATAGTGATGATATCTTCCTTGGTAAGGACCTGCTTGTCCATTCCAATATCCAACTGCAGTTTTTTGTTCATTCTGTATCGACCAACTTCACCTAAGTTGTAACGTTGATCTGAAAAGAACAATTTATCAATAATACCACGAGCTGTTTCTTCATCTGGCGGCTCAGCATTACGTAATTGTCTATAGATATGTTCTACCGCTTCTTTTTCTGAGTTGGTAGGATCCTTTTGCAATGTATTGTGGATTATTGCATAATCCGATTGCGCGTTGTTTTCTTTATGAAGTAAAATGGTCTTCACATCTGCATCAATGATTTCGTCTATATGTTCTTTTTCAAGAACGGTATCACGATCAAGGACAATTTCATTTCGTTCAATAGAAACCACTTCTCCTGTATCTTCATCGACAAAATCCTCATGCCAAGTATTCAATACCCTTGCGGCCAACTTGCGACCTAATACTTTTTTAAGTCCGGCTTTGGATACCTTTACTTCTTCCGAAAGATCAAAGATTTCCAATATATCCTTATCTCTTTCAAAACCGATCGCACGGAAAAGTGTGGTAACCGGTAATTTTTTCTTTCTATCAATATAGGCGTACATAACGCCATTGATATCAGTTGCAAATTCAATCCAAGAACCTTTAAAAGGTATTACCCTTGCAGAATATAATTTTGTTCCGTTTGCATGGAAAGATTGTCCAAAGAAAACCCCTGGAGATCTGTGCAATTGCGAAACCACCACTCTTTCGGCGCCATTTATAACAAATGTTCCACTAGGAGTCATGTATGGAATGGTACCCAAGTATACATCCTGTACAATTGTTTCAAAGTCTTCGTGTTCAGGATCTGTACAAAATAACTTTAGTCTTGCTTTTAAAGGGACGCTATAGGTTAGCCCACGTTCTATACATTCTTGAATGGAATATCTTGGTGGATCTATAAAGTAATCCAAAAACTCAAGTACAAACTGGTTTCTGGTATCGGTAATTGGAAAATTTTCCATGAAGGTATTGTAGAGACCTTCATTTCCTCTTTCATCAGATTTTGTTTCAAGTTGAAAAAAGTCTTGAAAAGATTTAATCTGAATGTCCAAGAAATCCGGATATTCCGGTATGTTCTTAGCGGATGCAAAATTTACTCTTTCAGTATTGTTTGTGAACATCTATGGACAAATTTTGATAGTGAATTCTCAAAAAGGGTAACGTGTGCCATCACACGCTGCTATAAAAACAGGCTAAGGTCTAACCGTTTTACGGAAAGACCTTAACCAATATTTGTATGGTAAAAGCAATTATTTAAGCTCAACTTCGGCTCCTGCTTCTTCCAATGATTTTTTGATACCTTCTGCCTCATCTTTGGCAACACCTTCTTTAACAGCTTTAGGTGCGCTATCAACAATGTCCTTGGCATCTTTCAATCCAAGACCAGTTAATTCCTTAACTAGTTTTACTACTGCCAATTTAGAAGCACCGGCAGCTGTAAGGATTACATCAAATTCTGATTTTTCCTCAGCAGCGTCAGCGTCACCACCACCAGCGGCACCGCCACCAGCAACAGCTACTGCAGCAGCAGCAGGCTCAATACCATATTCTTCTTTTAATATGTCGGCCAACTCATTTACCTCTTTTACTGTAAGGTTTACCAACTGTTCTGCAAAATCTTTTAAATCTGCCATTTTTCTATCGTTTAATCAAATTTTTAAAATATACTTAGTTTATTGTGCGCGAATTATTTTTCAGATAATGTTTTAAGGATACCGGCCAATTTACCGCCACCAGATTTAAGTCCAGAAATAACATTCTTGGCTGGTGATTGTAATAATCCGATAATATCTCCAATAACCTCTTCTTTAGACTTGATGTTAACAAGTGAGTCAAGGTTTTCATCACCTACATAGACAGCTTCTTCTATAAAAGCTCCTTTAAGTAATGGTTTATCTGATTTCTTTCTGAAATTTTTAATAAGCTTTGCCGGAGCATTCCCTGTTTCGGACAACATCAAAGATGTATTTCCTTTTAAAACATCTGGAAGTTCTCCGAACTCTTTCTCTGAAGCTTCCATTGCTTTTGCAAGCAATGTGTTCTTTACAACTGCAAGTTTAATATTTGCCTTAAAACATGCCCTTCTTAAATTTGAAGTGGCAACGGCATCCAATCCTGAAATATCCGCTAAATAAATATTAGCGTTATCAGCCAACTGTGCAGTCAAATCTTCTATTACTGTTGCTTTTTCTTCTCTTGTCATAGTTAAAATATTGAACTACCAGTTACGAAACTGCTTTTGGATCTAATTGAACACTAGGACTCATAGTACTTGACAAATAGATACTTTTCATATAAATACCTTTTGCCGCAGCTGGCTTAAGCTTCACCAAAGTGTCTAAAAGTTCTTTGGCGTTATCAGCAATTTTATCTGCTGAGAAAGATGCTTTCGCTACCGATACATGTACAATTCCAGTCTTATCAACTTTAAAATCAATTTTACCGGCCTTAACTTCGGAAACTGCTTTTGCAACGTCCATAGTTACTGTACCCGTTTTTGGATTGGGCATTAAACCTCTAGGTCCTAAAACTCTACCTAAGGGTCCCAATTTCCCCATAACGCTTGGCATGGTGATGATAACATCAACATCTGTCCAACCGCCCTTTATTTTATCCAAATATTCATCTAACCCTACAAAATCGGCACCAGCTTCTTTAGCTTCTGCTTCTTTATCCGGGGTCACCAAAGCTAAAACTTTTACATCCTTACCTGTACCATGTGGCAGGGTAACAACACCACGCACCATTTGATTTGCTTTTCTTGGGTCTACACCCAAACGAATTGCTAGATCAATGGAAGCGTCAAACTTTACATTGGTTATTTCTTTTACCAAAGCTGACCCCTCTTCCAATGAGTATAGTTTATTCCTATCTACTTTGGAATGGGCTTCTTTTTGCTTTTTTGTCAATCTTGCCATTATAATTGCTTTAAGATTTTAAAAAGGTCTTTTTCCAGATACTTTGAGCCCCATGGATCTTGCAGTTCCTGCAACCATACTCATTGCAGATTCTACAGTAAAAGCATTCAAATCGACCATTTTGTCTTCAGCGATTTGCTTTACTTGATCCCAGGAAACATTACCTGATTTAACCCTGTTAGGTTCGCCAGATCCTTTTTTAATCTTAGCTGCTTCCAACAATTGAACTGCCGCCGGTGGTGTCTTTACAACAAACTCGAAAGATTTGTCTTTGTAAACGGTGATAACAACAGGTAATACTTTACCTGGCTTGTCCTGTGTACGTGCATTAAACTGCTTACAGAACTCCATGATGTTAACACCAGCAGCACCTAAGGCGGGTCCAACCGGTGGCGACGGATTCGCAGCACCTCCCCTAACTTGTAATTTAACTACCTTATCTACTTCTTTTGCCATTGTTTTTAATTAAAATGAAAGTGTGTTAATTGGAAGCAACACAACTTTATATATGTAACAGCTCTATTATACTTTTTCCACTTGCATATAGCTCAATTCCAACGGTGTCTTCCTTCCGAAGATTTTCACCATGACCTCAAGCTTACGCTTCTCCTCATTGATTTTCTCCACAGTTCCATTGAAACCATTGAAAGGACCATCAATAACCTTTATTGTTTCTCCAAGTACAAAAGGAATTGCAATATTGTCTGTATTAACAGCCAGCTCATCCACTTTACCTAGCATACGATTCACCTCTGATTTCCTTAAAGGAACAGGATCACCGCCCTTGGTTTCACCCAAGAAGCCAATTACATTTGTAATGGAGCGTATGATGTGTATCATTTCTCCTCCCAAATTGGCTTTTATCATTATATATCCGGGAAAGTAAACCTTTTCTTTATTAATTTTCTTTCCGTTTCTTATTTGCACTACTTTTTCAGTGGGCACCAAAACATCTTCCAGATAATCTGCAAAACCATTACGTTCAACTTCGCTTTCAATGTAACCCTTGATTTTATTCTCCTGGCCACTGACCGCTCTTACCACATACCATTTTTTCTCCAGAACCTCAGACATACCCAACTATCCTATTACGTTATCAAAATACAATCGAATCAATTTACTGAAAAGTGAATCCACTCCCCATGTAGCCAATGCAAACAAAATTGAAAAAACTGCCACGACCACCATTAGATTAGAAGCTTTCTCCCTATCTAACCAGGTAACATTGTTTTTTAACTCTTCGAATGATTCCTTTATGTAAGTGAACATATTCTATTTGTATTTTCCAGCACGGGCGGAGAGGCTCGAACTCCCGACACCTGGTTTTGGAGACCAGTGCTCTACCAACTGAGCTACGCCCGTAAATTATGGCGTCTATTATCTCAACTTTCAGAGATGAACTACACCCGCTTCTATTTACGTCGAAAGGTATCCGTCAGATAACGGACACCTCTTTAACGTAAATAAACTATGATTATATAATAATTTTAATCTAAAATCTTAGTAACCTGACCAGCACCTACTGTTCTACCACCTTCACGGATAGCAAAACGCAGACCTACACTTAGTGCAATTGGCTGAATCAACTCTACTGTAATCGTTAAGTTATCTCCAGGCATAACCATTTCAACTCCACTTGGAAGCGCAATATTACCTGTAACATCCGTAGTTCTAACATAGAACTGAGGACGATAGTTATTATGGAAAGGCGTGTGACGACCACCTTCTTCTTTCTTAAGGATATAAACCTCAGCTTCAAATTTAGCGTGTGGCTTAACAGAACCTGGCTTACAGATTACCATTCCTCTACTAATATCAGCTTTTTCAATACCCCTTAATAAGATACCAACGTTATCTCCAGCCTCACCTCTATCCAAAATCTTACGGAACATCTCAACACCAGTAACAGTAGAAGCTAATTTCTCAGCCCCCATACCAATAATATCAACAGCATCACCAGTATTGGCAATACCTGTTTCTATACGACCAGTTGCAACAGTTCCACGACCAGTAATCGTAAATACATCTTCAACAGGCATCAAGAAATCTTTATCAACATCTCTCTTTGGAAGCTCGATCCAATCATCAACAGCAGCCATTAATTCCATTACAGTATCAACCCATTTTTGCTCACCATTAAGTGCACCAAGGGCAGAACCAGCAACAACAGGTCCGTTATCACCATCATACTCATAGAAAGAAAGCAGTTCCCTGATTTCCATTTCAACAAGTTCTAACAGCTCCTCATCGTCAACCATATCAACTTTGTTCATGAAAACAACAATTCTAGGAATACCAACTTGGCGTCCTAATAGGATGTGTTCACGAGTTTGCGGCATAGGTCCATCAGTTGCAGCAACAACCAATATAGCGCCGTCCATTTGAGCAGCACCAGTAACCATGTTCTTTACATAATCCGCGTGACCTGGACAGTCAACGTGTGCATAGTGACGGTTTGCTGTTTGATACTCTACGTGAGATGTGTTAATTGTAATACCCCTTTCTTTTTCTTCAGGTGCATTATCAATAGAATCAAAGCTTCTAAGCTCTGACAATCCTGCATTTGCCAATACGGTAGTAATAGCAGCAGTCAATGTTGTTTTACCATGATCCACGTGTCCAATAGTACCAATATTTAAGTGCGGTTTGGAACGATCAAAAGTTTCCTTTGCCATTTTAAATAATTTTAATCTTAGTTTATATTAGTGTACAAATCGTTTTGAGCCAATGACGAGATTTGAACTCGTGACCTCTTCCTTACCAAGGAAACGCTCTACCCCTGAGCTACACCGGCGTAAAGTGTTGAACCAACTACTTTAAAATAGTTCTCCCATAATTGGAAGAGATTCCTGTTTTCACAGGATGACTTTAGAGCGGGAGACCGGGTTCGAACCGGCGACATTCAGCTTGGAAGGCTGACGCTCTACCAACTGAGCTACTCCCGCATTTTTTTTGGGTCTTACCCCAAACATTTTCAATATTTCAAAAAACACCTCTTCAAGCTACTTCCACTTAAGCAACTTTTGTGGGGAGAGCAGGATTCGAACCTGCGAAGACATAGTCAGCAGATTTACAGTCTGCCCTCGTTGGCCGCTTGAGTATCTCCCCGCCTTATTTTCAGTAACTTACGAGCCGATGGAGGGACTCGAACCCACGACCTGCTGATTACAAATCAGCTGCTCTAGCCAGCTGAGCTACATCGGCATTTTACTGCCTTTTCAACATAAAAAAAGCCCGCTATTTCTAACGGACTGCAAATGTATATATTTATTTATTTAATCAAAACAAAATTGCAAAAATTTTAATCATGCCTTTGCCCTTAGTTTTTCTTTTCTTTTAACCAATTTTCTTTCCAATGAACTGCATGCCGAATCTACCGCTTCCTCAAAAGACTTGCATTGTTTTTTCACAATGAGCTGACCTTTGGGTATCAACAACTTTATCTCAACGATTTTATTTTCCTTAGCACTGGTATTTTCAACCTTTAAATAGACATCCGAACCAATCATCTTGTCATAGAACAATTCCAACTTATCCATTCTTCTTTGGATAAAATCCATGAGTTTTCCATCAGCTACAAAATTTACTGATTGCGCATTTACTTTCATAAGATTTAGTTTTTTGTGCTACCAAGGGGCAGCTAGGTTAAACAATACAAGAAATTATTATTTCTTGTTTCTGGGATGAGCCTTTAAATGAACTTTTTTAAGTTCAGCTATGCTATTGTGCGTGTACACCTGGGTAGATGCCAAACTGGAATGACCCAGCAATTCCTTTACAGAATTTAAATCCGCCCCTCTATTGAGCAGATGCGTTGCGAAGGTATGTCTTAAGATGTGCGGACTCTTTTTTACCTTGGGTGACACCAAACTAAAATACTTATTTATGGTACGATAAACAAGTGTTTCATAAATTTTACCGCCAGCAAGGGTCAAAAACAAATAGGTTGAATCAAGAATTATTTCTTTTTTGGAACGAAGTTCCAAATATTCCTGAAGCAAAAAAACCGTTGAAGGTATTAAAGGAAGTATTCGTTCTTTATTTCTTTTTCCCAATACTTTTAGTGTATTTCCCGAACTGCTAAAATCGCTTAATCTTAAATTTACCAATTCTGCCCTTCGAATTCCTGTAGCATACAGCAACTCAATAATCAACTTATCCCTTACCCCTTCAAAATCATTCCCAAATGGAATTTCGGATAGGATGCGCTCCATTTCCTTTTCTGAAAATGGCACTTCCATCTTTTTACTGACCTTGAGTGCCTTATGTTTGGCCAAAGGTGAAGCATTTAATTCACCTATCTTTTGCAAGAATTTATAATATGCCCTCAAGGAAGAAACTTTTCTATTAATCGTCCTATTCGAAATTTTCTTACCTACCAAAAATACTATCCAACTTCTTATAATAGTATAGTTAACGCTATCAATGGACTGTAAACTAAAATCCTGGGAACAAAAATGGGAAAACTCAAGTATATCTTTTTCATAAGCGTTCACCGTATGCTCTGAATAGTTTCTTTCCAACCTCAAATAAGATACAAATGCTTTTATGGACATTAGTCAAAGTTACCTAAATCCAACAACAAGATGATCTTAAAAAGAAAATCCCGTTCCAATCAAATTGGAACGGGATTAAACTATTCTGGTCAAGGGCCTTTAAATTTCTTCTTGATCTCTAAGTCCTTGAATATATTCAGCTTTTTGAATCTCGGCTCTTCGTTTTACTGAAGGCTTGGTAAACTGCTGCCTTTTTCTCAATTGGCGCATAGTGCCCGTTTTATCAAACTTGCGCTTGAAACGTTTTAAAGCTCTATCGATGTTTTCTCCTTCTTTTACTGGTATAATTAACATTGGCTACAACCTCCTTTCTTTAAAATTTCGAGCTGCAAATATACAAAGCTTTTTTATCTATGAAACATTTATTTTCACATCATTTCCATTGTATTCTTTTTCCGTCGCTTTGTATTCCTTTTTATCTACCACAATCTTGGCAAGAATCTCACGCAATATTTCTGAGGTCCCCCCTCCAATAGGCCCAAGCCTACTATCTCTGAGCAAGCGTGCCATTGGATAATCTTCGACATAGCCATATCCCCCTAAAAACTGTAGGCAACTATAAATTACCTCATCTGCCATTTTTGTGGACCTCAATTTGGAAATGGTGGCTTCCTTGACCGCATAGGCACCTTTTCCTAGCAAGGATGCGGTATAATAGTTATAATGTTTGCACATATCCAATTCCGCGTAAAGATCTGCTACCTTATGACGCAAAGCTTGAAACTGATCAATCGACTTTCCAAAAGCCTCTCGTTCCGACATATATTTTAATGCATATTCAAGGGCATATTCCGCTCTTGCGTGTGCATTAATCCCCATTACTAATCTTTCAAGGGCGAAGGCTTCCATGATAAAAGAAAAGCCCATACCTTCTTCTCCAATTAAATTGGCTTCTGGGACCAACACATTGTCAAAAGCCAATTCAGCGGTATCCGAAGCTCTCCAACCAAGTTTGTCCAATTTGTTGGAAGAAACTCCCTTACTGTCCAAGTCAACAATAAAAAGACTGATTCCTTTATTTCCCGCTTTTGCATCGGTTTTGGCAGCAAGAATGGTATAATCACCATAAACACCATTGGTAATAAATGTTTTTGAGCCATTTATCACATAAGCACTCCCTTCTTTTATAGCTGTGGTTCGCATGCCAGCAACATTACTTCCTCCAAAAGGTTCGGTAACCCCAAGACATCCAACCTTTTCCCCACGCACACTAGGTACTAGATATTTCTGTTTTTGTGCATCATTCGCATTTTTGTTTAAATGTGTCATGGCCAAATATGCATGTGCCCACATTGCTGCCGCAAAACCACCTGAATTGATTTTCTGCAGTTCTTCCAAAAAAATGACCGTATAAAAAATATCAAGATCTAAACCTTCCCAAGCTTCCGCCGTGGCAAGTCCAAAATATCCCATTTCCCCAAACTTGATCCATACGGAAGGATCAATGGTTCCAGAATTCTCCCATTGGTCTACAAAAGGAACCACTTCCTTTTTCAAAAAATCCTTTAGACTTTCACGGAAAAGTTGATGTTCTTCACTAAAATAAGTATCCTGCATGCTTTAAAACTCGTCGTTTGTCATTAACAAATATAGTCCAATTCTATCAATCTTCTGTGGGGTGAATCCGGTGATATCCGCAAGTTCGTTAAGCGATTTCAATGGCTCTTTCCTATCCCTATAAGCTACTATTTTTTCTGCCATGTTATAATTAAAATAAATCAACTCAGTCAATTCACTAACAGAAGCTGTATTTATATTGATCAGTTCGATCTTCGGCTTACTAAGCACTTGAAATTTCTCAAGTATTCTTCCTATAACATCGGATTCCAAACCATAGACATCCTTGAGTTGATCATTCACCATAAACCCACCCAATCTATCCCTGAATTTTACAATGCGAGCAGAAAGTTTATCCCCAATACCATAAATTTTCTTTAGTTCATCTGCGGTAGCTAAATTTAAATCAACCCTTATAGGTTTAGCTTTGGAAGAAGTGTCTTCGGAATCACTAGAGGTAATTCCCTTCTTATTTTTTTGAACCCATTCAGGGAATTTAAAATAAGGTGAGATGGTTTTTAAAAGGGAATCGGACACTAGGGTCACTCTCTGGAAATCTTGTGTAGAGTTGACAAATTTTTCTTTTTCTCTATAGGCAAACAGTCTATCCAATTCAGCTGTGGACATTCCTAAAATATACCCTTTATAATCGGTTATATAATTTGGATTGAAAGGAAACATTTTAATGGTATCTTTTTTGAAGGTTAACCTCCTAAGGCTATCCAATCTAGACTGCACCTTGCTACCAACGGTAACCTCCGAAAGTTTATTTACTGGGGTTGTTTTTATATAAAAATAAACGCCCTGTAAAATGACGATGATCAATAGGAAAAAGAAAATCCCACTTCGTTCGTGCTTATTGAACTTGAAATGGGATTTGAATTTATTCAATTAATTTATTATTTGCTTTTAACAAAATTCTTTATATCGGTAAGATACCTGTCCATTTCCTCTCGCACTTTTGGAAACAAAAATAGAAGTCCGATCATATTTGGGAACACTAAGGCCAAAATCATCGCATCAGAGAATTTAATGACGGCATCAAGTGTCGCAGCTGCTCCAATTACAACAAATAACAGGAACAATACTTTATAAACAATATCTGCGGTTCTACCTCTTCCAAAAAGATACTTCCAAGATTGCAATCCATAATAAGACCAGGATATCATTGTTGAAAATGCAAACAGAATGATTGCAATGGTCAACACGTATCTAAATCCTGGTATTACTGAATCATAGGCCATGGAGGTTAAATCAACACCTCCCACGTAAGCTCCCGACTCATTTAGCAACACTGTACTTCCCACGGCATTTCCATAATCAAAAGCTCCAACATCCATATTAAAAAAGATGATAACCAAGGCGGTCATGGTACAGATAACTACGGTATCAATAAAGGGCTCCAATAGTGCAACGACTCCTTCACTGGCAGGATATTTCGTTTTTACTGCGGAATGAGCAATTGCAGCTGAACCCGCACCTGCCTCATTGGAAAATGCAGCTCTCTGAAACCCAACAATTATAACCCCTACAATACCTCCTAAACCGGCTTCAGGTGTAAAAGCTCCAGCAAAAATCATCCCGAATGCATCACCAATAAACTTAATATTGGCAAAAATAATAACCAACGAAGCAAGCACGTAAATCCCTGCCATAAAAGGCACAATTTTTTCGGTAACACTGGCTATTTTTTTGATACCTCCAATTATGACAATACCAACAAGCACGGCCAAAATAATTCCTATAATAACTCCTATTGCCCCTCCTTCAAGATTAAGCATGGTTGTTAACTGAACAGCTGCTTGGTTTGATTGAAATGCATTTCCACCGCCAAAGGAAGCTCCAACACAAAGAATGGCAAAAATTACTGCAAGTACTTTCCCCAATCCTTTAAAACCTCTCTCTTTAAGTCCTTTGGATAAATAATACATTGGTCCACCATATACTGTACCGTCAGGTCCAACGTCTCTATATTTTACTCCAAGGGTACATTCCACAAATTTTGTTGACATACCTATTAGACCGCAGACAATCATCCAAAATGTGGCACCAGGCCCACCAATGGCAATGGCAACAGCTACCCCAGCAATATTCCCTAATCCAACTGTACCGGAAACAGCGGTAGCCAAGGCTTGGAAGTGACTTACTTCTCCCTCTTTACTTTCATCTTTAATAGTATCCGGGATATCTCCGTCCACTACGTTTATTTCGGTTTTTTCGACACTGTGGTGATCCAATTCATCATACTTGCCCCTCACTGTGTTTATGGCCAACGAAAATTTTGTGATGTTGGGAAACTTAAATATTATTGTAAAGAAAGTAGCTCCAAAAATTAGCAGGATAAGTACTATAGGCATATTATATTCACCTATAGGTATCGTTGTTAAGACAAACCCTTCCCACCAAGTTGCAAAAGGCATAAAAGCATCGTTTACTTTTTCATCTAAACCTTTTTCTTGGGCAGTACTTAGAAACGGAAATAAAAGTGAAATAATCGCAAGAAGTCTATACTTCATAATATATTATTTGGTTATTTTAATTTGATGTTAGCGGACAATATCCTAAAAAAATTCAACGCAATCAAATTTAAAAGTTATAAATCTAACCTATCTGAAACATTTGGTTAAGTTTTTTAATCTGCTCGGGTCTGCCCAAAACAATTACTTTGCCCTTGGGTTGCAACACCAAATCTGCTTCGGGATTAATAATATAATTTCCATCCGGCTCTATATAACCTATTATGGTACAACCAGTTTTCTGTCGTAAATCCAAATCCCGTAATGAATTGTAATCCATTTGATCCGTAAAATCCTCTATCTCTACCTCTTCCAAATTGGTAGTGTTTTCCCCTTCTACGGATAATTTATTGATGAAGGTTACCAAATCTGGCATTACCACCAAAGAAGCCATATAGTCCCCTCCAATTTTATCGGGCATGATGACTTTGTTTGCTCCTGCAAATTCAAGTTTTTTCTGACTGGTTATTTGTGATGCGCGGGTAATAATGAACAACTTCTTATTTAATTGCCTAGCAGAAAGAACTATAAATAGATTTACAGCATCATCTGGTAAAGCAGCAATTAAATATTGAGCTTTTTCAACACCGGCTTCAATAAGTACTTCATCTTCATTAACATCTCCTTCCACAAAAAGTACCTCATTCTCATAACGTTCTATCACTTCTTTGCTCTTTTCAATGACCACAAACGATTTATTGTAAGCTTTCAGTTTTTCCGCAGCCTGTTGTCCATTTCTTCCATATCCACAAACCACTACATGATCTGTTAAGCTTTTGATTTTGTTTTTCACTCTTTTCTTTTTTAATATTTGAAGTGAATTTCTTCCTAATAAATATTCTGTGATTACTGACAACGCGAAACCAAAAATAAAAACACTGGTCACAATTAAAAAAACTGTAAAGATCTTTGCGCTCGGATCTAAGGGCCTTACTTCGGAAAACCCAACAGTGGTAACCGTGATGATAGTCATATAAACGGCCTCTATCCAAGTAAAACCAGAAATAAATTTGTATCCCACCACTCCAAATAGCAGCACCAACAGCATTAAACTAATGGCCCATACTATTTTTGAACGTAATAGTCTTATCATAATCACAGGTCAAATACTGATGTTCGCTTGGTATGCACCAAATCTTTTATTCGTAGCCAGAATGCAATAAACAGATATAGGGCAAAACCAAAACCTAGTGTCGCAAATGTTAAGTATATAAAAGTGGTGCGAACTACCCTTGCCCGTATTCCCAAGCGTTCGGCTATTCTGCCGCATACCTCAAATCCTCTTTTTTGAAAATAATAAAGTGTATTGTAGAACAAACTCATAGCTAAAATTATGTATTTCTATTCAATAAATGCGCTCCTAAATTACATTGTAGGCATTTATTTTTTGAGCAATAGTTGTTGTACAATTGAATTTTAGCCTGGCTTTCCAATGCGTTTTTAGTTTTTGAGCCTAAATTCCCAAAGCCATCAATTATAACATTGGTTTCTTTTTTTATTTGTTGGGCCAATGAAAGCAACCCATTGCTCCAATCCTGTCCCAAATGCATGGAATAACAAAACTTAAGGGGAAGTATAGTATTAATAACAAGCAAATCCACAAAACTCTTGGAAAGTTTTTTTTTACTTTTTCTGGAAACCTTGCCAAAGGTATAATGATCGTTCCAATAGGAGCTAGCGGCAGCATCGAAAATGTCGTAAAACGTATCCAATGTTGTCGTTTGCATTAAATGGGCAAAAAGGTTTTGATTGCCAATATATAAATTAGCCAACTGTGAAACCCGAATTGTCGGAAAATTAGCGGGTCGTAAACCAAAAAACTTAGGTTTATCCATTGTGGGCTCTAATCCAAATTTCTGTGCTAGATATTCGTATTCCATTTTCAGTCTTAGGTAGTATTGGTCTTTACATGTTTCATTTTCCAACAATCCAAAATGACCAAACAATAAGCTCTCCAACTGGGTTGTGTTGTTTGCTGTCTTTCGAATTACCGAAAAATCCAACCCCATAACCTTGTCCAAGAAAAAGCCCCCATTTAATTTTGAAGCGAAATTCCTCGCCAGCATTTTAAAGAGTACTCCTTCCCAATCATTTTTTGATTTCTCAAGCAATTCCAAGATTAGATCGGATTTCTGCTCCAGTCTTTCAATGAATAATCTATGATACCAATTTTCCACCAAAAAAACATTGATCGTATCAAAATCCTTTTCACAATTGATAAAATTGGTGCTTAAATTTGAAAAAAGGTCATTATACTTTGCCAAGAGTTTTTCTGGAACATGTTCTTTTAACTGAAGTACTGGAATTTTAGATCCATCCTTTCTAAAAACAGCAATGTCATGTTCCCAGACCACATGTAGTATTACATTGTTGTAATTATCATCTGTTTCATGGTGGTGTGCATACCAATCGGATGATTTAAGGTGCATTTCTACATTGCCCGCCCAAAGCTGACCACCAACCTCGATTACTGCATTAAAAAAATCAGGCCCTGCGTACTTATTTAATGTACCGGGCTTTCTGATTGCAATATGTTCGGAGGTTGTTGTGGTAAGTGGTAGTCCTTGAAGCTTGCCGCACCTCCATATAAAATGGAGTAGGTCTTCCTTCATTTAGCTAAAATAGTAAATCGTCACCAATTTCCTGCGTAGGAAAGTGAATCTCCTGACTTTACTTTAAAGTAGCTGTACTTTAGGTTGTTTATTTGTCTAATATGATGGTAATCATGTGCCAACCAATTGCAAAGAAAAGATCTGGCGCTAATACGTCCAAACTTTGGGTGGTTAATGGCATTTTCCCAGTTTACCTTGGGCAATGCTTTCAACCATGCAATTGATTTTAAACGTTCACGCTCCCAACGCTCCAGGGATTCCTTAAAATCCTGTCCTAAATAATTTCTCTCCCTAGGCCAATCTTCCGGGGCTATAGGCACCAAAGGGCCATTGGGCGTTTCCAGAGAAAGTTTGACCCTGGCCCTAAAATCTTCCTTTTCTTCATCCACCAAATGGCAGACAATTTCTAAAATGCACCAATCTTCAGGCTTAGATTTCCAAGTAACCACATCTAATGAAAGTCCATTCAGCAGTAAGACAAAAACCTTTCCATTCCGATCCAGTTCATTTATAACCTCCTCGACACCCATAAACGCTACTCCATAACTTCACCTTCCCAATTCATAAAACCACCCTCCAGGTTGTAAGTATTTTCAATCCCTACACTATGCATAATGGCACAGGCCTGGCCACTTCTGTTTCCTGATCGACAGTATACATAGTAATTTTTTGATTTGTCCAGTTTCTCAAGTTCATTAAGAAATTCTTGACCTAAATAAATATCAATATTAGTGGCTCCGGGAATGTAACCTTCCTCCACTTCTTCTGGAGTACGAACATCTAAAACAAAAGCATTATCATCTTTTTCCAGTTGACGTTCCCATTCTTCTTGTGATAAATCAGACATCTTTAAAATTTTAATTTTTACAAAAATAAAAATCCGGAGCATTACCCCGGATTTAAATCATCTATTTCTTTTTATCAGACCTTTATGGTGCACCCTATTGCCTTAGTCGTAGTCCTTTTAATTTCTTCTCCTGCCAGCATAGCATCTACGGCGTTTTCAACAAACTTATCCTCAACCTTGGACGCATCCTGATAGTTATCATCTATAGCACCTATATATTTAACCACATTTCCAGAAGCCGTTTTTTCCAATAGGTAAATGTGAGGAGTACGTGTAGCTCCATACTGCGGATAAATTTTCTGTCCCTCATCCAACAAATACGGAAAGGTAAACCCTTTTTCGGCAGCTCTTTTCTTCATAGCTTCAAAACCGTCTCTAGGTTGTACTGCAGGATTGTTTGGGTTGATGGCAATTACCGGAACCCCTTGTGTTTTGTATTTTTTGTCCAAAGCAATAATCCTGTCCTCATAAGCTACAGCATAGGGGCAAGTATTGCAGGTAAAAATGACCAAAAAACCCTTGGCATCCTTATAATCAGAAAGCGAGACCATAGCACCATCAATATTCTTTAACGAGAAATCCGTAGCATTGTCTCCAATGCCATATCCAGCCTCATCGGTAATCATTCTTCCCGAAAAAGCTCCAAGCAACACCATTAGTGCCAATAAACCAATAATCTTAAATGTTTTCATCTTACTTATTTTATGAATTTGTTCAACGCTGTATTTAATTCTTCATAAGTAAAGCCTTGCTCATAAAAACTACGGCTATCCTTATTATATATTAAGGTAGCGGGAATACCCCCGCCCCATTCTTCCGCAACTTTTGGAATCCAATCGTTTTGTTTTGGATCATCAAGAATCACCACTGTAGATTTTAAGCCCTTCTTCTCAACAAAAGGTTCCAATCTGGATTTCCACATAGAGGGCATATCCAAGCTCACCAAAATAACTTCTACGCCATTATCGCTCTGCTCTGCATTTACCTGTTCAAAATAGGGAAGTTCCTCTATACATGGTTTACACCAGGTAGCCCAAAAATTAATAATATATGTTTTGTCATCTTCCTTATTGAGCAAGGGTTTAAAACCTTCAAAATCATACACCGGAAAAATCACATCAGACGTTTGGGTGTTGGTTGCAACCTCCATCTCTACATCCTTATTTTCCGCAGTGGCTTTCTTTTCTTTTGAACCGCAGCCCACAATTAAAAAAAACGATATCGAAACAATTAGGATAGAACGTACCATTACATATGTTTTTGTTTACTAAAAATAATCATTGTATAAACGTCCATTTTCGTTTTAACAAAACTTTACAGCTTTTATACTTGTAGTATCAAAGCAAATATCCGTATAATTGTATATACAATTATTGTATTGACATGAATGTGGAAAAAATTATAAAAACGGACAAAGTACTTGCCCTACCAGCAAGGACCATGATTCATTTTGCATTGGTCAATAATAAAATTAACGAACAATTTGCACTTGGGCTTAAACCTTTTGAAATCTCCGAACAGCAGTTTAACGTTTTGCGAATTTTAAGAGGACAAAAGGATAGGCCAATGAACCTGTCAGGAATTAACGAGCGTATGATCACTAAAATGAGTAATACTACGCGTTTGGTAGACAAACTTATCTTGAAAGGTTATGTGCAGCGATGGACCTGCGAATCCAACAGGCGAAAGGTGGAGATTTTAATTACGACAGAGGGTAAAGCGATTCTGATGAAAATTGACAAGGTAATTGAAGATGTAGAAGATAAAATCTTGAAGAACTTCTCGGAAAAAGAATTGAAAGAATTGAATCAATTATTAGATAAATTTTAAAACAAATAGTAAACAACAATTTAAGTACAATCATGAAAAAGACAATTTTAAGTTTAGCATTAACAGCAGTTTTTGGACTAACTGCCACGGCCAATCCAATTGATGGAGAAAAGAAAATGGTAAAAACGGATGAAAGCACCGTAACCTGGAAAGCTTACAAAGTAACGGGGTCCCATACGGGTACCATTGCCTTGAAATCAGGTAGTTTGGAATTTGATGGAGACAAACTTAGCGGTGGTGAATTTGTGGTCGACATGACCAGCATTAACACTACCGATCTAGAAGGGGGTATGAAGACCAAACTAGACGGCCATTTAAATTCCGACGATTTCTTTGCCACGGCATCCAATCCTACAGCCAATTTAGTTTTTACGAGTGTTGAAGCTTCAGGGAAAAACTCCTATCAAGTTACTGGTGACTTAACCATAAAGGGAATCACCAAAGTCGTGACTTTTGATGTTTCCATTTATGGAAGCAAAGCAACCGCAACATTAAAAGTAGATAGAACAGCTTACAACGTAAAATACGGTTCTGGAAGTTTCTTTGACAATTTGGGTGACAAAACCATTTATGACGAATTTGATTTGGTTGTAGACCTACAACTATAGTCAAAATCAGGTTAGTGTTTAAAAATCCCGTCCAAAAATTTGGACGGGATTTTTAATTTTATCTCTGCATTGGATATTCATTAATCCAATGGAATCCTCTGTTAATCAGGAAAAAATCTTCGCGATTGCGTTTTTTTGAGGTAATGGTGATGGTATCCGGCGCATAAAAACTTTTGAGCATAAGAATACTATCTGTTTTAACATAGTCAAAATGGTACTCGTCATACTTATCCAAGTATGGTTTTAGGAAAATTGTTCCCTTTACAGTATCTATTTCATGTTTCATCCCTATTCTACTATTATCCATCCTAATGATAAGACTGGATGTCTTGTCTATCACCAATGATTTCCATCGTAATGTATCCGTCATTAGCGGTGGCAGCATATTTCCATTGATTGCAAATTTTTGCATCTCATATATGCCATACAGTTCTGATTCTGGAGCTATCTTCCCGTATTTCTTTTGACTGGAAATCTTACCATCGATATTACCATAAAACATGTAGCACACTAAAGCTGCCTTAATACCATAACCTATCCAATTCCTAGTTTTATTTTTTGAATAGTTCTTAATTTGGTTTGGTTGTGTAGGTCTGTTCAAAAACAAAAACCGAAATAAGTTTTTGTAATCTGGTATCAATATGATAAGAGAAACGACACATAAATGAAAAGAAAAAAGCTTTACGGGGACATCAAAGGTCATGTTGAGCATAAACACATTGAACATGACACCAAATATGACCAGCGCCCCCAAAATTTTCGTCTTCCTGAATAAGAGAAAAATACCTCCGATAACCTCCATTAGACCTGAAAAAATGGAATATGCCTCGGAATACCCCATAAATTTCCATAAAAGCCCCATTGGAGAGGAATCACCAAAAGTTCTTGTTAAGTTCATCAGGTTCAACTCAGGAAATTGGAGATAAAACACTTTTGAAAATCCATAGCTAAACATGATAAAGGCCAAATAATAACGTAGCAACACGATTAAACCTTTTTCTAACTGCCCATACTTTTTTCTAAGCTTATCTGTAACGGACCAAATTATGACAGTTAAAAATGTGAGAACAATACGCAGCAACAGTAAAAGGTAATTGTATGTGGTATCACCACTCCCCCTTCCCCAAAAGGAAAGTTCCTTTTCGTACCCGAGAATGCTTTTAGCAAAAAGGGGGGTCAGAAATTGCCAGAAACTGCTAGCACATTCCGAAATAAATTTACCAATTCCAAAGGGTATATGGCTAATTGGAAATGGAAAAATGTATAGCAAGAAATAAACAGTTACAGTGCGTATCAATAAATTTCTGAGCAAAATCATATGTCACCTTATTTTTAAACTAACCTTTTAGTTAAAACTAATGATTTAGTTTCAAAGATTTACTTTTCTTAAGCAGAATTTTTAATTTTACAAATCAAAGTTTGTTTGTTACAAATTCCTTTTTATCTTTGATGCAATGAATTTTATAACTGTAAATACTTGGTGGTGGAACAATTTACGTCGAATGTCGTGAACCAGTCCCCATTGTAATCATATAGAGGCTTGTCATCACGACAAGCCTTTTTTAATTTACAATAATTTGAAATGACCTATAAACTCAAAACTACGTACAAAAAAATACTTGCCGATACCATTACACCGGTTAGTGTTTACCTTAAAATAAGGGACAAATTTCCCAACAGTATCCTTTTGGAAAGTAGTGATTACCACGCGAACGACAACAGCTTTTCATATATCTGTTGTAATCCCATTGCCTCTATTAAGGTTCAAAATGAAATTATTACACAACGTTTTCCGGATGGCTCAAAAGATGAGTTTCCCATTTCGGATACCATAGATGTAAGTACAATTGTCCATGATTTTGGCAAAAAATTTTCTGTTTCAGGAAATGATTTCAAGTTTATAAACAATGGCCTTTTTGGATATATGTCTTATGATGCTGTTCGTTACTTTGAAGACTTGGAAATTTCGTGCAAGGAAAATTCCATTCAGATACCAGACATTTATTATGCGGTATACCAGAATATCATTGCCATAAACCATTTTAAAAATGAGGCATATCTCTTTGCACACTGCTTTGAACGCGAAAGTAATGTTGATGAGATAGCCCAATTATTTAGGGTAAGAAGTTTTGCTTCCTACAATTTTTCCAAAGAGGGAGACCCAAAATCCAATTTGGAAGATGAAGAGTACAAAGCCCATGTTGAGCTTGCAAAAAAACATTGTCAACGAGGGGATGTTTTCCAATTGGTACTATCCCGAAGGTTCTCCCAGGCATTTAAAGGCGATGAATTTAATGTATATAGAGCGCTGCGTTCAATAAATCCATCACCATATCTCTTCTATTTTGACTACGGTGATTTTAAAATCTTTGGAAGTTCCCCAGAAGCACAGCTTATTGTAAAGGATGGAAAAGCGGAGATACATCCCATTGCCGGCACCTATAAACGAACAGGAAATGATGAACAGGATGCGGAACTTGCAAAAAAGCTGGCCCAAGATGAAAAGGAAAACAGTGAACACGTGATGTTGGTAGATTTGGCACGAAATGATCTTAGCAGAAACGGAAACACCGTGAATGTTGAAACCTATAGAGAGGTGCAGTATTTTTCCCATGTAATCCACTTGGTTTCCAAAGTAACCGGCCTAAAGAAAAAAGATATTGCAACCATGAAGATTGTTGCGGATACCTTTCCTGCTGGCACCTTGAGCGGAGCGCCAAAACATATGGCCATGCAACTTATTGAAAAGTATGAGAAAACCAGTCGTGCGTATTACGGCGGTGCCATTGGTTTTATGGATTTCAATGGAAACTTTAACCATGCCATTATGATCCGTACCTTTTTAAGCAAAAATCACGAGTTGCACTACCAAGCAGGAGCCGGACTTGTAGCGGCGTCTGATCCTGAAATGGAATTACAAGAAACTTATAACAAATTGGGTGCTTTAACCAAAGCATTGGAAATAGCGGAAACGATCTAAACATGGGAAGAAAGATTTTAATGATCGATAATTACGATAGTTTCACGTATAACCTAGTGCACTATTTGGAGGACTTGGGTTGTGATGTCATCGTAAAACGAAATGACCAATTGACCCTAGAAGAGGTTGAAGTTTTTGATGAAATTGTATTATCACCAGGACCGGGAATACCCGATGAAGCCGGATTGCTCAAGGAAATCATCAAAACCTATGCGCCTACAAAACGGATTCTTGGGGTCTGTTTGGGTCAACAAGCCATTGGTGAAGTCTTTGGTGGAAAACTGGTAAATCTTGATCAGGTGTATCATGGCATTGCAACCACCATAACGGTCACTAAAAAAGATATCATATTTGAGGGCATACCAAATAAAATTCAGGTGGGAAGATACCATTCTTGGGTTGTTCATCCAGATTTACCAGAATGTTTGGAAGCAACCTCAGTTGATGAGAATGGACAGATAATGTCCCTCAAACACAAAACGTATGATGTAACTGCCGTTCAGTTTCATCCAGAATCTGTTTTGACACCAGAAGGAAAGAAAATGTTGAAAAATTGGTTAAATAGATTATAGATACTAGACACTAGATTTTAGACAATGAATAATTATAAAGAACTTATTGTTTGGGAAAAATCCATGCTGTTGGTAGAATTGGTATACGAGATATCCTCTTTGTTCCCTCCTGAAGAAAAATTTGGCTTAACAAGTCAGATTAGACGAAGTGCGGTTTCTATTCCATCAAACATTGCTGAGGGGGCAGGAAGGAATTCAAATAAAGAGTTTAGAAACTTTCTGAGTATTGCCAATGGTTCCCTAAATGAAATGAACACACAATTGGAATTATCAAAACGATTTGGATTTGTTAAACAAGAGTCATTGGAAACGGTTTTTGTTTTGGCAAACGAAGTTCAAAAAATGATTTATGCGCTGATAAAGAAGTTTTCTAATGTCTAAGTTCTAAAATCTAATATCTCAAAAAAACATGAAAGAGACACTCAATAGACTCATCAATCACGAAATCCTATCAAAAAGCGATGCCAAGCAAATCTTGGTCAATATTGCCAAAGGCGATTATAACACATCGCAAATAGCTGCTTTCTTAACGGTCTATATGATGCGTAGCATCACAATAGAAGAACTGGAAGGATTTAGAGATGCGCTTTTAGAACTTTGTTTGGCTGTAGATTTGTCCGACTATAATCCTATTGACTTATGTGGTACTGGAGGCGATGGCAAGGATACCTTTAATATTTCCACTTTGGCCTCATTTGTTACCGCCGGAGCTGGTATTAAAGTGACTAAACATGGAAACTATGGTGTTTCTTCTACCTGTGGAAGTAGCAATGTCATGGAGTTTCTGGGTATTAAGTTCAGTAATGAAGCGGATTTTCTTAAAAAATCCATTGATGAAGCTGGAATATGTGTCTTGCACGCCCCACTATTTCATCCTGCCATGAAAAACGTAGCTCCAATTCGCAGGGAACTAGCTGTGAAAACTTTTTTCAACATGTTGGGGCCTATGGTAAATCCAGCCTTTCCCAAGAATCAAATGGTAGGTGTTTTCAATTTGGAACTCGCCAGAATGTATGGATATCTCTATCAAAACACAGATAAGAATTTTACGGTGCTCCATGCTTTGGATGGTTACGACGAAATCTCTTTAACAAGTGCAACAAAAACCATCTCAAAAGATTCGGAAGGCATGTTGACTCCAGCCGATTTTGGCGTTAAGCGCATAATGCAGGATGAAATTGTGGGGGGCGAAGATGTGGCACAATCCGCACAAATATTTCTGGACATTTTAAATGGAAAAGGCACCGAGGCCCAAAACAATGTGGTCTGTGCCAATGCCGGAATTGCCATTGCAACCGTTGAAGGAAAAACACCAAAACAAGGTTTTGAGAAAGCAAAAGAATCGCTCCTAAACAAAAAAGGACTGGGAGCATTAAAGAAATTGCAGGAATTAAGTAAAAACTAAGGCAGTATCGCGTGTAGTCGAGAGGTTTTAGATTTCTCTCTTCGTTCAAAATGACCAGATAGGTATGAATATTCTAGACAAAATAGTAGCCGATAAACGCAAAGAAGTCGATTTAAAAAAGGCGTTGATTCCCGTTTCACAATTGGAGCAATCTGTCCTTTGCAATCGAAATACAGTGTCGTTAGCCACGGCTCTTAGAAATAGCAATTCAGGGATCATCGCTGAGCATAAACGACGTTCGCCTTCAAAATCGGTTATCAATCAAAAACTAAATGTTCAAGATGTTGCGAAGGGATATGAGGAAGCGGGAGTTTGTGGCATGTCCGTTTTAACCGATGGTAAATATTTTGGAGGTTCTTTGGATGATTTGGTACTGGCCAGAGCCACAGCAGACATTCCATTGCTCCGAAAGGAATTTATCATTGATGAATATCAAATTGTGGAAGCTAGTGCTCATGGCGCCGATGTAATTCTTCTGATAGCTGCCATTTTATCAAAAAGTGAAATCAAAAATCTATCGGAAACAGCTAAAAGTTTGGAATTGGATGTGCTGTTGGAAGTACATAATGAAGAAGAACTGTATAAATCCATCATGCCCAGTTTGGATATGTTGGGGGTAAACAACCGAAACCTAAAAACTTTTGAGGTGAGTTTGGAAATCAGCAAAAGTCTATCAACATTGATCCCTGCTGATTTTGTAAAAGTCTCGGAAAGTGGCATCAGTTCCATTGAAGCTATTAAAGATTTAAAACAATATGGATATCAGGGGTTTTTGATTGGAGAAAATTTCATGAAAACTGATAACCCTGGGAAAAGTGCCACTGAATTTATAAATGAATTAAAACAATGATGTTATTTCAATCTGTCAGACTGAGCGCAGTCGAAGTCAAAGTGAGAAATCTAGATTTCTCCCATTCGGTCGAAATGACAAAACAAACGCTATAGAGCTAAAAGAGTAACGTCACTTCGAGTGATTTACCTTAGCAAATTGTATCGAGAAGTTTTTAGATCTCGATACTTTTTGAAACAAGTTTCAAAACACTTGACCTGACGATAATATAAGATATGAAATTAAAAGTCTGTGGAATGAACCATAATCCCAAAGAAGTTGCTCATTTGCAACCGGATTACTTGGGCTTTATTTTTTGGGAACCTTCCACGCGCTATTTTGATGGTGATATTCCCGATTTACCAAAATCCATTAAAAAAATAGGTGTCTTTGTAGATGCTTCTATTGAAGATGTCCTTCAAAAGATTGAAACGTATAATCTAGATGGGGTGCAGTTGCATGGAAAAGAAAGTCCGGGGTATTGCCACGACTTAAAAGAATACTTTCTGTCATTTCGAGCGCAGTCGAGAAAAAATAAAGTTGATAATTCTATTGAGGTCTCGACTGCGCTCGACCTGACAAAATTGGACATCATCAAAGTATTTTCCATTAAAGATGACTTTGATTTTTCAGTCCTTAAGCCCTATGAAGCATCTTGCGATTATTTTCTATTCGATACCAAAGGAAAACTTCCCGGGGGAAATGGATATGCTTTTGATTGGAGCATTCTAAAAGAATATCCATCAACAAAACCCTATTTTTTAAGCGGAGGCATTGGATTGGACGAAATTGAAAGTCTATTGACCTTTTTGGAAAGTCCAGCATCAAAACAATGCCATGCCATTGACGTGAATAGTAGGTTTGAAATAGAACCAGGTTTAAAAAATATCGAACAATTAAAAGAATTCAAAAAAAAATTGTCATTCCGCACTTGATGCGGAATCCATTATAAATTAAAGTCAAACTAAAAAAGATTCCTGCCTACCCAGGAATGACAAAAAATATGAGTTATCACGCTAACGAAAAAGGATATTACGGAGAGTTTGGAGGCGCATTTATCCCAGAAATGCTTTATCCCAACACGGAAGAACTCCGTCAAAATTACATCCGTATTATGGAAGAGCCTTCTTTTAAAGAAGCGTTTGATCAACTGCTCAAAGATTATGTGGGTCGTCCTACCCCACTCTATTTTGCAGAAAGATTATCGGAAAAATATCAAACTAAAATCTACTTAAAGCGAGAAGACTTATGCCATACTGGTGCCCACAAGGTCAATAATACGATTGGGCAAATCCTTATGGCTAAAAAATTGGGAAAAAACAGAATCATAGCGGAAACAGGAGCCGGACAGCATGGTGTTGCAACTGCAACGGTATGCGCTTTGGCTGGTATTGAATGTGTAGTCTATATGGGCGAAATTGATATAGCCCGTCAAGCACCCAATGTAGCACGGATGAAGATGTTAGGTGCCAAAGTAAGGCCTGCTTTATCTGGCAGTAGAACATTAAAAGATGCCACCAATGAAGCTATCCGGGATTGGATCAACAATCCAGTGGACACCCATTATATTATTGGCTCCGTTGTTGGCCCTCATCCCTATCCTGATATGGTTGCCCGATTTCAATCCGTAATTTCCGAGGAAATTAAATGGCAACTAAAGGAAAAAGAAGGTCGTGAAAATCCAGATTACGTAGTCGCATGTGTAGGTGGAGGCAGTAACGCTGCCGGAGCTTTTTATCACTATTTAGACACTCCAGAGGTTGAAATAATTGCTGTGGAAGCAGCAGGGAAAGGCATTGATACTGGTGAAAGTGCTGCAACTTCTGCCTTGGGGAAGGTCGGTATCATTCATGGCAGTAAAACGCTTTTAATGCAAACCAATGACGGTCAAATTACCGAGCCTTATTCCATCTCTGCAGGATTGGATTATCCAGGAGTTGGCCCCATGCATGCCCATTTGTTTAAGTCTGGTAGGGCAGAATTCATTGCAATAACGGATGATGAAGCTATGACTGCTGGATTGGCGCTGTGCAAACTGGAAGGTATTATACCGGCGATAGAGTCGTCCCATGCATTTGCCATTTTAGAACAGAAAAAATTTAATCCTTCAGATATTATCGTTATTAATCTGTCTGGAAGAGGTGACAAGGATTTACAGAACTATATTGATTATTTTAAATTGTAGAAAGTGTCATGCTGAACTCGTTTCAGCATCTCATAACAGTATGAAATCAAGCTTTGTATACATCCTAAGCAACAAGTATCGAACAACATTTTATATTGGCGTTACAGCTGATTTACACAAAAGAATTTTTCAACATGCGAATGGCTCAGGTTCAGTTTTTACAAAGAAGTACAATTTGAAAGATTTAATTTATTTCGAAGAGTTTTCTAATATAAACCAAGCTATTAGAAGGGAAAAGCAATTAAAAAATTGGAAAAAAGAGTGGAAAATTAATCTTATAAAAGAAAAAAATCCATTATTATCAACTTTAATATTATAATGAGAACCTGAAACAAGTTCAGGTTGACGATACAATTATGAACAGAATCAACCAAAAACTAAAAGAGGACCAAAAACTCCTTTCCATATACTTTACGGCAGGTTATCCCAATTTAAATGATACCTCCCGAATCATTCAAGACCTAGAAAAGTATGGTGTTGATATGATTGAGATAGGATTGCCATTTAGTGACCCTCTGGCCGATGGCCCCACAATCCAAGCAAGTTCCACAATAGCGTTGAACAACGGTATGCATACAGAACTTTTGTTCGAGCAGTTAAAGGATATCCGAAAAACTGTTTCCATTCCCTTGATCATTATGGGATATTTTAATCCGGTTTTCCAGTATGGTGTAGAAGCATTTTGCAAAAAGTGTCAGGAGATTGGCATTGATGGTCTAATTTTACCAGACTTACCACTTGATGTATACCAAGAACAGTATGACGCTATTTTTAAAAAATACGGCCTGATCAATGTCTTTTTAATAACACCTCAGACAAGTGAGGCACGTATTCTTGAAATTGATGCATCCTCTGATGGTTTCATCTATATGGTAAGTTCTGCCAGTACCACAGGGGCAAAAAAAGGCTTTGGTGAAGAAACGGAGGCTTATTTTAATAGAATAAAAAGTATGAACCTACAAAATCCTCAAATTGTTGGCTTTGGCATCAGTAATTCCGATACCTTTAAACAAGCCACCCGGAAAACAAAAGGAGCTATTATTGGATCCGCTTTTATTAAGCATTTAACTAAAAATGGAGTTGAAAAAATTGAAGGGTTTGTAAAAGGAATTCGCTAAATTAAACGCAAAATCAGCTCCATGTTAACAAGTAAAAGACGGGTAGTGCTATTCATGCTAACTGCCTATTTTTCAGGTTTTTCTCAAGATTCTACCGCAATCAAGTCTCAGGTTTCCGAGGCTATAATTGAACTTAATGATTTTGTTTCCATACCCAACGATGCCTTGAATACAGATGATATTGATGACAATATCCTTTGGCTGAAGAAGAAATTTGTGGAACGCGGGTTCAATACTACGGAGTTAGAGACTGAAAACCTACCGCTTTTTTTTGCTGCCCTGCCCATGGTTGATGATAAGCCTACCATGCTTATTTATATGCATTTTGATGGTCAGTCTGTAGATCCCTCCAAATGGGATCAACCCAATCCTTATAAAACTGTTTTAAAGAAACCCGTTGATGACGGTTTTGAAACCATTTCCTTTGATGCCTTGGATGATGACATAAACTATGATTGGAGGTTATTTGGGCGTTCCACCTCTGATGACAAGGGTCCAATTGTAATGTTTTTGAACGCCATTGATCTTTTAAGGGAAAAAGGCCAGAAAATCCCATTCAATATTAAGGTGATTTTAGATGGAGAGGAAGAAAAAGGTAGCAAACCACTCCCAAGAGCAGTAAAACAATACCGTGAATTATTGGAAGCAGATTTTTTGATCATAGCCGATGGTCCAGTGCATAGTTCCGCAAACCCAACGGTTGTTTACGGATGCCGCGGCATTACCTCACTGACTTTAACAACGTATGGTCCCATTAAACCACAACATAGCGGACACTATGGTAATTATGCGCCAAATCCAGGGTTTCAGTTGGCCCAACTATTGGCAACAATGAAAGATAGTGAAGGTAGAGTAATCATTCCTGGGTACTATGATGGCATCTCATTTGATGACACCATTTGGGAAATTTTAAAAAGTGTCCCAGATAGTGATACTGAAATCGCAGAAAATTTACAATTCAAATCTGCTGAAAAAGTTGGTGGATTTTATCAGGAAGCCCTCCAGTATCCATCCTTAAATATTAGAGGACTAGGTTCTGGTTGGATTGGTGCAAAAAAACGGACGATTGTTCCCGAAAGTGCAACGGCCGAACTCGATTTGCGCTTGGTTCCTGAGAGTGATGGAACCCGGTTAAAAAAATTGGTCAAAGACCATATTACCAAACAAGGGTATCATGTTTTGGATCATATCCCATCCAAGGAAGAACGCTTTGCACATAACAAAATAGTAACGATGATAGAAGGCGGTGTTACCGATGCTTTTCGTACAGATTTGGGCAACCCCTATGGAAAATTTTTGGTTGAAACCTTACAGACAACATTTGGAGAAGACGTGGTACAGATCAGGATCATGGGAGGTACCGTACCCATTGCTCCTTTTATCAATGAATTACAATTGCCCGCTTTTATTGTGCCCATGGTAAACCCAGATAACAATCAGCATAGTCCCAACGAGAATATTAAGATTGGGCAACTGGCCTATGGGATTAAGGCATTTTATTCAATATTTAGTAAAAGAAAGGAATGAAAAAGAAACACCCAATTACCCTCCTATTAATTCTTCTATTTTGTTCTTGCAGTCCAAAGATTGCTTCTTATGTTAATAAAGATTATCCTGCTTTAAAATATGATGAGAAAGTTGAAGTTTTTGGACTAAATGAGCCACCCCCAGATAATGCCATACAAGTTGGAACCGTTGAAATAAGAGATACTGGATTCAGCGTAAAATGTAATTATGAAATTGTTTTGGATCAAGCAAAACTTGAAGCGCGAAGGGTTGGTGGAAATGTTATTAAAATCATTAAACACAAAAAACCAGATTTCTGGAGTACCTGCCATAGGTTAGATGCAATAATTTTAAAATTAAAGTAGCAATAATGAATAAAATCTACCTCATCCTTGTATTGATTTTAGTTTTTGGAAAAACCGCCAAATCCCAAGATTTAATTGTGACCAAATCCAATGATTCCATTCTTTGTAAAATCATCAAACTCAAAAAGGAAAACATCTATTTTGTATTCAAAAATGAGTCAGAATTTCAAAGCACTTTAATGCCTCTTTCCGAAGTAAACTCATATCTACAAGATTTCTATACCGAAAACCCTATTCCTAAAGAAAAGTTACCTGGATTCGTTAACAATTCTAAAATTAGAATTTCAGTTAGTGGAGGGTATAGTTACGACCCTTCAAAATTGGACAATTCTATTCCCAGCGGATTTAAGCCCTATTTCAATGCTCTGAGATCCGGGTACAACATGGAAGGTAGTTTTATTTATTATTTAGACAAAACAATTGGTTTTGGTATTAAATATAATTTTATGAGGGCCACAAACTCAAGTAACAATGCGGTTTTTGGTCAAGGGGGAAATCAATTTACAGGAATTTTAAGTGACAAAATATCTGTTTCATTTATTGGGGCTGTTTCATCCATTAGGTTTCTAGGCAAAAACAACAAAACAGCATTTTTGCTAAACTCGGCATTCGGCTATTTACTTTATAGTAACGATCAAACCGTATTTTTAGATACATTCCATATTACAGGCAATGCGTTTGGGGTAGTTTCAGAAGTTGGTTATGATTTTGAAATATCCAAAAATCTTTATTTAGGTTTTCAATTGGGTTTAACTGCAGGTAAAGTAAATAAGGTAGAAAGTGATAATGGCTCAGTGATTGAAGTTATCGAATTAGAAAATAATACAAGAATGCAAGGAAGTGGAAGAATCGATACTGCAATAGGTTTGAGATACGTGTTATAAAGCTTAAAAAATATCCAATTGCGAACAAAAATTGGCTTCCATCCAAATTTCATAGGTGCTATTTCCATAAACGGCAATTAACATCGATAACCAAAATCATGCTTTTTATAAAAAACGATGAAAACATGATTTCATCGGGATAAAACTGTTGTATATCTCTATTTTTATTTAAAAAATGTAGGTAAATATAACTTTGTAATAAATATTCAACCTACTTATTATGAAATACTCAGTGATTGTTATAGACGATTCTTCAATTCAACGCTTGGCCACATCCATTTTGGTCAAGAATCACCCAAAGTTGGAATTAATTGGTTCCTATTCAAACCCTTTTGACGCCATTAAGGCAATATATGATCAAAAGGTTGATATTGTTTTCCTAGATGTACTTATGGATAAAATAGATGCCTTTGAATTGTTGGACAATATTGAGATTAATTCGGCAATTATTTTGAATTCTACAAGGGCAAATTTTGCACACAAAGCATTTGATTATGGAATTAGTCATTTCCTTATGAAACCAATGCCAAAAAAGCGATTTGAAACAGCAATTGACAAAATCATCAAACTTGTTGAACAAAAGAAAGTAAAGCAGGATAATGTATTTCCTTTTTCCGAATTATTCTCCAATTTTAATCTTAACTAGAAAAAATCCTGATATTGCAACACCCTAAAATCGAAGGTATTGAATGCTGGGTTTTTGCTTTTGAGATCCTTATATTCCTTAAGGCTTCCTATGGCTCGGTTTGCTGCTCCTGAAGGTGCTGTTAACGAAACGGTCTTTACAACTCTCGATTTCTCTATTTTATTGGAAACCATGGGAAGAAGGAATTTATGGATTCTTGGTACTTCTCCGGAAACTACCTCCAATTGCAATCCTTTTTCTTTGAGTTGTTTCCTGAAAAAATATTCAGGTCCATTTTTACTGTTTCCCCCTGTAAACAATAGTGTGTCAACATTTGGATATTCTTGCAGATAGACAACTAAATCCCTGAGAATCACATTTTGCATTCCCAAATCGGAGGCATCCACTTTCTCTCGTTCAGCGCTGGCTACAATATCACAAATGCCAATTTTTCGGTCCAACAAGAATGTTTTACGCTGTGTAATAGCTTCCTGAGCAGTTTCAAATTTGAGATTTAACCCAAATATGCGATCCAGAATGCGCCACAACTGTCCATCCCTACTCCCATAGCAAAAGTCCACATCATTCACCTTCAACGCTCCAGTGGTAAATCGAGGAGGAGGTAAGGTACCTACAATCAATTTAGTGGCCTCTGGAAAAAGGAATGGTTTATAGGGGTGTACATGGAGAAAAGGCAAGTCACTCAAAGCAATATTACTTAATATCCAGGATTCTGTATAGCATTCGGATTCAGGGTAATTTCCTCTTGCGGAATTGGCCATATATATTTATGCGACTGAAAATCCTTGACGCGATCTGGATGTAATTCATTGAAGTTTGAAATTTCAACTTCCAAGGCTTGCATTCGTATGAGATCATCTTTTAATTGACCTTCAAAACAAAGTTCTAGCTTTCTTTCCCTTATGATAGCATTAAAAAATTCGTTTTGGCTCAATCCAGGTTGCAAATCATGATTTAAATCTCCAAATGCCCTCCTTCTGATCAAGTTCAGCGCATCATAAGCTTTAATGGTCGGTCCATTTATGGCATTCTCCGCTTCAGCTATCAAAAGATAGATATCAGCCAATCTCAAATACGGATAATCAAAAGATTCCTCATTGACAACACTTGGTACAATAGGATCTTTCACAAATTTGAACGGTCTCCAATCTGCAAGAAGATTTTCATCGGTTATCGAACCATTCTGGTATGAAAATGTAGCGATGTTTTGATAAAACCTGGAATCCTCGATACTTATTGGAAAGGCAACCGGTTCTGAAGGAATTTCTGAATTGTTGAAGAATTCACCTATAAAACCAGAAGACAGTAAAAATCGGTCATTTATGGATATCCCTTTGGGGCCCCAGGGAACCCCATAATTTCCTGAATTGTCAAAATCGACGCTAAAAATTACTTCAGAATTTGCAATCTCGTTTTCTAGATTAAAAACTTGGGTATAATCCTCTTCCAAAGTAAAATTTGTCACAACTTTTTCCAGTTCCTGCAGGGCCAAAAGATACTTATCCGAATCCATTAAGGGAAAACCTGCCATTGTTATATATACCTTTCCCAACAGCGCTGTAGCAATCTCATTGGAAGCCCTATTCTTGACCGAACTAGAAACCAAGTTCTCTTGAGCAAATTTAAGATCCGCCACTATTTGTTCATATACCGGAGCCCTACCTTGCTCATAAATCAGTGGGGTATCAAAATCTATTTTAGCTGTGGTTACCAATATTGGATTTCCATAGAGCTTTACCAAGTTAAAATATAAAAGCGCCCTTAAAAAACGGAATTCCGCTTCGGCTATCACGGGATCGGTGTTGTTGTCGGTCACAAAATCATCCTCATATATACCGTCCAATCCCAAATTTGTTAATCTAATAATCTTATAATGTTCAGCCCATACATCCGTAATCACGGAATTCACAGGACTAAAATCATAACCATCCAACCCCCCATATATACCTAATGAATTTTGGTTCAAAAATATGGTCTCCATTCCAATATCTCCCCAATAATGTGAATATCCAGTAGCATCAAATAGAAAATTTCCTTTTAAGCTTTCATAGGTAGCGGACAATAAAACATCAATATCCAAGGGATCCATTGAAACTGGAGTAGGACCAACAACAACCTCAACCATTGTAGTTTGGCTATCATTTACCTCAGCAGAAACCATTATACTTTCATCCAAAAAAGAAGGTGCTACTATAATTTGATACGTGCCAATTTCGATATTATCAAAAATAGCTTTTCCTAAATCATTGGTAATTATTTCTTCGGTTTCTGGGATGGTTGAAATCAAAATATCCGAAACTGATTCTCCGCCTTCGTATATTGTAACAACTTCAAGTGTTCCCACTTCAACTTCCTGTTCCTCTTCAGGCGGGTCAGAATCTCCATCAGAGCATGAAACCTGAAACAAAGCAAAACAAAGACAAAAAAGGAAAAGTACTTTCTTCATAAAGATTAAATATAGTCAATAACATATGTGGAAAATGGTGTTAATGTTTTAAAACCATTGTCTTCCCTAACATTATTCAAACGCATTTCTTTAATGCTTATTTTAAAGATTACCATGCACCTAAAATTAGGTAAGAATCCCTATGCCGAATTTCTACTTGCATTAATATTTCCGTACAAAGACCTGGTAACTATCTTTTCATACAAATCCGCATATGCCGAATTTTGGGTAATATGGTACAATGCATTTTGTTGAATGACCAACAAAGGCAGTACAATCTTTTCCCGAATCTTAACGGACTCTCTTGAAACAGCCTCGTCTTCCATCAAAATTTTAAGTCCGGAAATCTGCAAGAGCATTTTTTCGGAAAGTTCATATTCATCATGAAGTATGTTCCAAAACTCACCAAACTCCTCATCATCCTTCATATAGCTGGTTAAATCAAAATTGGTTTTTGCCAAGGACATCATACTATTGAGCATCAAAGCTTTGAAAAATGGCACCTCTGCATATAACTTTTTAACCTCGTTCAATCTTCCCTCATCCTTTAATTTTTTCATAGCAGACCCCATTCCAAAATATCCAGGAACATTCTGTTTTAACTGACTCCAAGAGCCTACAAATGAGATCGCGCGTAAATCTGAAAGCTCCAACTGCTTTTTGTTGCCTCTTTTACCCGGTCTACTACCAATATTGGCCTTGGTGTAATATTTCAGTGTACTTCGATGTTCCAAATAGGGTATAAACTTTTCATGTTGTTTTAGGGAATCATATTTACCAAAACTAAGCTCGGAAAGTTCTTCAATCAACTTTCGTTGCGCAGCGGTAATGGTATGTTCCTTTCCAAACAGATTATTGCTAAGTCCTGCAGTAAGCAGTTGTTCGGAATTATGTATAAACTGTTCCTTTGTGCCATAAGTACTGGTTATTGTTTGTCCCTGAATGGTCATCTGTATTTCATGATTGGCCACATCCTTGGTCTGTGCGGCATAGAAGCGATGGGTTTTACCACCTCCTCGTGCTGGCGGCCCTCCCCTGCCATCAAAGAAAATGGCACTAATACCATTCTTTTTACACACCTTGCTCAAAGTTTCCTTTGTTTTTAGAATGGACCAATTTGCCTTCAGATAGCCCCCGTCCTTGGTACCATCGGAAAAGCCCAACATCATGGTATGTATGTCCTTTCTTCCTTCAAGATGTTTACGATACAAATTGGTGTTAAACAAAGTTTGCATAACCTCCTCTGCAGCTTCCATCCCCTTCATGGTCTCAAATAATGGTATAATATCAAAAGTAATATCATCTACCTTCCAACCGCACCATCTAAATAGACCAAAGACAAAAAGCACGGAATAGATGTCCTCAGAATTGCTTATAATATATCGATTACAACCCTCCTCGCCATTCTTTTCTTGAATTTCCTTCAACTGTTGAATGTTTAAAATGGTGTCTTTGACAATTTCTTCGTCAAAATTGGCTGGGTCCAATTCTAAATCTTTGTACAACAACCATTCCTGCAAACTTTCATCATCCAGTTCAGCTATCGTTTCCTTTATAGCACCGTGTTGTTTTAGAATCGATTCGACCACCAAGGTATGCTTGCTATGGTCTTGCCGAACATCCAAAGTGGCAAAATGGGTTTTAAAAATATGTACTTTGTTAATGAAATTGTCCAAATCTCCCACATATAGTTCATGATAGTCCGCTATCAGCTTACTTCTAATTTCATTGAGTTGCCCAATAATTTCAGCATAACTGATTATAACCTTGGCATTAAACATCGCCTTATAAAGTTTTCCGCTCAAGGTATTCAAATCTTCCTGAAGCCCTTTAAAGGTTAATTTTTTTCGCAATGATTTGAGTTCATTGTAGTAACATTTCATCAAATTAAGACGAAGTTCATCTGCAACCTGCCCCGTTATTTTGGCCGTTACAAATGGGTTACCATCTCGATCACCACCTGGCCAAAAACCCAATTTTAGGATATTATAGTTACTAAAGTCCTCATCTCTTATATTCCGTTTTACATATTGGAATAATTCACCAATGGCATCATAATAGGTGTGTCGTAAAATATAGATGATATTTTTGGCCTCGTCCAAGGGAGTGGGCTTTTTTGCATTTATCAAGGATGTTAGCCCTAATTGTTGTAGGGTAACATCAATCTTATCCACCTCATCCTCTGTGATAAGTGACTGCATTTTCGAAATAATATCCAACACTGCTGGAGTATAAAATTGTGTAGGATGCGCAGTAAGTACGATTCGAGCACTGAAGGTTGACAATTTTTTGGCGATTTTATCCCAATTCTTGTCTTTATTTACCGACTTGAAATAGTCCTTTATTGAAAGTGAATCGCTGTACTCTTGCAATTTTGAAAAAGCGGAATCCTCCACACTATCATATAATACCACCTGGCGTTCTACATATTGGATAATCTTGAACATAAAATCCAATCGCTCTCGCTCGTCCTTAATATCCACAAAATTGGTAAAGAAAGTTTCCAATATTTCCTGAGGGGTTTTACCCGCCTTAAGTCCTTTCTCACATTGGTCCAATAAAAGCGGTATCAACATACCCACATTTTCAATGTTCCTATAAGGAAGGTTTAAAAACAAGCTGTTGTAAATGTTGAACTTATTGGTGACCGATTTTTTAAATTCTTCTAAACGTCTGGATTGCTGCATGTGTAATCGGTATTATTTTGATTATTTTAAAATGGATTCAAAGATCGTGATAAAACCCAAATTTGAAAGGTAATTTTAACCATGTAACAAGTTTGGGAAAAGAGGTCTACAAAACTAACACCAGGACGTCCCATATTTAAGAACTCTTGGTCCGGTTATAGTTCCTTAGCGCACAAAAACAGGTTGATCTGCCCTTAATGTATGCGCTGCGCTAAAAACATACCCATCGCTATCAAAACCTTTTATGTCTTCTATGGTTGAAGCGTCTGTGTCGATAATATAACGAACCATGGAACCCCTTGCCTTTTTGGCGAAAAAACTTATTACCTTAAGTTTATCATTCTTCCAATCCTTAAAAAAAGGCGTAATTATGGGCACTTTTAATTGCCGCGCATCGATGGCACCAAAATATTCGTTACTTGCCAAATTCACAAATAACTCATTATCCTCCAATTCCTCGTTTAAATGCTCGGTCAGCTGTTTTTTCCAAAATTCATGGAGGTTCTTTTTTCTAGCTACTTTTAGCTGGGTACCCATTTCCAAACGATAGGGTTGAATTAAATCCAAGGGTTTCAAAATTCCATAAAGCCCTGATAATATCCGAAGTGTGGCTTGAAGCTGATCTAACTTGTCTTCAGAAATGGTATTGGCATCTAACCCCTGATACACATCTCCATTAAAAGAGAAAACTGCAGGTCTGGCATTCTCTGGGGTAAAAGGAGTTGAAAATT
>JBDWSS010000052.1:0-35630 GCA_039985375.1 Flavobacteriaceae bacterium
CGAATGCCTTTTATTGCCAGATGGCCCAATAAAATAAAAGCAGGCGGCGCATCAAATCATACCTCCGCTTTTTGGGATTTTCTTCCAACCGCTTGTGAGGTAGCAGGTGTACAACCTACCGAAAAAATAGACGGTATATCCTACCTGCCTATTTTAACAAATAATGTAAAAAAGCAAAAAAAACACGAGTACTTGTATTGGGAGTTTAATGAAAGACAGGGACCTATACAAGCGCTTTTAAAAGATGATTGGAAACTAGTGTACTTTGTGAATAAAAGGTATGAATTGTATAATATTAAGAATGACCCTTCAGAATCTCTTGAAATTTCAAAACAACATCCAGAAATTTTAAAGCGATTAAAAAAAATAGTAACCTCGGCTAGAACAGAACACCCAGAGTTCCCTTTGGTTAAAAAAGAAATATGATAAAACTAAAGGCAAGACATATAATAGCAATAGGGGGCAAGCGTACGTTTTTGGCAACTATTTTAGTACTAATGGGCATTTTTAGTGCTTATGCTCAAACCAAACCTAATATTATTTGGTTAATGGCTGAAGACATAAGTTTGGATTTGGAATGTTACGGAATGAAAGCCGTTAAAACACCTCATTTAAACAAAATGGCCGCTAATGGCGTTAGGTTTGATAATTGTTTTGTCACAAACCCTATTTGTTCGCCTAGTAGATCTGCTATGATGGTAGGTACACATCAGTTAAAAATAAATGCAGATAACCATAGAAGTAATAGAGATGTGCCATTAAATGAAAAGTACAAACCTTTTACGTATTGGCTTCGTCAATCCGGCTACACTTGCATTCTAGGACACCACGGTGTTATGGGAAAAGGACGAAAAACCGATGTGAATTTTAAATCTAAAAAGATCGGTACATGGGACGGAAGAGAAAATTTTGGCTTATTTGATAAAGTAGACCACTTTGAAAAAGAAGATCAACCCTTTTTTGCGCAAATTCAATTAAACGCAACCCATAGAGGTGATTGGTGGGATGACGTTAGAGCAGCATCAAAGCATCCGGTGAACCCCGATGAGGTAGAATTACCGGATTATATAGCTGATCATCCTGTAACACGATTAGATTGGGCTACGTATTTAGACCAGATGGAGTTTATGGATAATGAAGTCGGAATGATTTTTCAAGAATTGGAAGATAAAGGAATGGCCCATAATACCATTGTTATTTTTATTGGAGACAATGGTCGTTGCAATATTCGAGGCAAAGGATATTTGCATGATTCTGGTTTACATATTCCATTAATTATTTATAACCCTAAGAATGTAGAAGTAAATAAAATTAGAAAAGATGTTGTTAGTGCTACAGATATTACAGCAACTATTTTAGATTTTGCAGGTATTGAAATCCCTGAATATATGACAGGTAAACCTGTTTTTGATGAGAATTTCTCTAGAGAATTTGTGTATGCCTCTCGCAGCTTATGGGATGAAGTTCAGGAGAAATCAAGAGCAATTACTTCAGGTGCATGGAAATATATTAAAAATGATAGGCCCGAAATACCTTTTGATGCGCATCAAGCGTATTTGGAATTTTATCGTCCGGCAGTGCATATCATGCGAACGCTAAAAAATGAGAATAAGCTTTCAGAAAATCAAAAATTCTTTTTTGAAAGTTTAAAGCCTAAAGAAGAATTGTACGATTTAAAAGCAGATCCGATGGAGTTAAACAATCTTGTTCATAAGGTAAAATATAACTCGATTTTAAAAAGAATGCAGAAAGATGCTCAATACTTTGATGAACAAACGAAGCCAAAAGACAGCATTTATTTTCCGACACATGCCATTAGTGTAGATGTATTGAAATGGGTAAAAAAAGAAAGACCAATGTTGTATCAAAAAATGCTGCTCGGGGAAGAAATAGGTTTTGGTAGATTACATAAAGAATTTGAGACCTATAAGGTTCAAAAAAATAATGAAAGATAGTAGATTAACATATGGTTTTTTAGTTGTGCTAACGCTAATCTCTTTTAGATGTAAGTCTCAAGAAAAAACGTTGAGTACACCAAATGTGATTTACATTAATATTGATGATTTGGGCTGGAAAGATGTTGGCTTTATGGGAAGTGATCTTTTTGAAACCCCAAACATGGATGAATTGGCGGCAAACGGAATGACGTTTACACAAGGCTATGCTGCAGCGGCCAATTGTGCTCCAAGTAGAGCTTGTTTGATGAGCGGACAAAATACCCCTAGACACGGTGTTTATACGGTAGGGGAGTCAGAAAGGGGGCATGAAAAAACAAGAAAACTCATCCCTATAAAAAACACCGAACATTTAACAGACGGTATTTTTACCATGGCAGACCTGTTTAAAAAAGCTGGATATACAACAGCAACCTTCGGAAAATGGCATATTACCCATGATCCATTGCAGAATGGCTTTGATGTTAATTTTGGAGGCGATAAAAGGGGTAATCCAGGAGACAAAGGCTACACGGCACCGTATAACGAATTGCCTAATTTGAAGGTAGCTCCCAATGGCGAAAACCTAACAGATAGGCTCACTGATGAATGCATTACATTTATTAATGATAATAACACAAAACCGCTTTTTATATACCTGCCTTTTTATGCGGTACACACCCCTTTAATGGGTAAAGAACCTTTGATTGCCAAGTACAAAGAAAAGATAGGTAAAACAGAAAAACTAAATAAAAAAGAATATAACAAGGCTGTTTACGCGGCTATGGTAGAAAATGTAGACACCAATATTGGGCGTTTATTAAAAACCCTAGATCGTTTACAACTAATAGAAAACACATTGATGGTATTAACTTCTGATAATGGAGGTATACGTGCAATTTCTGGGCAAGACCCCTTGCGTGCAGGAAAAGGATCTTATTATGAAGGCGGTACAAGAGTGCCTTATATTGTAAAATGGGCTAATTATATAAAAGGAGGGACAACAAATACTACCCCAATTAGCAATTTAGATTTCTTGCCAACCTTTGCAAAATTAGTAAACATAGATGTTTCGGATAAGGTTTTAGATGGGGTGAATATACTGCCATTACTAAAAGAAGAGCCTATTGCCGATCGTAATCTGTATTGGCATTTTCCAGTATACCTTCAAGCATACAGTAAGGGTAAAGATGGTGGTAGAGACCCATTATTTAGAACGCGACCCGGTTCTACAATTTTAATGGATAACTGGAAATTGCATCATTATTTTGAAGATGATAGTCTTGAATTATATAATTTAAATAATGATTTAGGAGAGCAAAATAATTTGATGGCAACACATCCAAAAAAAGCAGAGGAACTGTTCCAAAAACTACATATGTGGAGAACTAAATTGAATGCACCTATACCAGACCAAATGAACCCTAGTTATGATGCACAGTTTGAATTGAAAGAAATTAAAAAATATGCTAAATAAATGTAGAAATAAAAAAATGTATGGTGTTTTGTTCGTAATGTTCATCAGCATACTCAATGCATGTAAGGATGGAGTGAAAGAGGATAAAATAGCTAGTGAAATAGAAAAAGAAGCCGTACAGAAAGAAAAACCCAATATAGTTATTATATACGCTGATGATTTAGGTTATGGAGATTTAGGTGCTTACGGTGCTACGGAATTAAAAACGCCCAATTTAGACAAATTAGCAAATGGCGGTATGCTATTTACTAATGGTTATGCTTCATCAGCAACTTGTACACCTAGCAGATATGCTTTACTTACGGGTGAGTACCCCTGGCGTAAAAAAGCGGGTATACTTTCAGGCTCTGCACCTTTAATTATTGATACTGCGCAAATAACCATTCCTAAACTGCTCCGTAAGCAAGGGTATGCAACAGCTATTGTTGGTAAATGGCATTTAGGCCTAGGGAACGGGAATGTAAATTGGAATGAGCGGGTTTCACCAGGTCCAAATGAAGTGGGTTTCGACTATAGTTATATCATGGCGGCCACTCAAGATAGAGTGCCAACAGTTTATATTGAAGATGGTAATGTTGTTAATCTAGATCCCAATGACCCAATAGAAGTCAGTTATCAAAAGAATTTTGAAGGAGAGCCAACAGCTATAGATAACCCAGAACTTGTAAAAATGAAATGGCACCACGGTCATAACAATAGTATTGTGAATGGTATTCCTCGTATTGGATTTATGAAGGGTGGCGAAAGTGCGAAGTGGAATGATGTAGCTATGGCAGATACCTTTTTAAAAGAAGCACAAGATTATGTTGCCAAACATAAAGAAACTCCATTTTTCTTATACTATGCATTACAACAACCGCATGTGCCAAGAACGCCACACCCTCGTTTTGTAGGGACTTCAGGTATGGGGCCCAGAGGGGATGTTATTGTTGAAGCTGATTATGTTATTGGAGCGTTCATAAAAACCTTAGAAACTGAAGGACTCCTAGAAAATACCTTAATCATTTTTTCAAGTGATAATGGCCCTGTGTTAAATGATGGCTATTATGATAAGGCCGTTGAAAAACTAGGAAACCATACCCCTGCTGGAGATTTAAAAGGCGGTAAATATAGCTTGTTTGAAGCAGGGACTAGAGTGCCTTTTATCACCTATTGGCAAGGTGAAATTCAACCAGGTAAGTCAGATGCCCTGGTTTGTCAAATGGATCTATTACCCTCTCTTGCTAACTTATTAGGTACAGAAAATACTAGTACGGACGGTGAACAATTAATGAATACATTTTTGGGTAAAAATCAAGAAGGAAGAAAAAATTTAATTATTGAAGCAACCAGTAGAACCGCGCTTAGAAGTGGTGATTGGGTTATGATTCCACCATATGATGCTCCTAAGTACAATAAAAAAGTGAATATTGAAATTGGTAATGATAAAGTGTATCAACTATATAATTTAAAGAATGATTTAAGTCAGCAAAATAACGTAGCAGAAGAACAACCGAAAAAATTAAAAGAACTGATTGCTATATTCTCTGAGCTTAGAGGAGAAGGGTATCAAAAGATCAAACAAATTGAATTAAAGTAATTGCTTTTTTACAGCTAATTAAAAGGTTAAATTCTTACGCATGATTAATCAAGAATTAATGCAAATGAAACATGTTTTAGTAAAGGTGATTGCAGTAATGCTCATGTTTTGCTCCAGTTGTAAATCAACTGAAGAAAAAAAAGAAGACGTAGTAACTTCGATAAAAATAGAAGAAGACCAAATAGTTTCCATTTCTGGGGCTCGAGAGATAAGTGGTATTTATCCGCATTTAACAACCTATTCACATGCCAGAGAAAATGGCAGGTATAGTTTTGGAAACGAATGTGGTATCGGAGCATTGGCTGTTTGGAATGATAAACTATACATGGTTAATTATGCGGCACACGAGCCTAAAGGAAGTGAGCACAACCTCTATGTTGTAGATAAGGATCATAATATGGAAATATTTCCTGGTAGTATTGGAGGTACGCCGGCAGCAAGAATGATCCACCAAGAATCTAATCAATTGTTAATAGGACCCTATGTTATAGATAGCAAAGGAACTATCAGAGTAATACCAATTGAAGATATGGAAGGGCGTTTAAGTGCTATTGCAAGGCATTTAAAAGACCCTGAAAACAAGGTGTATTATTATGATATGGAAGGTATGTTGTACGAGGTAAATGTGTATACCTTAAAAGTAAAAAGGCTTTATAAAAATCCTTTACCAGGTTGGCACGGTAAAGGGGCTTATACGAGTCAAAATAAACTGATTTTAGCCAACAATGGAGAACATGGCCATGAAGGTAGTAAAGATTGGAAGGTAACTTTAGAAAATAGCAATACAGAAGAAGACAATGGAATTTTAGCCGAGTTTGATGGTGAAAATTTTAAAATTGTTGAAAGAAGACAGTTTACAGATGTCACCACAAAAAATGGCATTTATGCCGTTCCCAAGGATAATGCTCCATTGTGGGCAATGGGATGGGATAAAAGAGCTGTTCGGTTAAAGGTATTGGAAAGTGGTAAATGGAAAACGTTTTTATTACCAAAAGCAACCTATAATAATGACCCTTCTCATGGATGGTTTACAGAATGGCCAAGAATTAGAGAAATTGGAAATGGAGAAATGATGATGGACATGCATGGTATGTTTTATGATTTTCCAGCTACTTTTTCTCACAGCAATACAGCAGGTATTAAACCAATGGGGTCTCACTTGCGTTATATCCCCGATTTTTTAAGTTGGAACAATCAAATTGTATTAGCAACAGATGAAACCAGTATACAGGGTAACCCTCTTGCGGGACAACCGCAATCAAATCTTTGGTTTGGTAACCGAGAAGCATTAACCAATTGGGGACCAAAATCTGCTTATGGAGCCATTTGGTTAGATGAAGAAGTAACTGCTCAAAAACCATCGCTTCCCTTTTTAGTAGCTGGTTTTGACCATAGGGTTTTACATTTGAATAATTCAGGCAATAAACCCGTAAATGTAACCATTCAAATAGATGAAAATGGAACGGGAAACTGGAAAGCACTAAAAGAATTAGTTTTAGAAAAAGAAAGGTATAACTATTACACTTTTGAACAAAATTTAAAAGCAGCGTGGGTAAGGTTAATCACTAATGAAACGAGTACATTAACCGCTACTTTTCATTTCACGGATGGTAATCTTAAAAATGAAAAAGAGGGGAAAGAATTGTTCAAATCCCTTGCAGCTATAGATGAATCTACCGAAAATGTATCATTTACAAAACTATTCAGTAATAAAACAAATTATAATTTAAGTGTTTATTCAGGAGTAATAGAAAACAGTTCATTTAAAAACACCGGATCCTATGAATTTTTAAAGTATGATTTTCGTTTTGAGAAAGGTATTAAAGATTCAATTTCTATAAATGCATTAAAAAATAAAAAGGTAGGCGAAGAAGTAGGGTTTTATAACGAAAAAGAAAACACTACGGAAGACTTAAAAGTAAGTCAAAAAGAGGTATGGACAGAAGACGAAGCATCCGTTATCCTGAATGCTAAAGACTACCAATTGCGTTTGCCAAAAGGGCATCCCAAATATTCAGAGCTATTTACAGCTAATACAACCAGAGTATCTAGAGAGGTAGAATCTGAACGTGAATTAGCAAATATTGCAGGTACATTTTATGAATTGCCTTTATTCAAAGTAGGTAAAGAACCATTGTACAAAATGATGAGGCCGGTTACTACACATAATAAACAAATTGTAGACTTTAATACTTGGAACGGTTTATTGGTTTTGAGCGGTGTTAAATTGAATGCAAAAGTTTCAGAACAGGTGTATATATCTGATGATGGAAATACAGCGCTTTGGTTTGGAGGTATTGATGATTTATGGAGTTTAGGAAAACCAGTAGGGGTAGGTGGTCCATGGAAAAACAGTCAAGTAAAAGCAAATGAAATGTCTGATATGTACCTAATGACAGGTTATGATGAAAAAACAGTAGCATTGGAATCTGATGTAGATACAGAGTTTCAATTGTACATCCACATCAATCATTATCTAGACGAACCTGTTTTATTTAAAACCTTTGTTTTAAAAGGAGGAGAAAAAATAACCTATAAATTCCCAAAAGGTTTTAGTGCGCATTGGGCGCAAATCGCGGCAACTAATGATTGTAAGGCTACGGCATGGTTTGTTTATGAATAGATCAAAATTAAATAGTATGAAAGTACCTAAACTAAGCCTATGTCTTATGCTACATCTTTTAGTTGTAAAAGGCGTAGCACAAGATGTTTTTATAGAAGCAGAAAACTTTGTTGATAAAGGAGGTTGGGTTGTAGATCCACAATTTGTTGAGCAAATGGGCTCCCCCTATATCATGGCTCATGGTATGGGCATACCCGTTGCTGATGCTAAAACTAAAGTAACTTTTACCGAAAAGGGCGAGTACCATGTTTGGGCAAGAACTAAAAATTGGGTTCCTGGAAATTGGGAAGCACCAGGTCAGTTTAAAATAGCTATTAATGGCACCTATTTAAAAACAGTACTAGGTACTGCACCAGACTGGGATTGGGAGTATGCCGGAAAAGTAAAGCTGAAATCAAACACAGTGGAAATACAGTTATCCGACTTAACAGGCTTTAATGGTAGGTGTGATGCTATTTATTTTAACAAGTCAAAAAAAATGCCTGCAGAAGCAGAAGCTAATTTAGCCTCATGGAGAAAAATAGTATTGGCAGAAACACTGGCTCCAGAAAAACAAAAAAACTACGATTTGGTCATAACAGGAGGGGGGTTAGCTGGTTGTGCAGCTGCAATTTCTGCAGCAGAGCAAGGCTTAAACGTAGCCTTAATTCATGACAGACCTGTATTAGGCGGTAATGCAAGTGAAGAAGTACGTGTACATACTTTGGGTATTTATGGGAAGTACGAACGTATTTTAAAAATGATTGATACAAAGCACTACCCTAATGGTTCGTCCGATGCGAAATACGACCAAGAAAGAAGGGATAGAAATGTAAAAAGCTTTAAAAATATAGACCTCTTTTTAAACTGGAGGGGTTATGATGCTGTCGCTGAAAATAATAGCATTCAATATGTTGATGCCCGGCATACATCCACAGGAGCGAGAATACGTTTTAAAGCACCAAGATTTGTAGATGCTACAGGCGATGGATGGATTGGTTTTTGGGCAGGTGCCGAATTTTCTTATGGCAGGGAGAGTTATAAAACCTACGGAGAATCTTGGGACAAATGGGGAGAGCTTTGGAGCCCGGAAGAGGCCGATGATTTTGTCATGGGATCTTCGGTACTATGGGAAAATGAAGAAACAAATGAAGCACAAGAATTTTCAGAGTTACCATGGGCTAAAGATGTAGCCAAAGAACACAAAGCAACTGCGGGCGAATGGTATTGGGAATTTTCAAGAAACGACCTGCATCAAATTCATGATGCTGAAGAAATTAGAGACCATATGTTAAGAGCTATTTACGGCTCGTTTGCCAATGCAAAAAAGTTAGAAAAAAATAAGAACTATAAACTGCAATGGGTTTCGTATTTGGTTGGTAAAAGAGAATCTAGAAGGTTGATTGGTGATTATATATACACCTTTAATGATGTAAGAAATAATACGAAGTTCGAAGATGCTGTTGTAGAAGAAATTAGAGAAGTAGATGTACATTACCAAAGAGATTTGAAAGATAAAGAGGAACCCGATTTTCTTTCCGAAGCTTTATTTTATAAAACAAAAAAATATTACATCCCGTATAGAAGCTTGTATTCAAAAAACATAGAAAATTTATTCATGGCCGGTAGAAACTTTAGCTGTTCGCATATTGGTTTGGGTGGGCCTAGGGTTATGTTAACAACAGGTCAAATGGGAGCAGCAGTTGGTCTTGCTGCTGTAATTTGTGAAAAATATAATATAAACCCAAGAGAAGTATATACAAACCACCTACAAGAATATCTAGATTTAATAGAAAAACAACAATAGTGTATAAATCGTTCATGCTTATAGCCATTCTATTTGCTATCACGGGCTATAAAAACCAAAAGAGACCTGAGTATAAGCCTCTCTTTTTTAGCATGGCTAATGAATGGCAAGAGATTGCTCAAGATAAAGTAATTTTTGAATACACAATTAAATCTTCCGATAGTGCATATGCCGATCCAAATATTCATAACGTACGTTTGTTATCGAATAACAAGGGCCAACCTAGATTATTTTTTTCAGAGATAGAAACAACAGTATGCGCGGATGGCGAATGTAAACTTGCGAATATTAACGTATACTGGAATTTATTGGGTAATTATGTGGGGTATGGCATTTTTCCTAAATTACCGCTTACAAAGTACGATCATGTTTCCTTTGAAAAAGAAGACTATGCGAAGTTGCATCAATTGTTTTTAGATGACAATTCAATTCTTAAAAGACGAAAAATATCTGATTTGGTAGATACCGTTTCTATTTCGTCTTCCAATACTTCCTTAATACATGTTGACGCAATTTCTGGAGCTACAAGAACAGAAATAAAAGAATCGGTTGTAAAGGGTGGCCTGTACTCTTGTTATACCTTATGGCATATTGTACACGGCGAGGCTAAAGATAAAATGAAAGAACATGTACAATCAATGCATTCTGATAGCCTTACAGCGTATTTTTTGTATGCACCCTATGAGGATTATCAAAAATATGGTTTAAAGCAGCTGCCTAAGAAAGATTTTAAACACCATACAGCCCAAATAGTAAACATTTTTAAAACGAATGACGCATTAACCAGAGGGTATATTTTAAAGAAAATACCAGATGCTGATTTGTCTATAGAAAAAATAGCAACTCAACTCTATAACACTTTTCCGGGTGTAGATAGTAACGCTAGAACACTATTGCTTAAAAAGTTGGAAAATGCCAATTCAATAGCTGTTGAAATTGTGTCGCAGTATTTGGATTATTTGACAAAAAACCAACTCATTTTATATTTAACCTATTTAAAAGAAAACCCGGGGAAGCATACTAAAAAGGTGAAAAGAAATTTAATAAGAACAAGCAAGAATAAGCGATATGCCTACAGCCATCTCGTAAAAGAATATTTGAAAAACAGGAAATGATATCATTTTTATTTAAAAGGCATGTTGCTAAAAAATAGATGAATGAAAAATAGCAATTTAATAGCCATATTGGTCTTGTTATGCGGTTTTTTAGGCTGTAATGAACGGCTTAAAATAACGATAATACACACCAATTGATAACACAAAATAAATAAAACCAGTATAAGGCAAATGAGCTCATTTTTTATAAAGAAAATGGGCTCATTTGCTTTTCTATGACAATATTTCTAGAAAGATTAAAATTACCCCCCAATTTAACCGAATATTCCCCTATTTTTTTAAGAATCTACGTTTAAATTCGTCTCGGTGATTTTATAAATTGAAAAAATGACTATGCATTAATTTGAGCAGCATCCTAATTCTTTAAATAATAAAGTGGTTTAAACCACTTCATTAAGAGTAGCATGCTTAGAAAAATAAAAAAGAAACCTTGTCATAGATAGGCCAATTAGTTTAAACGATACAAAATGAACAAATACGCATTTATTATTTCCCTTTTTATATTAACCACAGTTTGGTCTCAAAACAAACCGGTTTATACAGCAGAAAAATGGGAAAATCCAGAATGGGAAAATCCAGAAATTTTTCAAATCAATAGAGAAGCACCCACGGCATCATTCTATAAATACTCAACGGAAAAAGGTGCTTTGGTAAATGAAAGTTGGAAAAATTCTAACATGTATACCTCTTTAAATGGAGCTTGGAATTTTTATTTTGCAGATAGTGTAAGTGCATGTCCTGTAGATTTTTATAAAAATAATTTTAGTTTGAAAGGGTGGGACAAGATTAATGTTCCCTCTAACTGGGAAATGAAGGGTTATGGCGTTCCTATTTATGTCAATAGAATTTATGCTTTTCCTACCAATCCTCCTTTTATTCCCCATAATATTAACAATGTAGGGAGTTATAAAAGAGACTTCGAAATAGCAGAAGATTGGAATGGTAAAGATATTTATCTTCATTTTGCTGGTGTAAGTGGAGCCATGTATGTTTGGGTAAATGGACAGAAAGTAGGGTATAATGAAGGTAGTAAAACGGCTGCTGAATTTAATATTACCGACCTTGTGAAAACAGGTAAAAATAACGTGTCGGTTCAAGTATTGCGTTGGTCTGATACCAGTTATATGGAAGATCAAGATTTTTGGAGAGTGAGTGGTATAGAACGCGATGTTTATGTATATGCTTCCAATAAGATAACCCTTAGAGACTTTAGAGTGGTTTCTGATCTAGAGAATAATTATAAAGATGGGGTTTTTAATGCTAGTCTAAAATTAGACAATAACACTAAGAAAACGGTAGTACATACGGTTGCAATTAAACTCTTGGATGGAGAAGAGGTGGTTTATAACGAAACAAGAGAGGTGCGTTTAAAAACGGGTAGAAATACAATAGATTTTAATACGGTACTAAAAGATGTAAAAACTTGGAATGCAGAAAAACCAAACTTATATCAATTGCTTATCCATTTAAAAGATGCAAAAGAAAATACAATAGAAGCGACATCCATTAAAGTAGGTTTTAGAAATATAAAAATAGCAAACAACCAATTTTTAGTAAATGGTAGAGCCGTGCTATTAAAGGGTGCAAATTTACATGACCATAGTGATACAGAAGGGCATGTTGTTTCAGAAGCACTTACGCGAAAAGATTTAGAGCTGATGAAACAAAATAACCTAAATGCCATACGTTGCAGCCATTACCCTAAAGATCCACATTTTTATAGAATGTGCGATACATACGGCTTTTATGTGGTAGATGAAGCAAATATTGAATCTCATGGTTTAGGAGCTACCAACCAAGGTCTAGATAAAAATAAAAAAGCGCAGAAAATTCATCCAGCTTATAGACCAGAATGGAAAGAGGCGCATCTAGATAGAACGATTAGAATGTTTGAAAGAGATAAGAACTTTCCATCTATAGTAACTTGGTCTTTAGGTAATGAAGCAGGGAATGGAGAAAACTTTTTTGCAACCTATCAATGGTTAAAAGAGCATGATACTACAAGACCAACACAGTATGAGGGTGCTACTAATTATGAAAATACGGACATTCAAGCGCCAATGTATTGGTCTATTGAAAAAATGATAGCGTATGCGGAAAATAATCCTACGAGACCTTTAATTCAGTGTGAATATGCACATGCTATGGGTAATAGTGTGGGTAATTTACAACAGTATTGGGATGTTATTGAAAAGTATGATAATATGCAAGGTGGTTTTATCTGGGATTGGGTAGATCAAGGGATATTGACTAAAAATGAAAAGGGAGAAGCATATTGGGCCTACGGAGGTGATTTAGGTGCAGATGCCTATAGAGACGATAAAAACTTTTGTTTAAATGGTGTTGTAAACCCTGATAGAACACCACACCCTGCTTTGTTTGAAGTAAAGAAGGTTTATCAATATATAAAGTTTAAGCCTTCAAATTTAAAGGATGGCGAAATTGAAATAAAGAACATATATGATTTCACAAACTTAAGCGAATATCAATTTACATGGGCCTTGTTAGAAAACGGAAAGGAAAAAGCAACCGGTAGTTTAGCTACACTAAATATTGCTCCGTATGAAACAAAAAAAGTGAAAATTGATTTACCAAAATTGGAGAACCAACAGGCAGAATATCATTTAAATATTTATGCACTACATAAGAATAAGACCGATCTATTGCCACTAAACCATGTTGTGGCTTATGAACAATTTCCATTAACAGCTGTGACTACTCCAGAATCACTTCTTGTAACTAAAGACAAGATATTTATAACTCCAATAGATGATACTAGTGTAACTATTTTCAATGATAATTTTGAACTAAAATTAGATGCTGCCAAAGGTAAAATAACGGTATTGGACTATGGTAATGGAAATATTTTGGTGAATGCTATTGCTCCAAATTTTTGGCGACCAGTTACGGATAATGATTACGGTGCTAAAAGTCCAGAAAAATTAAAAGTTTGGAAAGATGCAACAAAAAATCAGTCTTTAATAGAAGTGAAGTTGCTAGGGAATTCTAAAGAACTTTTGATAACGAAAAAATCTAAAGTAAAAGGAAGCTTGCGTATACAAACTAAGTTTAAACTACCCGCTGTAAAAGGGTATGCCACGGTTGAATATACGATACATTCTTCAGGTGAAATTACCGTAACAAATAGATTAAGTGAAGTAGGTGATGATGTACCATATTTGCCAAGATTTGGTAATAATTTGATCCTTAAGAATGAATATCAAAATGTAGCCTGGTTTGGTAGAGGACCACATGAAAATTATAACGATAGAAATACTTCAGCCTTAGTTGGCGCCTATCAATTTAAAGTAGATGATCTGTATTTTCCTTATATAAGACCTCAAGAGAATGGCTATAAAACAGATGTTCGTTGGGTAACCTTTACAAATACCCAGGGTAAAGGGGTTAAAATAGAAGGAAACCAATTATTGGGCTTTAGTACACATCATCAATACAATGTTGATTTTGATGCTGGTGACGAAAAACAACAACGCCATACTACGGATATTATAAAAAGAGACTTTGTAAACATAAATGTAGATTACAAGCAAACGGGAATTGGTGGGGACAATAGTTGGAGTGAGAGAGCCTTGGCTCATAAAGAATTTAGAGTAATGCCCGGTGATTTAGAATATTCGTACACCATAAAACCAATTAAATAAAATACAAGCCATATTGAATCATAAGAAGTGAAAACATCTTTGTTTATGAAATACAACATTTTCCATACATTTTTATTCCTAAGCTTGTTTTTTGCAACTCAAGTTTTCTCACAAAGAGAAGTCATCGACTTTAATAATGATTGGAAGTTTACGTTACAAGATAATGCTGATTTTTCAAAGCCAGAATCTGATACTTCGAGTTGGAATACTGTAGATATTCCTCATGATTGGGCTTTTGAAAAAGGTGTTTCAAAGGATGGTGCCCAAGGAGCTCAAGGAGGATATTTTGATGGGGGAATAGGTTGGTATCAAAAAAAGTTTGATCTACCTGAGCTTGAAAATAAACTCATTACCATTGATTTTGATGGTGTTTATATGAATAGCGAAGTATGGGTTAATGGGCATTATTTGGCCAAACGCCCATATGGTTATATTTCGTTTAGATATGAAATTTCTAAGTATATAAAAGAAGGTGAAAATGTAATAGCAGTTCGTGTTGATAATTCTAAAGAGCCTTCTGCACGTTGGTATCACCCATGTGGTATTTACGCACCGGTACGGTTAGTAATCACCAGTAAGACATTTATTAAACCACATGGTGTGTATCTTAAAACACCAAGCATTTCCAAAGAAAATGCTATCGTTACCGTAGAAACTTCACTACAAAACGATGGAAAATCAAAATTAAAAGGAATTTTAGAAATCTTAATTGTTGATGCTGAAGGAAAAACGATTGTTGAAAATAACCAGAAGTTTAAAAGCAATGACGTTCATCTTCAATTCAGCAATACGCTGAAGATTAGTAATCCCAAATTATGGAGCCCTGATTCGCCTTATTTATATAAAGTGATTACCCGATTAAAGGTGAAAAATAAAATTGTAGATGAGGTACAAACAAATTTAGGTGTTAGAACTATTGAATGGAATACGGATAAAGGTTTTTTGTTAAATGGAGAGGTAATAAAGCTATTAGGGGTAAGTGAGCACTATGAAGGAGGTCCTATAGGAGGAGCATGGAACAAATCCTTATTAAGATGGAAATTAGCTTTATTAAAAGAAATGGGTGTTAATGCAATTCGTACAGCACATAACCCGGCAACGCCCATGTTTTATGATTTATGTGATGAATTAGGGTTGTTGGTAATGGATGAGATATTTGATGGCTGGAGTAGAAAGGCGGAAGAAGATTACGGAAAACAAGCTTTTGATGAATGGTGGAAAAAGGATATGACAGAATGGTTATTAAGAAATAGAAACCATCCGTCAATCGTTATTTATAGCGTTGGTAATGAAACCAGAGGAGAAATAGCTAAAGAATTAGTGGCGTTTTGTCACCAGTTAGACCCAGACAAACCAGTTACATCTGGCCATAGTGCTTCAGAATTTATGGATGTATACGGTGTAAATGGAGGAAGTGAAAAACAAGGCTTTTTTAAAAGAGCAAGACCAAATAAGCCTTTTGTATCTACGGAAGCGCCGCATACATGGCAAACCCGGGGGTATTATAGAACAAAATCATGGTTTAGAGATGGGTACCCAAATAAAGGCCAAGAACCCTTTGAGTTACCAGATTTAACGGAGAAAGAAGTGTTTAACTACGAATGGGCTTCAAGCGATACATGGAGTAGCGGAAAACAGCATTTTAACTCATCGTATGACAACGCAATGGTACGTATTACCGCTAGAAAAAATTGGGAGTTAATGCGTGATTTACCTTGGTTTAGCGGTCATTTCCGTTGGACCGGTTTTGACTATTATGGTGAAGCATCCTATGTTCATGGCGGTTGGCCATTTCGACTTTTTATGGGAGGGGCATTAGACGTTGCTGGTTTTAAAAAAGACCTCTTCTATTTTTATAAAAGCCAATGGACACAGGAACCTATGGTTCATATATTACCACATTGGACACATCCTACTGTGGAAAAAGGGATAGAAATTCCGGTTTGGGTTTACTCAAACTGTGATGAGGTAGAGTTGTTCTTGAATGGTAAAAGTTTAGGAAAAGACATCCCTGGCACAAAATGGGATGAAATGCAATGCGAATGGATGGTGCCCTATGAATCTGGAGAATTAATAGCTAAAGGTTTTATGGATGGAAAAGAGGTGGTAATCACCAAACAAATTTCCGCAGAAACTCCCGCTCAAATTACACTACAATTAGAAGAAAAACACATAGATATAGAAAGTCAAATTGCTATCGTAACTACTAATTTGGTTGATTCGAAAGGCGTTTTTTATCCCTATGGAGAAAATAAAATCCATTACCATTTAAGTGATAATGCAAGATTACTTTCTCTAGAAAATGGAGACCCTGTAGACACCACTAAAAATGTTGGTGTAAAAGTGAAGAAAGCTTTTATGGGATCCACTAGAGCTTTTGTAAAATTAGCTGATAACGCTAAAAAGACAGAACTAATCACAGGCGCTATTTTAGGTGAAAAACAGCTGCTTACCTCAAAACAAGTGCGTATTGCCGTGAAGACTATAAATCTTACCGGTAAAAGCCTTGAGAAAAAAGAAGCTGTAGATATCTATTACACCCTAGATGGCAGTGCGCCAACTTTACAAAGTATAGTGTACAAAGAACCTTTTGAAATAGAATTGGGTACAACGGTAAAGGCCATTGTGGTTAAAAATGGTGATGTGATATTAACTATGGAAGAAAAATTTGCCAAAGATTTAGGATTGTATTGGAAGGCCGAAATAAGCACATATGAATATGCTAATATGATGATGGCTGTAGATGCCAATTTTTCAGGTGCAGAAGTAGAAGCAATTCCGCAAAAAAAACAACGCTACCTTAATTTTAAGGGGAAACAAGGTAAAATAAGTTGGTATCAAGAAAATGATGGTAGTGCTGGGCATTTTACATTAAAAATAAAGTATGCTTCTAATGACCTAAAACCTAAAGCAATGAAACTTATAGTTAATAAAAAGAATGTGGGTGTTATTGATTTTAAAACTACGGATTCTAAGTGGCAGGATATTGAAGTAGAACAGCCTTTAAATGCAGGAGCTAACTATATAGAATTACAGACAATAGATACTAATGGGCCTAAAATTTTAGGGCTAAGTGTAAAGTAAAAAATAGAAGTTATGAAACTACATTATAAGGTTTTTTTAAACAGCATGTTTATGCTTTTTGCACTGTTGTCCACAGTTAAATCCTATGGCCAAACTAAAGAAGGTGTAATAACCATCAATACCAAAGAAGGGCACCCTATAAAAGTAGGTTCCAGTGGTTTTAATGTTCGTATAGCTGATAAAAGTTGGAATTATACACATCCAGATTTTAGAAAAGCGGTTCACCAGCTAAAACCAGGATGGCTTCGTTATTTTTCGGGCACAATGGGAGATGCATTTAGTAGTGCTACAGGCCTATACGATATTGATTATGCCATGATGTTTGATCATCCAAAACAATATTTAAAAGGCTATAGATTTACCCAGGTAAAAGGGCCACACCGAATTACAGATTTATATGATTTATTGGGAGAAATTAATGGAAAATTAATAATAACAGTCAATGGTTTTTCAGAAACACCAGAAATGACAAGAGAATTAGCGCGTTTTTGTAAAAACAATAACATAGAAGTAGCTACTTGGCAGTTTTGTAATGAACCCTATTTTTATGTGCCTCATCGAGGAAGATATTGGTGGAATAATGGCTATGATTATGCTGCCAAAATGAAACCTCATGCTGATGCCATTAAAGAGATTTTTCCTGATGCTTTTTTGGCACTTAATTTTACTTGGGATGGTATTTGGGGGTTTATGAAAGAAATAAATGATTATCAAAAAGAACATGGTGCCTACTGGAATGTATTTTCAAAACATTCTTATGCACCACACATAGGAAAAAAAGAAGAATTACAACAAGCGTATAAACGCGGTAATACAAAACTTATTGAAGCTACTTCTGCGAAAGCCATGCAAGAGATAGAGGATTACGCTTCGAAAGATATCCCCATGGTAATCACAGAATTTGGTGTGTGGAACAAACCATTAAATGGCATATATTCTAGTATATATAATATTGAATACGTTATGCGTCAATTGCAGCATACGAATACTTGGTTTGTTGGCGCTCATGAAGTAAGTAGTAAATACGAACCAGAAAAGAATATTAATGCACAAATAGAACAAGCTTTTAAAAATAGAGCAAGCTTAAAAACAGATAGCATTCCCACAGGAATTCATAAAACATTGGAAGGCAAAGCTTATGAATTATACCATGAGGTTACCAATAATGCTGATTTTATTTTTAATTCAAATATTAAAAATGGTGCAATAGCCCCTGGTTTAAATGAAGCTAAGGAAAAAGGCTGTTTTTCTCAAGCTTACAGAGGTGTTAATGGATATAATTATGTAGTATTTACCAATAGAACAAACGATACTAAAGATTATAAAATTGTAATAGATGGCAACCCAATTTCTGAACGTATTAACGTTACCTACTTAACGGCAGATTCTTTAAAAGTTTTAAATACAGCTAAGAAGACAAAATTAGTTACTAACGGAAAAATTAATATAGCACCTTTTAGTTTAACTATTGCTAAATGGAAGTCTAGCAAGAAAACAAAACCGCAAAAACCAACCTTGTATAAAGGAGAAATAGATGAAGAAGGAATCAGGTTAACATGGGGTAAAGTATCAAATGCAGAGAAGTACAACATTTATTTTAGGGAAGAATCAGAGGCTTTACAACAAAAAATAAGTGTAACAGATACTACAGTAAATTCCATTGAGATTGAAAAATTGAAAAAAGGAGCTACCTATTTTTTCAAGATGGTAGCAGAGAACAATCAAGGAAGTAGTACATTTTCCAATCAAATAACTTTAAAAAACAGCATTCCTAAACGCCCAGAAATTTTTAAAACCTCTAGAAGAAATACTACAGCAACTATTTTTTGGAAAAGTGTGCCTAATGTACTTGCATATAAATTAAGACATATAAATACAAAAACGAATGAAGTAACTATTTTGAATACGAACAATGTCTTCGGTTTTAGAGTAGAAGGTTTAGCATATAATATTCCGTACCAGTTTTCTGTTGCAGGGTATAATGGTCATGGTCTTAGTGACTTTTCAGAACCTGTAACTTTAGTTTTGTCTGATAAAGTGCCATTAAGTCCTCGTAATATATCTGCGCAGAGAAATGAAGAAGGGACTGTTTCCATACATTGGATTGAGCAAGATTCCATACACCCACAAACGACTTACAATGTATATCGAGGAGAACAATTACATCAGTATAAGAAAATCGCCAAGGATATTACAGGAAACAATTTTGAAGACACCAGTACCGAAAAAGGTAAAATCTATTACTATACTATAAAAGCCGAAACATCGGCAGGTGAAAGTAATTTTTATCCAAATATCGCATCACTATATCCTGAAAATAAAGAATATTCAATAGAAATCACATCTGTTGAAAAACAAAAGAATGGCTACCTGCTTAGGGTTGAGTTTAGTAACCTCTTATTGACCAAAGATGAATATAGCTTTGGTGTTCAATTAGAGAATATATCATACTTAACGGTTGAAGAAACAACAGTAGAAGGTGAAAACATGAAATTAAATGCAAGTAATTTTATGGTTTTTATTCCTGATGAAAAACTAGCAAAGCGCTCTAAGTACAGTATTAAAGCGTTTATAAATACCAGTGATAAAAACTACACAGGTAAATTATCTGGTAAATATATTTTAACAGATTGATGCTCTCAAAAGAGAATTCACCTTTTTGAGAGGGATTTATGAGTGGTTTTTTAAGTCTTTAGAAATAATTCTAGGAGGGTAAATAGCCCGAGGCTTGCCTCGCCTGTCAATTTTAAAGTTTGAAAGCAAGTTTCTTAAAAATGCTCAATGGGCTTGCCTTAGGGGAATTTACTTCCTCTTATGAAATAAAGATTTTGAATAACATTAAACCACTTCATAGCAAACATATATAGCAAACAAGCACAATGGATAAAAACAAATTTCTAAGACTGAAATTTTTGGTGTTGATTGTAATTTTTTCCTTTAATGCATGTACAGGCCAACAAACAATATTTACAGTAAAGGCACCAGAAGCTAATGTATGGGTAGTATTGAATGCCAGTAATGGTGCTATAAAGTACCGGTTTTTAAAAGAAGGAAAAGAATTAATAGGAGAATCTGAGATCGCTATTATACCAAATGCAACCGCTTTAAAAGTAGTAGGGTCTAGCGTAAATTCTAAACACGAAACATGGAAACCTGTTTGGGGGCAGTTTAGTGAGATTACAGATGAGTATGCTGAGTTAATTTTAGAGGTACTAATAGAAGATGTAAAAGCCAAACTTTATGTGCGTGTTTTTAATGAAGGGATTGGGTTAAGGTATGAATTAGAGGAGTATAAAGAAGATACAGAAGTTGACTTTTACTGCGAATACAACTTAAATAATAAAGATGTACTCTACTCTCCCAATAGCGAAAATTCCCCTTTAGGGCCAATAACTGTAGAAGAATTAAAGAAAGGAGAAAAGCAATCTAGACTAATGACGCCTTTGGTTATTGAAAAATTTGATCATAAACATCTTTCTCTGTTAGAATCAGATTTATATTCGGCACCAGAATTTGGTGTCATAGAATTTAATTTTAATAAAGAAAAAAACAGGCTTACCTCCTCAAATAAAACAAAGCTTAAAGGTGGTGGTACAAAAACACCTTGGCGGGTTATTCTGGTCAATGATGCTGTTGGCGATTTGGTAACCAATACCGTACCGCTTAATCTGGCAACACCAAAAGTATTAGAAGATGTGTCGTGGGTGAAGCCAGGTAAAACGCTATGGGATTGGCGTGTACATGGTTATACTACCGAAGATGAATTTACTTATGGTATAAATAACGAAAGTTACATCCGGTTTATTGATTTTGCTGCAGAAAAAAGCATTGAATATTTTTTAATTGATGCAAATTGGTACACTAAAGTTACAAAAGGGCATTTTGAAATATCGGATAAACTTGATATTGAAAAAGTAGCTACACATGCCAAAGAGAAAGGTGTAAAATTGATACTTTATTATGATAGGCATAAAGGGGATTATGGCGATGAAGCGTTGTTTCCTTATTTTGAATCATTAGGAATGAGCGGTATTAAATATGGCTTTATGGGTCATAATGTATTTTTTACCAGTGACGCTATTCAAAAAAGTGCAGATAACCATTTACTCATCAATTTTCATGATTCGCCCGTACCTTTTACTGGTATAGAACGTACACTACCTAATGCGATAACAAAAGAATATTGTCATGCACAACAAGACTCTAGACGAGCTTTTACACCGGAGACCTTTATAAAAATGGCATTAATTAATGCAATTCAAGGCCCTTTGGATATGAATAACGGTAACTTTTCATTGGTAGATATCAATAATGGGAATAGAGAAAAAGGCCCCATAAAGCAACATTCCTATTTCTCAACGGTGGCTTCAGAGGCGGCTAGAACATTAATTATTTATAGTGGATTAGTTTGCCTGCCAGATGCTCCGGAAGCCTACGCTGAAAAAGCAGATCTGTTTGAATTTATTCAAAAAATGCCCGTTGGTAAATGGGATGAGAGTACCGTACTACAGGCTAAAATGGGGGCTTATATTTCTACAGCCAGAAGATATAAAGAAGAATGGTTTATAGGTTCTGTGACTAATGAAGAAGAGCGAACACTGGATATTAATTTAGATTTTTTAAAAGAAGGCCAACAATATGAAATTACCTACTACGAAGATACTTCAGAAACACACGGTAAAACTAACCCAGAAGCTTATCAAATTAGAAAAGGAAAAGTTAAAAAAGGAAGTATAATAAAAGCTAAAATGGCTGTCGGAGGTGGACATTGTATGTGGATTAAACCAGAATTAAAGTAAATTATGAAAAAAATAATCTCAATACTTACCGTATTATTTTTGTTTTCATCTTGTAATGAAATTAAGAAAAAAGAAGTTGAACTAAAAGAAACTGTTTCAAAAAAACCGAACGTCCTTTTTATTTTAGTAGATGATTTAGGCTATGCCGATTTAAGCGTGATGGGGAGCACATATTACGAAACTCCTAACATTGATAAAATTGCTACATCTGGAACTGTTTTTACAAATGGGTATGCAGCCTGTACAGTTTGTAGTCCGTCTAGGGCAAGTTTAATGACAGGTCAAAACCCGGCAAGACATGGCATTACGCAATTTGATGGGCCTAGAAATAGTGGGCAATCTTGGAAGGAACGCAAACGATATACCAAATTATTACCACCACAATATAAACATCATTTAGATACTACATCTGTAACATTACCAGAAGCCTTTAAAGAACAAGGGTATACTACTTTTTTTGCAGGCAAATGGCATTTAGGTGGTAAAGAGCAGAAATCATTGCCAACAGATCATGGTTTTGATGTCAATGTTGGAGGAAACCATTCAGGAGGGCCAAGTGGGGGGTATTTCTCTCCATTTGATAATCCAAACCTACCAAATCTACCAGAAGAAAAAGGCTTGAATTTATCCATGAAACTTGCCAATGAGACCAGTAAATTTATAGAAGCCAACAAAGACACTCCGTTTTTTGCCTACCTTTCTTTTTACGCCGTTCATGGTGGGATACAGACTACCAAAGAAAAATGGACCAAATACCGTAACAAGGCAGAAAAAATGGGAATCCATGAAAATGGATTTGAAATGGAGCGCGTTCTTCCTGCAAGAAAGTACCAAGACAACCCCGTATATGCTGGTTTAATTGAACACGTAGACGATGCTATTGGTACAGTAATGAAAACAGTAAAAGACTTAAGCTTGGATAAGAACACTATTGTTGTTTTTACATCAGATAATGGGGGGGTAACATCGGGAGATAATTTTTCTACCAATCAACTTAGTTTAAGGGGCGGAAAAGGATATCAATGGGAAGGCGGAACTAGAGTGCCCTATTTTATTCATGTGCCATGGATGAAACAAAATAAAGCTAATATTGATGTTCCAGTTTCTGGGACAGATTTATATCCTACATTATTAGATTTAGCAGGTTTACCACTTAAACCAAAAGCACATAGGGATGGTGAAAGTTTAAAACCTCTTTTACTTGGAGAGAATATTGGTGATAGACCTTTGTATTGGCATTATCCGCATTATGGAAATCAAGGGGGAGAACCAAGTTCTATCATCAGAAAAGGAAATTGGAAATTGATCTATTATTGGGAAGATCTGCATGCCGAATTGTACAATCTAGATACAGATTTAGGGGAGCGTAATGATGTTGCAGAGGATAAGCCAGAAATCACAAAACAAATGCAAACGCAATTGCTAGATTGGTTAAAATCTATGAATACGCATTATGCACAAATAGATTCTGAATGGGATGAAGCTGCTCGTGAAAAATGGTTAGAACACCAAAAAACAGCTACAATGCAAAGGCAAGAAAACCATCGCAAGAAGATGTTAAATGAAGATTGGCAGCCAAACGAAGATTGGTGGGGAAGTGAATAGTAATAAACTATTTAAGACTTAAGCATATTGGAATAATAGTGCGTGTTTATTTTTAGATGATGCGTCAGAAATAAAAATTGATAATATGCATGGCGCTTGGGGTAAAGAAAAAATGAAAGAAGGTGATATGAATTTGGTGTTGCCTGTGAATAAACCAGATGTAGAGATTCCTGTTATCGAGCTATTTTTAAAAGATTAATTAAGAAACTACAGGTCTTAAAATATAAGAAATGGAATATAGAAGACAAGTAAGAAGAACGTTGAGGGGAATAACAGTTTGCCTAGTGGTATTTTCAACGCTAGGATGCAATGAAAAAGTAAAAAAAACAACTGCAGCTGTTGCAGATCATCAAGAGGTAAAATATACCTCTGGTAAAATGACCTTTGAATACGTGGGGCGTGCAGCCGAAAATGAAGGCATGCATGTTTGGGGATCATCACCCATACAAGATAAAGATGGTAAAACACATTTGTATGCCGCGCAATGGTCTACTAAAACACAACCCGAAAATTTTAGTGGTTGGTTTAAAGATTGTGAAATAGGGCATTATGTAGGTGATAGTCCAGAAGGGCCTTTTGAATATGTGGGGGTTGCAATTAAAGATAAAGATAGGATGTTCAATTCGCCTCATAATCCAACCATTAGTAATATAGACGGGCAGTATCAGCTTTGTTTTATTGTAAATGAAAACAATGATTTAAAAACACAGCGTATTGCAATGTACGTGGCAGATGACCTTAATGATACTTGGAGGCCAGCAAAAGGAGCCGAGCCAGATGGAACCATTTTACGACAAACAAAAGATTCAACGGTATGGAATTATACCGCCAGATTGGGGGTCTCAAATCCATCGTTAGTAAAATACAAAGAGAAATATCTTTTATATCATAAATCGGTTATAAGAAAACAACCTAAAGGTTATGTGTATGTATATGGTGTTATTGGTGCTGATACTGTAGAAGGGCCGTATGTAAATAACCCTATAAGGGTTACGGATATTAATATGCCACTTGAAGATGCTTATGCCTTTACAATGAAAGATTCAGTATATCTATTGAGTCGCGATTTTAGAGGGTCTCTAGGAAATAGGGGAGGAGGTTTGTTGTGGAAATCAGCAGATGGTTTTTCTTTTCCTACCGATGAAACTATACGCGCTTATGAAGATTTGCAACATTACCTTGGAGAAGAGCATTTAAAAGATGCCATTTCTTATAGAGGTAAAAAAGATGGGCATTTAGAACGTGCCCAACTTCTTTTTGAAGATGGCGTGCCAACGTATTTATATCTGGCTACCGGTGTTCAAGTGAAGCCTGGTTATGGTAGTAGTTCACATGTGTTTAAAATTAATTTTGAATAAGTTTTTATAAATCAAGAATAATTGAAAGTAGGTGAACAAGGCACACACATTCAAACAACATTTCATTTTGAAGAAAACCCTCAGCAATTAAAGCAATTTTAGAAGAAAAAAATGTGGAACTGATAGGTGTAAATGAATGAAAATAAGTACTAAAAAACTAATCTTACGTTTTTTACTGTTGGCATTTAGTGCTATTACTGTGGTGTTCGTAATAAGCTGCACAACAAAAAATAAAAGTACCATAGTTGTCAGTAAAAAAGAAAAGGTAAAAAAGCCCAATATCATAGTTATTTTAATTGATGATGCAGGGTATGCTGATTTTGGTTTTATGGGGAGTAAAGACCTTGAAACCCCTAATATTGATAATTTGGCGAACAGCGGTGTTGTTTTGACTGACGCTCATGTAAGCGCAACAGTTTGTGCCCCATCCAGAGCTGGTTTAATGACAGGGAAATATCAACAACGTTTTGGTTTTGAAGCGAACAATACCGGTGATCCACATGTGGGCGATATTGGTCTTTCGGATGATGTAACAACCATGGCAGATGTTTTTAAGAAGAATGAATATAAAACAATAGCCTTAGGGAAATGGCATTTAGGCGTTGATAAATCTGACCACCCCAACGAAAGAGGGTTTGATGAATTTTTTGGTTTTGAAGTAGGAAGTCGGTCATATTTTCCATTAAAAAATCCACAAAAAAAGGAGATGTTGCAGCATAATGGAGAACGTGTTTTGTTTGAGGGTTATATGACAGATGTACTGGGAGACCAATCAGTTAAATATATCCAGGAGAATAAGGACACTCCTTTTTTTATGTATCTAGCCTACAATGCCGTACATACCCCTATGGAAGCTAAACAAGAACATTTAGAAAAATATAAAAATCATCCTAGACAAAAGTTGGCGGCCATGACTTGGTCTTTAGATGAGAATATTGGAAAGCTTCAAGCAAAATTAAGAGAGCTAAATCTAGACCAGAATACGCTTATTTATTTTTTAAGTGATAATGGAGGAGCAGCCAATAACAGTTCCAGTGGAGGGCCTTTAAAAGGATGGAAAGGAAATGAGTTTGAAGGAGGGCATCGTGTGCCGTTTATTGTAAGTTGGCCTTCGGTAATTAAATCAGGTCAAAGGTTTTCTGGATTGAGTTCTTCGTTGGATATTTTTACAACTTCCATTGCAGCGGCCCATATTAAAAAAGAGGAAGATTTAATTCTAGATGGTGTTAATTTATTACCCTATTTAAAAGGAGAAAAAAAAGGGAATCCTCATGGTAAATTATTTTGGAGAAAGTTGGAAGAATCTGCAGCAAGAATAGGGCAACATAAGTTAATAGGCTTAGAAAATTTTGGTTATACCTTTTACAATTTGGAGAATGATTTAGGGGAAACTATTGACCTGTCTATGAAAGAAAAAACAAACTTCACTAATGCAGTCAATGAACTAAAACTATGGGAAATGCAGCTAATGAAACCACTTTGGGTAGAAGAGAGAGAGTGGATGGATGTTACCTATCATATACATGAAAGATTGATGACAAATAAGAAAGTGTTATATGATAACCCTAAGGATATGAAAAAAATAAAACAACAATAATAAAGCAAGAGCTTAATTTTTGGAAAAACGATTCAATGAAGTGGTTTAAACTTTTTCAATTCGCTAAAAAATTGCCCTTATGAGCCTGTATTTTGTTTTTTTCTCCTTCCGTAGCCCTGCTATGCAACTCAAAAAAGCCTTTATTCAGACTCACAATGACTAATTTTCGCTTAAATACAAAAAGTTTAAATCACTTCTATGTAAAATTTATTGTAGGATGAATAAACTAAAAATAAATCTAGGAGTTATAGTTTTATTAGCATGTATTACGATAGCATGTAAAGATAAAAATACGGTAACTGTAGCGTCTAAAGAGTTAAAAACAAAGAATTCAGTAAACTTTACATATCAAGAAGTTACAGGCATAGGTAAAGATTCTTTGTATAACAGGCGAGATAACAGTGATATTATTAAGGTAGATGATACTTATTATATATGGTACAGTCGTATGGATAGTCCTATTACGTCTGGCTATTGGGCTACCATTTGGTATGCAACCTCTAAAGATGAAGGGTACACTTGGGAAGAACAAGGCATGGCGCTTGGTTTAGGTAAAGAAAGTACTTTTGATAACCATTCTGTTTTTACACCTAATATTTTAGTTTATATGGGGAAATACTATCTGTATTATACCGGAGTAAAACCAACACCAGGCCATGTTGGTAATGAGTTTGAAGGCAATTCAACTACAGATATTACCGCTATTGGTTTGGCAGTAGCAGATAGCCCTGATGGCCCCTTTGTACGTGTGGAAAACAATCCAGTTTTAGAAATTAGTGCTATAGCCGCCGACTTCGACAGTTTTAGAATTGACGATGCTAGTTTATTGGTAAGAGACAAAAAAATATGGTTGTTTTATAAAGGAAGATCTTTTATCGATGGTAAAGAAGGTCCAAAACGAACAAAAATGAATGTCGCCTATGCAAATCACCCTGAAGGGCCTTTTAAAAAGCATGATGGATATTTATTAGATAAAAGTCATGAGGTATTAATTTGGCAAAAGGATGGTGGGGTAGCTTCTTTGGCATCGATTAACACAACAATAAATTTTGCGAAAGACGGTGAACATTATACAGTTGTACACGATAGTTTAAAAAAAATACCGAAAGCGCCAGGGTTGTATCGTCCGCATTTAGAGCATGGGAATTCAGACGCAGCAATTCCTGGTTGGGGAATTTCAATGATTCAAAAGAAAGGATTGGCATATTTAGTCCGATTTGAAATGAAATAGGTATGAGGAATTTTTCAGTACTGTTTGTCTGTATAGTTACACAGCTCACTTTCGCCCAAACCAGGTATTCTAATAAAGACCTTCCCAGGGCCCATATAAAAGAGCATGATAGTATTGCATGTGTTTAAACCACTTCAGATAAAAATGCTTACAGATTATTTTTGTTCCCTGATTATAATCCTGAAAAACACACTTTTTACTTCTTTCTTTTCATGGAACAGGGGCAGGTGAAAATGCCAATTTAAAGCAATTGAATTGGCATGGAAGGATCCAGAATTGATAGATTGGCTTTTTAACCAGAAAAAATGAAATTAAAGGATATTACATTGGTTCCATTATAGTATTCAACTAAATCACTTCATAAAATAGTATCAATGAAAAAAATACGAACCGTAACTTTAAGTATTGTTGTTGTATCAATGCTTCTTATTTCATGTAAAAACACAAAAAATAAGAAAAAAGAAGTTGTGAAAATTGAAACATCAAAAAAAGAAATACAAGTTCCCATAGCAATGTCCGATCATTGGAGATTTATTGGAGAAGCAATAAATGAATCTGGATACGATATTTGGGGAAGTTCGCCAATACGTGATGATCAAGGAAATGTACATCTTTTTTCAGCAAGATGGCCATCAGATACCCCATTTAAAACCGCTTGGCGTTTTAATAGTGAAATAGCCCATTATGTATCGAAAAAACCTGAAGGTCCTTTTCAATTTAGAGAAGTTGTTGGCAAAGGAAAAAGGAATGGGGAATGGAATTCTTCCGGCTTTCATAATCCAAACATCAGAAAAATCGATAATAAATATGTGTTGGTGTTTATAGCCAATGATGGCTCAGAAAAACATGGACCCAGCCAAAGAATAGGAATGCTTACTAGTGATAGCCTTAATGGACCTTGGAATGAAGTTCCCAATAAAAACAGACCTTTACTTAGCCCACCTAAAGATAGTAGTGTTTGGTGTTACGATAGTGGCCTTGGTGTAAATAACCCTAGTGTTATTAAACATCCTAATGGAAAATATCATTTATATTTTAAAGCAATGGCTGGACCAAAAGGAAAAGGAGCAAAAGTAAGTATGGGTGTTGCTATTTCAGATAAATTAGAGGGGCCATATAGGATTCAAACAAATCCAATTACTGCCAATCAAGTGAGAATAGAAGACGGTTATGCATTTCTATGGAGAAATAAAATATGTTTAATGACTACGGATAATCATGGTATTCTTGAATTTGGAGGAGGTTTGCTTTGGGTGTCAGAAGATGGACTTCAATTTAAACCCAAACCACTTTCAGGCTTTCATAATTTTGGAGAATATTATCTCAACGGCACTATTCCTGAGGCAGCCAATGAACGTTACAATAGCATGGTTAAATTCGAGAGGCCTCAGTTGTTAATGGATGCCAATAATGAACCGGAGTACCTTTATTGCCCAAGTGGTGTAGCAATAGATGGCAGTGATGGTACAAATTCTTATGTTTTAAAGTATCGGAAAGAGAAATAGGTTGTCGTTTTTTGTTATCGATATTAAATTTCTATTTATGCAATTGCAAAAAAACTTTGGCACTCAATAGGGTTGAAGCTACATTATAAAAATTAAACTCTAGTCCATATCTGTTGTGTTTTCAAGTTAATTGCTATGTGTCATAATTTTGCACATTCCTAAATAATACCCAGAAATTTGAAGTAGCACGCTTTTACATTTCTTAGCTGTTAAAAAACAGTTATTGCGAAATAAAAGTTAGGGAAATTTCTTAAAAATAAGAAGTTTTAACAAGGGTAAGTTTACCAAATAAGATATATCCGTAAATCTCATGTGTAAAAAGGATATTATACCCTGTAGATACTAAATAAGACAATTTGCACCCTTATAATACCAAATAATACCCTGTATATTATTGATGTTTTTTTGAAAATTGTCAGTTCAAAATTTCAGGTATGCAAATTATTTATTTCATTGGTTTTACGTTATTTGTTGCCCTTATTTCTTATTTAAAAACAAGAGGCACCAAAGAAGACACTTCTGACGGTTATTTTTTAGGAGGTAGAAGTTTAACAGCTGCAACCGTTGCGGGCTCGTTACTACTTACCAATCTGTCTACAGAACAAATTGTGGGGCTTAATGGAGCTTCTTTTAAAGAAGGTATTCTTGTAATGGCTTGGGAAACCATAGCGGCTATCACCATGGTTATTACAGCAATTTTTTTACTGCCAAAGTATTTAAAAGGAGGTATTACTACGATTCCCCAATTTCTTGAAAGAAGGTATGATAAAATGACCAAGACCATTACCTCGGCACTCTTTTTGAGTGGTTATGTAGTAGTCTTGCTCCCTATTGTACTTTACTCAGGAGCCTTAGCTATAAATACCATGTTTGATGTTCCAGAGCTACTGGGGATTTCTAAAACCAATGCTCTTTGGGTTACCGTAGTGGCTATTGGGGTAATAGGCTCTATGTATGCTATTTTCGGAGGACTAAAAGCGGTTGCAGTTTCGGATACGATAAATGCACTTGGATTACTAATAGGAGGTGTTTTGATTCCCTATTTCGGATTAAAACTAGTTGGTTCAGGAGATGTTTTTGATGGGCTCTCCATATTGGTTAACGAACAGCCTGAAAAATTTAAGTCAATGGGAGGTTCGGAAACTTCAGTGCCTTTTGGTACCATTTTTACAGGTATGTTGCTTGTAAATCTATTTTATTGGGGTACAAATCAAGCGATTATCCAACGTGCTTTAGGCGCTAAAAACTTAAAAGAAGGACAAAAGGGTTTATTATTAGCTTCGGTTATCAAAATACTTGGTCCTATAATCGTTGTACTACCAGGTATTATTGCTTTTCATTTGTTTGGTGATATGATAGACAATGCCGATGAAGCCTATCCTACACTTGTAACCAAGACATTACCCACATATCTTATTGGCTTTTTTGCAGCAGTACTTTTTGGCGCCATCTTGAGTTCTTTTAATTCTGCATTAAATAGCTCAGTAACACTTTTTGGGTTAGATATCTATAAATCACATATTAAAAAAGATGCAACCGAAAAACAAACGGTTAAGGCCGGTAAAATGTTTGGCGTAGTTTTAGCTTTACTATCCATATTCATAGCACCCTTAATAGCCTATGCACCTGATGGGTTGTTTGGGTATTTGCAAAAAGTAAACGGAAGTTACAGTATTCCTATTTTAACCATAATTATAGTTGGATATTTAACGAAGTATGTTCCTGCAACAGCTGCTAAAATGGGTATTTTTTCTGGGGTAGTACTTTACATAGTTTACATTCTTTTAGACGAATTTGTATGGCCGGGTGTTTTTCCACACTACCTACATGTTATGGCAATACTATTTGCATTTAATGTAATCTTAATGCTTTTGATAGGAAAATTCTATCCAAGGGCAGAAGCTTACACACAAGTATATACAAAACAAGTGGACATACAGCCATGGAAATATATTAAAATATTAGGAGGTATTGTATGTCTTATCGTAATATCAATATATATCTATTTTGCATGAGTATGAATGAAGAACTGTACTATAGAGTTAAGCGTAACTTTAATGCACAATTCGAAGGTAAATCGTTGATGGTCAAATCTGCGGGAAGAATTAACCTTATCGGTGAACATGTCGATTATAATGAAGGCTTTGTATTTCCGGCTGCAATTGACAAAGGCATTATAGTGGCCATAGGGAAAAATAAAGAACCGTATAGTAAAGCTATTGCGCTTGATTTTGAAGAATCGTATGAATTTAGCTTGGAAACTTTTTCAAAAGATGCTAATGGAGGATGGCGAAATTATCTTTTGGGCATTGTGTCAGAATTACAAAAAAGAGGCTTATCAATAGGCAATTTTAACATGGTTTTTGCAGGAGATATACCAGCTGGATCAGGACTTTCCTCTTCGGCAGCCCTAGAAAACAGTATTGTTTTTTCTTTAAATGAACTTTTTAAACTTGGTTTGAGTAGAAAAGAAATGGCCAAAATTTCCCAAAAAGCAGAGCATAACTTTGTTGGGGTTAATTGTGGTATTATGGACCAATACGCTAGTATGTTTGGTAAAAAAAACAACTTCTTATTTTTAGATTGTAGAAGTTTGGAAATAGCCCCATATTATGTAGATCTCGATCCTTATGAACTGATACTTATTAATACCAATGTACAACATAAGCTATCTGATAGTGCTTACAATAAGAGAAGAGAATCTTGTGAAAAAACCTCAAAAAAACTTGGTAAAAATGCCCTAAGGGATGTTTCTGTTGATGAATTGTATGCAATAGAAAATGATATCTCCGAATCAGACTTTCTAAAAGCTCTTTTTGTTGTGGAAGAAATTGCTAGAACCCAAAAGGCGGTTTCTCTGATTAAAGAAAAGAATATTGAGGCTTTGGGTCAATTACTTTTTGAATCACATGAAGGTCTTAAAAATCAATACAAAGTGAGTTGTGTTGAGTTGGATTTTTTAGTAGACTTGGCAAAAGAAGGAACTGCTATTGCAGGTGCCCGTATGATGGGAGGCGGTTTTGGCGGATGTACCATTAATTTGGTTCAAAAAAATAAAAGCAAAGAATTTATAGTAAAAGCAGAGAAAGCATATAAGCATAAATTTGGTGTGGCCTGTAGTGTCTATCAAGTAGCTTTATCTAACGGAACACAATTACTTAATTAGTACGGAATGGATTTACAAGAAACTTCCCATAAGAGGTTTAATATACTAACAGAAGAATGGGTATTGGTATCACCACATAGAGCCAAGCGCCCTTGGCAAGGTCAAGAAGAAGAGCAGGTCAATGAAATAAGGCCTGATTATGATGCCAATTGTTATTTATGCCCTGGTAATACAAGAGCAAATGGAATGACCAACCCAGACTATAAAGATGTTTTTATTTTTAATAACGATTTTGCCGCCTTACAAGAAACATCAGAGGAGGGTCAAATAAATGATGGTTTACTGGTATCGCAAGTTGAAAAGGGTATTTGTAAGGTTATCTGTTTTAGTGCAGACCATAGTAAAAGTATTGCTCAAATGAGCGTTGCCGATATTGCTAAGGTGGTAAGTGCATGGAAAAAAGAATATAATGAATTAGGGAATTTAGACTTTGTAAACTACGTTCAAATTTTTGAAAATAAAGGGTCTATTATGGGCTGTAGTAACCCCCATCCCCATGGTCAGATCTGGAGCCAATCAACACTGCCCAATGAAGTCGTAAAAAAAGATAATAGCCAATCTAGTTATTTTAAAAAAAACAAACGCTCTTTATTACTTGATTACCTCAAGCAAGAACTTGAGAAGAAAGAGCGTATTATTTACGAAAACGAAGACTATGTAGTTTTGGTTCCATTTTGGGCAATATGGCCTTTTGAAACTATGATTGTTCCAAAGAAACATCAAAGTAATATTAGCGTGCTTAATTCAAGGGAAGAATTAAGTTATGCAGATGCAATTTCTAAAATTACTTCGACATATGACAAAATCTTCAATTGTTCTTTTCCGTATTCAAGTGGTATACATCAAGCTCCAACAAATGGACTTGATAATTCGCACTGGCAATGGCATATGAGTTTCTATCCACCTTTATTGCGTAGCGCTACCGTAAAAAAGTTTATGGTGGGTTATGAAATGTTTGGTTCGCCACAAAGAGATATTACAGCAGAGCAAGCCGTTAAGTTGATTAAAAACCACTTGTAATAATCTAAAAAAAATGAAAATGGACGTAAAAAAAAGACGCGCGGCAATAAAAAAAATGATAGCAGGTTCGGGGCTCTTATTTTTTGGGGATACTCTTTTTGGAAATGCACAGCATGTCAAAAATCATGAAACAATGAGGTTAAAGGCGTTAAAAGGAAACATCAATCATGCGGTCTGTAAGTGGTGTTATCCAGACATTCCGCTTGAAGTTTTTGCCGGAAAAGCACAAGATATGGGTATTAAGGGTATCGACTTGTTAAAGCCAACGGAGTGGGCAATAGCCAAAAAATATGGCTTAAGCTGTTCAATGGGTACAGATACCTTCGCAAGTATTGAGCATGGTTTTAATGATAAAAAAAACCATGCATCATTAATACCCAATTACAAAGAACTCATTGAAAAAGCCGCTGATAATGGGGTCTCTCAAATAATCGTATTCTCAGGAAATAGAAACGGAATTAGCAATGAAGAAGGATGGGAAAATTGTGCTGTTGGTCTTGATCCGCTTGTTCAGTTAGCCGAAAAATTAGATGTTAAAATAGTTATGGAGCTTTTAAATAGTAAAGTAAATCATAAGGACTATCAATGTGATTATACGGAATGGGGTGTGGCTCTTGCCAACAAAATAGACTCTTCAAATTTTAAACTGCTTTATGATATTTATCATATGCAAATAATGGAGGGGGATGTTATTGCTACGATAGAAAAACATCATAAATATATTTCGCACTACCATACTGGTGGGGTTCCGGGTAGAAATGAAATTAACCACTCCCAAGAGTTAAACTATCCTGCAATTATGAAAGCTATTCATAAAACGGGTTTTGATGGTTTTGTGGCGCAAGAGTTTATACCTACTTATACAGATCAAATGATGGCTTTGTCTGAAGCTATTCAAATATGTGATATTTAAATAGAATGATGAATAAACTCTTCCTCATTTATTTTATAACTTATCATTTTCAGGTGTCCTATTACAGGTTCGATGGCGGCTCTCCGCCTGAATTTCTTTCGTTTTTTCCGTTTCTGGTATTGTGTGTCGCGTTTTAAAGGATTGTTTTCCACTCTTTTCGCCATCCATCCCTAACCTTTGCCGATTCACAATGGAAGGAACATGATCCTTTGCGGGAATTTGGGGTCTGGGCAACACCTTTCTGGAAGATGGTTTTTCCTTGAAGGAGTCATGTGCTGCCCAATGATCTGTAAAATTGTCCATGTAAAATGGAGTATTGTCCATGTCAAATAGAATATTGTTCATGGTTTAGGGTACATGATGAAGGTAATTTCAAGGTTAACAATTTAGAAAGTCATTTACCACCTTAGAATGCCCCATATTATTCAAAGAAAACCAAATGAACTATCTAGTAAGGAAAAAAGTCATTTGATATTACTATTAAGGAGATACTATCCTACTTCAAATCAAAAATTTATAGATGAAAGAATATCAGATCCCTGCAAATCTGATATGGTTCTACTAAAAAGAAAAGATATTGTATTAAGAGCCAACTACTATTCAGTAGACAAATTGAAAATGCTTTTTTTTAATAAAAACACAGTTGTAGTTGAATTTGGTAAAACGTTAAAAACAGCAGCTGCCCCTCCAAAGCTTGCCAGTGCTGCTGCTGTTTTACAATAAATATTAAAATATCCAAAATAGTTGAAGCCATAACTGCTTAAACATGATTATTTGGAAAACAGGAAAAATCTAAATAATACTATAAGATATGCCTAATGGGATAAATAAATTTTTGGATAATTTCAAATACATGTTTAGCTGTTAACCAAAAATCGTAACTATTCCAATTTTATATAAAAAAATGCTAAGAATCCATCACTATATCTATAACAGCAATGAAAATGAATTAAGCTTTTCTGCTTATCAAGATCATGAACGTACTTTAATAGGAGCAATGCCTCCCATATACCCCGAATATTTAGGTGCAAATGGATTTGTAGCCTTACCCGTTTTAGGACATCGCTAAATTCATAAAAATATCATTATCCTGTATCGTTTCGGGGAAGAATTCTTCCCCGAAACGGTTTTTGTATTCCCTGGGCGGCATATCTCCCAATGATGAATGTGGATGCC
>JBDWSS010000053.1:0-38610 GCA_039985375.1 Flavobacteriaceae bacterium
CTATAGATGGATTGTTATCATCCCTCATTTCGGTTTCCAAAGTCCGTTCCACAATTAATCCTTCACCATTTAAGGACTCCGACAAAACCAATTCTGTTTTGTCGCCTTGCGTATCATAAAACAAGAGAGTTACTTGTTCCACAGTACCATTGATAATTTTATAATTTTTTGTTGTTGTTCCTATATCTGTACATGACAAAACACATAGTATCAAGGCTATAGTTAAAAAAAAATATCTTTTATTCATATCACAAATTTACCAATTATTAAATAGTTCTCTTATTTGTGTAGCTTGTCCGGGAGCACTATTGGCCAGTTTATCCCTTAATTGACTCCAACTTCTTGCACCCTTGATATGTTGTTGTATCGTTGTTATAGGTATTCCCGAAACATTATCTTGTGGGAAATTTAACTAGGACAGACAATCTTGATTTTTCTATAGGCCCAACATGGGGGCTGCAACGGTCTTTTAATAAAATAAATTTTTTATTTGATGTAGGACCATTGTACTATTTTGACACTTTAGGAAATAGTGGCTTCTTTCCTATGGCTATTCAAATAAATTTAGGTTTAAACATATCAAAGAGTAAATAAATTTGACAGGGAAAGGGGATTAATTATTAATTCCCTTACTTTACTTGATATTTTTTGTACTTACCAATTAATTTTTTAGCACCACGCAACATAGCAGTATGTGCACTAGTTGAAATTGTAGGGAAATTGTTGCCACTGTCAAATGCTGACCCTTGGTCTATTACTTTTCCATAAACTTTTGAAGAGGACAATTCTTGTCCAGTTTTTAGATCATAGATTTTAATGGAAACCGAAGCTTCATTTGTTGCATAGTAGTCAGGGTCATTTGTGGGTAAGGAAAAACTTCCAGCATTTTCGGCTATAATATTTCCTCTAACATTTATTAAGAAGTCACAACCTGAATCCCTATGAAGCTGAATTAATTCTTGTTTTGTTAAGTCAAAATCAATTTCGGGCGAGATTATCTTAGTAAGTCTTATTTCATCTATTTCTAATAGTGAGTTTCCTAGAATTTCTTTAAACAACTCTTGTGATTGGTAATAAAGTTTAGCATCAAACACTTTAGAATTAGATTTGGATCTGTTAAGTAACCACTTGCCCTCGCTAAAGTTAAGATGCTTTCCAGTTTCAAATTGATAAGTATATTTTGGAGTATTGCAAGAAAAGAGCAAGCAAAGCATAAGGGTATAAACTATAAGTAATTTACTCAAAAGCTGGTTGATTTTAATTTTCATAATCTAATATTTAATAGGAATAAACTCATAAAATATGCACATAATTCGTGCCAAAATTACTTATCCAAAAAAGGTGGTATATCACCGATAATAATGATGGTAAAATGCTTGTTGAACTGGAAACAACTCGACCTTAGGAAGAGTTGTTCTATTTCAACAATGCCCCGTGCTATTGCTCAACAAAGATGTGTATACCATTGGAAAGGGTTGTAGCCTTCCCTCTCCAACAGGTTTGTCCTGAATATCTAATTTTAGAGTGAATACCATCAGCGCCTAGTATAAAATCAGTTTCAACTATAGTTCCGTCTTTAAATATTATCTCTACTTTGTTTTTCAACTGTTTAAAAAAAAATCTTGCACATATTTCCTCGAATACAAGAATTTTGAAGAAATCCAAAAGGTTAGCTTTTAAATGGCGTCGGCAAGCGATGGCAAATTGTGTTTAAATTATAAAATGCGTATTTCAGCATTTTATAATTTAAAAAACAATCGAGCACTTGGTAGCGACTATTTTACATAACGGCTAATTATGGTACAAATGAAAATATGCGTCGCAGATACCGCTTAAAAAAGTTTAATGACCCTGTTGTAAGTTTTAATCGATTCTCAGAGCTTAAGGGCTATTTTATATAATATAGAATTATAGCTTACAAACGTATATTCTCTTGTTTGGTGAAAATGCCATACTTTGTACTATAATGTCTTGCATTATGTAACTTGAGCTTTGGTAAAAGCGAAAGTTTATCGAGATTCTCCTGAAAAATTTCTTCTAAAAACTTCTTTAAAAAGGTAATGGAATGCTTTTTTGCCCAAATCCCGTAGGGTAGAGGGCAAAAGTGCATGAAATGGGTAAAAACCCCAGAATTTCTAAGGTTTTTGTGTAATGGATATTCATATCTAATTTTTATATTGAAGCACTCCAAGTTATTGACTTCCTACAACTTACTTCCCCCGTTAAAACACCCTCTTTTGGGTATTGATTAAACAACCACATGGGTATACGCTTATCAAAAAATAATAAAAACCTCTACATCATGCACACAAAGTATTATTTACAAGCACTAACAGTCTCTCTTCTAGTTTTTTTTAATGCAAAATCACAGGAAGGAGACCCAAAATCACCAGATGAAAAAACCTTAATTGAATATCTAACGGTTGTCCAATTAGACACAGAAACCACAATTATAAATGAATACTGTAATTGTGTTGATAAAAGCATGTTGATAAAGAAGTATCAAAATGTTGCAATAGAATTTAATAAAACAATAAACATGCATCTCTCCGAATTATCAATATTAAAGGCTAGGGAGGCAATTGATTACTTTAACAACATTAACGATAATTATAAGGACTACAAAGAATGGAAATCATGGGAATCACCACATAAGACCTATTTAAAATTCAAAGGTTATAGTTGCCCTCCCAGGAATAAGGGTTTCTTGCCTGCTGCTGTCACCATTGCCGAAATTACAGGTATTGCAAATTCAATCATAGGATTAATAAATGAGGGGAAAAAAAGGAGAGATGCTCAACGCGATAAGTTAATTGCTCTTCTCGAAACATTTAAAATACCAAGTGTTCAGGGTTATATTCAAACCATTAAATGTTCGGAAGAGAATAAGCTGGATAAAGCCGGAAGCAATAAAGAAAACAAAAAGAAGAAGAATAAAGTAAAAAACTGATTTATATAAACTATAACCATAAAATTATGACTAATAATAAAAAAATCACTCTTGCATGTTTGTTGATAGTGGTCTTTTTCAACTCTTGTAAAATTGAAAAAAGCAAAACAGTTGAAGAGCTAAATGAAATATACACTCTTGAAGAGTTAGAAGATTTATACCGGATTAAACAAGACAGTTTGGTTGTTGTCGTTGAGGAGGATATGAATTTACAAGAAGAAAGCGCTTTAATCGAAGTTGACACTATTTTGGAGGCAATGAAAGTAATATATGGTCCAGATGATAGGCTGGATTTTTACCAAGAACAAAATCCTGAAAGAATAAAAAATGCTGACGGAGTAGTTGCGGTTGTATGGAAGTGGGACCTAGTACAAGATGAATCTGGAATGTACAAACTTAATACCCAAAATTTTGGAGAATCCCAAAATCTTTGTTCTACGGAAAAGTTCACTAATCAACCTATAGGTGCATTTTGCTCAGGTTTTGCCGTTGATCAAAACACCATTGTTACAGCGGGTCATTGCTTTAATTCTGATTCAGACTTGGAGGACATCCGTTTTATTTTTGGATATAAAGTAAATTCCTCGAACGATATCAATATAATCTTTTCTCCAGATGCGATTTTTTCTGCTAAAAGATTAATCTCCAAAAAACTTGATAGCGGTAGAGGAAAAGACTACGCAATAATTGAAACCAATGAACTCATTCCTCTATCTCAAGTTTTGACACTTACTAGCGGTTCCAAAATCCCCGATAGTGAAGAAGTATATGTTATTGGACATCCTGTAGGTTTACCTTTAAAGATTGCAGGAGGTGCTTTTGTGCGGGATAATTCAAATACGGATTATTTCGTGGCCAATTTGGATACTTATGGCGGTAATTCTGGGTCGCCCGTATTTAATAGTACAACGCACAAAGTAGAAGGAATTTTGGTTAGGGGAGAAGTGGATTTTAAGAGTCAAGGACAATGTAATGTTTCACATCCATGTCCAAATACAGGTTGTAGGGGTGAAGACGTCACAAGGGTTTCCCAGTTTAAAGAGTTTCTATTTGCAGATCCTTTACAATGAAATGGTAAGTAATGGTTAGGCTTTTTGATTATAATAAATCTCCATAACTGCTTCTTTGAGTTCCATTAAAATATGACAGCAATTTTGCCTTTCTAAATCTGAAAAAGTGTCTATGGGGAGAAAGTGAAACATAAAAATGGTCTTGTCTAAGCTTTGTGTGAGAGAAAGGAGATCCCCTTCATGGCATTTTTGGATATAAGAGAGTAGGGGATGTAGACCAGTTACTTTTAAGCTCATTTTGGGACAATTTTATTAGTTTATCACATACTAATACAGGTAAAAACGATATAAATATAGGTTTTTATTGTAAAAATGAAAATTAATTTTATGTTTTAAAATTATATTAATATTGTTTTAAACAATGTTTTTACCGTTCTGGATTATATCAACAAAAACGCCTTATTGCTCAAAGTCTTGATTATACCTAGCTTTAGGCTATGCCTGAGCGAATAAATAGAATAAAAGAAGTGCTTGTTATAAAAGGGGTAAGCCAAAAAGAATTGGCGGTTAAAATGGCCCGAAATCCTAATACGATTACTTCAATTTGTAATAATAAATCTCAACCACATCTAAAAGATCTTAAAAAAATTGCACAAATTCTAGATGTGGATATTCGGGAGCTCTTGGTATCCACAAAAGGGTAATTTTCTTATTTATTTCATCAAGTGAAGCTCCTCTATTTGGAATTGTGGGAAAACCCTAGAAATTCTAAGGTTTTCCCACAATTAATTTTAGTAATCTATTTCTACATTTAAATGTTTCAATGAATTGAGTTTCCATTAGCTATTATCACTTGAAAATCCTTAAATTATTTTGAGTTAAGACCAATCTCTAAAATGAAAAAACTAATAATAATTCTTCTATTTCCGCTTGCTCTTTTTTCTCAGAAGAAAAATGACAGTATCATCAATTCTATTAATGCTAAAGTTCTTGAATTAGATCTAAAAAGTAAGGAGCTTGAGGAGATAAAACGTGAAATAACTTTAATAAAGTCGCAATATGATTATCAAGAAAAAACAAATGAAAAAACTCTTGATAGTATTTCAAATCAAATAGGCGCAGCATCTTACAATCTAACAATATTTGGAATTTTGTTTGGGATTGCTGCGCTAGGTCTCGGTTTATATGTTACCTATATAGAGCGTAAAATAGTTAACCTAAGAGTTGAAAATGAAAAGTTATTAGGAAAAAGTATCAGAGTTAAAGATGAAGTTGTATCCATCAACGAAAAGATTCAAAATGATATTTATGGATTGTTCCTAAAAATAAAAAGAGAGGAAACGGTCAGTTTTTTAAATAGGCTTTGTGAAGTCCCAAGTGACATTACTAATGTTGCTACTGAACTTTTTTCAAGGGAATTACTAAAAGAAGATTTTTCAGTATTAAAAAAAGCTCATCTATCGCTTTTAGAAGAAGTAAACATAACTCATGAAACTCTAGAAAGGTATAGTATGTCCTATTACTTGCTGTTTTTTCAACACTTCTTGGACCTAACAATAAGGGACGAGATTCTTGCTAGTGGTATGATAGATAGGTTTGCTACAGCTTGTAGAAGTGCCAACTCAAAAGATATTGTGAGATCTACCGAAGATTTTATGAAGGCCATAATTGATTTAGGGTTTCAAAAACATCAAAAAGAAATAAATGGTTTTATAGAGGGGGTTTCAGACTCTGACCATAAAAATTTTATAAAAATATATGAAATAGTTTTTGATTCACTTGGTAACAGAGATGACCAATTTAAACTATATTCTTTAATTGAAAATAAAGATGAAAATAGACCAGCAAAAGTTAATTATGGTGACTTATTGGTAACAAAATATTCTGAATCGGAGCTATCAGAATCTGAAAAAACAATTTTGGAAGATGTTGAAAAAAATCGAATTGAATTAATAGAATCTGAGGAAAAAAAGGATAAAACAAAAAAGAAGTGAAACTAGAATTATCACAGTATTGAAAGGTTTGCCAGAAGAAAATGCGGGCCAGCGTTGGGGTGAATTTGTGGCTTACACGGCAGCGCCATTGCCCTGGGCTTAGTGTAGGGCGCATAGTGCCCAAATAGCGAAGCTATTAAGACACAAAGGGAGCGTGGAAGCATATTTTCTTCTTGAATTTTTGTTTCTTTTGTTTCAAGACAAAAGAAAAGAAAGAACATTCCAAGCGTCAATCCTATTTGACATAATGTTAGAGGTGCCCACAAAAAAGCAGGTTCGGAGGAGGATGTGAGCAAGTGCTTAGAAATTTGCTCACAGAGAAATTTTAAGCTTTTGCGGCAAGCTGACGAAAAGCTTATGAAATTTTTCTTCTCCAAATTTCAAATTAAACTATAAGTTTCAATAATAACGAAAAGCTGAGCTTTTAATGGCGCTGGCCAAGTGGCTGAGAATTGCGTATAAAAATAAATGCAAGTGCATTTACTTTTTATGAAAGCAATATGCTGTTGGCCGAGCGGCTATTTTACATAACGGCAAATTATAGATACAAATGAAAAGATGCGGCGTAGCCGACCGCTTAAGAAAGTTTCATGACCCTGTTCATGATTCCCTTAAATGACGGGATGCTGAGGGATATTTTACATAATAGAATTATAGCTATCAAATGGATAAACAGCTTTGAAATAAAAACAATACATTTGTACTATAATTATTCTTATGTTGAGTTACAAGTAATGTAATCTCTGTTCATATTTTATCCCTTACCCTCTTTATTCTTTGTTTTAACAACCATTAAATCATTTATTTAAATCTTGGCATTGATTTAAATAAATGATTTTAAGGGACATAGTGTAGTATAAAAATATTTTGTAAGATATACGCAAAAAATATGCAAGAAAAAGTTATTCTATATCTTGCATATTTTATATATTTATCGCTCAATTGTAGTTATGAGTATAGATGATCAAATTGAAAATAGGATAGGTCAAGCAAAAGAAGGCGTCATTTTTTTTGCTGATGACTTTAGTGATTTAGGCAGCCAAAGCGCCATACACACAACTCTGCATAGGTTGGAAAAGAGAAAAGTGCTATCTAGAATATCCCATGGGATATATGCCAAACCAAAAGTAAGTGAATTATTAAACCAGGAAATACTACCTTCAGTAGAAGAAGTAGCAAAAGCTATAGCGAAAAGAGATAGAGCTAAATTATTACCTTCAGGTAGCTATGCTCAATACGTTCTGGGTATGTCAACACAAATACCATTAAAGTTAGTCTACTATACAGATGGAAAGGCAAGAACTATTAAAGTAGGTAATAGAACTATACAGTTCAAAAGAACAACTCCAAAAAATTTAGCATTAAAAGGTGAAGTGGGAAGACTTGTAGTACAGGCTCTTCGTGATATTGGAAGAGATAAAATAACACCACAGGAAGAAGAAACAATCATTAATTTATTGAAAAAAGAGGATATTAAAAATTTAAAACATGATATAGCATTAGCACCACAGTGGATAGCAGAAATCATGGCAAAAGCGTTATAATGGGAGCAATAGATTTTTACAAGTTAAAACCTGGTCAAAAAAAAGAAGTTTTTGAGGCTCTTGGGAACCAAAAAGGGATACCGGATTTTGCTATAGAAAAAGATTGGTGGGTCGTACAAACATTGAACATCATTTTTCAAATGGATGTAAAAGAGCAATTACTTTTTAAAGGTGGAACCTCATTAAGCAAAGCATGGGGCTTAATTGAAAGATTTTCAGAAGATATTGATTTAGCTCTTAACAGGGAATACCTTGGATTCGATTCAGGACTTATTAGCAAAACACAGGTAAGGAAATTAAGGGAGAGCTCTTTTGATTTTGTGACAGGAACTTTTTATGAAGCTTTACAAATTGCATTTAAGCAAAATGGTTTTGAAGACGTTACCTTTGATTTTGAAAATTTAGGTGATGAAGATCAGGACCCAGTGTCCATTTTAGTGAATTACCCTTATGTGACAGAGTACGAAGAGTACGTAATTCCGAGAGTAAAAGTAGAGTTGGGAAGTCGTTCTTTAGTAGATCCATTTACCAATCGAGAGATTGTTTCCTTTGTAGGAGAGCTATATCCGGATCGTCCTTTTGCAGATACTCCTATAACCATTCCATGTGTCAACCCTGAAAGGACTTATCTTGAAAAACTATTTTTATTGCACGAAGAGTTTCAACGTCCGAAAGATAAAATTAGAGTTAGAAGGTTGAGCCGTCATCTATATGACCTTACCAAAATATTCGAAAGTGAGCATAAACCCAAAGCTTTGGACGAAACACTGATTATATCCATAATTGAACATAGGGAGCGATTTAGTGGTATGAAAGGAGTAGATTATAACAGTCTTTATCCACCAAGCTTAAATCCCATTCCTCCAGATAAACTTATTAAAGATTGGGAAGAAGATTATAAAACTATGCAAACTAATATGGTTCCTGGAGATAGCTTAAGTTTTGAAGAATTATTGAATACCGTAAAAGAAGCAACCGAAGAGTACAACCAACAGAAATTTGGTAAATAACTAAAAAGTTGTAAACTCACTTAATATTTTTCATTAAATGATGAAGGTATCCCGTTGTCCATACGGTTTAAATTAGTATCACTAAAGAAGTTATGGGTCGTTTTTCTATACCTGTACAATTCTCAAAATATTTATAATGGCATTCATAAATATTGCATTGTTTTGTTGTCTTTTAATAATACCTTCAATTATATTTGTACCATATTTATGCAAGTTATATCAAAGCAAAAGTGACCTGTTCGGTTACCTGTCTTGAAAAAATTAAAGTAACTATTTGATTATTAATGACATATGGGATGGCTGTTAGTTCTGCCACCCCGACGAACCTAGAAATAGGTCACAACAAAACACTGTTAATCGTATGATTTTCAGTGTTTTCTGTTTTTAGGCATTTTTTTTGATGCCAAATGAAACCATTTAAAACCATATAAAAGGTGTGCAATTAGGTGTGCAATGTTTCACTAAAATTGTACTAACTTTATGGAGCTTTGAAGCATGATTTGACTTTCGTCTTTACAAATTATTGTTGAACCAAGGTCATAGGAATGTTTTTCTCTGTAATTTTTTTAAACAAAAAAATCTAAACAGATATTGCTACCCATTTAGATTTTTGTTGCACTAGCAAATAACGAATGTTATTTTTTTATTATTTTTTTTGTTTGAATTTTTCCATCGGTACTTTCTATTTTTAAAATATACATACCAGTGGGTAAACTGCTCGCATCTACCTGGTTGTTAGTACTGCTTAATACCTCTTCACTTAATATATTATACACTTTAGCTTGCTTTAATTTAAAGCTTGCGCTACCAGTAATACTAAAGGTATTTATAACAGGGTTAGGGCTTACACGTACCGTTTCGGTAAAGGCACTACTGGTAACAATACTACTGGTGTCTGCAACATCTTTGGTAGTTGTAGTAGTCTTGCTAGATACGCTAAAAGTGGACAGATAATTACAATCGGTACTAAAACTTGCGGTGTCATCTATATCATATGCCCAATTGGTGTTGCTATAGGTAACATCGTCTACTTGTATACAGCTTAAATTAGGGTTGTTGAAACCCAGAAACGAATATACATTAGTATTATTACCATTGGCAATGTTTAAACTTGTTAAAGCATTATTGTAACACCATAAAAGTGTTAAAGCTGTACTAGCAGATACATCTAAACTTGTTAAAGCATTATTGTTACAACTTAAATCTGTTAAAGCTGTACTAGCAGATACATCTAAACTTGTTAAAGCATTATTGAAACACCATAAAAGTGTTAAAGCTGTATTAGCAGATACATCTAAACTTGTTAAAGCATTATAATCACAATGCAACCTTGTTAAAGCTGTATTGGCAGATACATCTAAACTTGTTAAAGCATTAGTAGATACAACTAAACTTGTTAAAGCTGTATTGGCAGAGACATCTAAACTTGTTAAAGCATTATTGAAACAATTTAAAAATGTTAAAGCTGTATTAGCAGATACATCTAAACTTGTTAAAGCATTAGTGGAACAAGATAAATAGCTTAAAGCTGTATTAGCAGAGACATCTAAACTGGTTAAAGCATTATCGTAGCATATTAACCATGTTAAAGCTATATTAGCAGATACATCTAAACTTGTTAAACTATTATAACTACATGCTAAGGCTGTTAAAGCTGTATTAGCAGATACATCTAAACTTGTTAAAGCATTGTCTCTACAATCTAAACCTGTAATATTAACAAAAGCCTCAATACCTGTTAAATCTGCTATGTTATTAAATGAAACATCCATTGTTCCTGTAAAAGCGGCCGCTTCATTATAACTTATTTCTGTATCATTATCGGTGTTTATACTCGTGTTAGACAGCAAAGCGTTTTTAAAATTGGCATCGGGAATGTACACTATAGGGCAATCGGTACTAAAACTTGCGGTGTCATCTATATCATTTGCCCAATTGGTGTTGCTATAGGTAACATCGTCTACTTGTATACAGCTTAGATCGGGGTTGTTTGTGGCATTAAAATAAATGAAATTCATATTATTGCCATTGGCAACGTTTAAACTTGTTAAAGCATTATTGGAACAATATAAACCTGTTAAAGTTGTATTGGCAGAGACATCTAAACTTGTTAAAGCATTATCGTAACATATTAACCTTGTTAAAGCTGTATTTACAGATACATCTATACTTGTTAAATTATTGCCATTACACCGTAATTCTTCAAGAGCTAAATTGTTGGCAACCTCTAAGCTGGTTAAATTATTGTAATTGCAATCTAAACGTGTAATATTAACAAAAGCCTCAATACCTGTTAGATCTGCTATGTTATTAAATGAAACATCCATTGTTCCTGTAAAAGCGGCCGCTTCATTATAACTTATTTCTGTATCGTTATCGGTGTTTATACTCGTGTTAGACAGCAAAGCGTTTTTAAAATTGGCATCGGGGATGTACACTATAGGGCAATCGGTACTAAAACTTGCGGTGTCATCTATATCATTTGCCCAATTGGTGTTGCTATAGGTAACATCGTCTACTTGTATACAGCTTAGGTTGGGGTTGCCTGTGGCGTCAAAAGTTATTAAATTAGTATTATTGCCATTGGCAATGTTTAAACTTGTTAAATCATTATCGTCACAACGTAAATATGTTAAAGCTGTATTGGCAGATACATCTAAACTGGTTAAAGCATTATCGTTACAATATAAATTTGTTAGAGCTGTATTGGCAGATACATCCAAACTTGTTAAAGCATTAGAGCCACAAGATAAAGTTGTTAAAGCTGTATTGGCAGATACATCTAAACTTGTTAAAGCATTATTGATACAATATAAACTTGATAGAGCTGTATTGGCAGATACATCCAAACTGGTTAAATCATTAGAGCCACAAGATAAAGTTGTTAAAGCTGTATTGGCAGCTACATCTAAACTGGTTAAATCATTATTGAAACAAGATAAATAAGTTAAAGCTGTATTGGCAGCTACATCTAAACTGGTTAAATCATTAGAGTAGCAATCTAAACGTGTAATATTAACAAAAGCCTCAATACCTGTTAGATCTGCTATGCCTTTAGAATTAACATTTATTGTTCCAGTAAAATTGGCCGCTTCACAAGAACTTATTTCTGTATCTCCATTGGTATTTATGCTCATGTTGTTCACCAAAGCATTTTTAAAATTAGCGTCGGGTAGGTTTACATTACCAGCACCAAAACTTGCGGTGTCATCTATATCATCTGTCCAGTAGGTGTTACTATAGGTAACATCGTCCATTTGTATACAGTATAGGTTGGGGTTGCCTTTTGCGTAAAAAGCTCCCATAAAGCTATTAATAAAATTAGTGTTATTACCATTGGCAACGTTTAAACTGGTTAAAGCATTATCGTTACAATATAAATTTGTTAGAGCTGTATTGGCAGATACATCCAAACTTGTTAAAGCATTATCGTTACAATATAAAGTTGTTAGAGCTGTATTAGTAGACACATCCAAACTTGGTAAAGCATTACCGGAACACCGTAAAATTGATAAAGCCGTATTGGCAGATACATCCAAACTTGTTAAAGCATTATCGTCACAATTTAAAATTGTTAAAGTTGTATTGGCAGATACATCCAAACTTGTTAAAGCATTATCGTCACAATATAACCTTGTTAAAGCTGTATTGGCAGCTACATTTAAACTTGTTAAATCATTAGAGTCACAATATAACCTTGTTAAAGCTGTATTAGTAGAGACATCTAAACTTGTTAAAGCATTACTGGAACAATCTAAACGTGTTAAAGCTGTATTAGCAGATACATCTAAACTTGTTAAATCATTATTGTTACAATATAAACTTGTTAGAGCTGTATTAGCAGACACATCTAAACTTGTTAAAGCATTAGAGTGACAAGATAAATATGTTAAAGCAGTATTAGCGGACACATCCAAACTTGTTAAATCATTAGAGCCACAAGATAAATAAGTTAAAGCTGTATTGGCAGATACATTTAAACTTGTTAAATCATTATTGTAACATTCTAAACGTGTTAAAGCTGTATTGGCAGATAGATCTAAACTTGTTAAAGCATTACCGTAACAATGTAAACCTGTAATATTAACAAAAGCCTCAATACCTGTTAGATCTGCTATGCCTGAAAAACCAAAACCTATTGTTCCAGTAAAAGCTGCGGCTTCGGCAGGAGTTATTATATCATTGTTATCGGTATCTATATTGTGATCGTTCAGCAAAGCGTTTCTAAAATTGACATCGGGAATGTACACTGAAGGAAGTTGTGCATTAGCGTGTGCAACACTTATTATAAATAGCAAAAAGAACAAAAAGTTGCTTTTACTGCTTTTTTTTACTGTTTGGGTAGTACGCTTTTCAGCGGAGTAGTTTTTTTTCATTTTTAAAACATATGTTCTTTAAATTTTATTTTTTTAACATGAATTTTCCTAATAAATGTGCCGAAGCCTATGGAAAGAGGGATGAATTAGGTAGTTCAGGGGATTTTGTTAAACCAGTTCTGGTGATTACAGTGAAAACTCTTGCGCATGCGATGGTGGTTATTTGGGTTACGTTTGCAACAAAAAAGTAGACAATTAGATAAGGGTCATGCAGCTACATTTGGATTAAACATTTCTATTTCAAATTCTTCTATTGCTCCGTCCTTAAGAGTGGGTGTATCCCTTTTCTGTTTTACCAAGTTTCTATCTCTTGAAAGATGGATAACCCAGCATCGGATTTAAGGTCGTCATCGTGCAACAATTTGGTTTAAATGGTTGCCTGTCTGGATTAATAGATTGTATTTTGCTATTGAGAAAGCGTAAAAGCTCTCGTTAGTGTCTTAATTGATGCCCTATTTGGGAAATATAAAATACTGAAATAGAGAGGAATATGGATAGGGTTTTAACTCTACCACCCACACGAACCTAGTAATAGGTCACAACAAAACACTGATAATCATATGATTATCAGTGTTTTTTGTTTTTACACATTTTTTTGATGCCCAATAAAACCATTTAAACCCAATAAAAAGGTATGCAGTAAGGTGTACAATATTTCACTGAAATTGTACTAATTTCATGAGACTTTGAAGCGTGATTTAACTTTCGTCCTTACAAATCATTGTTTAACCAAGGTCATTTAAAAGGAAAGCAAAAAGTACGAAAACAACCGTATGCAATGCTTTTTTTTTTCAATTATCCCAACCCCCCCCCTTGTTCGTCTCTAAAGAGTCCAGCTTGGTCACTTTTTTATTCACGATCATTTTATTAGATCTAATATTGAAATTCAAACATTAAAAAACAAAAATGATGGAAAGACTACTGCCCAAACGATATGTATGTATCATAATAAAAAAAACTACATTTTTAAACCAAACGCTAAAGAAAAGCAACAACAACATCAGATTGGTATACAAATATTTGAAATATCCCTATAACAGCATCTTACATCCCGTTTTTAAAAGGCTTTAGCTCTTATTATAGTTTTTTAAAAAAAGACTAAATATTAACTATTCAACAAGCTCTAAATATAAATCACAATGACAGTAGATAAACATTTTTCAATCCTAAAAAAGATAGCTGCCCTATTAGTAGTACTAATTGTTTTTGCCTGTGTAGATGATTATAATCCGAAAGAACTAGATACGACCGCCCCAGAAATCACAATTGTAGGGGACAATCCGCTAAGAATTGCCCAAAATACCGAATATACGGAGTTAGGTGCAAGCGCGTTGGATGATACCGATGGAGACATTAGTGATCGCATAGTAATTACATCTACCGGAGTAAATTTTCTTGTCCCTGGAACTTACGAGGTAACGTATAGCGTTTCTGATGCAGCTGGAAATGCTGCAAGTGTAAGTAGAGAAGTAACAATAGTAGAGGTGGCAACACCGGATAATCCAGATACGACACCACCAGTAATCACAATTTTAGGAAACAACCCCCTAACAATTGCTCAATCTTCCATATATGAGGATGAAGGCGCAACCGCATTAGATGATATCGATGGAGACATTTCGAACAAGATTGAAATTACGGGCGGGGTGGGTGTAAATACCCCTGGAGATTACGAAGTAACGTATAGCGTTTCAGATGCATCTGGAAACTCCGCAAGTAGTATAAGAGAAGTAACTGTAGTAGAAAATACGTTGGCAAATGGTCTTATTGGTAAATTTGATTTAGATGGAAATGGAAATGACACAAGTGGGTATAACAATCATGGAACAATTACGAACCGTCCAGAAGGAAATGGAACAGTCGAAGCGGCTACAAATAGATATGGTACGGCTAACTCGGCAATGTTGTTTGCAGAAGAGGAGCAAGGTTATATTCATGTTGAAGACTACGACGCATTAAGACTTGTAGACGGTATTCCAATATCAAAATTTCCATATCGGTTTGGATCAAAGCTAGTGGAGAACAAGTTGCATGGGATGATATCATAAGTAAATGGGATGGAGCTGAAAGTGATTATTATGGATATTACTTAGGATTAAGCCCTACAGGAATTTTGCAGTGGTTTGTTTCAAATGCTGCGGTTGAAACTGAAACTCCGTTACCTACAGGAGAATGGGTTCACATTGTTGCTACTTATGATTATAATCAAAAGTTTTCAAGAATCTATATTAACGGTGTACTTCAAGAAGAAATAACTACTGGTGCTACTGATATAGATAAGGGGCTTGACGCGGATTATAATGCTAGGTTTAGTATAGGCGGTGCTGTTTATGGTGAAGGCGGTGGTCAATTCGATGGAGAAATAGATGATGTTTATATTTATGATAGAGCTATAAGCGCTAGTGAAGTACTAGAGCTATTTAATAAATAAAAATGAGCATAACAATGGTAGCTGTTGCACAGACCCCATAATTAATGGGAATAAGGTGACCATTGTTAGGCTTATGTCTGTGTGATAACTCATTGTTTTTTTAGTGGAATAATCCAATATGCAGAAATGTCTAGAAATTGGAATGCTGTTAGTTTAACCAAGACCGTGCATCAGCATTGGTCCGGTTTTTTTGTACAAACTACAAGGCCTAAGGCTTAGGCGGGACGTGGAAGGCTGATTGATAGTACTATGGTCAGACACCTTCCAATTTAAGGAAAAGCTTTTGGACGCAGATAATGTTTTTGGAGACCATATGATATTCTAAACAATTTTTAGCACTGCATGCTTTTCCAAAAAAATCAATACTGAATTTAGGGTAACAACACAATTTAAATGGCACAATAAAGATTTAGTATTGCGTATAAACTTATCGTGGTTTTTTTTATGGTTATTTCATCTTTATCGTATATTTGCCCTCGCAAAAATGCTGGTGTCCAAAAAAAGTTGTTCTATAAGATTTGGTCACTGGTATTAAAAATAAGGTCGCGTAGCTCAGCTGGATAGAGCATCTGCCTTCTAAGCAGACGGTCATAGGTTCGAATCCTATCGCGATCACAGACGAATCAGCAGAATGTTGAAAACAAAAGCAAGCAAACAAATCGCTTGCTTTTTTGTTTTATAAAACACTCCAACCTTTTTCAATTTTTAATGGGAACGTCGCAAGAACATATCACGTAAATCCCGCCACATTAAACAGTTTAAAGATTTGAACTTAAAGGCAAACTTGGTATTAGTTTTGAGAACTTTCGGAAGTATAATCGAACAAAGGATTTGAAAAACTAATTGATTTGTTTCAGAAAAACCATTGCCCTCAAATATGTTCTTTTGGTTCTGTACTCTTTTTTCTTTTCTAAACCCAAGTGGGCTATGCTACCCAAGTTTCTTTTGGTTTCCAAATTGTAGACGACTTTTAGAATTGAAGCATAACTGCCTTCCAGCGTAAAAATGTAGGTCATAACATGACTATTATCTTTATCACTGATATGTGGAGCATTAAAGTCAATAACTTTTATGTTGTTTTTAGTGGCTTCATTATTTATAACCCGTAATACATTGTTTTCCATTGCAGTATTGTTCAGATTCAACTTTTGGAGCACAGAATCCAAATAAACTTCCTTTTTAGATAACAGTGCAAATTGTTGAGGAATATCTTCCAACGAACGTTCTTCCTTTTTTAAAGACAGGTATTCTTTTCGTAGGGCAAGTGTATTGGAGATTGCTAATTTATAACACAGCAAAAAAGCCAAAAACAACCCGAATAATAGTATTAGATTCTTATTTTTAAAATTCTGACACACTGATTTTTATCTTAAAATTTGAAATGTTCTTATTTTTATAATCGTAGTCCATTGTCTCCACAGATGTAATCCATTCCATTGTTTCCAAATGAGTAATCCAAGAAGAAAAATCTTCACTACTTATACATGTTCCCATAACCAATATTGTATTCTCATCAAGTTGGATAGGTTTCGATTCCCGCATAGGTTTCGTGAGCGGCTGATAAAGTAATTCGGTCAAGAGGATGCTTTTTGGGACTGAAACACCAAGCTTGTCCAGATAAAATGAGGCCCTAGAGTTTGAAAAAGACAAAACAGCATCCACTTTTTTTTCTTTTTCGCTTACTCGATCCCTAACAGTGGTTAGGTTCTTTTTGCTTTCATTTTCAAAGGCCAAGTTTTCTTTTGACAGTTGCACCTGCTCAAAGTAAAAGTTGAAAAAAATAAAATTGGACAGTAAAACAATCAAAATAAACGTTAGGGAAGACCGAGCCAATATTCTAAAAATCCGGGTATTGCTGTACTGGTTTTGTAGCTGTGTTATAATTTCAGCAAAATTGGAAGCGATGGCAGGGGCTCCGGTTAAGAAGTTCAGTATCCCGGAAAAGGCTAATAGTTCCGTATTCCTTACATGCAGTCCATTAATGGTATAGGTGAAAAGGGAATCATTCGTTTTTTTTGAAATGGACTGACTGGGGTCTGAAACTTTTTTCCAACTCAATGCATCCGTATTGGTATAAAGAAGTTCACCATCCACATAATCAGCCAGATTGCTTAGGGAACAAATTCCCATGGAAAATCCTATTATTTTTAATTCCACTTCCTTAAGACGTTCGAGGAACATCTGTACATTCTCTTTTTTTGCAATACTGATGTAACTGTTGCCCTTAAGTTTTGATATTTGGAAATAAAAATTTTCAAAATTTAGGCCAGGGAAAATTTGCTCTACCAAAGCCTTACCCTCAACATTGTTCTGAGATCCTACGGTTTTTGTTATTACATCATCCTTATTGTAGATAAGATACATTGGGATCTTAGCATGACCTTGAAGTGTTTGTAAATTGTCAAAATCTTTGCTGTCCACAATAACCAATTCTCCTTTCCTTTTAACGACCTCCAAAAGATGAAATTTCATCTTGCCGGCCATTTGATAGACTTCCAAGCCATAAAAGTTATTTCCTTTGGTGAGATATGTTTTTAAAATATCCAACATCAGTAAATCACTGTTGGTTTGATTAATATGGTGAGTTTTTGTTTGCTATCCTCCCGCTGTCTTTGACTAAAAAACCATTTGATTATGGGGATTCTTGCCAAAAAGGGCACGCCACTGCCTGAATCATTTTTAACTTTCTCCTCCAGTCCGCCCAGTATGGCCAAATCTTGATTCTGCATTCTAATAATAGAGCTAAACTCTCGGGATGTTAGCCCAGGTGGTGCATCGTCATCTATGCGTTCCGAACTAAAATCAGATTGGATTACATTGATATCCAAGGTAACCTGTCCATTGCCAGAAACCAATGGTTTTATGCTTACCGCTAGTTGTGCATCAATAGGTTGAAAGTTTCGAATCTCTGAAGCCGTGGGTATCTGAGATCCGAAAAAATTCTGGCTGGTCACCACATAATAAGTAGTCTCGCCGATTGAAAGGTTGGCTCTATGGCCATTTAAGGTGGAAAGCTTTGGTGTTGATCTGATCTTTATATTTCCATTGGACTCCATGGCCTTAATGGTAGCAAAAAATTCGGGAACTACCTTGCCAATGTTAAAGGATCCAAACCCATCAAAACCACCAATAATTTTGTTGACCGTACTGGCACCTAGAGTCAAGTCGGTTTCTGGGAATACGCTACCTGTGGTCGTTATAGCTTCTTCCCCAATTCCCCAGCTGATACCTGTTTCCACCGTTGCCGATTTTCTAACTTCGATGAGCATCACTTCAATAAGGATCACGGGAACAGGTTTATCAATCTCTTTAATAAATTTTTTAAAACGATTGATGTTGGCAGCAGGACCACTGACCAAAAAACTGTTCAGTTCAAAATCTATTTTAATGTCCAAGTCGGTGACCACATCATCCGGTAAAATATTTACAATGGCCTCGGCGGGAGAAGAATAGTCATTGAATTGGCTTGTCTGGGTACCGACACTTCTTAAGGTATTGGAATTTTGGCTAAAATTACCTTGTGTATTGTTAAACCCAGTACTGCCATTTTGAAATCCATTTCCCAAATAGTTCACCCCACTGGAGACCGTTCTTCCTGCGGTTCTTCCTGCACCGGATTGTATGGGATCTCCTAGTAGTTCCACCGATCGATGCATCATTTGTACAACTTCCAACTTTCGAACACTTAGTTGGTCCGCTGTGCCAAAAAAATAGCGGTCATTTTCTTTTTTGAATGTAAAACTAATATTTGAACTTGGTTTAGGACCAGGGGATACCCTAGTTTGATTTCCATTCTGATTTCTATTTTGTGATGGATTGGAATATTGGTTGGAGCCCGAACCAGTATTGCCCACATTGCCGGAAAAAGTAGCCTTACTTTCAAATATTTTCGTCAGCAACTCATCGTAATAAATCTGTTTTGCCTTAAAATTGATATTCCCAGCATCGGTTAGGGGAGTGGCCACATAGATATCCAAGTTCAGGTCCAAACTTAGTTCCCTAACAATGTCCGCAACAGCTACGTTGTTGAAATCTACATTTAAGATTCTATTTACGGTATCCAATACCTGATAGTAGAAATTGTTATTGCCCAAGGCTCTATTTCCACGATTTGCAGCTCCTGAACTTCCGTCGTTTTGAATGATCCTATCAAAAAGGTAAAAACCATCCCTGGATTTTGAGTATTTTAAATTGTTGGTCTCCGCAAGTTTTTCCATTGCCAGATCAATAGGTACATTCTTGAGGTATAGGGTTAAAGGAATATTTTCCATTCCATTATTGTACAACAGATTTTGCCCAGAAACGTCAATGATTTTACGGAAGGTTTTTTCTAGAACATCCCCATTTAAATCCATGGAAATAAGATTGTTCAAGGCATCGAAAGCTACTACTACTTCTTTTTCTGGAACAATCACAGGGGGAGGCTGAAATTTTTTGATAGAAAGGATATTACCCGTAAAATTGATATCCAAATTATATTGTTTGCAAAGGAATACAAGTAAATCTGCCACCGTTACGTTTGAGAAATTATTTACGATGTTGATTCCTTGCAATCCGGGATCAATATTGATATTTATTTTGTGTACCTGGGATACGGCAAGTAAAAAATTGGAAATTGATACACTGTTTACGTTAATGTCAAGTTTCAAGTTTTCCGAAAGCCCGGGATTATCTACCGATAATGCTTCAAGATTGTTTTTTATGTTTTGTATCCTGCTCTCTTCCTGTGCTTGAGAGAAAAGACTGAGCAGTAAAAAAATCAGGAATAGGTTCTTTTTCATGAGATCAAGTGGTTAACAACGGGTATACTTCGGCGATAGAGGTAGTTCCTTCCTTTATCAACAACAGTGCATTGTCTTTAAGACTACTGATGTTATGTTCCTTCAAATAGTTGTTTATTTCCAATACATTATTTTTTATATGAGGAGTTAATGAGCCCGTAATGGGTATGATTTCATAAATGGCCTTCCTTCCATTATAACCCGTATGGTGGCAAGCTTGACACCCTACCGATACGTAATGTTGGTTAAAATCTTTAGGAGGTATAAAACCTTCTGGGAATACATCTGCAGTAACCGCTGTCTTTTGTTTACATTTTTCACATAGTTTTCGCACTAAACGTTGGGCAACGCTTAAGTTTAGGGTACTTGCAATTAGAAATGGCGGAATGCCCATATCAATAAGCCTGGATACTGTGGCCCAAGCCGAGTTAGTGTGAATGGTGGATAGTACCAAATGCCCTGTTAAAGCTGCGCGAATGGCCATGTTAGCCGTTTTAACATCCCGAATTTCCCCAACCATGATAATGTCTGGGTCTTGTCGTAAAAACGTTCGCAGTGTACTGGCGAAATCCAATCCAATGTTTTCCTTCAGTTGTACTTGATTCACCCCTTCCAAAGTGTATTCAATAGGGTCTTCTATGGTCAGGATATTGGTTTTGGAGTCGTTGAGCAATTTTAAGGTAGCATATAAGGTAGTGGTCTTTCCGGAACCGGTTGGCCCGGAGATCAATACAATGCCATTGGGAATTTTGATTCCTTCTTTATATCTGCGAAGTTCAATAGTATTGAACCCCAAATCTGTTAAGCTAACTGATTTTGTATCCTTGTTCAATATCCTGAGTACAATTTTTTCCCCAAATAGTGTGGGAAGGGAGGAGACGCGAATATCAAATTCACTTCCGTTGGATTTCATGGTAATTCGCCCATCCTGGGGCAGGCGTTTTTCAGCAATATCCAAATCCGCCTTTATCTTAATTTTATTTATAATGGTAGGGTACTCCTGAATAGGGATGTTGAACTGTTCCACCAGTTTGCCATCCAATCTAAAACGTACCCTGCATATGGTTTCATAAGGTTCAAAGTGTATGTCACTACTGCCAATGGTTTTGGCGTTCATCAAAATTTTTTCAAGAAAATCGGGGGTATAATGTAGCTCGCCGTTTTGGGAAGCTTTGGCTTTTCTGTAATTGGCCGTTAAAAAATCTTGCAGTTCGGCAGTAGGGAGCGGTTCAAGCTTCACAGGAAAATCAAGTACTATTTGCAACTCCGAAGCCAGACTTTCAAGAGCTTTGGAATCGGTCCAAAATACCAAAAAACCATCGATGAATCCCTTCGGGACAATCCGATAAAAAAAAGCTTGATCAGCGTTAATACGTTGAGCTAGCGTTGGGGCAATATGCAAATCTTTCCTTGTTTCAATAGGCATATAGCGAGGGGGATTTGGAAACCATACTTGATAAGATTACAAAAGCAAGAAAAAATGCCATTAAACCTGCTAGCGGCACAGTTGACAACGCAAGTTTCTTTTTGGACATTAGGAACACGAGCAGGGAAAATACAATGGAGCCCACAAAAAGAACAACAAAGGTAATAGTGGGAAACCCCACCCCAAGAGCATAGAAAAAAAGAATGTCGCCTAAGCCTAAACTATGGTTAAGGAAGGCCTTTTTTAAAACGAAACGAGTATAAACAAAAAGTATGGCAACCATTGCAGTTACCAGCAATGTATTGGTTACGGAATAGTATATAAAAGTTTTTGAGCCATTTGTGTGTAGGAAGAGAAGAAGACCAAACAATAGCATAGCAAGCGGAAATAAGAACCAAAATACTTTTCGTTCCTTAAAATCCTGATACGATATACCTCCAAGACAAACCATTAGCACCACTTTTAAAGCCACTATCAATCCTTTACAAGCTGTTTGGGATTTCCATTTTCATCCACTTCCCATATGTTGAGCACCCCGTCGCCATCAAAATCAGTAATAGCTGATGCCCTTGCCTTAAAAGCGGCATTGTCCGCACTAAGTACTTCATAGATGTAATTGGCTGTCCCATTTTCCTTCACCGTTCTGGGTGCCTCAAAGTCCAGTTCCTCCAATAAGTTCGAATATTTGCTGTGCATGTACCTATAGGTGGTCTGTGCATTGTAAATGGCTTTTAATTGTACCTGTGCCTCTACGCTTTTTGCCTTTGATATCAAAGGCATTAGATTGGGCAGGGCCAGCAATAGGAGAATACCAATAATGGCCAATACAATTAAGGTTTCTTGTAGGTTGATAGCCTCTATTTTTTTAAATAAAATGGGCTTTAGGGAAGATTTAATCAGTACGCTTTTCATTTGGGCAATTTATTCAGAAGAAGGTACAAGGTATACTTTTTTGTAAAAAACACAACATGTTATCCTATATATGTTGCTATTTTTTTCAGATAAACAATGTAAGAAATTACTATTCTAAATATAAGATTAAGATATTGTTAATTCTTTAAATTAAAATAATAAAAGTCCTCACTTAATGAAAGAGCCATAAATTTTTGGATCACAGATGGTTATTAAATTCAGGAATATAATTCAAGTATTTAAGGAAAAAATATATGCTATATACATTAAAAATCTTATCATTTATTTCATACTTTTCTACCTGAAAAGTATTGTTAACCTCAATCACCTTTTGTATGAGACGTCCGTATGCCTATTTTACCTTTGCTGTATGTACAATTTGGATTAGCTAACATTAACTCGCAGGAGCTGCACAGTTATAGCAATGCAGCTAGTATAACATCAGAAACCCATTCATTCTCAGGGTGGAGGAGAAGCGCAACCGAAAGCTCGATATCCACCAAAACCTTTTCCGGAAGCTACAGTATTAAGTTTGAAGTTCCATCCAATGGATGGTTTTATAGTGGATATTCATTCAATTCTACCCAAAATGAGCAATATACCGTACAAATTTTTGGGAAGAGTCAAAGCACGGAAAGTCCGGGAATTTATTGGAGTGGGGTTATTGAAAGCCAATCCACACCCATAACCATAGCAAGCACCAATTGGACGCTATATAGCAAAATGGTCGCTGCAAAGGGAAGTGCGATAAACATAAGCGCTTACCCAGGTACCCCAGCTGTAGGAGGAAATTCAGTATCTATAGACAAGATATCCATTGTTCCTTTTGGTGGTATAGATACCCAAGCGCCAACTGCACCATCATGGGTTAGGAATAGCCAGTCGCGGTCTACGGTAGATTTTTCCTGGAATGGTGCCATGGATAATACTGGGATTACAGATTATACAATTTACAAGGATGGTGTTTTGAATGCTGCTGGAAACGAGAGCACGGCGAGCAATGCGGTTTCGGTGACCACGGATGTCAGTTCCGGCAGTGGCGGGGGAAGCTCTGTGTGGAGCGAGTCCAATTCAGTAGCCAGCTATACAGGTAGTGTTGGGGTTGGTACCAGTACCATCCCTTCTGGATACAAACTTGCGGTGAACGGAAAGATTATTACTGAAGAGCTCAAGGTACAGTTACAATCGGCATGGCCGGATTATGTTTTCAGCAAAGAATATGAACTCCCAAGCTTGGAAGAAATCCAAAAGCATATAGAAGAAAAAGGACACTTGCCCAATATCCCTTCTGCTACTGAAGTGGAGGTGAATGGTGTGGAACTCGGGGAGATGAACAAATTGTTGCTGGAGAAGATAGAGGAGTTAACGTTGTACCTCTTGCAACAGGAGGAAAGAATAAAAAAGCTGGAAAATAAAAAAACATATAAAAACTGAATTTTAAAATACATTGTACAATGCATAACAACATTTCAAAAACTATTTTAGCACTATGCTGCACAGGGCTAGTATGCTTTATGGGATTTTCCCAGGATACGCCTGAATTTCCGACAGTTGCCCCACCAACACCAACAGCGGCAGCACTACACTCTTTTGGTAATAACTCTGTGAGTTATTATTCCGGAACGGTGGACGTCTCCATCCCCATCTTCACCATACAGGAAGGGGACATTGAAGTTCCCATTGTGCTTAACTACACAGGGGGCAGTGGCATTAAAGTAGAAGAGCAGGGTAGCTGGGTAGGACTGGGCTGGAGCTTGAACGCTGGAGGCGCCGTTTCCCGGACCAAACGTGGGGTGGCCGATGAAGCCGATAACGGTCGCGGCTTTATGAGTTATTCCAGTGTGCCGGCAGAGGAAACCGATGGCAACGGCAATTTGCTCAATGCAGACTTTATAGCGGACATTGCTCAGGGAAGAAAGGATAGCGAACCTGATCGGTTTATGTACAACATTCCCTCAGGGTCGGGTTCTTTTTATATCGATTTTGACTCCATTATTCAAAAACCATATACGGACAAGCGGATTGCATATAGCAGTGGCAGCGGAAACTACAATGATCCCATAAACACCAACAACTGCGATAATACCTCAGGTCTTGAGGCCTTTCATATTACGGACGAGCGTGGCATTTATTACACCTTTGAGGAAAAGGAGCGAAGCAATTCAAAAAATGTTTTAGGGAATGTCTTTGATTACAATTGCTTTCCCACCTCTTGGCAACTCACCAAAATAACGGATACCAATAGTGACCTTTTCGTGGATTTCGAATATGATGCGTACTACTATTCCAACATTCGATTGAATCCATTGGTTACGGGTTTGAATGAAACTGAAAGCTATGTGGAAGACAGTTTTTTGGCAAAGCCCTTAAAGAAAATCATTTTTTCTAACGGTTCCGTGGAGTTTGTTTTGGCCAGTACCTCAAGAAAGGATATAGATGGTTCCTATGCCCTTGATAAGATTATCATAAAGGACGAAAACAATGATACGATCAAGGAGTTTCATTTCAATTATAAATACCTGACCGCGAATGCCCTAGTGGATGACAGTGGGTCACTCAGCTTTTCTGCGGACAACCGGATGGTATTGTCCTCCTTACAGGAGGTAGGGACGAACGGGGAAACTCTGCCCCCCTACAATTTCACCTACAACACTTCGGTATATTTGCCCGACACCTTTAGCACGGCCAAGGACCATTGGGGCTACTACAACGGGAAAACGAGCAACACCAAATACCAGGCGAAACAATTGGCAAGATGGTATAGCTTTTTGAATACCGAATGGGTTACTACGTTGATTGGGAGCGCCAATCGGGAACCCGACCCAACCTATGCGCAAGCGGGCATTCTGGAACGCGTGCAGTACCCTACTGGAGGGTATACGGATTATGAATACGAAGGGAACGAAGCGGTGGACGAAAAACTTCAAGCTCCTTTGATTGCAAGGGATACAAACTTGATACAGCCCAATATTGCCATAAATATCGATGTGGAGCTACATACAGCCGGAGCTACACATACCGTAATGGAAATTAGGGCAATACAGTATCCCGATGATTGCTATCCCATTGTGCGTTTTGAGAATACCAGTACCAATACCTTTGAAGATTTTTCGTTTGAAGATGAAACTCCGGTATCCGGCGGTGCCGAAGTTCTTGAAAGGGAAGTGATTATTGAAGCGGGCAACTATGATGTGTCTTTTTGGATGCAAAGTTCCACCGTCACGTGCGACCCTAATTTTGACTATTTGATACTACTCAATTGGGAAAACGAGTCCAGCACGCCTACCAAAACCGTGGGTGGAGTGCGAATCAAAAAAATTGCCGATTACCCACAGCATGGGCCTTCGTTGTCCCGCACTTTTGAATATCTCGCGGATGATGGAGAAAGTTCAGGCGGGGTTGTAAGTACGCCTAGATATTGGTTTCAAAACATTTTGTTCGATGAGGGAACACAGACCTTCGTCCCATTTTCTTTAGGTCAAAGAAGTGTGACATCGCAATATCCCTTGATCAATACAGGGAGCAATGTGGTGGGTTATTCCAAGGTCACGGTCACCCAACACGATGGAAGCAATGGAAAATCAGAATTCTATTTTACCTCCCCAGAAGATTTTCCGGACAAAAAAATGGGTTATGCACAATACAATGGTCAACGTGATGACTTCTTCTACAATGGAACATTTATAGAGAGCTACCCTGTTGTTACGGAAAATTCCAGGGAATATCTGCGTGGCAAACTGCTCAAGCAGATCGATTATAAATATAACGGATCCACCTACGATACCATTGCCTTCACGGAAAACACCTATACTACCATGGCCTATGATCCCGATTCACCTCTTGGTGGACAACAATTTTCAGGGAGTAAATCATTTGTTGTCAAAGGGGTTAAAATGGTTCCAACAGAACTTATTAAAGAATATGAGATCCATTCGGGTTATATACAACTGGAAAAAACGGTCAGCAAAAGTTATTTTGATTCGGGAACTGTGGAAACTACCACGCTAAATAAATACCCAGAGGATATAGATGGTGCTATAACCTATAAGATGCCCATAGAAAATGAAGTTGTAGATAGCTGGGGCGAAAAAAGCATTACAAAATCCTATTATGTATTCAACGCACAGGACAATACAGAACGGGATACGGGTCAAGATCTAATAACCGGAACCATGGCTTCCCGCAATATGGTGTATGCACCCACCCACAGCTTTTCGTACCGACAAGAGGGCACCTCTCCAGAAGAAAAGATTTCCCAACAACAGACCTTGTATGCACAAGATGGCAATGGAATTATCCTACCACAGAAGATCAAAACCGCAAAATTGGCAAATTCCCTAGAGGATAGGTTGGAGTTTGTGGCCTACGACGATCGAAAAAACCCACTTGAGATTCACAGAACAGATGGCCCCAGTACCAGCTTTGTTTGGGGGTACAACGGGACCAAGGTAATCGCCAAACTGGACAATGTGGAGATGGAGAGCACCACCTTGACCACAGCCCAGTCCAATGCTATCAGCGCTGCGGTTACAGCTTCCGATGAGGATGTTAATGCGACAACCGAAGATACCCTTAGACAGGAACTTGAGGATTTAAGGGCCGCTTTTCCCACGGCCATGGTCACCACCTTTACCTACGATCTTATGGTGGGCGTTACCAGCGTTACTGACCCTAGGGGCTACACCAACTATTACGGGTATGATGAGTTTAACCGCTTAAAGGAGGTCAAGGATGATGAAGGGAACAAAGTGGAAGACATAAAGTACCATTACCAAGGACAGCAATAGGTTGACAAAACAAAAAGATACAACGATGAAAAACAGTTATAGTAAAAAAATCGCAGCTTATTTACTCAAGTTTATGATGGTTCTTTTCTTGGGAGCCTTCAGCAATGACCTTAGTGCGCAGGGAAATTCGACCTCGGTGCTGCTCCGGGGCACTTGGAACATAAACTATGGACAGACCAAGGGGCAAATGTCATCCAATGGTCTTGCCCATCTGAACGGCATGCCGGCCAACAAGAAAACAAATATGGAAACTTCATATGCGAACAGACAATATGTATTCAATGCCGATGGCACTTTCACCATTGTATTGCCTACTGGCAACAATGTTGCCGGTACTTGGACCTTGACCAATAACGATGCCTCAATTCTACTGACTGTTGGCCCCGCGGTAAAGCAGTATGACATCCTCTACCTTAATGGGAATAGCTTGGGATTGAACGTCGATATCACAAACACTGGAACCCTGTTGTACCCAGAACTCCATTTAACAAAATAGAAAATCCAACCTAACAATCCATACCCGTTATGTTCCAAAAAATAAGCCTTAAGATAACACTTTTAGTGTGTACCATAATGCCTTTGTTTACAATCGCACAGGGTGGCCCTGGTGGCGGTGGCGGTTCCACCTATTCAATTGTGGGGAATGCGTCCGTGAACCAATTGGATGTCATCACTTACATCATCAGTCCTTCAACTAATATTGACGATGTCGAATGGAGTGCACTGCCCGCAAGTGCGGTGAACATCAATACCCCGACACTCTCAGAAACCGGTGTGACGTTTCTTTCCGGCGGGAACGTCACCCTATATGTGGAAATGGACGATGTTTTTGCAAACAATTATTTTCTTAATAAACCAGTAACGGTGACCCAAACAGTACCAGATAACCCGGCCAATCCAACGGTCTCATCCAACGGATGCGGGGAATCCACACTGTCCAGAACCGGTAGTCCACCACTTGGGGTAACCTGGTTTTGGCAGGGAACGGATGATGATGGAACGCATACCAATTTGGGCAGCGGTAGTACCTTCACCGCTACCACAAGTGGAACCTACTATATCCGGGCCAGAGACGATGCTACTCACAATTGGAGTTACGAATTGGGTTCGGTGCCGGTAACTGTTCCCGAAGCACCCAACAATCCCACTGCAACCATGACCAGCGCTTCCTGTAACGGAGGTAGTGCCACTTTGACCGCCAGCGGAGGGGGGAGCGGGGCCACCTATCAATGGTATACCGCTGCGGGCACCTATATAACCACAGGAAACACCTATTCCCCTGCAATCAGTTCCAATACTACGTATCAAGTTAGGGCAAAAATTGGCAGTTGCTTAAGTAATGCCGTCAACGTACAGGCCATTGCCAACAACCCTACAGTTTCGGTAACGAACGGACAGAATACTTGCTCAAACCCTTCAAGTGTAACGCTAGTTGCTCAGAGCACCTCTATTCCTTCCAATGCTTCTGGGGTGCAGCACAAATGGTATACGAGCTCTACGGGAAACTCCACGGTGAGTAGTACACACGACTCCAACCACCCCGTGTACAAAACCACGGTCACCGTAACACAAAACACCACGTATTGGGTCAGTGTAGTACAAAATGGTTGCGAAAGTAATAGACAGCAGGTAACCGCTACCTTTAACAATAATACAGAACCCGTTATCCAAGTCTTGGCATCGGACGATGACCTGTGTCAACCAGCCAGTTTCACCCTTATCGCCAATGGCGGAGGAAGTGGTGCCGTATATCAATGGTATGCATCATCTACTGGCGGTTCGTCTATTCATACCGGTGCTACCTATAGCCCAACATTGAACTATGGTGACACCATCAACGGGCAAAAAACATATTATGTTGGAGGAACCGTTACCAGCGCAATGGGCTGCGATCTTCCCGTTACTTCAAGAGTACCCATAACCATAACGGTATTGCCCCCGGTCACCAATGCGCCTACGGTGCTGAGCACTGCAGTTTGTGGTAGCGGCAGTATGAGCATGACCGCATCGGGTATAGCCAATGCCACCTACAAATGGTATACCAATGCCGATGTATATATCACCAGTGGAAGTACCTATGCCACCACCGTGGCCGGAACCTACAAGGTATCTGCCACCGTAAATGGTTGTGAAGGACCAACGGCCAGTGTGGACGCGATCACAAATCCCATTCCCTCGGAGGCAACGGGCAACAATTCTTTTGCACGCTGCAGTACCGGCACGCTTACCTTAACGGCCGTTCCGGGAACCAACGCCGATCAGGTACATTGGTACAGCAGTGCCAGCGGAGATACGGCCTTGAGCATTGGTACTAGTTTTACTACCCCAAGTATAAGTGCCAACACCACCTATTATGCCGAAAGTTATAATTCTGGAACAGGATGTATCGCTACATCCCGAAAAGCTGTGGAAGCCGTTATACAAAGCTCCGTGACCTGGTATTTGGATGGGGACAACGATGGCCTGGCCATAAGCACTACGGATTCCTGTGACAGCCCTGGAACCGGATATACCCAAACGGTACTTCCCTTGACCGACTGTGACGATTCCGACGGTAACATTGGGGAAATTGTTTGGTATTTGGATGCCGATGGGGATGGCTACGCCACTTCAACTACAACATCTTGTAGTTATCCGGGAACGGGATATACCCAAAATGTACTTCCAGTGACCGACTGCGATGATAGCGATAGCACAACGATTGGACCAGTGGTATGGTATCTGGATACTGATGGGGATGGATTGGGAGACCCGGCCAGTCCTTCAGCTTCAACAAGTTGTAACCCGCCAACGGGCTATGTGGGCAACAGTACCGATCTGTGCCCTTCCATAAATTCGGCTACCAACAACTGTTATGGGAATATCAGCACGGACCCGCAGGATCATAACTATGTGTACACCCGTACCTATCAAACCGAACAGGCGGCCCCTGCTTTCTTTACCGAAGACGACGACCTGATCCAGTCCATCACCTTTTTTGACGGTTTGGGAAGAGCTTTACAACAGACGGCTATTGACCAGTCCCCCAACAAAAAGGATATTGTTTTCCAAATGGAATACGATAGTTTTGGACGGATGTCAAGCGAACACCTCCCCTATGCAACAACAGGAACCGATTTAGGTACCTATAGGACCGATGCCGTTACGCAGACGCTGAGCTATTACAACATCCCAAAATACGAGAATACCCAAAACCCCTTTTCCGAAAAAGATTTTGAACCCTCCCCCCTGAATAGGGTTACCAAACAAGCAGCCCCGGGGAACGACTGGGCCATGGGCCAGGGCCATGAGATAGAAATGGCCTATGGTACCAACACGAGCACGGACGGGGTCCGTGAGTTTCGAGTAAGCCTTACTGCCGATGGCAATAGTTATTTCCCAAGTCTGGTGGAGGATCCCACCAATACAGAGTATGCCAAGGGCGAACTCTATAAGAACACCACCTTTGATGAAAACCACGACGGTACCGCCAGCAAACTGCACAGTACCGAGGAATTTACAGATAAATATGGACGCGTGATCTTAAAGCGCACCTATGCAGGGGCTGGGTCGCCGAGCGTAGTCGAGGCGCATGACACCTATTATGTCTACGACAATCTGGGCAACCTTACCTATGTGTTGCCACCTGGCATGGATGCAAGCTCGGCGACCTTGGCCAATATCATCACCAATATGGATGCCCTGGGCTATCGTTATGTATACGACCATAGAAACCGTTTGGTGGAAAAACAATTGCCGGGCAAACAAAAGGAATACATTGTCTACAATACCTTGGACCAGCCCATTATGACCCAGGACGCCAACCAGCGTTTAATTGATGAATGGCTCTTTACCAAATACGATGCCTTTGGTAGGGTGGCCTATACCGGAAAGGCAACCGACAGCCGAGATAGACCGGACCTGCAAAATGATGCAGACGCTATTGCTGTGCCATGGGTTTTGGATACGGGTAGTTTTGCCATGGATAACATTACCGTGTACTACGGAAATACGGCCTACCCAACTAGTACGATTACAGAGATACTAACGGTAAATTACTACGATACCTATGTGGACAAACCCTCGGGTGCACCCGCTGCTGTTGTGGTACGCGGTAGCAGCCCACAGGTAAACAATGCCACCAATGTACGGGGACTGGCCACGGTTTCCAAGGTGAAGGTATTGACCACTAGTGATTGGATTACCACCCTTACCTATTACGATGCAAAGGCCAGGCCCATTTATACCTACAGCGACAATGAATACCTTAGTACAGTGGATATCGCGGAATCTGAACTCGACTTTGTGGGCAGGCCCATACAGGTGCGTACGGAGCATATCCGAAGCGGCGAAACCGTAGTTACCTTGGACAATTTTACCTATGACCATACAGGCCGATTGTTAAAACAGACCCAGTGCCTGGGGGATGAAAACCTGCTTTATACCTGTATTGGTACCACTGCCGAAATGAACCTGTTGATTGAAAATACCACCATAACCACAGATCAAACGGCTACCAATAGCATAACCGTAAAACCGGTAACCACTATAAATGGCGATGTTACGCTAACTGCAGGTGGTAGTAGTGGTGCCGAAGAACTTATTGTCTACAACGATTATGATGAACTGGGCCAGTTACAGGCCAAAAAAGTGGGCGGAACCCCGGGAACTGATTATGCTGGTACGACAGGGTTACAGACCGTGGACTATACCTATAACGTTCGAGGATGGCTTACCGGGATCAATGATGATGACGATACGGACCTTAGCCTGACCAAGGCCACGGCGGACCTCTTTGGGTTTAGATTGGGGTATAATGAAGGCAACAATGCCCTTTACAATGGCAATATTGCGTTGACCCAGTGGCAGACCGAACATACGGACAATACACTAAAACGCTACGATTATACCTATGATGCGCTAAATAGGATAGAAAGCGCTACGGACAATACCGGCAAGTACAACCTCTCCGGGGTAACCTATGACAAAATGGGCAATATACAAACCCTACAACGGCAAGGCTGGACGGTAGCCAACCCCTCCCTGGCCAATACTACCGGACTGGGCCTAATGGACGATATGACCTATACGTATACGGGCAACCAATTGCAGGCCGTGGACGACGCCATTGCTGCAAGTGCCACCTATGGTTTTGTGGACGGGGCGGAATTGGCAACGGAATATACCTATGATGCCAATGGCAATATGCTTACCGATGCCAACAAGGGCATTACGGGCGTTACCTATAACTACCTGAATTTACCTACACAGGTAAACATAAATTCCGGAAATATCCAGTATATTTACGATGCTACGGGGATAAAACTCAAGAAAGTGAACAGTACGGGCACCATCACGGAATATGCGGGAAATTATATGTATGAGGGCACTGGAACAAGTACAGATTTGCAGTTCTTTAACCACCCGGAAGGGTATGTCAGCCCGAGCGCAGTCGAGGGCCAATACAACTACATCTACCAATACAAGGACCATTTGGGCAACATACGGCTCACCTATGCCGATGACCCCAGCAACCCGGGTACGCCCACGATTATAGAGGAAAGCAACTACTATCCCTTTGGCTTACAGCACAAAGGTTACAATAATGTTATAACTTCTACGAATCCTGCACAGAATTATATGTACAATCAAGGAACGAGTGGTACAAATTTTCAAGGTAAAGAAGGTAAATCTTTTAAGGTAGAACGACAGCTAGAATTAGGTCTTAATGTTGATATGACCAAATTTAGAATGTATGATTATGCATTAGGCAGATTTACGAGTATTGACCCGTTAGCTGATGCAAATCCTCAAGAAAGTTGGACACCTTATCAGTATGCTTACAATAGCCCAATTCAGTATAATGACCCTTATGGTGATTGCCCTTGGTGTATTGGAGCTATTATAGGTGCTGCTGTTGATTATGGTTTGCAAGTTGCAGGTAATCTTGCAGAAGGTAAAGATTTAGGTGATGCTTTAACAGATGTTGATGGGAAATCAATTGCATTGTCAGCTGTAGCAGGCGCAACAGGTGCAGGTTTATTAAGCAAAGTTGGAAAAGTTGTTAAAACAACAGATAAAGTTGTCAAAGTTGCAACAAGAACAACTCGTGCAGGAGAAAAAGGAGTAAGAATTACAAAGAAAAGTGGTAAGGTAAAAGATATTACAAAACAGAGAGTTAAACAGTTTGAACCTGCACCTAAAAACCCGTCAGGTAAACCAAATCAAGTAAATTTCAAAAAAAATCCGAAACAAGTTCCGAAAAAATCTAAAGTACTAAAAACAGACCCTAAAAAAAGAACACCTACAAAGAAAGAGCTAAAAACTTTAAAAAAGGCTAAAGATTTTGATAAGACACAATAATGGAAAAGACAAATAACATAATTTTAAATTATTTAAGTTTTTTAAATGCATCATCTGAAAGTTTTCAAAACCTTGGAACTATAGTTGAAAATTCAGATTATTTAAGAGAGCTACAAAACGATTATTTACAAGCTAATTGGGAGATTCTTGTTGAGTCAGTAATTTGTAAACCAGGAAAAGAATTTCTTGAAATATACGGAGAAGGTGCTGACTGTAATAGAAACAGTAGTAGAGTTTGTTTTCCTAAAAAAATGGCTACGCATAAAATTAAGGTTAAACCTAAATATTCTATAGAAATTTTAGATAGAATTACAGAAGAAAGTATTGAATTACAAGAATACTTTTTTAATTCTTTTGTTTTTTACTCGGATAGAGATTATAGTATAAAATCACCATTTAATGCTGTTTTAATTGAACACGAAAATGAAGATAAATATGCTGTGGTAGATGTAAATAATATTTTTTTTGAAAAAATTAAAAAACATTAAAAATTAAAATATTATTCGCACTGTTTTGTTTAAATTTTAGTTTGTACAGTCAAGATTATAATTTTGAAGGCAAATCAGTATATAAGATAAATTATGAGAGTAAATCACCGCAAGTTTCCAGTGACCAGCTGAATAGTTTAATGGGTACTAAACAGATATATTCTATTAAAGGAGGTGATTATAAGTCCCCCCGCTCCGCAGTAGTTGTTCTGCTGTGGTGAAATGAAAACAACTTTTAGCCTTACCGATCAAGTAAAACGATGCACAAGTCAAACAACAATAGGTTCTTACCTGTTTTTTTGTAAAATTTACGCATTGAACAAGGCCTTAAACATACCATAAAAACCAACGGATTCCCGCTCCGCAGTAGTTGTACTGCTGCGGTGAAAATTACATAAGAGTAAGTAAAACCAAATAAGAAGAAAACCATGGCAGCAATGTTATGGTTTTTGTTTAAGTATATTTACGATGCTACGGGGATAAAACTCAAGAAAGTGAACAGTACGGGCACCACCACGGAATATGCAGGCAATTATATGTATGAGGGCACTGGTATAAGTACAGATTTGCAGTTCTTTAGCCATCCGGAAGGGTATGTCAGCCCGAGCGCAGTCGAGGGCCAATACAACTACATCTACCAATACAAGGACCATTTAGGCAACATACGGCTCACCTATGCCGATGACCCCAGCAACCCGGGTACCCCTACCATTATAGAGGAAAGCAACTACTACCCTTTTGGGCTAAAACATAGTGGTTATAATGGTGGAGGTGACACAGCCTTGGGCAATGATATGGCACAGCGGTGGAAGTACAATGGGATGGAACTCGATGAAAGTTTTGATATTGACACCTACGACTTTGGCGCGCGTAACTATGACCCTGCATTGGGCAGGTGGATGAATATTGATCCGTTGGCAGAAAAATTTGTTGCATTTTCTCCATTTTCTTATGCTTTGAACAGTCCCCTATTTTTTGTAGATCCTGACGGGAAAGAACCCATTCCGGGACCGTTTAGAGGAATGGTAACAATGGATAGGTATGGAAGTATGCGGGTTTTGAGAATTACTACTGAACAGAGACAGGCTCTTGAGGTCTATGGTGCCGTTGCAGGGTTTGCTGGTATGGGAACCACAACGCATTGGGCTATAGGTTTAGCATCATTTGTGAACGCTGCGCAAAGCAGTGAGTCCAACTGGGAACAATTAGCTGAAGATAGGCTAATTGGATTGGCCGAGGCTGGCAAATCATATTTTGAAGGCGTGTTTGAAATACCTGAAGTCCAACCCGCCCTAGGTCCTGGGGTAAAACCTACAGTTAAAGCAATGTCCACATTGATTACTGTTGGACAGGTGTTATATGCAGTAAACAAAACTGAGCCTACAGTTCAGGAGACATTGGAAGATTTTACTTTTACTTTTTTAGAAGCGGACATTCAGGGCTCTGGAATTAGTGCTGTAAATCAAAGTCTTTTTATCCCCGCTCATATAGCCAATTCAAAAGGAATGACGATTCGAGGATTGGAAAATAAGGCTAATAGCATGTATTTGACTGTATCAATAATGACTAATAAATTTGATTTAACAACTAAAGAAGGTGTGCTTAAAGCAAAAAAGTATCTCGAAAAAAATCAAAAGAATGTCTATAAACTAAATAACTATATAAAGAAAAACTTTAATAGTAATAAGTCAGAGCCCCATTTCGGACCAAAAACGCATAGTGGTCCTGATTCACCTGAAAAATGGGACTTGATTCCAAGGTATTAATTGCAGAGTAAAAATAAATGAGAACTTTAAATATTGAATAAATGTGCAGTAGAACAATCAAACCATTTTTCTTCTTTTTGATAATTGTCAATTTATCTTTTTGTCAATCAGAGACAAAAAAAGACTTACTTTTAGGAAAGTGGGATGCCTACAAAATGACGACTTCCGATGGAGGAGATGGTAGCGAATATACTTCCAATGGAAAACCTTTTACCATAACACTGGAACTAGAGTTTTTGGGGCCGAACGAAGTGTATTATAATCCTAAGGTCCCTGGAGAAAATGTGGTTATAGACTACCGTTTGGAAGGGGATAGGATAATTACAAAATATATAATTTACGTTATTAAAGAAATTTCAGAAGAACACATGATCTTACAAAAAGATAATGCTCTTGGGTTAATGTATTATTTCGATAAAGTTAATAATTGAACATAGTTTAAATTTCAGGCAATTTTAAAGTAAGCCCTTGTTCATGCCTATAGAATCTAGCTTATGAATAGGTTTTGGTTGAGGAAAATTGTCACTATAATTCTCCTGTATACATGTTAGATAAAAAAATATACCGTTATACTGATGTTGAGTTATTGGATGTAATAAGAAATGCCAAAGACAGTTTGTTGGTAAAAAAAGCAGAGAGTGAATTAAAAAAAAGAAATTTAACTGAGCTGCAACTCCAAAATCTTGAATCTGAATATCTTAAATATAAAGACTATCAAGAAAAAAGGAAAGATGAACCTTTAACACGGGAAGAATGGCTTACCTTTTTCTTTCTGCCTTTCAGCTCATCACCGTACGGAAGGAAAATAAGTGATAGCGTCACTGAATTGGAACAACAACGTTTTGTAAAGTTTGGGTTTGAAAAGAAAATAAAGGAGGCCGCTGAGGTTCGCACTTGGGCGTATATTTTCTGGTTTGTTTTAATGTTGGTGATAGGTGTAATCATTAGGTATTTCAATATTAGGTTTTGACAAAATTATTGCTCCAAACCACTAGTCATAGATTAGTGGTTTAAGATAAGAGTAAACAAAAACAAAAGATAGGGCCACTATTTTGGGATTTCCTTACACGAGTTTTTTGATAATACCGAAGTGGACGGATTGACCACCGATTTATGGGTAGTTCAGCAAACCACAGATAAGAATACGGAATATAGTGAAGATGTGACCATCTATTATGACAATACTGCTTATCCAACAACTACCCTGACCGAGGTGCTCACCATAAACTACTACGACGATTATCTGGATGCCCCAACCGGCGCACCCGGCTCCGTGGTCGTATGGGGCAGCAGCCCCCAGGAGAACAATGCCACCAATGTAAAGGGACTGGCCACAGTGAGCAAAATAAAGGTCTTGGATGTTTCTCCGGCCCAATGGATCACCACCCTTACCTACTATGACAAAAAATCCAGGCCGATCTATACCTATAGTGAAAATTCATACCTTGGTACAGTGGATATCGTGGAATCACAACTGGACTTTGTAGGCAGGCCCCAACAGCTACGTACGGTGCATACCAAAGATGGCACTACCATTGTTACCCTGGACAATTATACCTATGACCATGTGGGTAGATTGCTAAAGCAGACCCAATGCCTTGGGGACGAAAGCCTCGGTTATACCTGTACAGGAGGCAGCGGCTCCGATGCCGTGCCCAATTTAGTGATAAACAATGAGACCGTGACCACGGACAGGTTGGCCTCCAATAGCATTACCGTAACCAACAGCACCATAACCAATGGCACCCTCTCCATTGTTTCCAATACTGGGAACGCGGAGCTTATTGTCTACAACAGCTATGACGAACTGGGGCAGTTACAGGCCAAGAAAGTGGGTGGTGTCCCGGGAATAGATTATGCAAGTACAGCAGGTTTACAGACCGTTGACTATACGTATAATGTGCGGGGATGGTTAAAAACCATAAACCAAGATCAAAATAACGATAACGATCTGTTCGATTTTACCCTGAGGTACAATGACCCTACGAACGGTACGGCCCTGTACAATGGCAATATAAGCCAAGTGGTTTGGGATACCCAAAGTCAAAATGTGCCGGTCAACGGAAATTACAACGATGTAAGTAATACCTATACCTATGGTTACGATGCCTTGAACCGTATAATAAATGCGGTCGATAATACGGGACATTACAATCTGGATAACATTGGTTACGATAAGAACGGGAATATCCAAAGATTGGAACGTTCGGGACATACGGTAGAGAATCCCGACCAAGAGATAACCGGTGATTTTGCTACGATGGACGACTTGGTCTATGACTACCACGATAACGAGCTGAGTAATAGGCTCTACAAGGTACAGGACAACAGTAATGTGGATTTCGGTTTTAAGGATAGCCCGGTCGATGATCAGGATTATTGGTACGACGCCAATGGCAATATGATCAAGGATGATAACAAGGGGATAACGGATATAGAATACAACCATCTGAACCTGCCCACTTCGGTGAGCATAGCGGGCGGTACAATTTCGTATATTTACGATGCTGTGGGGACAAAGTTAAAAAAGACCGTTGGAAGCACCGTAACTGAATATGCGGGCAACTATATCTACGAGGGAAATATCACAAGTACCAACTTGCAGTTCTTTAACCATCCGGAAGGGTATGTCAGCCCGAGCGCAGTCGAGGGCCAATACAACTACATCTACCAATACAAGGACCATTTAGGCAATATAAGGCTGAGCTACCAAGATGCCAATGGAGATGGTGATATTGATGTGACCAATGACCCAATGACCACAGAAATTGTAGAGGAAAACAACTATTATCC
>JBDWSS010000054.1:0-8122 GCA_039985375.1 Flavobacteriaceae bacterium
ATAACGACAACGATCTGTTTAATTTTAGCCTTAACTATAACGACCCAACCCTTAGTGGTGCTACAGCACTATTTAATGGTAATATAAGCGAAACGCATTGGGAAACAGCTAATGATAATACTGCTAGGAACTACCAGTATACTTACGACCCCCTAAACCGAATTACAAGCGCCACGGACAATACAAACAAGTATAACGTATCGAATATATCTTACGACAAAAATGGGAACATTGAAACTCTGAAAAGGGAAGGGTGGACCACCGCAAGTCCATCGCTCGCCAATAATACCGGTTTCGGCACGATGGACGACTTGACCTACACCTATACCGGAAACCAATTAAAAGCTGTTGACGATGATATCGCCTCAAGTGCGACACAAGGTTTTGTGGAGGGTGTGGAACAAGCCACCGAATATACTTATGATGGAAACGGCAATATGCTCACCGATGCCAACAAGGGCATTACAGGAGTGGATTATAACCACCTTAACCTGCCCACCTCTGTGAGCTTGGCCGGAGGCACAATTTCGTATATTTATAATGCTGTGGGGACCAAATTAAAGAAGACCGTGGGAAGTACAGAAACGGAATATGCGGGCAATTATGTGTATGAAGGTGGTACGCTCCAATTTTTTAACCACCCTGAAGGCTACGTTACCTCCAATGGCAGCGGGGGTTATGATTATGTATACCAGTACAAGGATCATTTGGGTAATGTGCGGCTATCGTATATGGACAACAACGGAACCCTTGAGATCATAGAGGAGAACAATTACTATCCTTTTGGACTTGAACACAAAGGGTACAATAATATCGTGAATGGTACTGAAAATAATTACCAAACCTTCATGGGTAAAGAGCATCAAAAAGAGCTTGGTCTTGAGACTTATGACTTCGGTGCAAGGAACTACGACCCCGCAATTGGTCGTTGGATGAACCTTGACCCTTTGGCCGAACAGATGAGGAGGCATTCGCCTTACAATTTTGCGTTCGACAACCCAATTCGTTTTATTGACCCAGACGGGATGGCTCCTTTAGATGTTGTAATCAACGGGGATTTAGCCGAAAAAGCCACCGAACAATTGAATGCCTCTTCAAGCTTAGAAATTACAAGGGATGCGGAAACGGGCAAACTGTCCGCGACTGGTACGGCAGATACGGAATCCGATGTAGCCCTATTGGAAGCGATTAACGACGAGAATGTTGTTGTAAACGTAAATGCATCTAGTGATAATGTTACTGAAAATGGTGGTTTAATAGTGGGTGATGTTTTTGGAGGTAACACCGAAATCCCAGAAATGAATATAACGTTTGCAGATCAACAGGTGAATCCAAATCAAGCTGAAACAATTGAAAACTTTGCCGGAATGGAAACAGGAAGCGTTATGAAGCACGGAGTATTGGAAGCTTATGCTGGAGCAGTAGTATCTCCCAATGCACCTTCTTCCGCTGAGAACCCGAGCAGTTCGGAGTATGGGACGGCTCATGGAATAAGTAATACAATTTATCCGGGCGGTGATGCTGCCAAAGCAGGGCTTGGTGCATCAATAGGTCAAAGTAATCGACAATATGTTGGAGGAGGGACGTGGACATCAGACGTAAGTGTCAAAATAACCAAATCTGGCAAAAGCATCACTTTGTACACAGTAAAATATAGAGAACAAGAGTAAGTATTATGATCATAAAAAATCTAATTTTTTTGGCAGTGTTTTTTGTATGCACTTCACAAAACATCCTTTTTTCACAGAATTGTAATAAAAAATACAAGGTGGTGAAGATTGATTCAACGGAAGGGAATTATCTAGTTCATATTAAAAAGGCAAAAAAAACATTCCTTCTTATTTCCAGTAAAGAGGATGTCAGAATAGCTGATAAAATTGGGCTTGGGAATAAAATAGAAGTAGGCCAAAGATACAGGCTTAAACTTTTGGAATATGGAGTTAGGTTTGCTAGCATACCGCCTGAGATGGAACAAACGTTGTCAATTGATGGTAGAGAAGTATGGAAAAAAGGAGATGACTTTGACGTATTCGTTTCTAAGAATCTTGCTGGGCTTTACTATATAAGACACCCAAAAGACTAAGGATAATTAAATGATACAAAAAGTAACCGCCTTTAACGAGGCGGTTTTTTATTGCGCCAGTTTTTGGGTAAGGTCAGCCTTTAGTACGAAAGCAGAAAGAAAATCCTTTACGGTCTCCTTTTGTTTGCTCGACAATTTTTGAGCTTTATTGAAAAGGGTCAGCAAATCGATATCTTCCAAAGTATCTTGTGCGATGTTCTCGCCGTGCACCAACCTATCGAGTGAAATCTCCAAGACTTCCGCCATACGTTTGGCGACTTCCAAAGATGGAATCGAAATATTACGCTCGTACTTGGAAAGATTGGAAACGTGAATATCTATTTTACTGGCAAAAGCCTCTTGGGAAAACCCTTTCTCGGTTCTCAAATTCTTCAATATACTTCCAAAGTCTTCCATAAAATAAAGTCTTTTTATACGTGTGATTACGCATAAACACTATACAAAAATACAGATTACATAGCGAATATTGCTATTGTTGATAAAATACGAGGTGTATAGTAGTTATTTAATACGTTAAATTTGCTGGGTTTGTAATCGAAAACGATTAGTAAAAACTTATGAACAAGCTCGACACTTCCAACCCAAATAACTACAAGTACGAAACCAAGCATCTTGAAATCCATATCCTCGGAGGTATGAAAACCAACAAGCTCGAGACCTTGCGAATAACGCTTAGCGTTCAAAAACCAAAACAACACAATGTGTTGAGACATAATATCGACCTGTACAACGATAACCAAGTCGAGAAGTTTACCAGAAAGATTGCCGAGCGGTTGGAAATCGGAACGAGCGTAACCAGTTCCGCAGTAGTTGCACTGCTGCGGCGAAAAGAAACGAATGATATTAACAGTGAAGTAAAACAAGGAATACGTCAATTGTCACCTAGTTGCTGTAATTTTTTTTGTGAAATTGGATTTCAGAGGCCATAAAATAAGGGTGAACGCAGCAGTGCAACTACTGCGGAGCGGAAAGGGAAAAAAGAAAAAATGGTTGATTTTTTTAAAATATTAATATTCGTCTTAATTTCTAACAACCTTAATTCACAAATTATTGATTTGTCGAAAGAGGTACAGTGGGAAAGAATTGAAAACTATTTATCGGAAAAAGATAAAATAGATTTGGTCAATGATTTAAGTAATGATTTGATATATTATCTTAAAGACAATAAAATACTGGAAAGTAATATTAAAAACTTTCATTTTTTTGATTTAAATGGCGATACAAAATTAGATTTTATCTATACCGGGTATGCAGGCGGTGAACAAGAATCAACTTTAATTTTTCTTCAAAGGGAGAATGGAAATCTTGAAAGAGTTTTTGAAGTTTCTGGGATTATATATGGCATTAATAATCTGACCTTTTCAAACAATACATTTAGTATTAGCATTGTTAAAAACGATAGTTGTTTTGACTGTTATGAAGTATATAATCTAACAACTTTTATTGGAATTAAAGGAGTATTTAAAGAAGTAGCGAATTTTAATTTTACTGGAGAAACAGAAATTCCTGATGAAATGTTTCGAAAATCATTTAAAACAACAGATACTTTATCTTTCCTAAGATCGAGACCATCCGTAAACGATATAGGCGAAGACTTTAATTTCTTGTTCGGTAATGTAATAGCGGAATTTAAAACAAGTAGCAAAGTAATTGCCTTAGCAAGAAAAAAAGATGAATCTAATCAAATATGGTGGTTTGTGGGTATTGAAGCGGAAAAAAGTGATAAAGCAATTTTTGAAATAAAAAAGGGTTATCATTTAGGTTGGATTTCCAATAAAGACTTAGATAAAATAGTCCCATTTCCGTAGTTGTTTAGCTGCTTTGGTGAATAACGTAAGAGCGATGGTTAAATAAAATGTTACAGTTTTTGAAGGTTTCCAGCTCCGCAGTAGTTATACTGCTGCGGCGAAAAGAAACGAATGATGTTAACTGTGAAGTAAAACAAGGAACACGTCAATTGTCACCTAGTTGCTGTAATTTTTTTTTGTAAAATTGGATTTCAGAGGCCATAAAATAAGGGTGAACGCAGCAGTGCAACTACTGCGGAGCGGATAATTCTGTTGGAATGCCCGATGGAGCCGAGATAGAAAATTCAGCAAGTATGCAATATTGGATGAAGAATCCGGCGACCGATAGTTTCCTTAAATTTGAAAATGGGATTCAGGTAGAAAGTTTAGGTGGTTTTTTAGATCTAATTCACCTTTCAAATAGAGTAATAAATCCTCCTCAGAAAGTAAATGGTGTTTCCTTAGGTCTAAATTTGCCCAATACCATTGGACCTACGGCGCCAAAATTACAAGCAAATGCAGGAGCCAAACCAATTGGTTATGGAAGGGATGAAAATGGAAAATATGGCCCTATTTTTCCCAATATACCAAATAACAACCAGTGGTATTAATATAATCTTGAGTGAACAGGCTATGAATTATAATGTATTTCTATTAATTTTATTAGTTATTCTTATCTGTTGTAAAGGTAGATTAGAAACTGACAAAGAATCAGAAAAAATAGTTTCACCTGAAAAGGCTTCAGTGGATACTTTAAAAAAATCTCCTGATGAGGAACAGGGAATCAACCTTGAGGTGGATATAAGAGATATAAGAGATCAGGTAGACGATGTTACAACTGGTTTTCTCTCGAAAAAAGACGCTAGAATTTTCATGAAGAAGCCCAATGAAAACCTATATGGTATGTATTATTTAATTAAGGGCAGTCCATCCGATGTAGTTGGTAAAATGATAGTTTATGATGATATCCACCCCTATTTGTATGATAAGGATACCGATAAATTTATTGAGATAAACCTATGGGATAAAGGAATTGAATTGATAGATGGAAAATTGCAAGTTGGGGTTTCTAAGGATTCATTGATTGATGTATTAGGAGATGATTATAGAGAAAATAATGACATCCTAATTTACAAGGATAAGCACATAAAAGGTTTTTTCAAGATTAAGAATGATAGTGTGACCAATATTAAAATTGGAATGTACCGTGAAAATGTAGCTGAAAATGATATCTTAAAATGCGAATGGTGAGTGCTCCCAGCACGGGAACCATCACCGAATATGCGGGCAGTTATGTGTATGAAGGTGGTACGCTCCAATTTTTTAACCATCCTGAAGGCTACGTTACTTCCAATGGCAATGGGGGCTATGATTATGTATACCAATACAAGGATCATTTGGGGAACGTGCGACTATCATACATGGACAACAACGGAACCCTTGAAATCATTGAGGAGAACAACTACTACCCCTTCGGACTTGAACACAAGGGGTACAATAATGTGGTCAGCGGAGCGGAATATCCTTATAAATATCAGGGCAAAGAGCACGAGCAGGAACTAGGACTTAACACCTATGATTTTGGTGCTAGAAACTATATGCCCGGTTTAGGGCGGTGGACAACGATCGACCCATTGGCAGAGGGTTTTATGGAATATTCCCCATATAACGCAATGATGAACAATCCGATTATGTTCATCGACCCGGACGGTCGTGCGGCCATGTCCCCGATCTATGGTACCGATGGAAGTTTTCTGGAAACGGATGACGAAGGTTTACAAGGGAAGGCCATAGTTATGGATGCTGAAAACTTTACACAAGGAATGTCTCATGATGATGCATTGAAAAATAGCAAAGGAGTCGAGGGGTTAGTTAGTGCAAAGGCAGGTTCAAATTTGTTAAATCATTACAATGGATTAAAGGATAGACCGGATTATGATGGTTTTGTAACTATATCCGAAGGTGTAGATTGGGCCCGAAACAATGTTGGCGCATTGAATAATCCTACACCCGATAATATGCTTTATATTGATGCTTCCAAGCTGGATTTTGGAGATGTTAACACTTCCCAGTTCCAAAATTTAAATGAACCTACCCCTATAAATTTATTCTCAAAGAATAACTTGTTGAACTCTGGCTTAAATTCTAAACTGAGGGGAACTGTTTACGCTTTAGGTCGTGTAAATATGCAATTAACAGACAGAACTTGGGGGAAAGTGCAAATAGTAAATGATTTTCAACTGCAAAATGCTGGCGATAGGGCAACGGATTACGATTGGAACCTCGGGGGTACTTCTTGGATGAGACGACAAGCCATTGGAATAGAACGTACCCGAACAGGTTTAAATGACACTCACGGATTTAGAGCTTATTATTATGGGACTGGTTCAGTGAATTTAGCACCTGGTCGTGGAATAACACCACCACCTGTAAATTAAGAATATGATAATGAAATATTTTATTTTAATCACAATATCAACGCTTTTTTTGAGCGGTTGTTCTAATTGTAAATTATGGGGAGATAACAATCTCGGTGGAGATTTTACATTACTTGAAGGAGATAAAATAAACGACAGATTAATTGTTTATTGTACTTCTAAAGAAAAGCCAGAGGATTGTTGTACTAGTGGTATCCCGATAATTCCTTCGAGAGAAGATAAATCAACGGATTATATAGAGATTGCAGACTATAACGAGCAATGGATAATAGTAAAAGGTGTCAATATTGATAAGTCTGAAAGTTATTGGTACATCAATAAAGATTTTGATACTTCATGGGAATATGACGACGGAGGGATTTTTTATAACCGCATACAAAATAATGTATATGGGCCATATGATAAATCTGAGTTTGAACAAGAACTAAAAACGAGAAATATTAATCTTAAATTTGATAGTGCTGAAGAATAAGAAAAACCACCCATTTTGAAGTGCCCCCAAAAAGTTAGACACTATTTGGGGGTATTTTTATGAGTAGAAAAGTCAAGTATTCAAAAGAGTTCAAATTAAAAGCTGTTCAATCCATTTTGCGGGATGGCCAGGGCATCACGGCAGTCAGTGATAGATTGACTCTAAATGAGAGTGATTTAAAGAAATGGGTCAAATATTATGAACTGTACGGGATTTCCTCATTGGAGCCCAGGTTTACCAATTCAAAGTACCCTTTGTCCTTTAGGTCAAAGGTGATTTATGATATCGAGTGCAAAGGGCTATCTATAAGGGAAGCCGCCCTAAAGTTCAATGTACCGAGCCATAGCACGGTTCAAAAATGGTTTGTTGCCTATCAGGAAAAGGGTAGTTTTGGTTTACGGGAAAAACCAAAGGGACGACCAAAAACCATGAACAAGGACAAACCCAAAGAACGACCCAAGAAGCCTCCCACTAGAGAGGAAGAGCTTTTAAGGGAGAACGAATCTTTAAGAGCGGAACTCGCCTTGCTAAAAAAGTTGCATGCCTTGGCCCAAGCCAAAAAGAAAAAGCGATAGCCATTGAGGGGCTAAGGCATCAATATCCACTTCCATTATTGTTGGAACATGCACCAATGGCAAGGAGCAGTTATTATTATCATATCAAATCCCACAATAAACCCGATAAGTACATGCAAGTGAAAAAAAGGATACGGGAAGTATACCATAAGCACAAGGGAAGGTACGGTTACCGAAGGATTACCTTGGAGTTAAAACAATCGGGTTTTTGCATCAACCACAAGACGGTCAGAAGGCTTATGGGCGAATTGGGGCTGAAATCCCGTATCCGTAAAAAGTACAGGTCCTATAAAGGGCAGCAGGGGAAAATAGCCCCTAATCTATTGGCAAGGGACTTCAAAGCCAAAACGATGTATCAAAAATGGGCCACTGATATCACGGAATTTAAAGTAGCTGGGGAAAAATTATACCTGTCCCCTATAATCGATATGTACAATAGGGAAATCATCAGTTACCAACTCTCTGAATCCCCAAACTTCAAACAGGTGCACGATATGCTCAAAAAAGCCTTTGTGAAATTGCCCGTAAAGGCAACGCCCGTTCTTCATTCCGACCAAGGATGGCAATATCAAATGAAAATGTACCAAATAATGCTGGCCGACAAAAACATCGTACAGAGTATGTCCAGAAAGGGAAACTGTTTGGACAACGCCGTTATCGAGAACTTTTTTGGAACATTGAAATCAGAATTGTTCCGCCTTAAAAAATTCAAATCCGTACAGGAACTGAAAGATGATATTAAAACGTATATTCGATATTACAACAAT
>JBDWSS010000055.1:0-144991 GCA_039985375.1 Flavobacteriaceae bacterium
GATTATAACCCATCTCCTGTTGGATTAAAGTTTGTAGACCACATGGTGGGCAATGTTGGATGGAACCAAATGAACGAGTGGGTGAATTTCTACGAAAACGTAATGGGTTTCACCCAAATTCTTTCTTTCGATGACAAAGACATTTCTACCGATTTTACTGCCCTTATGAGCAAAGTCATGAGCAATGGAAACGGTCGTATTAAATTCCCGATAAACGAGCCTGCTGCTGGAAAGAAAAAATCGCAAGTGGAAGAATACCTAGATTTTTATGAAGGTGAGGGTGTACAACATATTGCCGTTGCTACAGATGATGTTATTGCAACGGTACGACAGCTAAGAAGTAGAGGGATTGAATTTTTAAAAGTGCCCGATACCTATTATGATGCTGTTCTGGACCGTGTTGGTGAAATTGATGAGGATATTGCCCCTCTAAAAGAGCTTGGTATTTTGGTTGACCGTGATGATGAAGGCTATTTATTGCAAATTTTTACCCGCCCTGTTGAGCCAAGACCCACAATGTTTTTTGAAATCATTCAAAGAAAAGGTGCACAATCATTTGGAAAAGGTAACTTTAAAGCACTGTTCGAAGCCATTGAGAGAGAACAAGAACTTAGAGGAACTTTGCATTAACTAGTTTTGAGTTATAAGTTAAGAGTTACATAGTTATTGGTTATGATAACCTCAACTCTGAAGAACTCTGAACTCTGAACTCTGAACTCTGAATTTTAAAAAACTAAAAAATGCCAATCTATCATAAACTCGGAAAAATTCCGCAGAAAAGACATACCCAATTTACCAAACCGGATGGGAGTCTTTATTATGAACAATTATTTGGCACTATAGGTTTTGATGGAATGTCATCACTCTCCTATCATGTGCACAGACCCACACAGGTTGCAGCAATTGGAAAAGCGGTTGATCTAAGTCCGAAAATTGCAGTGGAGAAGAACATTGCCTCTCGTAAACTTATAGGTTTTGATATCGCTCCCAAAGATGACTTTTTGGAGTCACGGGAACCCATGCTTGTAAATAGCGATGTACATGTGGGTTTGGCAGCGCCAAAAAAATCAATGACTGACTATTTTTATAAAAATTCGGATGCAGATGAGATGCTTTTTATCCATAAAGGAACGGGTATTCTAAAAACATTTTTAGGGAATATTCCTTTTGAGTATGGGGACTACCTAATTATTCCACGGGGAATGATTTATCAAATTGAATTTGATACTGAGGATAACCGTATACTATATGCCGAATCCTTTCATCCTATCTACACCCCAAAGCGCTACAGAAATTGGTTTGGACAATTATTGGAACATTCCCCATTTTGTGAACGTGACTATAAATTGCCCCAAGACTTGCAAACATACGATGAAAAAGGTGAGTTTGTGATGAAGATAAAAAAACAAGGGATGTTACACTCCTTAGTATATGCCACCCACCCTTTTGATGTTGTTGGTTGGGACGGATACAATTTTCCCTATGGGTTTTCCATTCATAATTTTGAACCTATTACCGGTCGTGTGCACCAACCGCCACCAGTACATCAGACTTTTGAAACGAGCACCTTTGTAGTTTGTTCTTTTTGCCCAAGGTTGTACGATTACCATCCAAAGGCCATTCCAGCACCTTATAACCATTCCAATATAGATTCTGATGAAGTATTGTATTATGTTGATGGCGATTTTATGAGCAGGACAGGAATTGGCCCAGGCTACATTTCCTTGCATCCGGCCGGAATTCCACATGGACCACACCCAGGAACATACGAGGGAAGTATTGGTAAAACCAAAACTGAAGAATTAGCGGTGATGATAGATACCTTCAAACCGTTACAGGTTACCGAAAACGCCATGAAGATTGATGATGGAACGTATTATAAATCTTGGGTGGAATAAAAAAACATCTTATGTCAGTTCGAGCGCAGTCGAGAACGCATAAGACATAAGTAGTTCTCGACTGCGCTCGAACTGAAAATTCAATTTTAAGTTACATGATTATAAATATTCCTGAAAATTCTGATTTTTCAATCCATAATATTCCTTTTGGAATTTTTTCTACTGCCGATAGAAGCCCAAGGACAGGGGTTGCTATTGGCGAACATATTTTAGATTTAGCTGCTGTAGCAGAATTGGATGTTTTTGACTTTAATACAGCCGTACTTGAAAAAGATACACTCAATGATTTTATCTCTTTGGGAAAATCGATTACCAAAAGGGTACGTATCAACATTCAGCATTGGCTACAGGATGAAAATTCAGCTTTGGCAGGAAAACCTGAACTTTTTGTCTTGCAATCCGACGCACAAATGCACATGCCCGTATCTATTGGGGATTACACAGATTTTTATTCCAGTATAGAACATGCAACCAATGTCGGGACCATGTTCCGCGACCCAAAAAATGCGCTATTGCCCAATTGGAAACATATTCCCGTAGGCTATCATGGTAGAGCTTCTTCCATAATTGTAAGCGGCGAACCCATCCACAGGCCAAAAGGGCAAGTTTTGCCAAAAGATACTGCGACCCCGGTATTTCAACCTTCAGCTCGTTTGGATTTTGAATTGGAGATGGGTTTTATCACAGGAAAAAGCACATCTGTTGGTGAATCTATATCAACAGAAGATGCAGAAGATTACATTTTTGGAATGGTATTATTAAATGATTGGTCAGCAAGAGACATTCAAAAATGGGAGTATGTGCCATTAGGTCCATTTTTGGCAAAGAATTTTGCTTCTCACATATCTCCTTGGATTGTAACCTTGGAAGCTTTGGAACCTTTTAGAATGCAAGGCCCAAACCAAGAACCAAGGGTGTTGTCCTATTTAGAATTTGAAGGGATTAAAAACTACGATATTCAACTAGAGGTTGGAATCTCCCCTGAAAATAGTGAGGAAGAGACCGTTTGCCATTCCAATTTTAAATATATGTACTGGAACATGGCACAGCAGTTGGCTCACCATACTGTTAACGGGTGCAACATTAATGTAGGTGACCTGTATGGTTCTGGAACTATCTCAGGCAAGGATGAAAATTCTTATGGTTCTATGCTAGAGCTGGCTTGGATGGGTACTAAACCCCTTAAAATGAAAGATGGCTCGGAACGGAAGTTCATAAATGACGGTGACACTGTAGTTATGCGAGGGTCTGCTGAAAAAGCTGGTATTAGAGTTGGTTTTGGAGAAGTTTCCGCAAAGGTGCTTCCAGCAAAATAGATCGTTATCTTAGCGCAATCTAAAAAAACAGAAATGTCCAACATAAAAACTATAGATCCGTCCGCTATCCCTCAACCGGAGTTGCATTCCTATTTACTTTCGGCCGTTGCCCCGAGGCCTATTTGCTTTGCAAGTACCATTGATGCCGCAGGAAATGTAAATTTGAGCCCTTTTAGTTTTTTTAATGTTTTTAGTTCCAACCCACCAATGATGATTTTTTCACCATCTAGAAGTGGACGAGACAACTCTTTAAAACATTCGCATCAAAATATAAAGGAGGTAGCAGAGGTGGTCATCAATATTGTGGACTATCCTATTGTTGAGCAAATGTCCCTTTCAAGCACCGCTTATGAAAAAGGGGTGAATGAGTTTATCAAATCTGGATTGACCCAAGTTCCCAGCAAAAAAGTAAGACCGCCCCGTGTTGCAGAAGCTCCTATTTCTTTTGAATGCAAAGTTGAACAGGTAATTGAACTTGCAGATACTCCAGGAGCAGGAAACCTCATTTTAGCAAAGGTTGAACTCATCCATATCAATGAAAAATTCATGGATGAACAAGGAAAGCTAGACCCTTTAAAATTGGATTTAGTAGGCAGAATGGGCGGAAGTTGGTATACAAGGGCCAGCGGAAATTCTCTCTTTGAAATCCCCAAACCAATTCGCAATAAAGGTATTGGGGTAGATCAACTTCCGAAAAGTATTCAGAACAGCACTGTTCTTACCGGAAATAATTTGGGCCGATTAGGGAATTTGGAGAAAATCCCCACTCAAGAGGAAATAGAACATATTGGTTTGGATGACGAAATTCAAATGCTTTCCAAAAAATTGGATGGAAATCCAGAAAAACTAAAAAAAGAATTGCATTGGGTGTCCCAACAAATGCTAAAAGACAACGATATAGAAAAAGCATTGGCGGTACTAATGTATGCTGAAAAACTAGGTGAATGAACCACGGAATAGAGTCTATTTTTAAATCTTATTTGGAACCGAGAGAGGTATACACCGGAGGTAAGAACATACCCACCTCAAACAAAAAGATATATAAACTCTCCTCAAACGAAAACCCATTAGGGGCTTCTCCAAAAGCCATTACTGCACTAAAAACAGCAACTGAACAGGTAACCGTTTATCCAGACCAAACAGATATTCGATTAAGAAAGGCTTTGACAAATGATTTTAATCAAGAGTTGACAGCAGATCAATTTATCTGTGCCAATGGAGGTTCGGAAATTATTGATATGCTTTTGCGAGCATTTATAAATGAAGGAGATGAAATCATCTATTCCAATCCTTCTTTTTTGCCCTACTCCGTATTTTCAAGATGGTATGGCGCAAACCCGATAGATGTTCCCTTGTTGAAACCAAATTACGATTTGGATGTAGAAGGTATTTTAAATACTATTAACGATAAAACAAAGGTCATTTTCTTAACTAGCCCCAACAATCCAACCGGAACCTATATTCCAAAGGATGTATTGGAAGATTTTCTAAATCGAATTCCAAAGAACATTATACTAGTTTTTGACGAAGTATATCGGCATTTTGCAGATGCAGAAGATTATGTTACCGCATTGCCCTATGTGAAAACCGGTCATAACATAATCGCAATAAATAGTTTTTCAAAAACGTATGGATTGGCAGGACAACGTATTGGGTATTGTTACACGACCGCAACAATTGCAAATTACCTCAGACAAATACACAAGCCATTTTTATTGCCAATTACTTCCATTGAAGCTGCCATAGGCGCATTAAATGATGGGGCGTTTGTTGAAAAAACGGTAAGAACGATTCATGTTGGCAGAAAATACTTAATACATGAATTTGAAAAAATGGGCATTATGTATTGGCCTACACAAGCAAATTTCTTCATCATAGCCCCGCCTATTCCCGAATTCGATTTCACGGATAAATTAATGGAAGAAGGAGTTATGGTCAGACCCGTTTCACAATTTGGTGCCCCTGGAAAAGTACGTATTACAATTGGCAACCAAGAGTCCAATGAAGCATTGGTAAACGCACTTAAAAAAATAAAACCCCGCACCTAAATAATTAGGTACAGGGTTTGCTTTATGCAATTGTCCTTTTTATTGTTTGGTAAAAACGGCATCTGCGCCAGCATAATTGTTTGCATCAACACTTTCTCCGGGAATTATCAAGGTATTCTCATCCAACTGAATGGTAATTACCTGATCATCCTCTCCTTCCCGAGAAATTGTAAGTTGATCACCTTCCAAAACCCAAAGTGATCCTTCTTCGTCACTTTCTGTTGGGCATGGAACATCCAAACCTCCCACGCCAACGTTAATGGACAGGTTATTAATTTTACTGTCGGACATTAAGGTTCCACTTTCATCAAAAGTAAAAGTTATTAAGTCACAATTTTCTGCTTGTAAAAATAGAAGGATTTCTTTTGCAAAATCAAGATCATCGTCATCTACGGTACTATCTACAGTTAAATCTGTCAATACCCAGGTTCCGACCAAGGTGTCTCCTTCTGGAGTATCAGTATCATCAGAACTATCTGAAGAACAGGAAAATATTAAAAAAGCGGTTAAAAAGAGTAATGCTATATTCTTTTTCATGGTTTTAGTTTGAGGGGTTTTACTACCGGATAACGCAAAAAATCATCAAATAGTACCAAAAAAGCAGATTCCCCCTTAGAAGACAAAGCGATAGGTAGCCTTCAGCAAAAAAATATTCTGAGGCTTTTGTCCAAAAATATTCCCCCCTAAACTGGCGAACAGTCCTTCAGATGGATTGCCATCTCGTGATACGTCTTGAGACCAGACCAAGAAAATTTCAGACCCAGGGATATATTCCCACCGTATTACCAAGTTGGACCGGAATTGGACAAAGGAAAAATCTGGATTGTCAAAGTTAAAATCCTCGGTTCCGTTTAGATCCTCATCAACCGAGTATGTATCATCCACAAAAGAAATCTGAGTATCATTATAAGGCGTAAATCTATCTTCAAAGCGTTTTGCCGATGCCGTTGAAACATGTTTAAAATTGGAATATCTACCTCTGGAAATAAAGGGTTGTCCCCAATACTGAACAGTTAGGTTTGGGTTAATTGTGTAATTCAACCGAAAAGACATACTCAAGGTACGCTGCTGAATTCCTCCATTTAAATATCTTGGAGAACCATTGACATCATCAAAATTGTCTATAAACTGTAACTTATCATTATTGATATTGAATGAGGGAAAAGCTGAAATACGAAGAGCATCAAAAGGCTGGTATGTAGCTCCTGCTTCAATATAGTAGGATCTATAAGAATTATCCACAGCTTTTTCTCCTCTGTGAAATACGCTAAATCGTATTTTCTTTCTACTATCCGTATTTATACTATTCCAAAAACTCATCTCAGGAGATTGTCGTAATCTTGGACCTCCCCTCAATGCAAAATTTGAATATTGAATGGGAGCATAGTTAAATCCAAAATTGGAAAACCAATTGTTTTTCCAATTTTGCCAGCTATTGGTATTAAACCTTAAATTGTTATGGTTCCCGTTAAAATCCCATGCAGCCCAATGATTGTAATTAATCCCTACCCTTCTAAATGTACTATCTGGTTTTAAGGTTTGGTATCCAATCCAAGTATAATGACGAATGTCATCGGCCTGCCGCTGAAAACCAATATCATTCAATTCCAATTCAGGAGACCTCCATGTTCCACCGGACTCAAATTTCCAATGACCATTTCCAATCTTACCTATTTGAATATTTCCACCACTACCGGTTAGGGATGTTCGTTCTTCATCTACTTCAACGTGTTCGGCATCTACTCGTTGAAACAAATGGGTAATGGATTCTTGTGTGTTCTGGATAGCTTCTTCACTTCCTTTTACATGGCTTAAAATGACATTACCTTCCACATACCAATCCCTATTGTTCCATTGATGCTTAAAATCCAACGCTCCGGTATATGCAGATTTATGCAAAAAATTTAATCCCTCGGTTAAATTATCGCGAACGGTAGTCGTAAAAATACCTCCAACATACGAATTGCGCTCATTAAAATCTTTCTGAAGTCTTCCCACAAAATAATTTGTCAAAGGTTCAACCATTTCCCTTCTCCTGTTTCCATCTTCATCTATAATTGATGCATATCTTTTTGCGGTTACACTTTCCAATACACCTATTGCCCAACCATTCTTGGTCTTACCACTAAATTTTGCCGCACCTATAATAGGAGTATTATCTGGTTGATCTACAAACTCATCATCATTTGTGTCTGGAAAACCTTGAGGACTCCTGCCAATCCTTCTGGAGTAAAAGACATTGTCAAAGCCAAAAGTGTTCCCCGCTTCTGACTGGGAAACGCGAAAATCAAAAATGTTCTTGTTCTCCACAAAAAAGGGACGCTGTTCTTGAAAGAAGATTTGAAAACCGTCTAAAGCAATGGCTGATGGGTCAGCTTCAACCTGTCCAAAATCTGGATTAACGGTTAAATCAAGGGTTAAATCATTGGTAATTCCAATTTTGGCATCCAACCCAAAGGCTATATCATTTTCGCTTCCGTCCCTAAAAGGGTTTCCATCTTCGGCTTCGTAAGTCTCTCTACTTGCAACGGTATAGGGTTGAATTTCCAATTGCTTCTGGGGCTCTATGTTTTTTAATCCATGAAGCTCTCCAAACTCACTTACCCACCCTGGTGTATCAATTGGTTTTCGCTGCCATAGGGAGCGTTCTTCCGCCCTAAAAAATCTTCTGGTTGATTGTAGTCCCCAAATCTGGTTTTCTTCATTTCCAAACTTTAATTGACTTAGAGGTATTTTCAATTCGGCCGTCCAACCCTCATCATCAATTTTGGTTTTAGTATACCAAATTGGGTTCCAACTACTATCCCAATCATTTCCATTATTAGATACAAATTCGTCTCCTTTTACCCCAGCTACGGTAACGGTAAATGAAAATGCCGTGCGTTTGTCATGATAACTATCAATATTGAACTCTACCCAATCGCCCTCAAATCCATCTCTTCTTGATAGTCTTTTTACAATTTCATCGGGCTCAGCATCATAGCATCTTACACCTATATAAAGGTTCTTGCTATCATACACTATTTTAAATTTGGTCTGATAGCTTGGTGGCGTGTTTTCATCGGGTCGGAATTCAATATAATCTCCTCCCCATTCCACAAGGTCCCATGCCGCATCATTCAGCAACCCGTCAATTACCGGCGCGGCTTCATTTGCCAACAAGGTGGTAACATATATCTTTTTGGGAACAACGGCGGTGGAGTCTTGGGCTTTTAAATAGGATGAAAGGAATAATACCGTGAAGAAAATGATTAGATTTTTCACTTGTTTTCGTTTTTTGATTTGAATAGCTATACTAAAGACCATTAAAAATCGTAATCGTTACAGCTTGACACCTTTTTTATCGGTTCCAAGATGAAAAAAAATTACAAGTCCGTCCAGATTTCTTTGGGATAAAACACCCCGTTGGAAAAACTAAAAAATATTAATGATCAACCATTTGTAATTCAATCTAATAATTGTACATTTGCAGCCCGTTTATCGGGATAGATTTCTAAATCAATAATATTCTAGAAGTGGATACATTAAGTTATAAGACTATTTCTGCCAATAAAGCTACCGTTGATAAGCAATGGTTATTGGTTGATGCTGAAGGAGAAACATTGGGAAGATTGTCATCAAAAGTAGCCAAGTTACTTAGAGGGAAATATAAGACCAATTTTACGCCTCATGTGGATTGCGGGGATAATGTAGTAATTGTCAATGCAGAAAAAATTGCCCTTAGCGGAAACAAATGGGACGATAAAACCTATTTAAGATATACAGGTTATCCTGGAGGTCAACGTTCCACAACTGCGAAGGAATTGTTGGACAAGCATCCTGAGCGAATTATTGAAAAGTCCGTCAAGGGAATGCTTCCAAAAAACAAACTAGGTGCTGAGTTGTTCAGAAACCTTAAAGTGTATGTTGGAACAGAACATAATCAAGAGGCTCAAAAACCAAAGGCAATAAACTTAAACGACTACAAATAATGGAAGTGGTTCATAAGATCGGTAGAAGAAAAACTGCTGTTGCAAGAGTATATGTTACAGAAGGAAAAGGAAACATTACCGTAAACAAAAGAGACTTAAAAGATTATTTCACTACGCCTACCCTACAATATAAGGTAAAGCAACCTTTTGCATTGACTGAAAACGAAGACAGTTACGATGTAAAGGTTAATGTATATGGCGGAGGAATCACTGGGCAGGCAGAAGCTGTTCGCTTGGCTTTGTCAAGAGTGATGTGTGAAATAAATGAAGAACATAGATTAGTTCTTAAACCAGAAGGTTTGTTAACTAGGGACCCTAGAATGGTTGAAAGAAAGAAATTTGGTCAGAAGAAGGCCCGTAAGAAATTCCAGTTCTCAAAACGTTAATTTTTTCAGTGCGTTTGCACTCTAAAATAAGTTCATTGAAAACCCTGAAATGTTTCAGGGTTAAATTTTTAACCAAGTTGTCGTTGTTCCAAAGAGCAAATTCGGCTTTTTGGAATTTAGTTTAGCATCTAAATGATTGGGGCGAACAAATTATGTGACCACCCAGTCATTGCTAATACAACGGAACGTAAACTAATTACAAAAAATGGCAAGTACAATTGAAGTCAAAGACTTACTAGAAGCTGGTGTGCATTTTGGACACCTAACACGAAAGTGGAACCCGAACATGGCTCCTTACATCTACATGGAGCGTAATGGGATTCACGTAATCAATCTCTACAAAACAGTAGCAAAAATTGAAGAGGCCAATGAGGCTCTTAAGAAAATTGCTGCATCTGGAAGAAAAATTCTTTTTGTAGCTACAAAAAAACAAGCAAAAGACATTGTGGCAGAAAAAGTGTCCAATGTAAACATGCCCTACATTACTGAAAGATGGCCAGGTGGCATGCTTACCAATTTTGTAACTATACGAAAGGCCGTTAAAAAAATGGCTTCGATTGACCGAATGAAAAAAGACGGTACGTTCAACACCCTTTCAAAGAAAGAAAGACTTCAAGTTGATCGTTTACGAGCAAAATTGGAAAAAAACTTAGGGTCAATTTCTGATATGACAAGATTGCCAGGTGCAATTTTCATTGTTGATACCATGCGTGAACATATTGCGGTCAAAGAAGCCCAAAAATTGAACATCCCTATTTTTGCAATAGTTGATACCAATTCGGACCCAAGACCAATCAATTATGTTATTCCTGCAAACGATGATGCTGGAAAGTCCATTGAAGCAATCTTAACTCAGGTGACCAATGCGGTTGCTGAAGGTTTGGCAGAACGGAAAAGTGACAAACAGGAAGAAAAGCCAGCTGAAGCAAAAACAGCTGCTCCTAAAGAAACAAAAAAGGAAGAGCCTAAGGTTGAAGAAAAAGCCCCAGCAGTAAAAACTGCTGAGCCTGCTGCAGAAAAAGTAAAAGAAACAGTTGTTGAGGAAAAAGCTCCTGCTGTAGAGAAAGAAGAAGTTGTTGCCGAGGTTAAGGAAGAAGTTAAAGCAGAGGAGAAAAAACCAAAAAAAGCAGCAAAAGCAAAAGCTGATGACCTTACAAAGGTTGAAGGTGCAGGGCCAAAAGCCGCGGAAGCTTTAGTAAATAGTGGCATCGATACTTTTGCGAAATTGGCTAAAGCCGATCCTGAAAAAATAAAGGAAATTTTAACCGAAGCCAGCTCAAGAATGGCGCATTTGGATCCAACATCTTGGCCAAAGCAGGCTAAAATGGCAGCTGATGGCAAATGGGACGAATTAAAAGAATGGCAAGACAACACCAAAGGTGGTGTTGAATAATCGTTCAATCCTAAATTAACATTGACCTAAAACAAAACACTGAACCCGTGTTTTACTTTACATAAATTTTTAAACACAAAAGAAATGGCAAAGATTACCGCCGCTGAAGTAAACAAGTTAAGAAAAGCTACTGGAGCAGGAATGATGGATTGCAAAAATGCATTGGTTGAAGCTGAAGGTGACTTTGATAAGGCTATAGAAATCCTAAGAAAAAAAGGGCAGAAAATAGCTGCGAAAAGAGCAGATAGAGATTCTTCTGAGGGAGCGGCAATAGCAAAAATAAACGCCGACAAAACTGTTGGGGCCGCTATTGTATTGGGTTGCGAAACCGATTTTGTTGGAAAAAACGAAAACTTTATTGCCCTTGCTAACGAGTTAGCAGAAAAAGCTTTAAACCATGCCACAAAAGAAGAATTCCTAGCTTCTGATTTTGGAGGAATAACCGTAGCGGACAAACTAATAGAACAAACTGGTGTTATTGGTGAAAAGCTGGATATTACCTCTTTTGAAAAATTAGAAGCACCTTACGTTGGTAGTTACGTGCATATTAACAAAATTGCTGCTCTAGTCGGTTTATCAGCTGTAGTAGATACCGCTGATATCCTTGCAAAGGATATTTCTATGCAAGTTGCTTCAATGGGCGCAACTACATTATCATATAAAGATTTTGATACTGAATTTGTAGCTGCGGAAACAGAGGCTAGAATTGCTGTAATTGAAAAGGACAACATTGAACTTGGCCGTTTAGGAAAAACGCTAAAAAATGTTCCACAGTACATTTCAATGGCTCAATTAACAGATGAAGTTATGGCTAAAGCAGAAGAAGATGCAAAAGCGCAGCTTAAAGCCGAAGGAAAGCCAGAGCAAATTTGGGATAAAATTCTTCCAGGCAAAATGGATAGGTTTGTTTCAGATAATACTACTTTGGATCAAGAGCAGTGCCTTTTAGATCAGAATTTTATTAAAGATGAGAAAATCAATGTTGCCAAATATGTTGAATCTCACGGAGAGGTCTCAGTAACAGGCTTTAAACGTGCTACTGTAGGATAACATAGATTAACACATACCTTAAAAGCCCGTCTCATCTATGAGGCGGGCTTCTTTTCTTTTGAGTCCTGGCTTATTTTGATTTTATTAAAACATCACCATTAAAGGTTTTAAATAACATTTCAGGACCTCCCCCATTTATCTTACCTCTTACCCATTGCTCAATTTGCACTTTATAGGTGCCAGACGAATTATTTTTATTAACCTCTGGCTTGTTTGCAGCTACTACCATGTCGAAGTCCGTGAAAATCTCCCCCATATCAGACTTTGCCTTTACATCTGCTTTCAAAGTACTTGGGAAAGTGATGTCCACATCACCATTTAAACTACTAAAAGCCATGTTTGCATCCTTATCAATGCTATTAAAATTCACTTTAATATCCCCATTGACAGTATCAGCGGAAGCTGAACCACTTACCGATTCCAATGTAATCTCTCCATTTACATTGCTGATCTCCATTTCCCCATTCACATCCCTTACCCAAATATTGCCATCATTGACCGTTGATAATTTAAGCGAAAAGTCTTTGGGAACCTTTACTTCAAAATTCGTGATCTTGTTCCATTGCTCGTTGAGCACATGTACAACATTGTTTTTTTCCTCTGCAGCAATATTTAACGAAGAACTTTCAATGCGCTTCATTCCTTCTCGACCTTTCTTTTCTTCATAATGATGCTTTTCATTTTCAAAAGACGCTCTAATCACAACTTCATTCCCATCATACCCCGATACATTTATGGAACCTGATATTTGATCTATAACCAATTTTCCGGGACTATTCGGATCACTCAAAGGAACCGAAAATAAACTAATACTCTTATCCTGTGCCACAATACTGTTGGCTACTACCAATAGTACAGTTATGACTGTCAATTTTAGATTTTTCATAATACTATATTTTTTTTATAAATACATTTCCGTTCAATGTTTCAAAGTCAAAATCTATTTGGCCATTTCCTATTTGGACAACAGGTTTTGATTCGAATTTATACTTTGCCCTACCGGATTTCTCCTTATTTGTTTTCATAAACTGTTTATCAATATCGAAATCGGTAAACATTTCACCATTCATACTTTTAAAAGAAATATTTACGGATAATGCTTTTTGGTATGAAATATTAATATCACCATTTAAAGAATAGTACTTCGAGGAACTTTTAGGGTTTTCGGTATAGGAGATATTAACCGTCCCGTTGATACAATTTACCTTTGTTTTACCTGTAACATTACTAAGCGTAATTCCTCCATTTACATTTTTCGCCTCTAGATAAGTTCCATTGGTATTTTTAACAGTTACCTCTCCTTCATTTACCGTACCTACATTTAGTTGAACTGAATGAGGCACCCTAATCTTAAAATTCATTAGATGCTCGTAGGACAAATCTTGGTAATCATTGCACCAATTGTACTTAAGCTGGTTTTTGTCAAAATTCATATAAGGCGCATCGGGATGTAAGAATACTTTATTGTTCCTCGAAACAACCTGAAGTCCCAGTTCTTTTTTTCCCAATTCCAAATCCTGGGAATTATCTGCTCTGATTGTTTTTTCAACAACCACAACAAGCTTATTTCCATCATATCCTTCCACAACAACGGAACCGAAAACATTCTTTACAATAAGCGTATTATCGGTGCTGTTGGAAAACGGTATTTCTTTTTTAATTGTCTCCTTAAATTCTTTCTGCTGCGCTTTTAAAACTTGCATACCCATACATAGAGAGAGACATGCCATTAAAATTGATTGTTTCATCATTAAATAAATTTGACTGTTCGTGATTTGATTTGCCCAAAATTGGACGACTGATAAATAAACTAGATTATTGATTCTATAGAATTCTCTATTTTTTTCTTGACCGTTGTATCCAATTGTTTTTCCTTCAACAATTGTTTAAAAGGTTCTATTGATGCTTTTTCTTGCAAGGCAACCATGAGGTTTGCCAATGTTATCTGTAAGATTGGGGATTCTTGGTTTGGTATCGATTGTACCAATCCTTGGCGAACCAATGGATCGTTCACATAATTGGTCAACGATTCTATTGCTGCCAATCTAACATTTACATTAGAATCGTTATTCAAGGTTTGCAGCAACGCTTTGACCACCATTTCATCAACATCTCCAACTTTATTGGCCTCACTTACTCCTTGCAATCGTTGATTAGCGGATGGTTGTTCTAAAAGGGTAAGAATCAATTTTTGACGTACATTATCCGTCTCCTCATTGGAAGCCGTAACTTCAATTGTATTGGTATTTGCAGAAGAATTCATATAATATCCTATTACCAAACCTAGACCCAGTAAAAGCACCCCATAAGTCAATTGTGGTTTAAAAATTCCAGCCAATCCTTCCAAAAACAAGCTCCAACCACCCTTTTTGGTAGTCTTCTGCACTTCTTTGTTCAGCATATTAAAAAAGGTATCGTCCATTTTTGCAGAAGATTCTGGGATTTCCAATTCCGTAATCATCTTCCAAGTATCCACCAACTCATCAAACTGAGTCTGGTATTCAATATTTCTATCTAAAAAACCTTTGAATTCTTCACTATCCTCCCAAGACATCGCTCCGGTCATATAATCTATGCATTGCAGCTCAAACTTTTCCTTATCCATCTCTACCTTATTTCCAATTGTAAAAAAATTGTTCTCAAATCCTTTAGAGCCCTATGCACTCTCACTTTAGCCGCTCCTTCCGTACAACCTACGATTTCTCCTATTTCACCAAACCTTAAATCTCTATACTTACTTAAAATGAGTAGTTCCTTCTTTTCCTTTGGCAATTTATCCAAAGCTCTTTTCAACAAAACACTATTGCCATCTATTTCAATTTTCTCATTGAGTAAATCGTCCACCCCAGACCTTACATCTTCCGGTGAAATTCCTTTGGAGATATTTTCTTTCATTGCCTTTTTATGATAATCGTAGTTCACATTTCTCGCCATTCTAAACATCCATGCAGGGAATGAGCCTTCGCCGGTAAAGGACTCTTTGTACTTAAGCATTCTTTCAAAAACATTCTGAACCAAATCCTCGCTAATAGAGGGGTTGTTTCCTAAATTGTAAAAGAACCCGAACAATCTTTTTTTATGGCGTTCGTACAATAACCCCAGTTTATCCAAATCCCCAGATTTTACTTTGAGCATTAAAAAATTGTCGGTTAGTGTTTGCAATTTGATACTAATGTTTTGGTTAATTGAAGGATATACTTTGGTTTTTCAAAAAGGTTACAGAATGTATGGCTTTTTTGTCATTATATTCTTGCATCATCCTTTTTTGCACTAATTTTTCATCATTTTTTTTGATTATTTTTGTCCGGACTTCAACATATCTTCAATGCAATACAAAAGAATTTTATTAAAGTTAAGTGGAGAAGCCCTAATGGGGGAACAGCAATATGGAATTGATGCACAACGTCTTTCCGAATATGCAGAGGACATAAAGGCGGTCATTGCAAAAGGTATTGAGGTAGCCATTGTGATTGGTGGTGGAAATATTTTTAGGGGACTTGCAGGTGCAAGCCAAGGTATGGATCGTGTTCAAGGTGATCATATGGGAATGCTTGCAACGGTAATCAATGGCCTTGCACTACAAAGTGCCTTGGAACTCCAAGGCGTTGAAACCCGACTTCAATCTGCTATAAAAATAAATGAGGTGGCAGAACCTTTCATTAGAAGAAGGGCCATGCGGCATTTGGAAAAAGGTAGAGTCGTTATTTTTGGTGGTGGAACTGGAAACCCTTATTTCACTACAGATTCGGCTGCAGTTTTAAGAGCTATTGAAATAAAGGCCGATGTAATCCTAAAGGGAACAAGAGTGGATGGCATATATACATCGGATCCCGAAAAAGATAAAAATGCCACCAAATTCGATAGTATATCCTTTACCGATGTCTTGGCAAAAGGCCTGAAGGTAATGGATACAACTGCATTTACTCTAAGCCAAGAAAATGAGCTTCCTATTGTGGTCTTTGATATGAACACAAGAGGAAACCTAATGAAAATAGTTTCGGGTGAAAATATAGGAACTGTAGTCAATGTCTAAATTGGCATACGCTTTGATTCCGTTATTAAAATTTTACAATTATGAATGAAGAAGTAACATTTGTACTGGAAAGCACCAAAGAAAGCATGGATGGTAGTATTTCCCATTTAGAAAAAGCTTTGATAAAGATACGTGCCGGAAAAGCAAGTCCCGTAATGTTATCAACGGTTATGGTAGAGTATTATGGTTCCGTAACACCTCTTTCGCAGGTATCGAACATTAACACCCCAGATGCAAGGACTATTTCCGTGCAACCTTGGGAAAAAAGCATCCTTTCCGATATTGAAACCGCCATTACCAATTCAAATTTAGGTTTTAACCCCATGAATAATGGTGAAATGATCATTATCAATGTTCCACCACTTACAGAAGAACGTAGGGTTCAGTTGGTAAAACAGGCAAAAGCTGAGGCCGAAGATGCAAAAGTAAGTATCCGAAGTGCGAGGCAGGATGCCAATAAAGAACTTAAAACTTTGGAAATATCGGAAGACCTCCAAAAAAATGCAGAGGTAGATATTCAGGAGCTTACCGATGCTTATAGCAAAAAAGTGGACAGCATTCTTTCCGTTAAGGAAGTCGAAATAATGAAAGTTTAATTTCATCGCTATTTACCTTTGGCTTTCTTTAGGAACACCGCCTATCATTCTATACCTTTGCCTCCAATAAAACCCATATGGTAGCAAAGCTCACTAAAGGATTTTGGCCAAAGGTCGCCAGTATTATTCTAAGGAATAGAATTCTTATTCTTTTAGGCGTAGCCGCTTTTACCGTTTTTTTGGGGCTTCAATGGAAAAACATGCAGTTTTCCAATACCGAAGCAAACATTCTTCCCGATGACCATCCTGCTACAATTCAATACAATGCTTTTAAAAGTGTTTTTGGGGAGGAGGGGAATGCGATAGTACTGGCCATTAGGGATTCATTACTTTTTACTCCTAGCAACTTTAATCGCTGGAATAAGTTAAGCAAACAACTAGAAGCCTTTCCAGAAATCGATTTTGTAGTATCTACAGATAACCTTAAGGTTTTGACCAAGGACAATGACAAACAAGAATTTGTCATGAAACCCTTTATTGAAGATCAGCCGGAAACCAAGGAGGAGGTTAATACGCTCAAAAACCATCTTTTCAAGGAACTTCCTTTTTACGAAAATATTATTTACAATCCCAATAGTGGCACAATACAGACCATTGCCTATTTGGATAAGGATATTATGAATACCGCCGTGAGGAATGAGTTTATCCTTAACGACCTTGCCGACCTTGTCGATGGCTTTGAGGAGGAGACCAATCTTGACATAAGGGTATCCGGCATGCCCTACATTCGTACTTGGAACACCAAATCCATTGTTGATGAAATTGGAATCTTTATTGTTGCGGCCTTATTGGTTACCTCCCTTATTTTCTTTTTCTTTTTTAGAAGTTTCAGGGCCACTATAATTTCCATGTGTGTCGTAATCATTGGTGTTATGTGGGCCTTTGGAATCTTGGGTCTTTTGCGTTATGAAATTACAATTCTAACCGCGCTTATCCCTCCGTTGATTATTGTCATTGGGATTCCCAATTGTATATTTTTGATCAATAAATATCAACAAGAGGTTAAAAAGCATGGAAATCAGGCACTATCACTTCAACGTGTCATTTCCAAAATCGGCAATGCCACCTTAATGACCAACATCACCACAGCTTCGGGCTTTGCTACATTTATCATTTTAGATAGTGACCTTTTGAAGGAGTTTGGCATTGTGGCCTCCATAAATATCATTGGCATTTTTATTCTATCCTTGCTGATTATCCCTATTGTCTACAGTTTTATGCCGCTTCCAAAAACGAAGCACTTAAAACACCTGAACAAGAAATGGATCGACATTTTTGTAAATTGGATGGAGCGCATGGTTAGGCATTATCGTATAGGAGTTTATATCACCGCTGTAATTGTTTTGGTATTGAGCATTGTTGGGATTTATCAGATTGAGATTACCGGGAGTAGAATCGAGGATTTACCCAAAGACACCCATTATTTTAAGGATATTCGCTTTTTCGAGGAAGAATTCGATGGGATTATGCCCATGGAAATTGTAGTGGATACAAAAAGAAAAAACGGGGCCATAAAACCAGCTACTTTGAGGCGGATGAATCAGCTAGGAACCGTTATTGAAGAAACACCGGAACTTTCCAAACCCATATCCCTTGTCAATTTAATCAAGTATTCAAAACAGGCATTTTACAACGGGATCCCCAAGTATTACCAATTGCCAACATCCCAAGAAAATACATTTATAATGGATGTGGCCAGAAAATCCTCCAATGATGGAAACCTTCTGGAAAGTTTTGTTGATAGCACCGGACAAACGGCCCGTATAACCTCCTTTATGCGCGATGTTAAAATTGACCGTATGGAAGAAATTGAACAGGACATGCTCCAATCCATTGCCAAATTTTTTCCTACAGAACGGTACAATGTTTTTATGACAGGTAAAGCATTATTATTTTTAAAAGGCACCAAGTATCTTGTAAAAAACCTTTTGCTTTCCTTGGCCCTTGCTATTGGATTGATTTCTTTGTTTATGGCCTACCTGTTTCGTTCCTTCAGAATGATTATAATTTCATTGGTCCCTAACCTACTCCCGTTGGTTATTACCGCAGGACTTATGGGCTATTTGGGTGTTCCCATTAAACCATCTACCATACTGGTATTTAGCATTGCATTTGGTATTTCTGTAGACGATACTATTCATTTTCTGGCCAAGTACAGACAAGAACTGGCCGCAAACCGCTGGCAAATAAAAAAATCTGTTTATGCCGCCTTAAGAGAAACGGGCGTGAGTATGTTCTATACTTCCATTGTGTTGTTTTTTGGGTTTTCCGTATTCATCATATCCAATTTTGGGGGAACCAAAGCTTTAGGGGGATTGGTATCCGCGACCTTACTTTTTGCCATGCTTGCCAATCTAGTTTTACTTCCTTCACTACTACTTTCGTTGGAAAGAAGTATAGCCAACAAGGAAGTACTCAAAAAACCACAGATAGATATCTTACCAAAAGACGAGGTTAACCTTAAAGATAAATAGCAGTTCTTGACACTCCAATAATTAAGCGGATTCCATTGCTATCATTTTTCATCAAAAACCTATCTTTACCGCTTAATTTACGATAGCCTGGAAATGAACTCTTATTCTATTAAAGAATTGCTTAACAAGCAACCTATTGGGGATTCTGTTGAAATAAACGGATGGGTAAAAACATTTAGAAGCAACCGATTTATTGCTTTGAACGATGGCTCAACAATACACAATTTACAGTGTGTTGTTGATTTTGAAAATTTTGATGAAAATTTACTTAAACAAATTTCCACAGGTGCGGCCTTAAAAATTTCCGGAACCCTTGTGGAAAGCCAGGGAAGAGGACAAACTGTTGAAATCCAAGCTACGGATGTCTTTGTCCATGGAACTGCAGACCCAGAAACCTATCCGATACAGCCAAAGAAACATTCCCTGGAATTTTTAAGGGAAAAAGCCCACCTTAGGGTACGCACCAACACCTTTTCTGCGATTATGCGTGTTCGATCTACGTTGTCTTTTGCCATTCATAGCTATTTCCAGCAAAACGGATTTTATTATATGCATGCACCTATTGTTACAGGTTCTGATGCCGAAGGAGCTGGAGAAATGTTTCGGGTTACTACCTTGGAACCAAAAAACCCTTCCTTAAATGAAAACGGCGGTGTAGACTATACCAAGGATTTCTTTGGAAAAGAGACCAATCTCACCGTTTCCGGACAATTGGAAGCAGAGACCTACGCTATGGGATTAGGCAAGGTATATACTTTTGGCCCCACGTTTAGGGCCGAAAATTCCAACACATCCAGACACCTTTCCGAGTTTTGGATGATTGAACCCGAAATGGCATTTTATGATTTGGATGCCAATATGGATCTGACCGAAGATTTCATAAAGTGGGTACTCCAATATATTTTGGACAATTGCCAGGATGACCTCGAGTTTTTGGAAAAGCGGCTTTTGGATGAGGAAAAGTCAAAACCTCAAAATGAACGCTCTGAAATGGCACTTTTGGAAAAACTCAAATTTGTTGTAGACAACAAGTTCAAAAGGGTAAGCTATACCGAGGCGATTGATATTTTAAAGAACAGCAAACCAAATAAAAAGAAGAAATTTCAATTTCCGATTGATGCATGGGGAGCAGACCTTCAAAGCGAACATGAGCGCTTTTTGGTTGAGAAGCATTTTAAATGCCCCGTAATTCTTTTTGATTATCCAGCCAACATTAAGGCATTTTATATGCGATTAAACGAAGATGGAAAAACCGTTCGGGCCATGGACGTTCTTTTCCCGGGCATTGGCGAAATTGTTGGGGGTTCGCAACGGGAAGAACGCTTGGAAGTACTTCAACAGAAAATAAAGGACTTGGATATCGATGAAAAGGAACTCTGGTGGTATTTGGACCTTAGGAGATTTGGCACGGCGGTACATAGTGGTTTTGGGCTTGGCTTTGAGCGCTTGGTTCAATTTACCACGGGAATGGGGAATATTCGGGATGTAATTCCCTACCCTCGAACTCCTCAGAATGCGGAGTTTTAAATTGAATGCTTAAATTTATATAGAAAGGAAGATTATACATCTTTATGTTAAAACAACATCTACAGTTTAAGCTTTCCCAAAAGTTGTCTCCACAGCAGATACAGCTCATGAAGCTAATTCAGCTGCCAACCCAGGCTTTTGAGCAACGTTTAAAGCAGGAACTTGAGGAAAATCCAGCCCTGGAAAGCGGAAAAGCCGAAAGTGAATCAATGGATGAGGGTTTCGAGGACAGTTATGACGACACCTCGGATAGCGAAACCATTCCTGCCGAAGAAATTAACATAGATGATTATTTGAGTGATGATGAGATTCCCGATTATAGGACCCAGACCAGCAATTATAGCCCTGATGATGATGAAAAAAGCATTCCTTATGCAGCAGGAACGTCCTTTAACCAATATTTACTCAATCAGCTTAATACCGTTTATCTAGATGATGAAGAATGGGCCATCGCCGAATTTTTGGTCGGTAGTGTAGATGAAAGTGGTTATATACGGAGACCGCTCTCCGACATTATGGATGACCTTGCCTTTACCCAGAATATTTATACTGAGGAGCATAAAATTGAAAGTGTACTGCATACTGTTCAGGAGCTCGACCCGCCAGGTGTGGCAGCTAGGTCCTTGGATGAGTGCCTTATCATTCAATTAAAGCGAAAAGAGAAAAATACCGCCGTTGTCTTGGCTATCTCAATTTTAGAAAAGTCCTTTGAGCAATTCACCAAAAAGCACTATTCCAAGCTGATCCAAAAATTTCATGTCTCCGAGGAAGGACTTAAAAGTGCTATTTCTGAAATTGAAAAACTAAACCCAAAACCTGGTGGTTCTTATTCGGGCAATACCAGAATTATTGAGCACATCGTTCCTGATTTCTCCATTAAAATCGTTGAAGGGGAACTGGAACTGACCTTAAATGGCAGAAATGCACCGGAGCTTCATGTTTCCAGAGATTACAACAATATGTTGGAAGGGTATAAAAATTCAAAGGAAAAATCCAAATCTCAAAAAGACACTGTACTTTTCATAAAGCAAAAGCTGGATGCAGCCAAATGGTTTATAGATGCCATCAAACAAAGGCAACAGACGTTATATGTTACCATGAGTACAATTATGAATTATCAAAGAGAGTATTTTTTAAGTGGTGATGAACGTAAATTACGCCCCATGATCCTAAAAGATATTGCTGACCAAATTCATATGGACGTTTCTACAGTTTCGAGAGTGGCCAACAGCAAATATGTAGATACTCCCTATGGAACAAAATTGATCAAGGAATACTTTTCCGAAGCCATGAAAAATGAACAGGGAGAGGACGTATCAACAAAAGAAATAAAAAAGATACTGGAAACCGTCATAGGAGAAGAGGAAAAAAAGAAACCATTGACGGATGATAAACTAGCGAAAATACTTAAGGAACGCGGATACCCTATCGCAAGAAGAACAGTGGCCAAGTATAGGGAACAATTGGGCATCTCCGTGGCAAGATTAAGAAAACAAATTTAATGCGCCATTTTCTAAACATAGTTTCCTATGTTTTCCACCCTTTGTTTGTTCCCATTGGAGGAACGGTCCTTTACTTTTTCCTAACCCCCTATAGCACTCTGGAAATACAAAGCGGTAATATCCTTCCCATTTTTATTCTTACTGTCATCATTCCAATCATTTTTTTCCTGATTTTAAAGAACGTTGGGGTAATCAGCTCAATTTTTTTATCAACACTTCAAGAACGCAAATATCCTCTTTACATTATTTGCATATTACTGTTGATGATTCTTTATAAGGTAATACCAAATAATTATGTTCCCGAACTGTTTTATTTTTTTACGGGCCTGTTAACAGCTATTGGTACTTCCATCATATTGTTGTTTTTAAAGTTTAAAACAAGTATTCATCTTTTAGGCATGGGAAGTATTCTAATGTTCATGATTGGTCTAAGCATTCACTTTGAAAAAAACATTACTTTGGTCATAAGTATATTCACATTGCTAACCGGCCTTGTTGCCTCATCAAGATTATATCTAAAGGCGCATAGCAAAACTGAATTGTTTATAGGGTTTCTTGTTGGCGTTGGTTCTCAACTTATTATTCTAAAGTACTGGCTATAAAATATAGAAAATAACACCGATTCTAAGCACCCTCATATCGATTGTTTCCCCGTTTTCTAGATTAACTCCGTCTTCCAATAAAGGATTTAGGCCGTAATAAGCATGGACATTCCAAGTGTTGTACCCAAAATTAAGCATTAATCCATATTGTAAATTTTGGATATCACTATTTGAAAATCCTGTAGTTTCAGATGTTGTCACCAATTTTGACCTACCAGAAAACACATACCCCAACTTCATCCCAGCATAAATTCTCCAAAACTTATACTCGTCCACTGTTGAAGTCCTCCATCTGAGCTCCAATGGAACCTCAATGGCATGGGTTTCAAACTTACTTCTCCTAAAGCCCGCAGAGGTTACAACTTGATAAACTATTTCATTGCCCGTGACGCTAGCAACCATATCGCTATAATAGGAGTTAGCAGCATACCCCAACCCCAGCCCCAATCCAAAATTTCTTTTTTGGTTAAAGGGGATATCCTTTATGAAACCTGTCTGTAAATTATACGATAAGCTTTTCTGGACAACATCGGTTGGCCTTTCCAAAAGGATATTGAAGCCTAATCCAATATAAAATTGGTCCTCTAGATATTTACTGTAACTCAATGTGTTTGTTGAATCTTCCTGTGCTTTAATACCATGGCAAGAAATTAAACAAAGAAATAAAACCAAACCGTTTCTCATGTACATTGATCTAAAGCTAAAAACAATCCAAATTAATCATTTGGATTGTTTTTTTGGTCTCTGTTTTACACTTATTTCATATTCGTAAATGCATCTCCTTCATAGGTAGTATAATTTACCTTCAATACGTTTACCTTTCTCAACTCCTGTTTAATATCGGATACTATACCTACATTTACATCTTTATCAACTTTAAGTGAAACCGTAACTAAATTTCTAATGGCTTCTGGTTTCTTTGCCAATTCAGATAGCACGTAGGGCGCAATATCAATCACATTTGCCAACTTATTGTCTAGTTGAATTTTAGGTTCAGACCCCAAAACCTCGGCCAATTCAGGAGATGGTTCTCCTACAAATATTTCAATTACCCTATCCTTTTTCGCCAATCTTTTTATCTGATCGGCGTTAGGCAAATTATTATCCACCAAAAGAGTATTGTTCTTTATTGTAGTTACGGTCATAAAGAAGAACAATAACATAAACACGATGTCTGGCAGTGATGCTGTGGAAATAGTTGGCACCCTACTCTTTGTATTCTTAAAGTTTTTCATCCTATCCATTTTATAGTTTCATATTTGTTTGTGCTTCTGACAGTTTCATGGGATACATATTTCGAATCCTGCTGATTTTCGCCCTGAGTTCCAATTTGGTTTCGCTAGCTGTTTTTGGGTCGAAGTATGTCCTTTCCATTTCAAGAAATTCTGTGGCATACAGCCTTCTTGATTCGCGATCTCTAAGTTCATTATAAGCCGCTGTAAGTTCATTTTGCACTAGAACATAGGCTCCATATGCCGCCGCTCTATCACTATTAAAGGATATAATGGCCTTATTGGGATTGTCCGAGCCATTTGTATCCCGATTACCTAAACAATAATTGCAATAATTTTTATCCCCTACAACCGCACCTCCATTATCCAAAAAGGCTATGGCGGCAGATTTTAAGTCCTGTATTTCCATTACATTATCCTCAACCATAAGCTCATTATTTTTGTTGAGACTTATCCTAAAAAGATTGCGTTCATGTATGGGTAAAGGAGGTGTTGTGTCCTTGGGAGGCAGTTTTCTATCCAGACCCACATCGGTCTGAATGGTGGCGGTAACCAGGAAAAAAATCAGTAGTAAAAAAGCAATGTCCGCCATGGACCCGGCATTCACCTCGGGCATTTCGTGTTTTCTAGCCATAATAAAAAGTTTTTGCTGTTAATGATTTTGCAAATCCTTTAAGGATTAATTAACAATCACAACAATTGTTCCAAAACATTTTATCGTTGAAAGATGAAATGGCTACATAAAAAAAACACTCCAAATTTTAGTATTTGGAGCGTTCTTCACTAAATCTAAGTTGTTACTTACTGTATATTATTAAAAGCATCCCCTTCATAGGTCGTGTAATTGACCTTCAAGGCGTTTACCTCTCTTAATTGTTGTTTAATATCAGCGATAAGCCCCATGTTGGCATTTTTATCAACCTTTAAGGCCGTTGTCAACACATTTTGTAGTTCTTGAGGTTTCTTAGCTCGTTCTGCTAGAATATAAGAACCTACTTCGTCTACATTGGCAAACTTATCATTCAACTGAATTTTTGGTTCAGTCCCAAAAACCTTTTGGTATTCTTGAGTTGGTGTACCCACAAAAATATAGATCACCCTGTCTTTCTTCTCCAGTTTCTTAATCTCTGTTGCGTTTGGAAGCACATTATCAACCATTAAGGAACTATCTTTCATAGTGGTAACTGTCATAAAGAAAAACAGTAACATAAAGACAATATCGGGTAATGATGCAGTTGATACCGCAGGCAAATCCCCATCCTTCTTTTTTGCAAACTTTGCCATTCTACTTTAATTTAATTGGTTGATGTTTCCGCTTCAGAAAGTTTCTGTGGAAACATTTCCTGAATACGTTTTACTTTGTCCTTAAGACCATCACGTTCACTCGCAGGAGTTTCCGGATTCAAGTAATCCGCTTCCATTTCAGTAAAATCTTGACCATATAAGCGTTGTGCTTCACGATTACGTAAATCGTTGTATGCGCCAACCAGCTCATTCTGCACCGTTATATAGGTGCTATACTTGGTCTCACGATCGTTCTTTAACGAGATAATGGCTTTGGTTGGGTTATCTGATGAAGATAAATCTTTCTTCCCTTTACAGAAGTTACACGAACCATCTGCGCCATTTTCAAGAAATTCCATCGCCGATACACGCAAATCCTGTAAATCCATCAACTCATCTTCAACCAATAGTTGGCCATTTTTATTGATAGTAACCGTAAAAATATTTTTCTGTTTAATTACCACGTCCTCTTCTGGCGGTTCAATTGGCGGCAACATACGATCTAATCCCGCATCAGTCTCAATGGTTGTGGTAACCAAGAAAAAGATAAGTAATAAGAAAGCTATGTCAGCCATAGAACCGGCATTCACTTCTGGTGCTCCATTTCTTCTAGCCATAACTTTTGTTTTTACTTAACAAACATTTTTTTCAATCCCGGCAAAATCATTAAAGCTACGGCAACAATGGTAAGGATAAAGAAAACGTTTAATCCCATTCCTATGTTCTTAACCGTCCCTTCGGTAGTGCTAAGGTTTGGATTGTTCGCAAATGTATCTACAACAGCATTGGCTTCATCTGAAGATGAAAGACCATATGCTATGGCAACAACTACAGCCAATCCGCCGATGCCGTACAATGCTTTTTTAATGCTTCCTGGTGTTGACAATAATTTTTTGAATCCAAAAAATACTGTTGTTACAACAGCAATTGCCAATAGCAGATACATTATAATGAACATGGCATTCATGATACCACTGTTTATTGCACCAGGGTCATCAGCTGATGGCAAACCAAACCATAGGCCCGTGGCCAATAGTCCGATTGCAATCAGTACTATTTTTATTATTTTATTCATGACTCTTGATAGTTTTTAATTTCGTAATTATTTTTTGTGAGCAGCCAACATATCTATTAAAGATATAGAGGAGTCTTCCATGTCATTTACGATACTATCGATTTTAGCAATGATATAGTTGTAGAAAATCTGAAGAATAATTGCAGTAATCAAACCAAATACAGTAGTCAATAATGCTACTTGGATATCACCTGCAATCAAAGATGCGCTCAAGTTACCAACCGCCGCAATTTTCTGGAAGGCCGCAATCATACCGATTACCGTACCCATAAATCCAAGCATTGGAGCAATAGCGATAAATAAGGACAACCAAGAAACATTTTTCTCTAATTGACCCATTTGAACACCACCATAAGCAACTACAGCTTTTTCAGCAGAATCCAATCCTTCTCCCGCTCTATCTAAACCTTGATAAAAAATAGAGGCAACAGGACCTTTTGTGTTTCTGCATACTTCTTTAGCAGCTTCAACACCACCAGAAGCTAAAGCGTCTTCTACTTGTTGTTTAAGTTTAGCTGAGTTTGTACTAGCTAAATTCAAATAAATAATTCTTTCAATGGCAACTGCCAATCCTAAAATCAAACATAAAAGTACAATTCCCATAAAAGCAGGGCCTCCTTGGATAAACTGTTCTTTCAAAACTTGAGTAAAACCTTTGCTGGCAGCAGCAGTTTCTTCTTGCAACATTGCTGCAGATGCAGTTGTTGTTCCCAAAATAAACATTCCAGCCACAGCCAGAGTATAGGATATTCTTTTCATTTCTCTTAAACTTAAATTTAGTTAGTTATTAATAATGTTAAAGATATAAAAATTTTATAATTGAAAAATTAAAATACCTTGCAGAGAGGAAGGGATTCGAACCCTCGATACACTTTTGGTGTATACACACTTTCCAGGCGTGCGCCTTCGACCACTCGGCCACCTCTCTATTTCTAATAGTTAGGCTGCCCAATAAACAAAAAAATAATTAGTATTGGAAATTTGAGGCGTTAATTTTAGTGCATTTCGCCACGAAGCGGTGTTTCAAAAATTGTCTTGAAGAGTTTTCCGGAAACATTGGTGCCCAATAGATACATAGCTTTGGTAATAGCTGCCTCGGTCGTAATGTCCTTTCCGTTAATCAATTGCATCTCTTTTAGCTTTTGACTGGTCTCATAATGTCCCATGGAAACCGCCCCTCCGGAACACTGTGTCACATTAATAATATGCAATCCTTTATCAATGGCATCTTTTAATTCTTTTAAAAACCAATTGTCCGTTGGTGCGTTTCCGGCACCATAGGTTTCCAATATGAGCACTTTTAAGCATGAAACGTTAACAACAGATCTTAATACAGACCTATTAAGGCCAGGAAACAGTTTTACCACTGTAATATTGTCATCCATTTTTTTGTGGACTTGTAGTGCTTTTGATTTTGAAGGTCTTGCACAAAGATTGGAATGGTGAACTTTTAAATGCACCCCTGATTCAATTAACGGGGGATGATTTAAAGATGCGAACGCTTCAAAATGTTCCGCATTGATTTTTGTAGTTCTATTGGCCCTATACAATTTATATTCAAAATACAGCCCTACTTCTTGTACAACCGGCTTTCCTTTTTCTTTTAATGCGGCTATTTGAATTGAGGTAATGAGGTTTTCTTTTGCATCCGTACGCAAATCCCCAATAGGGAGTTGAGACCCGGTAAATATTACTGGCTTTGCCAGGTTTTCCAACATAAAACTCAAGGCTGATGCGGAATAACTCATGGTATCGCTACCATGGAGTACCACAAATCCATCATAGCTTACATAATTCTCTTCAATTAGTGAAGCAATAGTAACCCAATAATCCGGATTCATGTTCGAAGAATCAATTGGCTCATCAAAGGACACTCCTTTTAATTTACAATCCAATTGGTTTAACTCAGGAAGATTTCGAATTAACTCTTCAAAATTAAAAGCCTTTAATGCACCCGTTTGGTAATCCTTGATCATACCGATGGTACCTCCGGTATAAATAAGAAGAATGTTGGTCTTGTTTTGCATACTAAATCTAAATACCAAAAACCATTTTGGAATTATCAGTCGTTATTGAAGCTATATCCTCGGATGACCTATCATATATCAAAGCCAATTTTTCCAATACCTTAATTATATATGCACTTTCATTTCGCTTTCCACGGTACGGAACTGGTGCCAAGTAAGGAGAATCCGTTTCCAAAACAATATGCTTTAAATCAATCTGATTCAAAAATTGGTCAATTTTTCCATTTTTAAATGTAGTAACTCCTCCAATACCCAATTTCATATTATATGATATCGCTTGATGCGCCTGTTCCAAGGTTCCTGTAAAACAATGGAAAATACCGTAGAGTTCCTCTCCTTTCTCTTGTTCTAAAATTTCAAAAATCTCATCAAAAGATTCTCTACAGTGAATTACTATGGGTAACTTGTATTTTTTGGCCAAACGAATTTGATATACCAACGCATCTTGTTGCTGTTTTAAAAAGGTTTTGTCCCAATACAAATCAATTCCTATTTCACCCACCGCACAAAACTTTCTTTCGGAAAACATTTTTTCAACATGCAACAGTTCTTCCTTATAATTTTCCTTCACATGGGTTGGGTGCAGCCCCATCATTAAAAAAACATTGTTAGGATATTTGGCCTCTAAATCCAACATACTTTGGGTGTAGGTTGAATCAATTGCTGGAATAAAGAATCGCTCAACCCCCAATTCCATGGCATTCTTAATAACCTCATCTTGGTCTTCATCAAAAGCCTCGCTATATAAATGGGTATGTGTATCTGTAATTATCATTTGTTTTATTGAGCTTCACTTTTATTATTTTGATAAAGATCAATTGCCTTTAGGTAATTTAAAGCACCTTGCTTGCTTTGATCAATTAAAAAACCGTCCAATTCAGGGTGGTTAGCTTTTATCCAGGAAACCAAACCTGTTCTATTACCTCCCCATTTTCCATCATTGAAAACCTCATAATCCGTAATTGTAATACTGTAAATCTTGTTGCTCTTAAACTTGACTAATTCTTTTGTAATAACCGGCTCTTCGTTCAAAAAGAGAATTCTTGCACACTCTTTGGAAACCTTCATTTCAATATCCTCTCCCTTTTGTGCTATATCAAGAATCTGATACTTTGGTGCAAAGGTAGAATCCCATTGAAACAGAATATAGTAATCTTCTTTTGAAAAAACACTTTTGTAATCCATTTCATTTAGGCGGACACTATCCAAAAACGACCTAATTACAATACCATGATTTCCTTTATTGAGCGCTTCAATGTAATCTTCAACAATTTGAACTTTATCAACCTTACTTTTCTTCTGATTACAAGAAACGGCAATTATTACCATACACAACAATATGAGAACCTTGTTCATTATTCTGATAGTTTAAGCACAAAAATAGGTTTATCTTTAGGAAAAATAGTTGATGAAATCTCTCAAAAAAATTCTAAAATCAAAAAACCACCTAAGAATTCCATTGGTACTTACGGAAACCAATCATTTTGAGATTACCGCCAAAATAAATGGAATTTCGGGTCGATTCATTTTGGACACGGGAGCTTCCAACACCTGCGTTGGGATGGATAAAATTGATTTTTTTAAAATGATTTCTGAAGTTTCAGATATAAAAGCAGCAGGAGCTGGTGCAACGGAAATGGAAACCTTGGTCTCTTCCAAAAACAAAATCCAAATTGGTGATTGGAAGAAAAGCAAGCAAAAAATTGTGTTATTTGATTTAGTTCATGTAAACCAAGCGCTAACCTCACATAACTCACTTCCTGTGGATGGCATTATTGGGGCCGACGTTCTTAAAAAAGGTAAGGCCATAATTGATTATGACAAAAAAAGCCTTTACTTAAAAAAGTAAAGGCCAATATTATTTAAAAAGCTTAGCTTTTACAGTTCCAACGCTTTTTTCACATTGCCATCCATCAATAATTCTTCCGGACTTTCCAAAGCTTCTTTTACAGCAACCAAAAAACCAACAGATTCTTTGCCATCAATGATTCTATGGTCGTAAGAAAGCGCTACATACATAATAGGCGCGATAACTACTTGACCACCTCTGGCAATAGGGCGCTCTACAATATTGTGCATTCCTAAAATGGCACTTTGCGGAGGGTTGATAATAGGTGTTGACAACATAGACCCAAAAACACCACCATTGGTTATGGTAAAGGTGCCTCCGGTCATTTCATCAACCGTAATTTCACCTTCGCGCGCTCTAATTGCCAATCGTTTTACCTCAGCTTCTACGCCTCTAAACGTTAAATTCTCGGCATTTCTAATAACGGGAACCATTAATCCTTTTGGGCCAGAAACAGCTATACTGATGTCACAAAAATCATAGGACAACATTTCTTTCCCATCTATCATGGAATTTACTGCGGGATACATTTCCAATGCACGAACAACAGCTTTGGTAAAAAAGGACATAAAGCCCAAACTTACTCCATGTTTCTCCTTAAAGGTTTCCTTGTATTGTTTTCTCAATTCAAAAATGGGAGACATATCCACTTCATTAAAAGTGGTCAACATTGCCGTTTCATTCTTGGCGGACACCAAACGTTCGGCAACTTTCCTGCGTAACATAGACAGTTTGGAACGTGATTCTCCCCTACTTCCTCCAGTTGGTGTACCCATGGAGGGAACAGCTTTTACCGCATCATCCTTAGTAATTCTACCATCTCTTCCGGTACCGGAAACTGCTGCGGCCTCAATCCCTTTTTCGTCCAAAATCTTTTTTGCTGCTGGAGATGGGCTTCCAGAGGCATAGGTTTCTTTTTTAACCTCGGCTTTTGGCGCTTCCGCTTTTGCAGGTTCTTCTTTTACAGCTTCCTTTTCCGCCACTGGAGCAGCATCAGCATCAGGCTTTGCAGCGCTGGTATCTATAAGGCAGACTACCTCACCAACAGCAACGGCATCACCTTCCTCAGCTTTTAAAGTTACAACTCCACTTTCCTCAGCAGGAAGTTCCAAGGTCGCCTTATCTGAATCAACCTCTGCAATTGCTTGATCTTTTTCCACATAGTCTCCATCCTGCACCAACCATTCTGCAATTTCAACCTCGGTTATGGACTCCCCCGGTGAGGGAACTTTCATTTCTAAAACCATCTTATTTTAGTTTTATTCTTTTCTAAATTATCTTCTTACCATGTTGTCCTTGGTCTTATCAAAGACATATGCTATTACTTGTGCATGTCTGCGTCGTGAACGTACCGCACTACCAGCCGCTGGCGCCCCATAAAACCTTCTAGAAGCTACCCTAAATTGTTTTGCTTCTTCAAAATGCATTAACAAATGACCCCAAGCGCCCATATTACGTGGCTCTTCTTGTGCCCATACCACATCGTCCGCGTTTTTGTATTTTTTGATAGTGTTCTGTATTTCTTTTGTTGGCAATGGAAACAATTGTTCCAGCCGCACCAAAGCAACATCAGCTCTTTTCAACTCTTCTTTTTTATCCAACAGGTCATAATAGAACTTACCCGTGCAGAACACCAAGGTTTTAACTTTGGATGCAACAGCCTCATCATCATCAATTAAGGTCTGAAAACTTCCGTTCGCCATTTCTTCTTTTGTCGACAAGACTTTTGGATGCCTTAAAAGACTTTTTGGTGTAAAGACAATCAAAGGTTTTCTAAAACCAGCTTTCATTTGTCTTCGTAACAAATGGAACATGTTTGCCGGAGTGGTAACATCAGCTACATACATATTGTCCTTTGCACACAATTGAAGGTATCTTTCCATTCGTGCCGATGAATGCTCCGCACCCTGACCTTCATATCCGTGAGGCAATAACAAAACCAATCCATTTTGTAGTTTCCATTTGTCTTCGGCTGATGAAAGATATTGATCAATAACTATTTGCGCTCCATTACTAAAGTCTCCAAATTGGGCTTCCCAAATAGTTAAGGTCTTTGGGCTTGCCATGGCATATCCATAATCAAACCCCATAACCGCATACTCTGAAAGTAAGGAATTATAAATGTGGAACTTCCCGTTTTGATTTTCCCCCATCTCATTCAATAGAATGACCTCTTCTTCGTGCATTTCGGTTTTAATTACGGCATGACGGTGTGAAAACGTTCCACGTTCCACATCTTGTCCGGTCATCCTAACATCATAACCTTCCTCAATCAAGGAACCATAAGCCAAAAGTTCTCCCATGGCCCAGTCCAATTGATTGTTTTCAAAATACATTTTATTACGTGCTCCAACCAATCGTTCCAGTTTTCTAAGGAATTTCTTTCCTTTGGGGAGGCCTGTAATACTTTTTGCAACCTCATCCAATTTCTTAAGTTGATACGAAGTATCAATTGTACTTAACATGGCGTCTTCTGCAACTTGACCAAAACCTTCCCATTCATCTTGCATGAAGGGTGTAATTCTTGTCTTTTCAACCTTTCGAGAATCCAATAAGTTTTCTTCTAGGTTTTTCTTGTATTCAAGTTCTAGATTTTTTACAAAATCCTTATCTATTATCCCCTGTGCAATAAGCTTTTCGGCATAAATATCCCTTGGATTTGGGTGTTTTGAAATAGACTTATACAATAAAGGTTGCGTGAATTTGGGTTCATCACCTTCATTATGCCCATATTTTCGATATCCCAACAAATCTAAAAACACATCTCTCTTGTAACGCATCCGATATTCCAATGCAAATGTTGCTGCGTGTACAACAGCTTCGGCATCATCGGCATTAACATGCAAAACAGGCGAAAGGGTAACCTTGCCCACATCTGTACAATAGGTAGATGAGCGGGCATCCAGATAGTTTGTTGTAAATCCTATTTGGTTGTTGACCACGATATGAATTGTTCCACCGGTGCGATATCCATCCAAACGGGCCATTTGTATAATCTCGTACGCTATCCCCTGTCCGGCAAAGGCCGCATCTCCGTGCACCAAAATAGGCAGTACTTCTGATATGTTTTCTTGGTGACCCCTATCTTGTTTTGCCCTGGTAATTCCTTCAACAACGGAGCTCACGGTCTCCAAATGTGACGGGTTTGGTGCAATGTTCATATTGACCATTTTTCCCGAATCGGTTTCCCGCATAGATGTCCATCCTAAATGGTATTTTACATCTCCATCAAAGATGGCCTCCTCATAATCCTTGCCATCAAACTCGCTAAAAATATCTTTTGGTGACTTCCCAAAAATATTGGTAAGCACACTCAACCGCCCACGGTGGGCCATTCCCATGACAAACTGCTTAACTCCTGCATCTGCAGCTTTTTCTATTATTACATCCAAAGCTGGGATAAGCGATTCTCCTCCTTCAAGCGAAAATCGTTTCTGACCCACATATTTGGTATGCAAAAAGCTTTCAAATGAGACCGCTTCGTTTAATTTTCGAAGGATACTTTTCTTTTCTTCCGGGGAAAAATTTGGGTGATTGTCATTGACATTCAACCAATCCTGAATCCATTGAATACGATCAGGAGTACGAATGTACATGTACTCAACCCCAATAGCATCGCAATATATACGTTCTAGATGCGCTACGATTTTCTTAAGAGAGCTTGATCCAATCCCTATAATCTTGCCTGCATCAAAAACTGTCTCCATATCTTCTTGGGACAGCCCAAAATTGGAGATTTCCAGGCTAGGAATATACTTTCTTCGTTCCCTTACCGGGTTTGTTTGGGTAAAGAGATGCCCGCGGGAACGGTACCCGTCAATTAAGCGGATTACCTGAAATTCTTTCTGTAATGACTGGGGGATTTCAATTTCTTGTCCATTGGCAAGTGTCAATGCACCATTTTCACTGGATAAATCCAACTCTTCCAAGGAACTTTCCAAACCAAAATCAAAGCCTTGAAAAAAAGCCTTCCAACTAGGCTCAAGACTATCGGGACTCTTTAGGTACTTATCATATAACTCCGCAAAAAATGAGGTATGCGCAGCATTCAAAAAAGAATATTTATCCATTGATAGTTTTTAGCTAAAACTTATCTCAAAATTTAGACAAAAATACAATAAATACCATAGGCAGATAAACAAACACAGGCATATTTCACAATATGCTATCAAGATGTAAATTTATTCTTAAACCATATTTTTTGCCACTCCTGTCTATTATAAAGATATTTTAGTAATTTGCTTGAAATTTAATTCAAAATATCAACCTCTATATAAAAATACTAGAGGATTGATATGATTTCTTTTCCGAAATGCACAAAGCCCCCTTTTAAAAAAACATGGTCCCTTTTGATTGTGGATGACCATTTAAGTACCTGTGAAGGTTACATTTCCATTCTAAAAAATACCCTGAACATCAATTCGGGATGCCAGTACCGGTTTGAAATCTCGAATACACTTTCAGAAGCCAAACAAAAAATAGAAAAGGCCAATATTACAAATTGCTTTTATGATTTAGTTTTTTTAGATATCAGGATGCCTTCTGAACCTAAAGAACATCTTTTCTCAGGAGAAGATTTGGGCAAAATCCTAAAAACTTCAAATCCTAAAACCAAAATACTGATTCTTACCAGTCTTATGGATCCCTTCCGGATAAGTTCCATTTTACAATCTATTGATCCTGATGGATTTATACTCAAAGGCGAAATAACCAAACATACCCTGCCAACATGTATAGAAAAATTGATGAGTGAAGATGTCTATTATTCTAAAAAGGTAACTTGGGTCATTCGAAATCATTTTATTTCCAACACTATACTCACCTTTGAAGACAAAAAATTTCTCCATCTACTTTCCATTGGAATACCATCCCATAAAATTCCAAATCATTTGCCATGGTCTGTGGCCAAAATCAACAAAAAAAAACGGCAGATTCGGGAAATACTGAGTGTTGAAGAAAAAAACACTCTGGCATTGGTACACCGGGCCAAAAAACTGGGAATCGTATGAAAACTGTTCGAAATATACACTTTTTGCACCCCCTTAACTCAAAACAAGACCATAGTTTTGACACTGTCCTAAATTTTATGCACAACATGGACTTATTAATAATAATGTTCAATTAAAATTTCTAAAAATGAGAAGATCTTTTTGTTATCTAGTTATGCTTTTATTTTCTTCGGCCACCTTGTTTGCCGGACATTCAAATTCAAAAGTTGAAGGGTATGATTTTGATTGCAATGATGTCCAAGTAACGGTTTATGAATTAAGCAGTGCCAATGGCATATCTGAAGATACTGCAATGGCAATTGCTGAAGCCGCCTATCATGCCTGCATGGAACCGAGTTAGTTATATGCCCCCTTTTGGGAGCATGAAACTACAAAGCATGAAAAAGTACTTTCACATCCTACATTTTGTATGGCTGCAAACGGTATCTGGCCAAATTTCAAATGCGAAGATTGTTTACAATGTTATTCCCTATGACGAGGAAATCAAGGAAACGTTGATTAGCAGCTATTTTGAAGATGCGAAAAAGGACTTACAAGACGTTGATATACTCTTACTTTGCCACGGGAATGAGTCATTTTTTTTTACTGAAAAAAAAATGGATACCCCAAAAAGCAATTTTCCGCTTTCTCTTCAACTAGCAGGGATCAAGGGCAGGTTCTATACCAACCTTTCAAAAAAAATCACCCTTGAGGAAAGAAGTGCCTATGGAGACGAATTTGTTATCAGGTATGAACAATCCGACTTACAATGGAAGCTAACCAACGAAAAAAAGCAAATTGGCAATTATACTTGCTATAAAGCGACTTCAATATATAATGTAAAGAATAGCAAAGGCGAGTTTACCTTTCCGGTCATTGCATGGTATGCACCTGATATCAACCTGAACTTTGGACCAAAAAACTACAATGGATTACCCGGTCTTATTATGGAGTTGACCGAACGCAGCACAACCTTTTATTTCAAGAGCTTAAAATTACGATCCCTCACGGAGAAAGAATTCAAACTAATCAAAAAACCAGATGATGCAAGGGCTATTTCTAAAAAGGAGTTTGAGGATATTGGAATGGATATAGGCCGAAATATATATAATAGAAACTAGCTTTTCCAATCAGCCGATATGATTTGAAGCAAAAACTCAGTTTGAAAAATCAAACATCTATTCAAAAAATCAATCCTCTTTCTTTTAATGGGGTTTTCGTTTTGCTCGTTTTCGCAGGTAGCCATAACGATTTCCGGAAAAGTGCTGGACACCTTGCAAAATCCATTACAAAATACAAACATTATAGCCATACCTGATTCCAATAATCTGCAAATCGTTTATACAACCACCAAAACAGATGGCAGTTTTAAAATAGAATTAATCAATAAAGGAGTATATGAACTTACCTTCAGTCATTTAGGCTATTTAACGAAAAAAAGTACAATTACCGCAATTAAAGGTCCGAACATAAACATTGTATTACGGGAGCGTATTGAGCAGCTAAATGAAATTATAATTGACTATACCCCACCAATACAAATAAAAAAAGATACTATTTCCTATACCACAGATGCTTTCGTAAGCGGCAAAGAAAGGAAACTACGGGAAGTACTAAAAAAACTCCCGGGAATCGAAGTAGATCATGAAGGCAATGTGACCTCCCAAGGCAAAAGTGTGACCAAAGTATTGGTGGAGGACAAGATTTTCTTCACAGGAAACAGCAAACTTGCCGTGAATAACATTCCTGCTGATGCCGTTGATAAAATTCAAGTAATTGAGGATTACAATGAAGTTGGTTTTTTAAAGGGCCTTCAAAATTCGGAAGATGTCGCGCTGAACATTAAACTAAAGGAGAATAAAAAGAAGTTTGCTTTCGGTGATATTGAAACTGGTGGTGGTGACGAAGAACGTTATCTAGCACATTCCAATCTATTCTATTATAGCCCAAAAACCAATGTCAATTTTATTGCCGATTTGAATAATATTGACATCAAATCCTTTACTTTAAAAGATTATATTGATTTTAATGGGGGATTTGGCAAGCTTATAGGAGACATCAAGGGATATTTGACCTTGAGCAATGATGATTTTTCCCAGTTTCTTATAAACGACGACTTCAAGGCAAATATTAATCGCTTTGGTGCCCTTAATATAAGGCAGACCCTTTCCCCCAGTGCCGAAGTGAACAGTTATTTTATACTGAACAATAGTGACACGGAGAACGAGACCCGAACGCTGAACATTTATAACAGTGATGAGAATCAATTCAACGAGAACCGAGTGACCACCAATACCCTGAATAATTTTTTCGTGCTGGGAAAAATCACGCTGAATTATAAGCCCAATATAAAAGAGCACCTTTCTTCAAACACATTTATAAAAATTACCAACAACAGCAACAATGGTAGCATATTGACAGAAAGCACAATCCAAGATAACACGTTTGCCGTGTTATCAGATTTGGATGCACTTGATTTTAAACAGAACTTGGAGTACAGTAAACGTTTTTCCAAGGCACAGACTTTGAGTTTGGAGACGACATTGAATTACCAAGAAAGTACCCCTACCACTAATTGGATTACCAATGAAACTTTTCTTGCGGGTCTGATTCCATTAGAAGATGATACTGTTTTTGAAACACGACAACAAAGAGAAACACGAACCACAGCATTTGATATTTTGGTTAGGGACTATTGGGTGCTGAACAATTTTAATCATGTATATACTACCATGGGTGCCGATTTGCTGTTCCAAAATTATACTTCCCAAGAAACCCAGATTTTGGGAAATGGAATCCTAAACGAGTTTTCAGATAACGGCTTTGGTAACAATATGGCTTTTCGTCTTGGGGATGTTTTTATGGGCTTGGAGTATAAATTTTTAACAGGTATTTTCACAATCAAATCTAGTCTTTTTTATCATTGTTATCAGTGGGAAAACACACAGCAGAATATTCGTATAAAGGATAACACCAATGCGATTTTACCAGAATTCAACTCAACCGCAGAGTTCAATAGCAGTGAAAAACTGCGTTTTAGGTATCGTCGACAAATACGCTTTCCAGAGGGCAATCGATTCTTGAATAATTTCCTGCTCAACTCTTTTAACTCCATCTTGCTTGGCAATCCAAATCTTTCCAACGAACGGTTCCACACCTACTCTTTGAATTATTACAAATTCAACTTGTTCCGTGGACTAAATTTAAACACCGGAATCAATTATAACCGAAAAACCCAAAGTGCTAAAAACACAACAGATTTGGATGGAATTGACCAATTTGTGACCTACAACATGTTCAGTCGACCGGAGAATAGCATAACCGGGAATTTTAACTTTAGCAAGACCATTGGCGATGTAAAACTAAGCGTACAGAGTTCTGCAAACTATAGTGAATTTTTTCAGTTGGTAAACGATGATATTTCAAAAAATACCTTAAAAACATTTTCTTTGACAGGTAAAGTGGAAACCTCTTTTAAAGATTGGCCCAATTTTGAACTGGGCTATACCTATGAGCCCTCAACTTTCAGTACTAGGTTGTTTGTGAATGAGTTTACCAATACTGAACTATTTGTCAATCTGAGCTACTATTTCTTTAAAGATTTTCAATTTAATGGTGATTTCAAAAGAACTAACTATGACAATATCTCCCAAAAGATTACCAATACCTTCGACATTGTCAACGTCTCATTCTTCTATCAAAAAGAAGATAGTCCTTGGGGGTTTGAGGTTTCGTCAACCAACTTGCTGGGCACCCAATATAAAAGGCAAAATTCATTTACCAACTTCTTAATCAGTGACCAAACCACTTTTATTATCCCCAGAATAGTACTATTTAAAATATCCTACAAACTCTGACCTAATATTTTCATAAATTATGTCCCCATTTGAACCATACTTTTTGCCACTCTCTTTTTAACAATAAGAAGCATACTTCCTCAGAAACATCTACAACATCCAATGATTTTAGCTTGGTTATTTTATACTCTGGTATGTCTACAACATACAATAGGTTCTGATATTCTGGAATATTTTCCAACAGTAGCACATAAATTTTCTCCTTTAGGATGTCCTTAAATTCCTTTGGATCGGCCTCCATTGAAAAGGATAACTTAACATTGGCAAGTTCAAAGTCTTTTTTCAATTGTAACAACAGGCTTTTGTATAGCATTTCCTTTTGAGCCACTTCCAAGACTTCCATACTATTATTAAAATTGGCCAACATATTGTATGAACGAAAAACCTCCGAGAAGCTTATTCAGATTTAAATATTTTTCCCTCCTTCATTACAAAAACAACATTTTCAAGGGTATTTACATGATCCAAGGGGTTTTTATCTACGGCAATAATATCTGCCAAAAAGCCTTCTTTTATTTGCCCAAGGTTATCTCCCATACCCAAAAGGGTAGCATTAGTAATAGTAGCAGATTCCAAGGCCTTTGTTATGGGCATTCCTACTTCTACCATATAGCCAAATTCTTTTGCGTTGAGTCCATGCGGAAATACACCTGCATCGGTACCAAAAGCAATAGGCACTCCTTTTTTATAGGCTTTTGCAAATGTATTTTGGATAAGCGGACCTATTTCACTTGCTTTTTTGGCCACAACTTCTGGAAAATAACCCGGAATTTTAGCTTTTTCCGCAACTTGTTTACCTGCCGTGATTGTGGGTACTAAATACGCATTGTACTGCACCATTAAATCCATGGTTTCCTCGCTCATCAAAGTACCGTGTTCAATGGTTTTTATGCCTCCTTTTACTGCCCGCTGCATACCCTCATCGCCATGCGCATGTGCCGCGGTAAGCATATTGTAATCCTTTGCAGTTTCAGTTATCGCTTTAATTTCTTCAATGGTAAACTGTGGATTTTGACCGCTTTTGGCAACACTTAGCACACCTCCTGTTGCAGTTATTTTTATGACATCCGCTCCATTTTTATACCGCTGCCGCACAGCTTTCTTTCCATCTCCAGGCGAATTGACAACACCTTCTTTTGGACCAGGGTCTCCTTTCAAAATGTTTTTCATGCCATTGGTAGGGTCTGCATGTCCTCCGGTGGTAGCTATTGATTTTCCTGCAGTAAAAATTCTTGGACCAACCACCGTTCCATTATTAATTGCATCTCTAAGGGCTATATTTACTCCTGTACCTCCTAAATCACGCACCGTTGTAAATCCTGCCATTAATGTTTTTTTCGCATATACCGTTGATTGAAATGCCACATCAGCATCATTTAGCGTATATCTTTCAACATAGGATTTTGGATTGGATTCACTTTCTATATGTACATGCATATCTATAAATCCGGGAAGTATTGTTTTATCTTTTAAATCGACAATAACAGCCTCTGCATTTCCTGTTTGATAACCGTTTAAAATAGATTTTATGTTTTTTCCCGAGACAACTATTGTTTTTTCCGAAAGCACTTTTCCAGATTTCACATCAACAACGTTCCCGCACTGGAGATAGGTTTCTTGTGCAAAAAGTATTGAATTGCTAAATAGAAGTAAAAATAGAATACTGTTTTTCATGTTTGAGTTAGTTGAATACGTTCTTAAAAATAAGCATACATTCCAGTATTCCAATAAAATAACCATGAATTGACTGAAGGTCAATAAAAAAGCCCATCACAATGGACAGGCTTTCTTTGATTTTGAAAAATAGTTTTTCAACTTCTAATTTTTTGTTCCCAATCCCAAGCAGATTTCATGGAATCATCTAAGGTAGATTCCGCTTTCCAACCTAAAATTTCGTTTGCTTTTTTTGTATCTGCATAGGCCTGTATTACATCACCTTGTCTTCTGTCAACTATTTTGTAATTCAATTTCTTACCTGAAACATTTTCAAAACTATGTATCACCTCTAAGACAGTGCTTCCTTTTCCAGTTCCCAGATTAAAAACTTCATAATTGGCTTCATTTTTTTGATTCAATAATCGTTGTAGCGCTACAACATGGGCCTTTGCAATGTCTACAACATGAATATAGTCCCTTACGCAAGTTCCATCTTCAGTTGGGTAATCATCTCCAAAAACAGAAAGTTGCTCTCTTAATCCAACTCCTGTTTGGGTAATGAAAGGAACCAAATTTTGTGGAACTCCTATCGGAAGCTCACCTATTTCCACAGAGGGGTGGCTTCCAATTGGGTTAAAATATCTAAGTGCAATTGCTGAAAATTGCTGATTTACTTTACAAGTGTCCTTTATGATTTCTTCACCTACTTGTTTTGTGTTTCCGTAAGGAGATTCGGCAGGTTTTACCGGAGCGTCTTCCGTAATTGGCATTTCATCGGCTTGACCGTAGACAGTACACGAAGAGCTAAAAATAAGCCCCGCCTTTTCTTTTTTGGTGAGCTCTTGTAGTAAATAAACTAAAACCCCAAGGTTATTTTCATAATACAACAGAGGATTTTCAACACTCTCGCCTACCGCTTTGCTGGCAGCAAAATGAATGACTCCATCCAAATCAGGATACTTTCGAAAAAAATCTTCTACTTTGGCTTTTTCTCGTAAATCCATTTTCTCAAAAATGGGTTTTTTACCTGTTATCGCCTCAATGCCGACCAAGACTTCTTCTGAAGAATTGGAAAGGTTATCGATAATAACAACATCAAAACCTTCATTTTGTAGCTCAACAACAGTGTGGGAACCTATAAACCCCAAACCTCCGGTAACAAGTATTTTCATGCTCATTTGTTTACAAATTCAATAACCAACCTGGTAATAAATTCTATTTGCTCATCATCCAGTTCTGTATGCATGGGAAGAGAAATTACTTCCTTCACCAATTGATTGGTAACTGGAAAATCAGCTTCATTGTAGCGATCATCCAAATAAGCTTTCTGTAAATGCAAAGGAATTGGATAATACACCCCACATGGAACGCCATTTTCATTTAAATGTTGCACCAATTTGTCTCTTTTTTCGTTCAAAATCCGCAAGGTGTATTGATGAAAGACATGGCAGTTACACGAACCTCCAATATCTTCATAAGCATTATCAATTTTTGGAGTGATTATATTTGGTTGCCCTTCAAAAGCTTCGGTATACTTTTTAGCTGCCGCTCTCCGCTTCCTATTATAGGTATCCAAATTAGGAAGTTTTGCGCGCAAAACCGCTGCCTGCATAGAATCCAGTCTAGAATTTACCCCTATTACATCATGGTGGTATCGTTTATACATTCCATGGTTAACCATTCCACGAATGGTATGCGCCAATTCATCATCATTGGTAAAAATTGCTCCGCCATCACCATAACAGCCTAAGTTCTTGGAAGGAAAAAAAGAGGTAGACGATACATGCCCCATGGTCCCCGCCATTTGCTTTTTACCATTTGGAAATATATAGGATGCTCCAATGGCTTGGGCATTATCTTCAATGACATAAAGATTGTTTTTTGTTGCCAGCTCCATAATAACATCCATGTTGGCACATTGCCCAAAAAGATGAACAGGTACAATTGCTTTTGTTTTGGGAGTAATGGCATTCTCAATGGCCTTTGGATCTATGTTAAAGGTATCGGGTTCTACATCCACTAAAACTGGGGTCAGATTCAATAATGCAATGACTTCCGCTGTGGCCGCAAATGTGAAATCCGCAGTAATCACCTCATCTCCTGGCTTTAAACCCAGACCCATCATGCATATTTGTAGTGCATCCGTACCATTTGCGCAAGGAATTACATGCTTAATTTCCAAATAATCCTCAAGCTCTTTTTGAAAAGCATGTACATGGGGTCCATTAATGAATGCCGAAGATTCCAAGACTTCTGTAATTGAAGAATTCACCTCATTTTTAATGCCCTCATATTGACCTTTTAGATCAACCATTTGTATTTTTTTCATTCCATTGAATTATGCCGCAAAATTAAGAAATTAAGATGCCATAACCACCTATTGCCGAAAGAATGTATTTTAGCGGAAATATCACGTTTGTGCGTTTTCTATACCGTTTTTTGGTTTCTGTTTCTTGGAATGTTTTAAAAATCATTGCGATTTTTAGTTCCAAGATAAAATTGTTCGTCTCAGGAAGGAAAAACACCTTTTCCATTTTAAATTCGAAAATTCTTACTGGTGATTCCACCATCTGGCTGCATGCAGCTTCACTTGGCGAGTACGAACAAGGGCTGCCAATTCTAGAAAGATTAAAACGTGAATATCCAAATTATAAAATTGTACTTACGTTTTTTTCACCGTCGGGTTACGAAGTAAAAAAAGACAAAACTCCTGCCAATTGTGTGGTTTATTTGCCATTGGACACTAAAAATAATGCGAAGCAATTTATCGAAACAGTTAACCCTAAAATAGCCATATTTATAAAGTATGAAATTTGGCCCAATTACTTAAGGGAATTAAAACTCCGCAACATTGAAACCATTTTGGTTTCCGCAATATTTTCTAAAAGGCAAATCTTTTTTAAACCATTTGGCGGTTTTATGCGGAAAAACCTCAACTCTTTTAACCATTTCTTTGTTCAAGATCTAAACTCCCAACAACTGCTAAACTCCATAGGGATTAAAAATGTTACTATCAGTGGAGATACACGTTTTGATAGAGTTACTGAAATCTTAGGCCAGGAAAATTCCCTGGATTTTATGGATAGTTTTAAAGGGGATGGTTTCTGTTTCGTATCGGGCAGCACATGGCCTGAGGACGAAGAAATCCTAGTTGATTTTATTAATACTTCCCAAGAATCCATTAAGTATGTGATTGCGCCCCATACGATAAAACCTGCTCATATTGAAAAAATTGAAGGCTGTATTACCAAAAAAACCATTCGTTTTTCCAACATGGAAAATGATCTTTCGAACTATGAAGTCATCATTATAGACACTATAGGGCTGTTGACCAAAATTTATAGTTACGCCGATATCGCTTACGTTGGCGGAGCTTTTGCAACCGGACTTCATAATACCCTTGAGCCCGCAGTATTTGGAATCCCCGTTATAATTGGCCCCAACTATGCCGGATTTAAAGAAGCTGAAGACCTTGTTGGCAAAAAAGGAGTACATCCCATTTCAAATGCCCAGGAATTTATTGATTTGATGGCACTTTTTCTAAAAGATGACTCTTTTAAAGAAAAAACGGGCAAAACAAATTTGGAATACATTCAAGAAAATGTTGGAGCAACACAGAAGATATTGGATTACATTAAATCGGCACATTGATTATTTTCTAAATAGCACCTATGCTTTACGCTGGTTGTTTTTTTCCAATTTTCACCCTTGCTTTAACAGAACATACTAAAAAGGCATCATTTAATCGAATAACGAACTATAATTTATATTCCATAACTGAATTATTCCGTACATTGAATGAAATTACACTAATATGAGCAATGAAATTTCTTTTGGAGACAGAATGCTGGTTGGGTTTTTACGACTGATGGTTTTTGTTCTGGTTCTTATTTTAATAGCAATCCCGGTGTTTATTTTACTGGATTTTCTGAACATTATAGGATAATCACCTCCCAAGTTTCGATTTTAACCAAAAAGGGATAAGAGGAAAATTTAAAAAATCACGTCTTGTTCTCCCATTTTTCCTGCTATTAGCTTAATATAGGAATCAATGGTCTTTTCCATGTTTGAAGGTTCGGCAACGTTGATATACCCCCTCCAAATCAGTTCCCTTTCCTTATCAACACAAATACAATAGAGTGAAGTTTCCACGTTGTAAATATTAAAGGTTTCGTAATATTCTGGATTATAGTAGATATCCTGATGTTCAAGATAATCAGCGCTAAATCGGGTATATATTTCGCTAATATTATTAATTCTTTCCCTAAAGGTTCTTCTATTTTCTGTTCCAACAACCTTGGTAAAAAGAATGGCATCAAAACCTTTGTCCAATAATTGTTGTTCAACCTCGGTAAGTTCTTCTTCAGATTTCTCCGAGGTGGTGAATGCAACATCAAAAAGATCTACACTTCGCATGGCTTCCACTCCTTTCGTGGACAAGGCTTCTTTTAACCTTGTTTCAAACAGCAATTGTACATTTTCATCCTGGCTCATTCCCACAACAAGTACCTTATAGGCATCAAACAAGACAATATCAGGATTTTTCCATGTGCTTACCAGCCTTGTTGAAGAACAACCCAACAATAGAAGCATGCAAATAACTATAATTTTTACTCTCATGAATTTAAATTATGGGGGTTCTATAAATTGTTCTAGTTAATGTCTTACAAATAATTCTTGTCTTTTCTCCAATTGTTTTTTTAACTCATCAACGGTTTTAGTCATGGCCTTTTCAAAATCACTGTTTCTCGATTTGGCAAAAAGTCGGGGACCTGGAGCACTCAGTTCTATTTCGCACACCTTGTCCATTTTGGCTTTGTCATTTTCAATCTTGAAAAGCACATTGGCCTTTATGATCCAACTATACTTTTTGTTAAGCCTTTCCAATTTCTTTGTAAGAAGCTTGCTCATGGCTTCGCTGGTCTTCATTTTCTGATACTGAATATTTACTACCATTTTTGAATTCTTTTATCTTAATTCAAAACTATTACAGAACCCTATGAAAATAAATGACAATTGTCAGGTTTATGGATAGCGTGATTACCCCAGAAAAAGGGGTTGGCCAGTACTTTGAAGCACAGAAAACCAAAAACCACCTTCTAAATCAATTTTCTTTCTTTTGGAAACCACGGCAGAAATTGGCAGATACACAAACTTATCGTTGACCTTTCCAACCACAAACTTGGTTTTACCGCTCATTGCTCCATGTACGGCGTGATAGGCGAGACTGCTGCAAAACACGCTATCTCCTGAGTTGGCCGCCGCACTCCTTATAATATAACTGGGATCAATATATTTGATTGTAACAGGAAAGATATCGGAGAAATATTCCCCTATTTTTTGTTTCAGAAATATTCCAATATCCTTATGTTGAACATTGCCGGAAGCATCCGTTATGGTATCTTCTTTTTCAAAAAGATGCTGTCCTGCTCCTTCTGCAACCACAATTACTGCATGATGTTTATCTTCCAACCTCGTCTTTAGAACTTCCAGAAAACCATCATTTCCATAAAGTTTAAAATCCAGTTCTGGAACAAGTACAAAATTCACCACAGGCATTGCAAGTGATGCCGAAGCTGCAATAAAACCGCTATCCCTTCCCATTAGTTTAACAATGGAAATACCATTATAAGCTCCGGTAGCCTCATTGTGTGCATCTTTTAAAATTGGACTGGCAATATCAAAAGCGGTTTCAAAACCAAAAGATTTGTCTATGATATCAACGTCGTTATCAATAGTCTTTGGAATTCCTACAACACTAATGTCCAAATCTCTCTTCTTGATTTCCTCTCCTATGGCATTGCATCCTTTTAGGGTCCCATCCCCTCCTATGGTAAAAAGCATTTGAATATTGTTCGAGACCAAGGTATCAACCATTACGGAAACATCCTGGGCCCCTCTGGAGGAACCCAAAATGGTACCGCCAAATTGGTGAATGTCCTTTACTTTATCTGGAGTAAGTTCTATGAATCCATGACCCATTTCAGGATTCAACCCTTCATATCCATAAGGAATTCCCAGTATCCTTTTGGCCCCATAAAAATAATGTAACGCCATTACTATTCCACGAATTACATTGTTGATGCCAGGACAAAGCCCCCCGCAAGTAACAATTGCCGCAGTAAAGTTTTGAGGCTCAAAATGAATATTTTGCCTCGGCCCTGCTTTTTCCAAACACAAAGGTGTCTCATTATTAACAATACACTTGTTGTATTCCTCCAAAGTGGTATCAAAAACCAATTTATCGGTTTCACCTATAAAAGTGAAAATGTTATCTCCCCTCACAGTGCTTAGCTGCAGGGGAGATTTGAAGTTGGGATGTCCTAAGTTTTCTATTTGAAATCTGTCTTTCACCTTATATTAAAAGTGTTCGTTCAAGCTATGATGGGAATCTATCAATGGACCTCCATTCAATATTTCCTCTGAAGCCTCGCTTGCAAATTTATCAAAGTTTATGTGGAACGAATGTGCCAGTTGGATGGCTTTGCTAATATAAGCTCCTTTTTGCAGCCAAGTGTTCATGGGATCCAATATCTCCGTGGGCACTCCAGGGCAATACTTTGGCATGTAAAGTCCAAAAACGGGATGTGCATCAAATTCCACATCATCCAATTTACCTTCCAAAGCGGCAGCAATCATTGCTCTGGTATACTTTAACTTTATCCTTGAACCCACTCCATATGGGCCACCGCTCCAACCCGTATTAACCAACCAAACATTTACTCCGGCCTCGGTCATCTTCTTGCTCAACATTTCTGCATAAACTGTTGGGTGCAATGGCATAAAGGGTTCTCCAAAACAAGCTGAAAAAGAGGGTACAGGTTCATTTATTCCGGCTTCAGTGCCCGCAACCTTGGCGGTATATCCAGAGATAAAATGATATGCAGCCTGCCCTGGGGTTAATTTAGACATTGGAGGTAAAACACCAAAGGCATCGCAGGTTAAGAAAAAGATATTTTTAGGGTTTGACGCATGGGAAGGTACCTGAATATTATCTATGTGATCAATAGGATAACTCACCCTGGTGTTTTGGGTAATGGAACTATCAAAGTAATCTACCTCTTTTGTTCCTTCTTTAAAAACTATATTTTCCAATAAAGCTCCAGGACGTATGGCTCTAAAAATATCGGGTTCTTTCTCTTCGGTTAAGTCGATGACCTTGGCATAGCATCCTCCCTCAAAATTAAATATACTGTTCTCAGCCGTCCAACCATGCTCATCATCTCCTATCAATTTTCTATTGGGGTCTGCCGATAAGGTCGTTTTTCCGGTACCTGACAAGCCAAAGAAAATAGCGGTATCTCCTGCTTCTCCCACATTTGCCGAACAGTGCATTGGAAGTACATTTTTCTCTACGGGTAAAATCAGATTCAATGCAGAAAAAATACCTTTTTTCATCTCACCGGTATAAGCAGAACCACCTACCAAAGCGATTTTTTTTGTAAAATTTAGAATGGAAAAGTTACCACTGATGATTCCAAAATCTTTTGGCACGGGAGCTTCATACCCAGGAGCGCATAATACCAGCCATTCTTCTTCAAAATTCTCCAGTTCCTCTTCGTTTAACCTGAGAAACATATTTTTAATAAAATAATTGGACCATGGATATTCAGTAATAGTCCTTACGTTCATTTTATACTTGGGGTCAGCACATACCGATGCATCACGGACAAATACTTCTTTACCACTTAAATATTCCACCATTTCGGCATAAAGCTTGTCAAAATTCAAAGGGGATAATGGTTTGTTCACCCTTCCCCACCACACTTTGTCCTTGGTATAATCATCCTTTACCAAAAACCGATCTTTAGGCGAACGTCCTGTAAATTTGCCCGTATTTATGGACAATGTTCCATTTTCAGTTTCTGTGCCCATCCCATTATCAACGGTAATACGTTGTAGGGTCTCTGCATCTAAATTCCAATGTGCCAAAATGTTCTTTAAGCCATATCTGCTTAAATCTCTAGTTTTTTCCGTGACTTCATTCATAATTTTTGTTTTTTTAAGTTAAAAGTTCCATATCCACGGAACCAGTATTAATGTTGCAACAAAAAACAGGAGCAATAATGGCCCTCCTACTTTTATATAGTCTATAAATTTGTATCCGCCAGAGGACATTACCATAGCATTGGTGGTTGTTCCAACGGGAGTTAAAAAAGCTGTGGAAGCACTGATTGCAACGGCGATCATAAATGGTTTTGGAGACACTCCCAATGTAGTTGAGGCCATAATGGCGATGGGCGCCATTAAAACTGCCGTCGCAGAATTGTTTATGGTTTGACTGAGTGTGGTGGTCAATATAAATATTCCCCCCAAAAGCGCGACAGGATGAATACTTCCCAGTGAATCTACCAAACTATTGGCAGCTAATTGTGCTACACCTGTCTTTTGCAGGGCAAGTCCCATAGGAATCATTGCCGCTATCATTACCACACTTGTCCAACTAATTCCTTTGTATGCTTTTGAAATGGGAACACAACGAGTCAACAGCATAATTCCTGCACAAATTAAAGCGGCTATGGCCCCTGGAAGTATCTTAAATACCAATAACAATATCATAAGTACAAGTGTTCCAATGGCAACATAACTACGTGCGTTTAGTATAGCTACATTCTTTGACATTGATTCTGGACTTCCAGAAATCAATACATTTTCATATAAAGATTTTAAGGTCTCCATATTTGTCCAGGATCCGCGAATTACAAAGGCATCTCCGGCTGCAATTTTTATTCTGCCCTTAAGGGCCCTATTGTTTCTTGAAGCTGCTAATAATTGCACTCCAGCTTGTTTTAGATAATTTCCCAGATTGATGGTCTTGCCTACAAAAACCGAGTTTGGTGTAATCAACATTTCAGCCATCCCCACTTCTTGATTGATCAATTCATTTTTAAGGGTATCTCTTTCTGCCCTGGTTGGAACAATGCCTAGATTATACCTTAAAACCAATTTATCTACCGCCTCTGGCTCACCTTCCACGGTAATAATATCATGATACCTCATTTCGGTATCCGGGTCTGGCAATTCAACAAATTGAGGTGTTTTTTGTTGTAATGGACTTGGATGCCTTCGTTTTAAACGCATCACTGATATATTGTGTTCCTCTTCAAAGTTCCAGTCTCTGATTTCGGTATTGATAAAGGGAGACATGGAGCGTATGCGCAGGCGATATAGATTGTCCCCAATACTATAATTTTCAATCCATTTGTGCATTTCAGCATCAATATTGGCAGGTTTTTCATTAGTTTTTCGCTTAGGCAATAAGCGATAGCCAACATACCTAAAATACAGGATTGCAATAATCAACAAAGGCAATCCTATCAAACTGAATTCAAAAAACGAGAAGCCTTCAAAGTTATTTTCAACAAGGGCATTGCTAACGATAATATTGGGTGGTGTGCCGGTAAGCGTTAAAAGCCCTCCCGTATTGGAACCAAAAGCCACTGGCATCAGTAATTTAGATGGTAAGGTCCCTGCACTCCAGGCTGCGGAAACCGTAACAGGCAACAGGGCAGCTACCGTTCCAGTGTTACTGACAAAACCCGAAAGAACGCTAGCTCCCAAAGTAACAATGACCAGTAGTTTTGGAATACTTTTACCTGCCCAGCTTACAAAGCGTTGCCCTGCCAATGCTGTCCATCCAGTTCTGGACAGCCCTTCCCCGATTATGAACAATGCGGCAATCATGATAACAGTGGAATTACTGAAACCTGACAATGTTTCCCTAACATCCAAAATACCCGTTAAATAAAGGGAGAGCATGGACATAAGCGCCACAACATCTGGAGGAAACTTTCCCCATACAAATAAGGCGATCGTAATACAGAGTATTATCAAAAGTGTGAACATAGCTTCTCTGTTGGGATTGTCATTAGTCCAAGGTCAATAACGGAACATCTGCATGCAGGGTCAATAGTTTGGTCAATCGCCCTTCTGATGGAGTGCTCAATCGGGTATGGTTTCTTGGTAAAATGGCAAGAAGGTCAATGTTTTTCCTGTTGATATAATTTAAAATTCCTTCTTCAACATCCTGATTTTTATTGAATGTGTGTTCTTCATAAAAGTGTTCCAAGTAATACTCCAATAAATTTTCGGTGCTATCAACAATAGACTCCTCGGCATAAACTGATTCTTTATAGATGGTAAGCACATGCACCTTTGAATTAAATGTTCTAGCAATATCGAGAAGGGTCTTTAGCACTTCTTTATCATCAATTTCCTCATTGCCCAATACAAGTGCTATTTCTTTGGGCACTTTTATATCGCAACCATAAGGTACCGAGATTACAGGGCAATTGGCATTAAGAACAAGCTTTGAAGTGTTGGTTATTGCTTCATCGGTTACCTTATCTAACATGGTCCCCATCATTATTAAGTTCGCTTCATATTTCTGCTGAACCGCAAGGATTGTGTCAATAACCTCTCCAGTGACCACGGTGATTTCCGGTGCTCTTTTTACCTTTTTTGAAAAGGAATCGATTACCTTTTTAAAATTCGATTTTAAGTTTATTTCCTCAGATTCCGAAACAGGCATTGCGGAAACGTATAATGCCTGAATATCCACAACCCTATTGGGTCCCGCAAAATTGATTACATACTCCAAGGCATTAACAGATGCTTCAGAAAAATCGAATGGAATTAAAACTTTATTAATATGACTCATACCCAAAAAATTAAGTGATTAAAATCTTCATTTCAAAAGTATTACCAGCTTATGACCTAAAATATGACAGAGATCAGGTTTTAAAATTTTATAAAAAAAGAAGTGCCAATTTCCTTTAAGATCTGCACATCCCATACATAAAGTTATAGGCACAATTGGCCTCATTATTCACCCAGTATTCAACGTATTGCTTTGAATGTAAAAGAAGGGTGAACATTTCCCTTTGAAACTGATAAGTATCATTCTTTTTCCAGTTGTAAAACACAAAACTTTGTGTCCAATATCAAAGACCATTCGCATGGGATATCCCAAACTATTGCCTTTCTGTTTTTTCCTTATTTTATTCCTTGTTGCCTCAAACTTCTTCTCCAATGCCCAATCTTTAAAAGAAAATAAATCAGGCTCGTGGTTGGTTTTATCAGGAAACAACAAGGTGCATGATCGGTGGAGTATTCCAACAGTTGGTATTCTAAGGCACCATGATATCTTTCAACAATATGAGTTTGCTTTTGTTAGAACAGGAATATCCTATAAAATAAGCCAAGCGTCAACCTTTACTACTGGCGTGGCCTATTTGAATTCAAAGACCTATATGGAATCTACAGCAATCAATAGGGCCTCCCAATTTTGGATTTATGAGGAATACGCTTTAAAGACAAAACTATTTTCCCATAGATGGAGATTGGAAACGCGGTGGAAAAAAAATATTGAAAACTTACAAGTAAATAACAGGGTGAGGTATCGGATTCAATATAGTCAGTTACTTTACAAAAAAATATATCTCAAGTCATTTAATGAATTGTTTTTTAATCTTAACGGCCCATTATTTGATCAAAACAGACTTTATATGGGTCTAGGTCAAATTTTAACCCCTTCCGTTAAAATTGATATTGGGTATTTAAAAAATCACTTTAAAAGTTCTGCGCACGATGTTATTCGAATGGGCTTGACTTTTAAAACTGATCTCACAAAAAAAGAAATTGCCCAATATAGATCAATCCAAAGTCAATAGCGTATTGAATAGTGAAACTATCCACATGACCTGATTATTATCATATTTTTTGGTGCATGACCTATCTAACTTTATATCAATTAAATAGAAAATGTCATGAAACCAAAAAAGAACCCAAAAGCAGATATAGGACGCAATAGCAGTCTCTATTTTATGATAGGTCTTAATCTTGTTCTGTTAGTTGTTTGGCAATCTTTCGAGCTTAAAACCTATGAGAAAGAATTGCAGGCCCAGAACGTAGTCAATATAGTTGACGAGCTTAAAGAGGATGTTCCCTTAACGGAAAATGTAGTAACAACACCTCCTCCGCCTCCGCCTTCCGCACCGGATGTAATTGAAATTATTGAAGATGTTGAGGATGTTGAGGAAACTGTCATTGAAAGCACTGAAAGTAGTCAAGATACTTTTATTGAAGATGCAATTGTAAATGTAGATGATTTGGAAGTTGGAGAAGTGGAAGAAGACATCACGGTACCTTTTGCTTTTATTGAAAATGTGCCTGTTTTTCCTGGGTGCGAAAATTGTTCAACTGAAAAGGAGCGGAAAATTTGTTTTAATCAAAAGATGCAAGAACATGTTAAAAATAATTTCCAATATCCCAAACCTGCACTGGACATGAATATTACGGGAAAAGTCTATGTACAATTTGTAATAGATTCCAATGGAAGAGTGAAAAACATTCAAAAAAGGGGCCCGGATAGGTTATTGGAGCAGGAAGCCGAACGAATTATTGCAGCCTTACCTATGATAAAACCTGGCAAACAGCGCGGAAAACCTGTAAAGGTCAAATATGGCATTCCTATCAATTTTGTGATGCAATAATATTTAATGTCAGGAACACTAAACTCAATAGAAACACACCTGATAATTATCATGTTTTATACAATCATCGGAGGTTAATTTTGATCATCATCAAATTGTAAATATGTGTCATCTCGTTCAAAAATACAATGTTCCTGGACCCCGTTATACCAGCTATCCCACAGTACCTTACTGGGATTTGGATAATTTTTCCGGCAAGCTCTGGAAAGCAAGTGTGCTCCAAGCTTTTCAGGAAGATCCTAAAAAGGGAATCAGTCTTTATATTCATCTCCCATTTTGTGAGAGCATGTGCACTTTTTGTGGATGTCACAAACGCATCACCAAAAGACATGAACTCGAGCTGCCTTACATAAAAACTATTCTAAAAGAATGGCAATTGTATTGTGACCTTCTAGGCACTAAACCTACCATTAAAGAAATACACCTTGGTGGAGGCACACCTACTTTTTTCTCTCCAAAGCATTTGAGAATATTAATGGAGGGCATTCTTCAAAACGGAAAGAAAGCGGAGTCCTATCAATTTAGTTTTGAAGGGCATCCAAACAATACCACTAAAGAACATTTGCACATATTATATGATTTTGGGTTTAGGAGAGTCTGCTTTGGTGTACAAGATTATAATGAAACCGTTCAAAAAGCAATAAACAGAATTCAGCCCTTTGAAAATGTTAAAAATGTGACCGAATGGGCCAGAGAAATAGGATATACTTCCATTGGGCATGATATTATTTATGGCTTGCCCTTTCAAACGTTGGAAAATGTAGAAGAGACCATTTTAAAGACCATTGAACTTAAACCTGAACGAATAGCTTTTTACAGTTATGCCCATGTGCCGTGGTTAAAAGGTAGCGGGCAACGCGGTTATAAGGATGAGGATATTCCCTCGGGCACGGAGAAAAGGGTGCAGTACGAAATTGGAAAGAAGATATTGACAGATTCTGGATATGTCGATATTGGAATGGATCATTTTTCCCTACCATCTGATGACCTTTATGAAGCAATGGTTAGTGGCAATCTACACAGAAATTTTATGGGATATACCCCGTCCAAAACCAAACTCATGATAGGTTTAGGAGCATCGAGTATAAGTGATAGTTGGTATGGGTTTGCCCAAAATGTTAAAGGTGTGGAAGAATATGAAAATTTGGTATCCAATGGAATTCTTCCAATTTTTAGAGGACATATCCTTACCGAAGAAGATCAAATTATACGAAAGCACATTCTTAATCTCATGTGTCAGTTTGAAACAAATTGGGGACTTGGGGAAGCACGTATAGCCGATTTTCAAAAAATCTTTGACAAGTTATCCGAACTAGAACTGGATGGCTTGGTTGCTATTGAGACCGACAGCATAAAAATTACACAGAAAGGTAGGCCTTTTGTGCGTAATGTTAGTATGGCCTTTGACTTAAAATTACATCGAAAAAAACCTGACACCAGGTTATTTTCAATGACCGTTTAACTATAAAACCAAATCTAATGAAAAGTATTATTGTACCTGTTGATTTTTCGGAACAATCAGAAAATGCTCTAAAAGTGGCTGCATCTCTAGCAAAGAAAAATGATGCCCAATTATTGATTTTACATATGTTAGAGCTCTCACCAGCAATTATGAGCGAATCTGGTTTTATAGCTCCAGAACATGTAGTGCACCTTATAAAAACTGGAGAAAAACGTTTTAACGATTTTTTGGACAAGCCCTATTTAAAAGGTATAAATATTATACCGATCATAAAACATTACAAAGTATTCCAAGAGGTCCATGAGGTTGCCAAAGAGCACGATGCCGATTTAATTGTTATGGGATCTCATGGTACAGATGGGTTACAAGAAATTTTCATAGGATCCAATACCGAACGGGTAGTACGCAATTCTGATATTCCTGTTTTGGTCATCAAGGGTGATATTAAAAAGTTTGCAGTAGAACGTTTTGTTTTTGCCAGTGACTATAGAGAGGAAAGCATTCCTGCACTTAAAAGAGCTTTGGCAGTTTCTGAGTTGTTCAAATCTAAACTGCATTTGGTCTATATCAATACCCCCGGAGATGAATTCTTGAGCACGGAAGATGCTTACGGTAGAATCTCAAAATTTCTGAACATTGCCAAGATTGGACTTGAAGTTGAAATTTACAATGACTACAGTGTAGAAAAAGGAGTTCTAAACTATAGCGAAACGGTAGCCGCCGATCTTATTGGAATACCCACCCATGGAAGAAAGGGTTTATCTCATTTCTTCATGGGAAGCATTGGGGAGGACATAGCCAATCATTCCAATATTCCGGTAATAACCTTTAAAATTTAATGATTGTTTTTTTGATAGGGTTTTGTATTAATTAGATTGAAAAAAGGGAAGCTACACAAGTTTCCCTTTTTTATGTATCGCCCAAATATTTATGGATTGAACCTTTTATTTGCCTCCTTCTCTAAATATTCCCTATGATTGGGATGCGCAATGGATATCAATGCACGAGCGCGCTGTTTTAGGTTTTTTCCATATAGATTAACCACTCCATATTCAGTGGCAATATAATGTACATGTGCTCTTGTAGTTGTCACGCCAGCTCCTTCCTTTAAAAACGGTACTATTTTAGAAACGCCTTTATTGGTCTCCGAAGACATGGCAAAAATTGGTTTACCTCCTTTAGAAAGTGAAGCTCCCCTTATAAAATCCATTTGACCTCCCACTCCAGAAAACTGGCGACTACCAATGGTATCTGCACAAACCTGACCTGTTAAATCAATTTCTATGGCGCTGTTAATTGCGGTAACTTTTGGGTTTCTTCGAATGCGCGCCGTATCATTGGTATACGCGGCTTCCCTAAAATCGCACACTGGGTTATCATCAATAAAATCATATAATTTTCTTGAGCCTACAGCAAAGCAACTCACAATCTTTCCTTGTTTTACCGCTTTTTCTTCTCCGGTAATAATCCCTTTTTCAATGAGGGGCAATACTCCATCGGAGAACATCTCCGTGTGAATTCCCAACCTTTTGTGATTGCCCAAATTGGACAGTACTGCATTGGGAATGTTTCCAATACCCATTTGCAGTGTAGCACCATCATCGATCAAAGAAGCAACATGATTTCCTATTTGGTGATCTATCCTAGAAATTTCCATGGGTTCGTGTTCATGTATGGGTCTGTTTACTTCAATGGCAAAATCGATCTGGTTAATATGGATGATACCATCTCCATGGGTACGAGGTACTTGGGGGTTGATCTGTGCTACTACTTTTTTCGCAATTTCAATGGCGGGCAAGGCCACATCCACAGATACTCCTAAAGAACAATACCCGTGTTTATCTGGCGGAGATACTTGTATAAATGCCACATCCAAGGGCAAAATATTTCTTCGGAACAACAAGCAAATCTCACTTAAGAAAATGGGTACATAATCCCCCTTATAACCATTCACAAACTTCCTCACGTTCCCTCCCACAAAAAGACTGTTCATTGTAAAACTTTCGTTGTACGGTGCTTGGGTATACTTGGCCTCTCCTTCTGTATGGATGGATACAATCTCAACATCCTTAACCTCTTTATATCTGTTGCAAAGTGCATTGATGAGTTCATTTGGCGTCATGGCCGCTCCCTGAAAAAAAACACGATTCCCGGTTTTAATTACCTCTACTGCCTTTTCTGGTGATGTAATAAGCATTTTTATGTTTTTATGGTTGATGACATTCTATAGTTGCTGTGGCCAAACCCGTTTCAACTGGTTTTGGCGACACATAAGGAATTCCGAGTCCCAAACCCCTAATGATGAACAAAACCCCAATGAGTATAACAAATACGGGGATAACTTTTTTTAGGTTTTGCCTTAAAGCACCTTTTAACAATCCTCGTGAGAAAACAACAAAGGTCATTAATGGTATGGTTCCCAGTCCAAATAAAATCATATAAGTGCCAGCTTGAAAACCATCTGCCAGACCTATAGCTCCCAAAAGTGCCATATAAACCAATCCGCAGGGTAAAAATCCGTTTAAAAACCCAATGGTCAGGAAAACGTCTGGGGTCTTTTTTTTGAGTTCTGCGCCAAGTTTTGACTTTAGTTTCCCCAATACGGTATAAATTGGCCTAGAGAGTCTGCCACTCAAAAGGTTTTTGCTGGGAATGAATACTAGAGCAATCATAACTACCCCAATCACAATGGATAATTTCTGCTGAATACCAAATAGCGATAATCCTTTTCCCATGAAACCAAAGAGCAATCCAATGATTCCGTATGCCAGGAGCCTTCCAAAATGATAGATAAATAGTTGTGTTGTTTTCTTTGTTGTACTATTTTGATCTAAAGGCAACATAAAAGCAATTGGCCCGCACATTCCCAAGCAGTGCAAGCTTCCCAAAAATCCTAATATGGTTGCCGATAGAAATACCATTAATACAAGAGTTTTTCTTTGTGTAAAAAGGTTTTGTCTTTATAGCTCCATTTGATGGAAATGTCCCAACGACCGTCCACCAAGCTATTGTCAGGTATGAGCAAATGTGCATTGGACAAACTTATAGGAAAGTTAAAATCCAAGTGCTTGTTAGACGGTCTGTAAAAGGACACTATACCACTAATATGTTCTGGATTGAATTGTTCTGGGAAATGCACCGAAATGCCTTTTTTAGATTTCACCAACTTTAGATTTGCATTCATGGCCAAGGCAGTTTCCGCCGCATCAATTTCATTCTGGTAGGCCAATTCTTGCTTGTAGTACTCCTCGGTAACTAAATCGTGATTGGCACTGTTATCAGTACTCATCCTTACCACAAAGTATAATATGAAACTGATGAATGCTATAAAAGCCAGTACTATACTTGTCCCCCAATTTATTTTCATAACGCTATTTTTTAATGATAACTTCTTGGTGCCAAAAATTGTGTTGTTGTTGTTTCAATACGTTTATTGCCGCTATAAACTCCAATTTTCAACTTATCCTTATCCCCTGTCAGAGCGGAACTGTTGATCTCTATAAACAATGTTCCTTCGGCAATTTCCTCTGCAGGAACTTTAAATCTATCCTGAGATACCATTTTAATCTCTCCTTTATGAGACAACAATTTAAAGCCAACACTGTCTATATCTTTGGATGTTTTGTTCACTAATTTATAGGTGTATACATTGCTAATGTTGTTATTGGCTTTTCTTTCGTATAACTGCCCGGGCAACCTTAAGATGTTTGCTTCCAATTCGTTTCTAAGAAAAAGCATGCCTATTAAAATACCGGTAAGCACAACAAGCACCGCAGTATAGCCTTTCATTCTAGCGGTAAATTTGAACTTCGCTTTTTTGTTTATCTCATCTTCGCTTGCATAGCGAATCAAACCTTTTGGTTTTTGAATGCTCTCCATAATATGATCGCATTCATCAATACATGCTGTGCAGTTAACACATTCCAATTGGGTTCCATTTCGGATATCTATTCCAGTAGGGCAAACATTTACACACTGAAAACAGTCTATACAATCTCCATGGCCCAAGGTATCCCTGTTTTCGTTCTTTCGGAATTTTTTACGCCCGTTATCCCCTTCTCCCCGTTTATGATCATAGGCTACCACAATGGATTTGTCATCCAAAAGCACTCCCTGTAATCTTCCATAAGGGCATGCTATGATGCACACTTGTTCACGAAACCAGGCAAATACAAAATAGAACACACCAGTAAAAATGAGCAATGGAATCATGGTTCCCATATGGGCCATTGGGCCATCAACAACATACCTGATCAGTTTATCACTTCCAATAAGATAAGCCAAGAAAACATTAGCTATTAAAAATGAGATAATAAAAAAGATGGCCCATTTTAATACCCTTTTTCGAATTTTCATGCCATTCCAAGGGGATTTATCCAGGCGTTTTTGAGCTCCACGATCTCCATCTATCCAATACTCAATTCTTCGAAAAACCATTTCCAGGAAAATGGTCTGTGGACACATCCATCCACAGAAAATACGCCCATAGGCCACTGTAAAAAGGGCAACAAAAATAACTCCTGCAATCATGGAGACAACAACCAAATGAAAATCTTGGGGCCAAAAAGGAAAGCCAAAAATATTGAACCTTCTTTCCATTACATTGAACAGTAAAAACTGATTGCCGTTTATCCTGATAAAAGGCGATGCAATCAAGAAAAGCAAGAGTCCATAACTAACGTATTTGCGGTACTCAAAAAATAGCCCTTTAGGTTTTTTAGGATAAATCCATGCCCTTTTGCCCTCTTCGGATATCGTCCCTATGGAATCCCTAAAATTCTCTTCCATTGCAATTCGTTATTAACCCTTTTTACTTCACCTTTTCTTAAGACCAAACCTAGGAAGGCCGCTAGAAAACTATATTAGTTCATGGCGACATCCGTGGAGTCGGAAACCTGTTCCATGGGAGCTTCTTCCATTGTTTCTTCAGATTCAGGTGCATCTGAATCAATCCAAATTTCACCCTCCGATGCTTTTGGTTCAGCAGGTGTTGTTCCTCTCAATGTTAATATATAACTGGCCACTTGTGCCATTTCAACAGGTTTTAAACTTTGTTTCCACGCAATCATACCTTTACCATCCCGACCTCCTTCAGAAATGGTATTAAATACATTTTTGATACCTCCGCCCAAAATCCAATATTCATCGGTTAGGTTAGGACCAATTCCTCCCCCTCCATCAGCCATATGACATGCAATACAATTTGTAGTGAATATTTTTTCTCCTGCACTTAAATCTGCCGCTTCGGATAAAAACTCTACGGTATTCACATCTACTAAATCCTTGGCGGTTTTCTTATATTCTTCGATAGCGATTTTAGCTGCGGCCACTTCTTGCTCGTATTCCAATTCTTGGTCATAATCATCAGCAACATGAAAACGTATGAGATAGACTACTCCAAAAACGATAGTGGCATAAAAGAGATATACCCACCAAGGCGGCAACACATTGTCCAACTCCCTAATACCATCATAATTATGATCCAGGATTATTTCGCCTTCTTTTTCAATTTCCTTGGTTTTAGTAAGGCGTTTATACATATTCTTGGCCCATGTCCATTGTCTTTTCTTGGCCTTGGATTCCAGGTAACGTTCTTTGGCTTCTGGCGATAGTGTTTGGAACATGATATTTTCAATGGAACTTAAAATAAGTTCAATGGCAATCAATATCAACAGTACCAGTAATAGAAAAAACTGCGTAATGGGATATTCGATAATGGCTGGTTTATCGCCAGAATCTATAAAGTATTCCATCAATCCGAAGATGATAAAGAATAGTAGTGGAATTCGTATCCACCAAGGTGTTCTTGTGCTCATAATACTATAGTTTGTTTTGTTGATCGTTTTCCAAGGGCAGTTCTCCCATCTCTTTTATATGTGCTTTTGTAGCTGTAAACACCCACCAAAACAACAGAACAAAAAACACGAAGAATATTAATAAGGATATCATGGGATAACTTGCAATCCCTTCTATACTTTCCATATGGTTTTTTACAAATTTCAACATCGCTTTTCTAGATTTAAGATGTTAGAAATAAGGTGTCCGACAAGGGTTATTCTATATTTCACTCCTACTCCTTGCCTTACTTCTCATCGCTGCCATCTGGTTTCTTTTATTCTGTTTCTTTTACCCTAATATCTGTTCCTAATCGCTGTAGGTAGGCGATCAATGAAACAATTTCCCGATTACGCATTTCAATAAATTCTTCTCCATTTTCTCTCGCATATTTTTTATCGGCTTCATAAGTTCTTTCGAATTCTGGATCCGTGTATAGGTTCTTTTCAATTTGAGTTGCTTGTTCTATCATAGACTGCTGAGCATTGGCTATATCCTCATCAGTATAAGGGACACCTAGTTTAACCATAGCTTCCATTTTATTTTGAACGGCACTTCTGTCATGTTCATTAATCACCAACCACTGATAAGCAGGCATAATGGATCCTGATGATGTACTTTGCGGATCATACATGTGATTTAAGTGCCAGTTGTCCGAGTACTTGCCTCCTATTCTATGTAAATCAGGGCCCGTTCGCTTACTTCCCCATAAAAATGGATGGTCGTAAACAAATTCTCCGGCTTTTGAATACTCTCCATACCGTTCCACTTCACTTCTAAAGGGTCTGATCATTTGAGAGTGACAACCTACACAACCTTCTCGGATGTATAAATCCCGTCCTTCCAACTCTAAAGGTGTATATGGTTTTACACTGGTAATGGTGGGAATATTGGATTTTACCAAAATTGTTGGCACAATCTGAATAATTCCTCCTATTAAAATGGCAACCGTGGCCAAAATGGTCAACTGTACCGGTTTTCTTTCCAACCAGCTATGAAAGGTTTCCCCAGCAGTTCTTCTTTTAGAAACCCTTGTCAAGGCAGGTGCTTCTGCTTTTTCATCTTCTACAGAGCTTCCTTTTCTAATAGTGATAATTACATTGTAGACCATAATCAACATACCCACAAGGAACATGGTGCCTCCTATGGCACGCATCCAATACATTGGTATGATTTGGGTTACGGTTTCCAAGAAGTTTCCATAGACCAATGATCCATCTGGATTAAATTCTTTCCACATAAGGGCTTGGGTAAATCCGGCAACATACATAGGCAGTGCATATAGGATAATCCCCAAGGTGCCTATCCAAAAATGTAAGTTTGCCAATCCTTTTGAGTGGAGCGTTGTCTTGAACATTTTAGGAACCAACCAATAGATCATACCAAATGTCAAGAATCCATTCCATGCCAATGCTCCCACATGAACGTGGGCAATAATCCAATCGCTAAAGTGGGCAATGGCATTCACATTCTTTAGTGATAGCATTGGACCTTCAAAAGTGGCCATACCATAACCTGTAATCGCAACAACCATAAATTTCAAAGTGGCATCACTTCGCACTTTATCCCAAACTCCTCTAAGGGTCAGTAGTCCATTGATCATACCTCCCCAGGAAGGGGCAATCAGCATAATAGAAAAAACAACCCCTAGATTCTGGGCCCAATCCGGTAAAGAGGAATACAATAAATGGTGTGGTCCCGCCCAGATATAGATGAATATCAACGACCAAAAATGGACGATGGAAAGCCGATAGGAATATATTGGTCTATTGGCTGCTTTGGGCACAAAATAGTACATCAATCCTAAAAATGGGGTAGTCAAAAAGAAGGCTACGGCATTATGGCCATACCACCATTGCACCAAGGCATCTTGCACACCTGCATACACCGAATAACTTTTTAAAGCAGCCACAGGTAACTCCAAACTATTAAAAATATGAAGCACTGCAACGGTTACAAAAGTTGCTAGATAGAACCAAATTGCAACGTAAAGATGGCGTTGTCTTCGCTTTAAAATGGTACCGATTAAATTCCAACCAAAAACTACCCAGACTACTGCTATGGCCAAATCTATGGGCCATTCCAATTCTGCATATTCTTTTGAGGTGGTATACCCCAAGGGCAATGTTATAGCTGCAGCCACAATGATCAACTGCCATCCCCAAAAATTGAAGTTGCTCAAAAAATCACTGAACATTCTTGCTTTTAGCAATCTTTGGGTGGAATAATAGACCCCCGCAAAAATGGCATTTCCAACAAAGGCAAAAATAACCGCATTGGTATGCAATGGACGCAGGCGTCCAAAACTTAACCAAGAAATGCCATCGGTGATATTGGGAAACAAAAACATAAATGCCAGTAGAAGCCCTACCAGCATCCCAACAACACCCCATAGCATAGTGGCGTATAAAAACTTCTGTACGATTTTATTGTCGTAGCTAAATTGTTGTATTTCCATAAGTATTGGTTTGATCTTTATTTTGTTTGATTTCCTTATTTTCAGTTCCACCTTTGTTTAAATCCGATAGTATTTCATCTTCAAAAAGCATGCGAACAGAAGGCGTATAAGCATCATCGTATTGTCCTCTTTTTACGGAAAGGACAAAGGCTGCAAAAAAGACCAGCGCAACTGTAATGCTTATGGCCAACAACACATATATAACACTCATACCTACCTGAATTCTAGTGTAAAACTACATTGACGTTCTTGTGAAAAAAATGACATATATCAGTTTTTGATTTATTTTAATCTCCTTCCAGAAAAGTTTGTGCACAAGGTTGTAAAAATCACAATGCTGATTGAGCTCAAAGGCATAAGTATTGCGGCAACTACTGGTTCTAATTGACCCGTAACCGCGAAATACAATCCAATAACATTATAGCACAATGACAGAAGGAAACTGAGTTTTATGATTTGAACGGACTTCCTTGACAACTTCAGAAAAGCAGGAAGTTTGGTCAGGTTTGAAGCATCTAAAATGGCATCACACGCCGGTGAAAAGACGTTGATATCTTCGGAAATGGATATCCCCACATTGCTTTGGGCCAATGCACCAGCATCGTTAAGTCCGTCACCAACCATAAGTACACTATGATCTTTCTGTAGGTATTTTATATACTCCAATTTGTCTGTTGGTTTTTGATTGAACAGCAAATTGGTCTTAGCCGGCAGTATTTTTTGCAAGTGTTTTCTTTCCCCATCATTGTCCCCGGAAAGAATCCCAATATTCATGGTCTTTCCCAAGGCTACAAAAAGGTCTTCCACCCCATCCCTATATTTATTTTTGAAAACAAACCGTCCTTTATAATCTTCATCAGAACTTACATAAACTGCGGTAGTTGAAGCCGTTTGTTTCACGGATTCCCCAACATAGCTGGCGGAACCTGCTTTAATGGTATGCTTGTTCAGTTTTCCTTCCACTCCCCTACCTGTATGCTCCTGAAATTCATCGAGCGTTACAATATCGTTGGACTTTAATATGTCATATAATGATCGACTCAATGGATGGTTTGATGCCCGTAATGTTGTTTTCAGTAATGATATTTCTGCTTCGGTAAGTGATATTCCTTCGTACAGGATAGCCTCTTTTACCGTGGAAGTGATAGTCCCCGTTTTATCGAAAATAGTCGTGTCTATTTTAGACAAACGTTCTATTATATTAGTGTTCTTCAAATAGAATTTATGCTTTCCAAATATGCGAAGCATATTGCCCAAGGTAAATGGTGCTGCAAGGGCAATTGCACAGGGGCATGCAATGATAAGAACTGCTGTAAAAACATTAAGGGCCATACTTGGCCTATAAAACAACCAAAAAACCGTTGCCAAAGTGGCTATTCCCAAAACAGCTATCGTGAAGCGTTTTCCAATGCTATCCGTCAAGGTTTGAAAAGCAGTGATCTTATCTTTTGAAAACACCGAATTCCCCCATAATTGGGTAAGATAACTTTGTGAAACCGAGCGAACAACCTCAATTTCCAAAACTCCCGAAAGCTGTCTTCCTCCTGCAAAAAGTTTTTCTTCAGAAGCCTTAAAAACTGCATTGGATTCTCCAGTTACAAAACTGTAATCTATTTCGGCATTGCCCTTGATCAAAATACTGTCTACAGGAATAATTTCCATGCTCCGGATCAGCAACCTGTCGCCTGTCTTTATTTTATAAATTTGAATATTCTCTTCCTTCCCGTTAACATTCAACCGTGTCACAGCTATTGGAAAGTAGGATTTATAATCTCTTTCAAAGGAGAGAAATGAATACGTTTTTTGTTGAAAGAATTTCCCAAGTAAAAGAAAAAAAATCAAGCCTGTCAGGCTATCAAAAAAACCGGATCCTAAATCAAAAATAATATCTATAGTACTCCTTAAAAACAGGGTCAAAATTCCCAGTGCTATGGGAACATCAATGTTGAGTACTTTAGAGCGCAGTCCCTTAAAGGCTGAAATGAAATAATCCCTAGCCGCATAAAACACTACGGGCAGCGAAAAAGCAAACATTAACCAACGAAAGACCGGCTTATATTGATTCAACCAAAATTCCTCAACCTCAAAATACTCCGGAAAAGAGAACAACATTACATTACCAAAAGCAAAACCCGCAACACCAAGTTTATAAATAAGTGAACGGTCTATCTTGGTGTTTTTCTTCGTATACTCTTCTAAGGAAATATAAGGTTCATACCCTATGGAGCTCAATAAAAGCACAAGAGCCTTCAAAGAGAAATCTTGTAATTTATAAGTTACCCGGATGGTTTTCTTAGGAAAGTCTACCTGCGAAGTAGAAATGGATGAATGCATGCGATTCAGGTTTTCCAATACCCAAATGCAGGAGCTACAATGAATGTTTGGAATGCTCAAATTGACAACCTGAACTCCTTCCTCATTAAACTCAACAAGCTTTTCAACAATATCCTGGTTATCTAGAAAATCATATTTGTGTTGAATTTCGTTGGGCGTTGAACCTGCTCTCGCTTCTATATCATAGAAACTGGACAAGCCATTGGAAGTGAAAATCTCGTAGACCGTTTTACAACCATTGCAACAAAATTCCTTTTCATCGAAAAGAACTCGTGTGCGATTGCAATCATCACCACAATGATAACATCTCATGTTTGTCATTTACATTTGCTTTACCCAAGACAAAATTGTGACACAATTAAATCTAAAAACATGACATTTATCAGTTCTTGTTCAATACTTTAGGGTTAGTTTTGTCTTATCAGGTAAATCAATCAGTTATGGAGAGCAGGTGTGAAAATTGTATCATTAGACAATTCAATTCGCTAAGAGCCATGAGCAAAGACGAATTGAAGAAAGTATCCGACTCTAAAACCACAAAAACCATAAAAAAGGGAGAACCCCTTTTTGAAGAGGGAGAAAAGCTTAATGGGGTATTTTGTGTTCGCGATGGGGTTTCTAAACTTTCTAAACTTAGTGCCAATGGCAAAGATCAAATTGTAAAATTGGCCACCAAAGGGGAGGTACTTGGACAACGATCCGTAATCGCTGAAGAATGTACCAATCTTTCTGCAATAGCTGTCAATGATATGGAAGTATGTTTCATTCCTAAAGAAAGTATTAATAATACTTTACAAAGCAATCCTAATTTCACCCTTGAGGTATTGCGTCATATGGCTCATGATCTTAAGGAAGCTGATGACGTTATTGTAAACATGTCTCAAAAAACCGTAAAACAGCGTATTGCTGAAGCTTTCCTGTATTTAAAAAACAATTTTGGCGAAGATAGCGAGGGGTTTTTGGCTCTTACCCTTTCAAGAGAAGACATATCCAATGTTGTTGGTACGGCTACCGAATCTGCCATTCGAGTTATTTCAGAATTTAAGAAACAAGGACTTATTCATACCTCAGGGAAAAAAATTGGAATAAAAAATGAACATAAATTGGTTGAATTGGTAGAAGGCTTCTAAAATACCCTACGGTTCAAAAACCTGATAATTGTCATAGTATCCCTTTTTACTTCGCGCTAATTTTACTTCATCCTTATAATTAGCGATATGCAGAAGATTTTAATCCCTACAGATTTTTCAGAAAATGCGTGGAATGCCATAAACTATGGTATGCAATTGTTTCGAAATAAATGCTGTACTTTTTATTTACTTAATACATACACCCCTGTTATCCCTAGTAGTCGTTTCATGGCCAAAATGATCGATGGGGTTAGTATTGTAGATGCCGTTCGAAATTCTTCTGAACAGGGTTTACAACAAACTGTAGATCGAATAAGGACCAAGTATGGCAACACCAATCATAGTTTTGAGACCATTTCTTCTTTTAACTTATTGGTTGAAGAAGTAAAGGACATTGTAGATGCATTTGATATTAACTTGGTTATTACGGGGACCAAAGGCGCTTCTGGGATAGATGAAGTTTTTATGGGCAGTAACACCGTTCGCATTATTAAAAGTGTAAAAAAATGCCCTGTTTTGGCAATTCCCCAACATTTTGATTTTACCACGCCAACGGAAATTGCATTTGCCACAGATTTTAATAGATTTTATACAACCTCAGAATTAAGTCCGTTGCTAGAACTGGCAAAAATGTTCAAGGCAACAATTCGAATAGTCCATGTACAATATGGTATAAAGGCACTATCGGAATTACAGCAGTTTAACTTGAACATGCTTAGACGGTATTTTGGCAAAACGGAACACTATGTGCATACGGTATCGGAACTAAATTCGGTTTCGCAAACACTAGAAATGTTTTCGGAAGAACTGGACATTCATTTGCTCGCACTCTTAAATTACCAGCATAGCTATATGGAAAAAATGACCCGCGAGCCTATTGTAAAACGAACAGCCTTTCATACACAGATTCCTTTATTGGTAATTCCAGAATTGGGCATGGAAGGGCTATCGGAAAAACCTGAAGAGCAGGAACAGATGCTTTCGGATTAGTTTTTCTTAATCATTAAACCTTTTTTTTTAAACCATAAAACTACTCGAAACAGTGCGGCTTTGTTTTGTTTGTATTTTATGCCATTTTTCTAACTCGGCATAACCTCATCTTTAACTCCCTATGTGCTGAACATACTCTGAGGGGGAACACCCAAAATACTGTTTAAAACAAGTGGAAAAATATGCCGGTTGATTAAACCCAACTGTATATCCAATTTCTGAAATGTTTACGCCACCATCTTTTAAAAGTTGAGCCGCAAGTTTAAGTCTTTGAGCTCTTATGAATTCTGTTGTAGAAAACCCGGTAAGAGCTTTTAATTTACGATGCAAGTGCATTCTACTTAACCCAATCTGATCAGAAAATACCTTTGCACTAAAGCTTGGGTCTGTCAACTGATCATCAAGTATCTGCTGTATTCTCTGAAGTAGTTGAGCATCTATAGACGTTAACTCAATTTCATGGGGTTTCAGAAATACCTGTTGGCTAAATTTTTCCTGAATAGCGGTTCTTGAAGCAATCAACTTTTCAATGACCACTCTTAATTTTTCTTCTTTAAAAGGTTTTACCATGTAGGCATCTGCTCCTGTTTTAAGTCCTACCAATTCATCTTCTTCCGCAGATTTCGCCGTCAATAGTACAATTGGAATATGGGAAGTCCGCTCATCTGTTTTTAGTTTGTTGCTCAAGTAAATTCCGTCTTCAACAGGCATCATAATATCAGAAACTATTAAATCTGGTATCGTTTCAAAGGCTACTTCTACTCCTTCTTTTCCATTTTCTGCCTGAAGTATACGATAATCGTTTTTTAATAATGATTTTATAAAGAGCCTGATTTCTTCGTTGTCATCTACAATAAGTAGCAAGGGCAGGGATTCATCAGTAAGCCGCTCTTCTTCATGTTGAAGTGTTATTTCTGTATTCTGTTCCGATTTAGATTCTTCCAAAAGGTCATTTGCCAACGCTAATTCTTCATTTGTAAAGGCATTTTTTGATATTGGCAAAGTCACACTAAATCTGACCATTCCTGAACTTAGTTTATCCGCCTTTACATCTCCATGAGACAAATGGGAGAGCTCTTTAACCAAGGACAATCCTATCCCGAATCCTTGGTTTACCGAATTGTTTTGATAGAAACGATCAAACAGCTTTGGAAGTTCTTTTTCAGTCAAGCTTGCATTTTCGTTGCTTACCCTTATACAAACCTTATTATTGACCATTTCTGCCCTAAAATCAATGTTACCATTTTTATCGCTGTATTTAAGGGCATTTGACAAGAGGTTTCCTACTATTTTCTCCACTAAATCTCGATCAAACCAAGATTCTCCAAGAAGTTTAATATCACTTTTAAAGGTCAGTCCTTTTCTAGCAGATTGGTAGCTGAAAGGCTCGACAAGGTGTTTGAGAAACAAGTCCAGATTCCCTTTTGATAATTTTAGCTTTCTGCGGCCTGCTTCAATCTTGGACAAATCCAAAAGTTGATCGACCAAATCCAACAATCTATTAGCATTTCGTTCAATCAGACCCAAGTCCGTTTTATCATCTGGCGATAATTGTTCTTTTGACAATTGATGAGCGACGGGCCCAGATATAAGGGTAAGCGGAGTACGAAATTCATGGGAAATGTTTGCGAAAAACCTAGATTTGGCTGCCTCTAACTGTCTTAATTTGCTATTGGTCCTTTGTTTGTTTCTAAAAAGAATATAAAGTGCTATAACGGCAAGACCCAAAATTAAAATACCTGCGATAAAAAGGCTTTTCTCATTTTTTGATTTTTGCTTTTCCAGTTCTGCTTGTGAGGTAAGTAAGTTTATTTCCTGCTCTTTCTTTTCTGTTTGGTATTTCTTCTCCAGTTCTTCAACCACCAAATGGTTTTGAAATCTTCTGATACTATCTTCCAAAATAGCTCTTTTCTCATAAGTTGCTACGGCTGCCTCAAAATCGTTTAGCTCGGTGTAAGCATTTATCAAACCTTTATACGCTGCTAAAACTTTAAGTCCTTCTGATTTATCATTTTCAAGACCACTTCTAATTTCAATCGTTTTATTATAATGCAGTATTGCCTTTCGGTATTCTTTCTTTGTACTATAAAGATTACCTAGTGCCGTATAATTGATAGCCAAAAAAGCAATCCTTTGAGAACCTTTGGAAAGCATATTACTTTTTAAAAGATATTTTTCAGCTTCCCCAATATCTTCTTTTAGATAGCAATTGCCCAATCTCATGTATATTTCTGCAAGCATATTGACATCCTCATACTCCTCATAAAAGTCCTTTGCCTTTAACAAGTATTCTATAGAAATCTTGCAATTGCCTTGAATCTCATAATGAAAGCCTAAAGCCGCTTCGCCATAATGCACCCCTTCTTGATGCCCTAGTTTTTGATACACATCAATACTCTTTTCTATGTACTTGACCGCCTGCGAGTCTTTAAGTTGGGAATATATATGACCTATATTGGAGTAAGCTGCTGCTAAGGATTTATCCAAACTATTTTGAGTGGTGTAGATAGAATCCAATTTTAGGTAATAGGATAATGCTTTAGGATATTGAGACATTTTAAAGCTTCTATTGCCAAGGGCCACATATATGGAGGATAGCAGACGCCAGTCGTCTGTATCTTTTGCGTTCACCAAAGCTTTATTGATAAATTTTAAGGATAAAGAGTCATTTTTCCATAGGTCATAGATAATGGATATTTTTTTATAATTATCGGCCATAAAGGCCTTGTTTTCCAAATTTTCTGCAATGTTTGCAGCGGCTTTTATATGAAAAAGCGCACTGTCCAAGTTGGATTTAGCGAAATAGAATCTACCACTCTGAGAATTATAAAAATAACTCCCTTCTTGATACGAATTTTTTGTTGAAACCTCTCCAATACGCTTGCGATAAAAGTCGGCAGAATCCAAAGAAGTATATAAATACGACTCAAAGAGTTCATTTGAAATATTAACGGTTTCTGCCGTCCCGATCTTTTGTTTTAGAAGTCTTTTTAATGAGTCTATTTGCGGAGTTTCCTGACTCCAGCTCAAGGAATACATTAATAATGTAATTAACAGGCAAAGATTGGTTTTCATACTGCTTAGTGAGGTTACTCTAAAAAGATACAAAATTTGATTTTTCATCACGTAAATAGAAATATCTTAAAAATCCAATTTGTTTTTATATCCCTCTAAACAAGTATACTGTAAATTTTAACGTTGCCAATATATCAACCCTGTGTTTTATCCAGTAAAATGATATCCCCACTAGAATCTGTTAGTGACAACTCGCTTTCGGAAATGCTATTAATAGTTGCTGAAACGGTTTCAGAACCAAATGTAATTACGAGTGTAGAACCGTTTAAGGTGTATGTAGCCGTGACAGTATCTGCTTCACATATTCCCGAATTTTCTTCAAAGTCTTCCTGTACAATTGAACCATCATCATTAAATTGAAGGGAACCATTTTTTTCACAAGCTGAAAAGTCATTTGGTGTTTTTGATTCTAGATACCATTTGCCCGAAGTCAGTAAATTTTCTGTTTTCTGCATTTCCGTTAAATCGTCATCATCATTATTATCACTGCACGCGAACGACAAAAATAAAAGACCTAGAACACTAATTGTTTTTATTGTTTTCATAATATATTTCTTAATAGTTATGTTTTGAATTATCTCCTTGCTGTAAAGGTTCTTTTCTTGTCTGTAAACCTGTGCAATGTGGTCTTATCATTCCCTCTTTTATAGAAATCTCCTATAGCTTTTCCTCCTTTACGTGCTTCTATTCGTATGGCGTTAAGATTCCAATTATCCCCTCCAGAACCTCCTCTAAATGTAGTTTGTAGCACTACCTGCGAAATCTCCGACATATTGAAGATGGTATTATTAAGAATAATATCAACCGAGTTTAAACTTTTGTCTGGCCAGCGCGTTCCTTTATTTACATTGTTTACGACTTGCTTTCTTCCATTGCTATAATGAACTACAATATTCAGGTTGTCATTACCTCCTCTTAAATCATCATCACCTGTTCGCAGCCACAATCTCAACTTATCGATTTTCTTTCTACTAACAGGAGTTGGTTTACCTCCAGTTGCACTTGTTCTAGGGTTTGATGTAGTGCGAGAAATTGTGGGAGGATTGGGATTGATAAGTACTCTAAAAACTTTGTCTTTCCCGGTAAAACGTTTTAACGGAGCACCTAGTTTTTCATAAATACGCCTGTTCACATTATATCCCCTAGCGTTGACTTTCAATCCATTTAGATTGAAATTATCGTTCCCGGATATGGTATTCAACTGTACTGATTTAATCTTATTTATTGCAACTGGGGTTTTAAGGGGAATTGTGATAAACTGTGAATAATTATCTATCCATTTATTTCCTTTGTTGACATTGTATACACTTTGTTGAGAAACACCATGGTAATTGATTGTAAGGTTTAAGTTATCTCTACCTCCCCGTAAATCATCTCCTCCCACGCCAAATTCAATTACAAGTTCATGTATCTTTTTGTCGTCTGGATAATCTGTAAGTGAGATTCGCACTGGAGATTTAGTTCGATAGTTTCTATCAACAAAATAAGTTCGCCACCTTTTCTTCGGATTTTCTAGATAATAAAACGTTTCCTCTTCAAAATTTGGAACCATTGTTTTTATCTTCCCGTTAAAGTTTGGGTCGTAAACATAAATCTTCATTTTACGTTTATAACTGCCGTTCGCAATATCTTGAGCCGAACCAAAATCGTATCCAATGGCCAATATTTGATGGTTACCGGGATCTGATTCTTCCTCACCCACACTTTGCATTCCCAAAGGCACGGGAATTCCACGATCTATGTAAGATTTCAACTCGTTAATTCTGCTACCCCTTTTATTCTCAATGCCCCAATTGAAAAACTCACTGTTACGGGCACCGCCTGGGTTAAAACCAATCTCACCCCATTTATCCAAGTTTGAAGTAAGGGAGATTACCTGACGATTGTACAGATAGCTTTGCAGCGGACTCCCCTCCGCAGGTCTATAACTCGTTTTAGGAATTGATCTACCACGGGTATTGTAATAATCCAAAGCTGAGTATACCATACCTCCACATAGTCCTCCCGTTCTCCAATCTAGAGCGTCTACAAAAATGTTTTTAAAGGTATTGTTGAACTTGAATCCATGTTGGTCAGGTTTAAAAGAAGTCATTTTCTTAGTCTGACCTATGCCTTGAAATCCAAACACAATTGAGCCAAATAGTATAATGAGATTTTTCATGATCTATTTTTTGGTTTTGGTTATTAATCTGGAAGGTTGTAAAATGCTTTTACAGCTTCATAATCGTTGTAGTCCAATGCTGATTTTCCACTTACATTTATATTGCCTGGGATTATGACATAGCGGAGTCGGTTATAGATAATGCCCTCAAACTGTCCAAAAGTATCCCTAGTTTCAAAATCTCGATCATACCTTCTAATGGTTATCCATACATCGCCGGATATACCTCTAACATTCATTGATCGTGAAATATTTAAAGCTCCAGTACTTGTACTATATGAGTTCCAAGGAACAAGAAACGTAGATCCGTTATTGGTAATCCAATAAAAGAGAATTACACCATCATCGTAATTTTCTCCAAATTCCGGGTCTGTAACAGCCATTCGTTTAGCTCTAGGGGTGTCAAACTCATTCCATTCTGGAAAGAACCAATCTGAATAAATGACATTGGCATTGCCATCTTCCCCATCTGCACCAATTGGGCCTTGTTCTCCCTGCTCACCCTGTTCCCCCTGAATTCCTTGAGAACCATCTTCACCTGAAATGCCTTGCGGTCCTTGTGGTCCAACAGCGCCATCCTCAGAAGAACATCCACCCAAACTGATAAATAAAGTGAGGAGTAACAGTTTTGAAATTGCATTCAATTTTTTCATAATCCGTGTTTTATTAGTTATATATTATAGGTTAATGGGGGAGTCTTATATCCTAACTACTCCATTTGAAGACGGCGTAATTTAAGAACATGGTAAAAGTATTTTGAGGTGATTGCAGTCCCTATTCAATATGTAACATATACTTTCACTTATGTAACATTTATTGGTTTTAGATTGAAAAGAGCTGTTTATCTTAACCGATAATCCTTTATAAGAAAAGGAAGATTTAAAAGGAAATAAGATTTAACCTTTCTGAGGATAGCACAAAATTGGATGTACCTGGAGGTGTACTTTTACTTTATAACCGAAAAGAGATATTGATTTTGAAGCTTATTTTAATTCTCGAATTTTAACTCAGTATAAACTGGCAAATGATCTGATGGATAACTACAGTCTTTCGAATCGCTTAAAATTCCATTTTTTAGCACTTTAAGCTTTGCCTTATCCACAAAAATATAATCTATTCTTCGAGTTACCGGTTTAGCAAAGTGGAACCCATTGAAGGTACCGATTGGCCCATGTGAATTCTTTCCAGCCAAGGCATGCGTATCTGCCAATTCTTTTAAAATAAATTTAATTCCCGAAGCATTTTCCTCCAGGTTAAAATCTCCCATAAGAATAACGGGCAAATCGTTATTATTAAGCGCTTCAATTTTGTTTAGGATGAGTTTGGCACTTTCTTCTCTTGCATTTTCTCCCACATGATCAAAATGGGTGTTAAAAACATAAAATTGCCTGTTATTTTTCTTTATTTTGAACAGACCATAGGTACAAATTCTGGGTAGTGCGGCATCCCATCCCTTTGAAGGTTTCTCCGGAGTTTTTGAGAGCCAAAATGTGCTTTCAGAAAGCAGTATGAACTTTTCTGTATTGTAAAAGATAGCGGTAAACTCCCCTTCCTCATTGCCATTATCTCGACCAACTCCAAAAAAAGCATAGTCTTCAAGTCCATTTTCAATATCTCTCAGTTGATGTCGTAGACCTTCTTGAGTACCAAAAACATCAGGAGTGTAAAAGTTTAATTGGGAAATTAGAAAGTCTTTTCTATTCTCCCAACTGTTCAGGCTATCCTTAGGGTTATCATACTTTATGTTATAGGTAAGCACATCAATCGTTTGACTCATCCCTGTTTGGGTCAAGCAAATAAGAAGGTATAAAGCAATGGTTCTTTTCATTTTATTGGTGTTCCGCGCAATCGCTTAAATGCATCATTTGCCTTGTCGATTTTTGCTTTTGGTGTGGTCTCAAACTCATTTTCAGTTACTCCATAGTATTGTTGCAAGCTATCTAATTTTTGATGCATAATCGCAATTTCCCTGCTATATTTTTTATCATTTATTGCATTGTACACTTCCTTGGGGTCCTGCTCCAAGTCATAAAATTCCCATGTATCAATATCATCATAAAAATGAATGAGTTTATATCTTTTAGTACGCACTCCATACTGTCGCTTCACCATATGAAAAGCTGGGAAATCATAATAGTGGTAATAAATGGCATCCTTAAATTCTTTTTGTGAACCATCCATCAGGTTTCGAAACGATTCGCCCTGCATGTCAAAACTATATTTAGAACCTCCGGCCAAATCCAAAAAGGTAGGGGCAAAATCAAGATTTTGAACCAAAGCTCCTATATGGATTCCCGGTTCTATGATGCCCGGCAATTGCATCAACAAGGGCATTTTCAACGATTCTTCATACATAAATCTTTTATCGAACCAACCGTGTTCTCCAAGATAAAATCCCTGATCGGAGGTATAAACGACCAAAGTATTTTCATCCAGTCCCGTCTCTTCTAAATAATCAAGTATTTGACCTACCCCTTCATCAACCGCGGCAACGGTTGCCATATAATCCTGAAGATATCTTTGCCCTTTCCAAATGGCCAGTTCCTTCCCCGATAGGTTAGCTTTGTGCATAGCATTATTCTTTGGCAAATAGGCTTTATCCCATACTTTACGCTGCTCGTCGGTCATTCGTTCAAAATCTGTAGTCCACGGATTGTGCGCCAGTTCTGTACTACCAAATGCCTTAGACATTTTTAAATCATGACCTTCGTACATATCCTCATAAATGGTCTGCTGTTGTTCTTTTGCTGCTTGTTGATTTTTAAAATCAGGAAAATACGTGTCCGGCAATGGAAAACTAACGGAATCATATTTGTTCAGATGTCTCAAAGCTGGCATCCAGTTCCTGTGTGGTGCTTTGTGATGGACCATTAAAAAGAATGGAGCATTCACACTATCCCTTTGTTTTAACCAAGCCAAACTTTTTTTAGTGATTAGGTCAGTAGCATAGCCCGGGAAAATACTTGTATCGTTTTCCTTAATAAATTCTGGGTTATAATAATTACCCTGATCGTTCAAAATATCCCAATGATTAAATCCAATGGGCTTCCCGTGTAAGTGCCATTTGCCTATAATTGCAGTTTCATATCCTACTTTTTGCAAATGTTTTGGTAAAGTGGCCTGATTACCATTAAACGGTTCCCCGTTCATTCTAAAACCATTTACATGGCTGTGTTTGCCCGTTAAAATAACCGCCCTACTAGGTCCACAGATAGAGTTTGTACAGAAATTATTCTGAAAAATTGCTCCATTTGTAGCTAACCGGTCTATGTTTGGTGTAGGTGCCAATTTCCCAATCTCATGCCCATACGCACTGATTGCTTGCAACGCATGATCGTCTGACATAATAAAAATAATGTTAGGGCGTAACGCTTCTTCTTCAACATTTTTTTGCTTGCAGGCGAACAAGAACAACAAAAAGCTTAAAATAAATAGTTTACAGCTCATGCTTATATTTTTAGACTTGGGTTTTAAACTGTATATGAATGATGATAGATTACTTTAAGGCAAAGGATTTTTTGAGCGATGCATTTGAATCGGTTCCTACAAAAACTTCAAATTCACCCGGTTCCGAAACAAATTCCAAATTACCATTATAGAACTTCAAATCATCAGGAGTTAATTTTAGACGTACTGTTTTGCTTTCCCCTTTTTTCAAAAACACCTTTTTAAAACCTTTTAGCTGACGTATGGGAGGCGTAATGGTACGCACCATATCCCGTAGATAAAGCTGTACGGTTTCTTCACCATCATAATTCCCTGTATTTTCAATATTAACCGTGATATCCATAGATTCACCTTGCGCTATCTTAGTTTTATTCAAAACAAGGTTTGAATATTCAAAAGTGGTATAGCTCAATCCATGACCAAAGGGTAACAATGGTGTATTATCCACATCTAAATAGTTAGATTTGAACTTTTCGAATTTGTCTTTGGCCGCTGGCCTTCCCGTATTTTTTATACTGTGATAAATCGGGATTTGCCCCATATTTCTAGGCCATGTAGTTGTTAATTTCCCAGAAGGGTTATAATCTCCAAAAACTACATCGGCAATGGCGTTACCAGCTTCCACTCCTGGGTGCCAAACCTGCAATATGGCAACTGGAAGTTCAAATTCTTCCGGAATGGTCAATGGTCTCCCGCTCATAAGTACCAGAACCACAGGTTTGCCCGTTGCTACTAGCGCACCAATAAGTTTCTTTTGACTATCCGGAATTGAAATATCCGTGCGGCTAGCTGCCTCCCCACTCATTTCAGTAGCTTCACCCACCACGGCAACAACTATATCCGATGTCGTTGCCACAGCTAGTGCCTCCTGTAATAGTTCTTCAGGTGAACGCTCATCAATTGTAATCCTGGATCCAAAAACATTTATTTTCTTGGCAAATTCAGGGTCATCCGATATATTGGCTCCTTTTGCATAGCTTATCGCTGTGTCTACGCTTACATTTTTAAAACCTTCCAATATAGTAACTGCCAAATCTGGGTTCCCAGTCGGTGCCCAAGTACCCAACATATTGTTTCTGCTATCGGCCAAGGGTCCTATCAAAGCTATTTTGGCATCTTTTTTTAATGGAAGAATGTTATCATGATTTTTAAGCAAGACAAAGGAACGCGCAGCCAATTTTCTTGCCAAAGCCCTATTTTCAGCTGTCAGGATGTCTTTTTTAGGTCTATTACTATCCAAATACCTGAAAGGGTCTTCAAAAAGCCCAGATTTATATTTTGCTTCCAATACTTTACGACAAGCCTGGGTAATTTCATCTTCTGTTACTTTGCCCTCTTCTAAAGATTTTTTCAAGGTGGTCAAGAAACCTTCTCCTACCATGTCCATATCCAATCCAGCTTTTAAAGCAAGCGCAGATACCGCCTGCAAATCTCCAAGACCATGCGCAATCATTTCATTGACCGAGGTATAATCCGAAACCACCAAACCATTAAAACCCCATTGGTTGCGAAGTAATTCGGTCAATAGCCATTTATTGCCCGAAGCTGGCACTCCATCAATATCATTAAAAGAAGTCATAACACTGGTAACACCTGCATCAATAGCTGCTTTATATGGTGGCAGGTATTGATTGAACATTTTTACTTTGCTCATGTCTACGGAATGGTAATCACGCCCAGCTTCTGGGGCTCCGTAAAGTGCCAAATGTTTTACACAAGCTAGCATAGTGTTGGGAGCGGATAAATCGTTCTGTTGATATCCCTTTATCATGGCTTCCGCCACTTTAGCACCCAAATAAGGATCTTCTCCAGCTCCTTCGGCAATTCTGCCCCAACGTGGATCACGCGCAATATCGACCATGGGTGAAAAGTTCCAATTGATTCCATCAGCGGTGGCTTCTTTTGCTGCCATGCGAGCTGCTTGTTCCATTAAATCCATATCCCAACTACAGGAAAGTCCTAAAGGAATTGGATAGGTAGTCTTGTACCCATGAATAACGTCGGCACCAATTAACAATGGAATCTTTAAACGGGTATTGTTAACCGCAAATTCCTGTGCTATTCGAACCTTCTCAGGACCTGAAACACCAAAAAGTCCGCCTACCTGACCGGTTTTTATTTTTGTTTCCACATTTTTGCTGACCACGGAACCGGTTGCAATACCGCCTCCTGGTGTTAGCAGATTCAATTGACCTATTTTTTCATCTAAGGTCATTTTTTCCAAGATGTCTTCCACTTCAGGAATCAAACGCTGCCCATGCATTACGTAGCTAACCAAAAACAATAGGGCTATTGTAAATTTCATCGCTCTATATCTCATCATTTTTTATCTTATTTTATCCTGTTTCATACTAACAGGCTCCAACCTTTCAGAAATACCATTCTCATTGAAGGCTTCAATGGTTACATAATAGTTTTGGTCTGTATTCAAAGACTTTAATTCTAAACTGTTTTCTCCATAAACCAGCCAAGAACTGTACAGTTTATCAGGAGCAATACCCCACAATACATTATATCCTTTACTTCCCCTGACCTCATTCCAAGTAATTTTCACCTCTCTTTTATCCTTTTTTCTAGTCACAGTAAAATTTTTGGGTGTTTTGGGTGTTTTCCCATTACCTTTTCCAAAAACCCGAATACCAGAAATAGATAGATAAGGGGTGGGAACATGTATATTTTTAAAGCGAATAAAACGAGCTTTTTTAGGGATTTTAACCTCGTTATAATCATTGGGAACATCTTTCTCATTCGTACTTTGGTCAATAAGCATAAACCATTTTTTTCCATCCAAGGAACCTTCTACTGTATATTGATGATGCAACCCTGGAATCTTGCCATACATATCAGATTTATAGTCGTTGTAATTGATCTGGATGGCGTGTACCATTGCCTGTTTTTCTAAATCAATTTCTACCCATTGCTCAGGATTGTTCTCTTCTGCGAGCCAAAAGGTTTGTATATTCTCATCCGTCAAGTTTTCGCCAATAAATGCTTGTGAATGGGATGATGTTTTTATGGGTTTTTTATAAGAAAGCAGCATCCAACCTCTAAAACTTCCTTTTTTTTCTTTTTCAGAAGGGGCATAGTGTGGGTAATCTCCAAAATAGGTGTCACTATAGAGCAATCCATCCGAATCAAAAAAGGTAGGAAAGGCTCCTATACGACGTTCCCATCCTATATTAACATTGACTGCCATGGAAGAAAAATGCCAATAGACTTCCCCCGGCCCTAGAACAGTACTTCCATGCCCTGCTCCATTTATAAAACCCCCAGGTTTGTATGAAAACGGGTTATTTGGGGCATATTGAAATGGACCTAGAGGTGAATCTCCTATATAAGTACCGTCACCGTAGACGCTAAACTCAGTGCCTGGAGCGGCATACTGTAGATAATATTTATCAGCATGTTTTGTCATCCATGGTCCTTCTATATAACCTTTTAAAATAGTATCCGTATGGTTTTCTCCAAACCGTTCCCAACCATGCTTCTCTGGCTGAAGATTGAAAAGTTCATATATCTTATCCGAAGGTTTGAAACGCTTTTTTTTATCCAGTTTTTTAGCACGAATTGGAAATTTGTTGGAGGAGCCCCAGTACATATATGCCTGATCGTCATCATCTATAAAAAGTGCCGGATCTTGTAAGCGCCGTAATATGGCAGGGGTTGCTTGCCAACTTCCTTTTTCAGGTGTGTCAGAATATATAACGCTCATGGAACCTGAAGGGTCTCCAGCGACATATAGCACCGAATCTTTGTAATTAAAAGCCGCCGGAGCATTAGACCCTTTAAAATACCATTGTTTTGGTTTTATGAACTTCCAGTCCGTTAGGTTTTTGGAATGCCAATATCCCAGAGAACGGGTAACGAACATGTAGTAGTTATCCTTAAATTTGACCACTGCGGGATCCGCACCAGAGCGATAGGATAAATTTTTATGTGCATCATAGATCATATAAGTATAATCCAAGTTTACTGGATTGCAATATGTTTGCTGCCCATTTTGCGCCATAAGTTCGAAGGACAAGCATAAAAAAAGAAAACAATATGTTTTGCAAATAGTATTCATCATCAAATCTTAACTGGGATTTTACAACCCGTCATAACAACTTATTTCAATAACTAAAGCCTAACTTATCAAGTCCAGTCTGTATATCTTCGTTCTGCATAAACAAATTCCACAACAGGCCAGTTCTATAATTTTCAATCATGATGATTTGAGGCCCTTGATCTATGGCCAGATATGCTTCGGCAACCCAAAAATTGTATTCAGGACTAAAAGCATCATAAAAACCGGCTGGCCCCAATAGATTATCTTTATGTTCATAAAAATAGTGCAGCGCCTTAAGCGATTCTTCCGGAGTATAGACAATGGAACTGACGGCCGCCGTAGGTGAAATTACACCTGTATCGTTGCCCGGACTGTGAGCATTATATCCAGTTGATTCATCATCATTTCTACTATAACTGGCTGTAAGCCCCCAACAATCCTCCCCATAATCCTGAAAGTTCTTCGGATTCTCCAAACAATAGGAATAATTTATTTTGGAATGATTTACATTGACATCCCAATAGTTGGCATAATCATCTGAAAGTTGCTTTGGATTTAGACCGAGATAGGAATAGTGCGAAAAAAACAAAGGCCCTCCGTACGCCAATGAATTTCCATGCCGTACCAAAAGTGGGTATCCGTATTGATTGTTAGAATAGGTAATTGCACCATTTGAAGCCCATCCATTGGTATAAACCTCCTTTGAAATGCCATAATCGGGTGATGCAGCGGCCAAAACATAAGTAATCAAAACTTCGTTATACCCTTTTAGTTCTAAATTGATATCAAAACCGAAGTTTGGACTCCAATGCCAGTACAAAACATTTTCATTCTGGGTATACCAATTCCATTCAACACCTTTCCAAAGCTCATCTGCTTGTTCTGCCAATACTTTTTCAGCATCAGTTCCATTCTTAAAATATTCCTTTATACAGATAAGGCCTTGGGTCAAAAAAGCGGTTTCCACCAAATCTCCCCCATTATCTTTTGAGCTAAAAGGAATTACGGCACCGTTTGTACCGTTTATCCAATGTGGCCATGCTCCATGAAACCTATTGGCATTTTCTAAAAAGTCTAAAAGGGTACTCAAACGATCATACCCTTCTTCTCGTGAAATAAATCCTCTTTCAATACCCACCAAAATGGCCATGAGTCCAAAACCCGTTCCCCCAGTTGCCACCACATTGGCATCTCTTGATGGTTCACTAGGATGGTACCTTTCTCTTGCAGCACCAGAATCTTCTTCTGCAAAATCCCAAAAATATTTGAAAGTTTCCCGCTGCGTAAGATCTAATAACTCCGTATCATCAATTGGTGGCTCGCTAACTTCATCATCATCTGGAAATTCTATTGGTGCATATGTAAAATCATCTTTACCTCCGCATGAAAAAAGAAATGCCAAAAAAAATAACAAGGAATAAATAGTGTGCTTACCCATCATTGTTCAAATAGGGACTCTTAAAGTCCAACTTTTCAAGTCCATTTTGAACCTCTTTGTTCTTCATGAAAAGCTTCCATAAAAGTCCACTTCTATAGTTCTCCATCATAATTGGAATGGGACCTTGATCAATGGCTAGATAACGTGGCAGACACCAACTATCTTCAAAGCTAAAGGCATCATAAGGTCCATACTTTCCAACAAGACTATCGTTTTTGGAATACATAGACCGCAAAAACTGCATGCTCTCCTTGGGTGTATATGGCATAGATGACAATGCTGCCGTGGGAGAAATTACTCCCAAATCCCTATCAGGTCTATGTCCGGCATATCCTTTAAGGGAATAACTGGAAGTTAAACCCCAGCAATCTTTGCCATAACCTTTATACCCTTTTGGGTTTTCAACACAATGCTTGTAGTGGATGAGGGCATGATTGGTATTGAGTTTTTTATAATCGCCAAATTGATCCCTAAGCCCATTGGGATCTAATCCAAGATAAGAATAGTGCGCCCAAAACAAAGGGCCCACCGGAGATGTATCGTGTTCATAGTGATTTAGCTCGGTTTGCAAACCATAATATAGGGTGTCATTGGCTATTGTACCGTTAACAGCCCAGCCTTTTTCATAAACCTCTTTATTTATGGAATGTGTAGGTGATGCTGCTGCCAACACATACATTACTAAAGCTTCATTGTAGCCTCCCACCGGGAAATTCATGTCCCAGCCATAATTTGGCGACCAATGCCAGTACAGCACATCCTTTCCTCTGGTGTACCAATCCCATTCTACTTCTTCCCAGAGTTGTTGTATTTTGTTTGCAAGCTTTTTTTCGCTTTGGTTATTCTGGTCCAGATATTCCTTAATGGTCAACAACCCTTGAATTAAAAAAGCGGTCTCCACTAAATCGCCTCCATCATCTTTTGTACTAAAAGGGGAGGTTTTTCCAGTGGGCAGAAGCCAATGTGGCCAAGCCCCATGAAACCGATCCGCTTTCGCCAAAAAATCAACAGCCTTTCCAAACCTTTCCAGAGCCTGTTCGCGTGTTATAAATCCACGTTCGGCACCAACCAAAATTGCCATCAGTCCGAAACCGGAGCCTCCAATCGTAATGATATCTTTATGATGATTTGGATATATCCCATCCATATGGATGCGTTCCCTAGCCAAGCCTGAAATAGGTTCGGCACCTTCCCAAAAATAGTTGAAGGTTTCTCGTTGTACCAAATCCATCAACTCATCATCCGTCAAGGAAACCCGTGAAACCTTATTTTGAGCAATGTCTTGCTTCTTTTCAATGGTTTTATGGCCATTGCACCCCGCTACTATGGATGCAACAGCCAACAGAACCGAAATTAAAACTAACCTCATAAACTAACTAACTCAAAAGTATCTTTAATCCTTTGTTTTTATTTTATTGATCTAAGCTCATTACTGACTGTACTTCTTCCTGTGACAATGCCTTGTCATACAACCGAAGTTCATCCATATGGCTTAAATCGGACCAATGGTTCCAGCCCGTAAAATTAGGGGCACCGGACATAATTGAAAGAACATCGCAATCGGTCCAGTCAACCCCTGCAAAAGTCCCTTGTGATACAACTTCGCCATCTATATATACAACTGCTTCAGTACCTGAAATGGTAAAGGCTAGATGTATCCAATCTGTAGCTGTGCCTGGGTCAACATCAGCGGCCGCTCCGCCATCGAACCAGCTTCCCCCATCTCCAAAACCAACATTCAATTTGAAGCGTTGCATTCCCCCTGCATCCTCTCTAAAAAAGCGGAACCCCTTGGTTAGGTCATTATCTGCACCGCCATTCGCCATGGGAGGCCCCATCACCAGAATACCTGCCCTATTTGGGTCAGCATTTAGTTTGTACCACATTGTTGCACTGAATTCCGCTGTGGTTATACTACCTGACGGGAAAGTAAGATAGGAGTCGGTAGCTCCTGCATATGCATTGTCTCCCGAAGCGCCTTCACCTGCAAACCCTGGGGAGCCCACAACTTCAGCTTCACTAGCAGTGAACATTTCCATGGTATCACCTTCAAAAGGCATGTAAAACATTTCTCCATCAAAAGTGCCTACAAATCCCCCGGCCTCAGCCGTCATGATATTTTGTATCTCATCTTGGGAAAGTGCTCTATCAAACATTCGGAGTTCATCGATACTACTTTGGTCTGACCAGTGGTTCCACCCTGAGAAGTTTGGAGCACCTGACATGATGGAAAGAATATCACAATCAGTCCAATCCAAACCAGGAAAATCACCTGAACTTACTACCTCTCCATTGATGTAGACGGTTGCTGTGGTTTGTGACATGGTAATGGCCATATGTGTCCAACCCGCATCGGGTGAGACATCTGCTGCTTCACCACCATCGAACCAGTGGCCTGAGCTACCAGAGCCTACGTTTAACTTAAAGCGTTGATTTTCCCCAACTTCTTCCCTAAAAAACCGAAAACCCTTAGTTAAATCGTTTGATGTACCATCAATCAATGGGGGACTCATTATGAGCACTCCTGCTCTCTTTGACCCTGCTATATTGGCAGCATCGTTAACATTTATCCAAAAAATAGCGCTGAATTCGGATTCTTGCAACCCTTCCGTCGGTAAAGTCAAATACGATTCCAGGGCTCCTTCATAGGCATTTAGCCCCACAAAACCTTCTCCCAAAAAGCCTGGCGATCCTACTTGTTCCGCAGGTCTTAAGCCTACCAAATCAAAGTAATCACCATCAAAAGGCATATACAGGGTTTCACCAGAATATTGTGCAACATAGGCTGGTTCTTTAACAAAGTTTACTGTTACTGAAGTGGTCTTCCCTTCAAGATCGCTAGCATTTACAGTAAATTCATGGGAACCATCATCCAAATTATCATAGATAAGATCTTCCACCAAAACTCTGCGATAATCCAAAAAATTATTCATGGTGGCAATTTTGTTGCCATCTATAGATGCCTCAATTGTGGCCACTTCGATATCATCGGTTACCTCGAAATCTACAGTTATTGAAGTTACCGACTCCAATACTTTAATCGTTGTACCTTCAAGTGGATAATTAATGGTTACCTGTGGCGCTGAAGCATCAGCTCCCGGGTTTACTTGGGTAAGACCATCAATGCCTTGGTCACAGCTGTAGAACAATACAACAGCCAATATACTTTGTGCTAAAGTTTTTATAGTTCTCATAATTGCAATTTTTTAATTGTTTACGATATCACCCAATATTGGGAATTCATCTATTTGGTCTTGATGATACGTCACAAATGCCCTATCAGCAGTATATGTCCTGCCCCCATAGCTCAATTCATCATTTCTTTCCAATCGTACCATATCAAAAAACCGCTTGCCCCATTCCATAGCAAGTTCAGCGTATTTTTCATCTACAAGCTGATCTAGGGTAACACCATTTAATGGGTCCAGACCTGCTCTAGATCTAACTAGGTTTATTGCGGCATCCGCGGATATTGCAGTTTGTGAAGCTCCTTGCAAAAGTGCTTCAGCATATATTAAAAGTGTTTCTGCATAACGGAAAACAATGTAGTGCTTATTGCTCCCATAAGCCGTTCTTCCTGGTATAAGCTGATTTGTAGGCAAATAATGTTTACCGCTAGACCAGATAGATCTTACTGTAGATGTATTGGTATCACCATCTCTAGTAGTAGGTGATACAAAACCAGGTAACATTTCTGGAGTATAGCCCGTACTTGCTATTAGACTATCGATACCCCGCTGACTAAATAATACCGAGGTTTCCAAACGCACATCTTCTTCTCTATCCAACATGAACTCCACGTATTTAATTGTAGGCTCAAAAAATCCCCAACCACTGCCAGCACCAGCAATTGTTGGATCCCAACTATTGGGTCCGTAAGGATTATAAAGGTGACTTACTCTATCTCCTTCACCTACGCCAAAATCAGAATATTGAAATTCGAACAGGCTTTCGTCACTCAACTTCCCTGGTGTTTTAAAAAGCTCATAAAAATCATTGAAAAGGCTAAATTTTGCGGAGTTGATGATTTCACCAGCTGCATCTGCAACAGCTTGATAATTCTTCAACTCTTGATTTGCCACTGCTTTGATCATAAGTGCAGTGTACCTTGTAACTCCGCCTGGCAAATCTGTGCGCTCATTGGGGCGCATATCTGGTAAAAATGGTAGTGCCTCGTCCATCTGATCCGAAATATGTTGCATTACCTCATCCTTGGTAGGCACAGAAGTAACATCTGCAAATGCGTTAAGATCAGAGGATTCGGGAATAAATACTGCGCCATAAACTTGCGATAGTTGAAAAAGCAGAATCGCCCTCAGCACCTTTGCTTCCGCGATATATTGATTACCCAGAGCAACATTGTCATCATCAGCTAACTCCTGATATCTTTCAATTTGCTCCATCCCGGTGTGGGCAGCAATAATATCACCATAGTACGTTTCCCATAGGGTTCGTGATCCAAAAAATGAATTATCATACACGTAACGATCTTGGTTGATAAGACCTTGTTGATCTCCTGCCGCGTTTACATCATCCCCTCTGGTAGAAATCACCAAAGGTTGTTCCCATCCTCTGGATGTAACTGTTTGATAAACTCCGATGAGTGAAAAAACCATATCCTCAGTTTTTGAAAAATCAGTTCCTCCGGCAAAATTATTATTGAGTTCAGGTTGATCTAACTCACTTGAACAACTTGTAATTACAATGCCCATAAAAACAAGGAGCGCATAAAGTTTGTTTGTTCTTATATATATCATAGCTATTATTTTAAATTGTAATATTTACCCCAAATGTGTAAACACCTGGTATTGGATACGTTTGATTGTCCCTGCCATCTGGAACTTCAGGTGTGAAACCGTTGTAGTCGAATATGGTCAATGGTCGTTCTGCAGTTAGGTAGAATCTTATCTTAGGGTTAAAATTGCCCCTAAACTGAGGTAACGTATACCCTAATGTGACATTCTGTAATCTCACAAAATCTCCTTTCTCAACAAAGAAACTGCTGAGAAATTGATTGCTCCATGGGTTTCTGATACCTCTTGCGGAGGGGTATGAATTGGAAGTGCCTTCACCATTCCATCTGTTAATCGCAAAGTCCCGGTCAATATTTGGGTCAGGGGTCTGCCGAATTGCAAACCTTTTTTGGTTGGCAATGACATTCCCACCTTGTCCAATTACATTCATGGAAAAATCCCATGCCTTATAATTAAGTCCAAGATTAAAACCGAATGTATATGTAGGGATATACGATCCCAAATCTACCCTGTCTTGGGCATCAATCGCCATATCTCCATTGTGATCTACAAACCTAAAGTCTCCAGGTTCAACCGTCAATCCATTGGTTATTGCGGTTTGCGCAGCTGGGTCATTTTGTATTTCTTCAGGTGTTTGGTATATCCCTGCAACTTCTAGTCCGAAGAAAGGGTCAATAGTTCCGCCGATAACTGTCCTTTGGGCAAGATCTCCGCCACTGGTTAAATTTTCTTGGCCTGCCAAATCCAATACTTCATTGTCCAGTGTTGCAAAGTTTGCTCCTATATTATAACTAAAATCTTCAGAAACCCTTTTGTTCCAGTTCAGAACAACTTCAAAGCCCGTATTTTTTATTCTTCCAACATTTTGGCGTGTTGTTCCAGGCACTAAAAATCTGGAAACTGGAATTACGGCATCTCTGGTTTCCCTGTTAAAGTAATCCGCCTCAATTGACAACTGACTGTTGAACAATCTAGCCGTGATACCAAAATTTGTAGTCTCGGTTACTTCCCACTTTAAAGCTTCAAAATCACTACTTGTGACTATCCCAGAAAATTGAGTGTCATTAAAAGCAGCGGTAACCGTTTCTGAAGTAATTCCTCCTGAACTTGAAGCTACGTTGGCATTGCCCGATTCACCCCATGTTGCCCGCAATTTTAAATAATTTATACTCTTATTTTTAGGGAAAAAGGATTCTTCTGAAACAACCCAGCCAGCACCAATAGCGGGAAAATATCCCCACTTTTCTTGGTACTTGTTGGTCCCATCCGCTCGAAACGTTCCATAAAGTAGATACTTGTCATCAAAATTATAAGCCACTCGTCCAAAGTAGGAGAAGAAAAATTCTCTTATTCCGTTATCTCCAACCCCATCGACATCGATAGTATTGGCCAAATCCAAAAAATAAGATTCGTCTCCTATTCCGGGGCCGTTTGGAAAATTGAGCCCCGTTGCTTCTAATTGCTCAAATGAACGATCTCTAAAAGCAGTACCTCCCAGAAGGGTCAGATTATGTTTGTCAAAACTATCGGTATACGTCAGTGTATTATCCCATGTCTGTTCAGATAATGTTTCATTTCTTTTTATTAAAGTGGCATTCTCCCGAAATGCATTTCCGTTACCGAAAAAGAATGGAAGCTGAACTTCTCTGACCTCAAGTGTTTCAAAATTGTGATAATATGCTGTTTTAAAAGTCAGTTTATCCGGAATCAATTGATAGCTTAAATCCAAAGTTATTAAGGAATTTCTTCCTTTGTTTCTATTCTCAGTATTCTCCATTATTGGGAAAGGGTTTTGGGTACCCCGGTAACCTAAATCTTGCGCATTGGCATATGGTCTTGGAAACGCATCTGTTTTTGATGGGTCGAGTACAGGCATTACTGGCACTGCATAATAGGCAAGCGCAAAGGCAGTATTTTCTGGACGATATCTAGTGGAATTGCTAAAAAGTGTCGAGAATCCAATATTTAAGCGGTCACTTACATCAAAATTTAGCTTACCTCTGATATTAAATCGCTCATAATCATTCTTCATCTTAAGAATTCCTTCTTGTTCAAAATAGTTTAACCCAACGGAATAACTCATGTTTTCGGCACCTCCTGACACCCCAAAACTGTGGTTTTGTTGAAGCGCGTCACGCAGTATTAAATCATACCAATCTGTGTTTACGGCCGGCATATCTGGATTTATGCGACTTCTGCCATATCGCTGGATCGCGTTTTCTATAAACTGTGCTTCTGCATCCGATCCAGACTCCCTTGCTAGGGTAGCAAACTGTTCTGTATTGGAAAGTGTCACCAAATTCTGGGCTATTTGGACTGATTGGTAACCACTGTATGTAATTTGTGGTTTCTTGTTTTTTCTACCCGATTTTGTTTGAATCAAGACAACTCCATTCGCGGCTCTTACTCCATAAATAGCCGTTGCGGATGCATCTTTTAAAACCGAAATACTTTCAACATCTTCGGGGTTTAAAAAATCAATGTCATCAAAAAATACCCCATCAACTACATAAAGTGGATCTGAGGCTCCATCAACAAAAGAACCCAAACCCCTAACCCTAATTGTGGGACCTGTACCGGGAGCACCGCTGCTTATTACCTGCAGACCGGCTACTTTTCCTTGAAGTGACTGCATAGCTGCTCCTGATGGGGTTCGAACAATATCCTCAGATTTTACTGTAGCTATTGAGCCTGTTAAATCCGCTTTCTTCTGGGTACCATAACCAATAACCACCACTTCATCCAACAATTGTGTGTCTTCTTGAAGGTTTACGTTAATAACACTTTGGCCTCCAATGGAAATTTCCCGAGGGATAAAACCAATGTAACTAAAGACAAGAATCCCGCTACTCGGCACATCTAAACTGTAGTTGCCATCAAAGTCTGTTTGCACACCATTTGTTGTACCCTTTAGTATAATACTTGCACCTGGTAAAGGCGTTCCTTGTTCATCACCTACTGTTCCTGAAACTGTAATACTGTCTTGAGCATAAATAAAGGTTTGGAAAACAAAAAATGATATTACTAAAAAACATTTGTTCATTTTCATAATTATTTAAAAGTTTAGTTTGTTTATTGCTAAATTAATAATAGTGTGAGATGGCAATTAACATTGTGATTACATAAAAATTACATCATTATAAAAAACACTGTAGCACCCTATTTAACAGCATTTGTGTAGTGGTAATGTTGATTTTATAAAAAAAAATTAACACTTTGATGTAGTTATGATGTATCCTTTTTTATTGTAGGGTAGTAGTAAATTGGTCGTTCTAAAGTTTAAAAGTCACTTTGTGGTTCTAATCTTCTCCCTTTTACAATGAAAAGTGTACTTATTTATCTTTAATGGATATATACATCGATGCAAAGTTTACCTGGCAGAACACCTATTGATATTAAGTACATATAACAAACTTAAGTCGAACTTTTATATTAATTCCCCAGGACCAAAATCACAGGGGAATTAATTAGTATTTAGCTTAATCGAGACCTACAATAAAAACGTGGCGATAAGTGGATATTGCCTCTGCATATGCATATGCTCCTGAACTGGAATAACCAGAATCATAATCATATTCACCATTACAGCTTTCTGCAAAAACATAATAATATCCAGGACTACCGGAAGTATCCTGAAAAGCCGTTTGGTCGCAGCTCACACTCATGTTTAAATCGCTTTGACCTGGAGAAGCAATGGAAACCCGGTTTGATGAGCTTCTTTCCAAACCTGTAGTTTCTGTTTTAAAATTAGTATTCATATAGGCTTCTATATATTCCGAAGGCGACTCATCTTTAGATTTTCTGTGCTCAGCCTCCATTATCATCTGAGCCAAATCGTTTTGTGAAATCTCCTTTCCACTGATAATATTGTGAACATTTTCGTGAAATTGAACTTCTGTCATACCGCTTTCCCTATCAACGTCCTCGACAACCAACGCTTCTTTTGTAGTAAAAGCTAAAATGATGATTGCAATGAAACTTAACAACATTGTTTTAAGTACTTTAAACTTTGTATTCATAATTAAATTCTTTAAATATTAATAAATAAGATGTAATCAGGTTTTTAAACCATGCTAATCTCTTTTTTAATGTCGTTTTTCACTTTCACATACACGACGTTGGATTGTCAGACCATATCAAACAAAAAATATAGTATTGGATTATTTATGAAAAAAAAATACCCGATGCAAAGTATCACAATCGGTTTTTATCATACCCCAAATAATTAGGTTATAGAATCATTAAAAAGGTAGGAAAAAGACTATTTAATTACAGATATTACACTACTTCAAAATCACATCATTCTTATAAAAATCAATTGAGCGTGTATTTTTAGTTGAATATTATCGATACATCTTTAAGGAGAAATCCTAATCTATATGTTCCGGATGAAATAATGAAGTAATAAAGAATCTATGAAGTTATATTCTCTAGAACGTAATTAAAAAATTGGAAAGGTTCTTTGAGTTGTCAATTTCCAATTTCTTTCGTAATCTGTACCGATGTATTTCCACACCTCTAATTGTAATCGCCATTAAGGGTGCTATTTCTTTAGTTGACAGGTTCATCTTTAGGTAAGCACACAGTTTTAGATCTTTTGGGGTAAGTTTGGGGTACTTTTTCAATAGTCTCTCAAAAAAATCGTTGTGCAATTCCTTAAAATTGACTTCGAAACGTTTCCAGTCTTCAGTATCATGAATAGAGTTGTCCAATTTTTTCATGAATGATCGGTATCGCTGCGAACTGGGAAATTTCTCTTTGTTCATTACCAGCATATTCTTTAATTCCAGGATCATTTCATTTTTCTTGGCAATATTCAGCGTGGTACTGGTCAATTCATTTTGTTTTATTCGGATTTCTTTCTCCAGTTTATCCTTCTCTATTTCCACCATGCGTTCATGTTGCTCACGCTGCATCTGCTTTTGTAACTGAAGTTGCTTTCGCCTTAACTTCCCTTTATTATAGTCCCTTATCCAATAAATGATTCCCAACGCTATGATAAGGTAACCTACCAGGCTTAGGTATGAAAAATACCATGGAGGGGCTATCTTGAACAAAATTGTATGCGGCTCGGAAATCTTATTGTCTATACTAACTGAGGATATGTTGAGTTCATAATCTCCAAATGGCAGGTTCTGAAAATTTAATTCTCCGCTATCCAAATAGCCTTTTTTGCCAAGCTTTCCATCCAGGTTATAGTAGTAACGGGCTTGATTTAATACCGGTGATGTAATTTTAACGACAATATTCTGTGAGCTTTTAAAGGGAATTTCCTTGTATTCTTTACCTATAGTATAATAATTTGCCTCATCTTTAAAAGAACTTAAGGTTGGTGTGGGCAAAACAAAGTTGTTCAGTTGTCTTTTTAACTTGGATAGATTGATTTCCCCAAAACCATCAGAAAGTGTAAATAGAAAAACGGAATCGTTGCGCTTTATTATTTTTTGTGCTTCGGGCACCAACCTTTCTTGAAGCTGCGGATAGCTTATCACCAAACTATCCGATTTCAAATTTGTATAGGTTATCTCTTTATTTCCTTCCGTATCTGCAAACCAAAAATAATCGTCATCAAAATATAGGAGTTCTCTATTTGTGAAAGTTTCAAATTCTTTGAAAGCTATAATTTTATCCAGAATAGGATCATATTTATACCACGCCCCCCTGTTATTGAAAACAATTTGGTTCTTGATATTGTACAGTCTTACATTGTAATCATCGGTAATACCCTCATCCTTAAATTGTTTAACATCAATGGCCTCATTATTTTCCTTGTTAACTTTGATTCGATATAATCCTTTGTATGGATGTGCAGCCCAAATTGTATTGGGGTTTTCAAAACACAGTTGTTTTGTAGGGAATTCAAAACCCTCAACCCTTTCAACTTTCCAATCTTTAAAATTCTGCTTGTCAAACTTTGCCAGACCATTGTAATTGCCCTGTATATATGTTAGTGTCTTCTCAGGTACCTTAACTATTTTGTAACCGCCAGCTACGTCGGAGATCCTCGCCAAACTACCTTCATTAATTTTATATGTAGTTGAATTGTGTCCGCACAACAGGTCATTATCTATGACTTCCAAATCCCATACATGGCCTTGGGTACCATCGACAAATTCAAGTTTATCATCCTCAAAAAAGTATACTCCAGTGTTACTGCCCAGATATAATTTTCCTTTGTGCGTTTCAATGTCATAAACCGTACCCAATACTCCAGTAAAATCTGTGTAGTAGCGTATGGGGTTGTTCAATTTTATATAATCGATCCCATTGTCAAGACCCAGCCATAGTTGATTGTCATAATACAGCATTGAGAGCACCGTATTATTTTGTAGTCCCAATTGTCTATTTATATTTTCATAAGTCTTACTCTTTAAGTCATAGATGTATATGCCGTTCTTTATCGTGCCAAATGCAATCTTATCATCCCCAACACTTATAATTTTGTTAAGTTGCTGTTTCTTTAATTGATTGTTCAATTCAAATTCCCAAGGTATGAGCTTACCATCCTCACCGTATAAAAAACAGCCATTTAGCTTGGTACCAATCAGCAACTTATCCCCGATCAGCGCCATATCGGTTATTGTTTTGTCCTTTAATCTATCTTGGTCACTAAGAGGCACCAAATAATCCCCTTGTAATTCAAAAAGCTCTTTACCACTGCTGGCTACTATTATCTTACCATTGAACTCGATAAAATGGGAAATTATTTGAACTGGGTCAATTACCTTAATACTGTCATTTTCGAAGCTATAGATAGAGGAAAAAGATCTGAAAATTATCTTTTCATCAAAAGATATTATCTCCCAAAATTCTTCGCTTGTAAAAACATGCTCTCTGATTAAATGGGTTAGGGAAGTATATTCAAGACTCCCTGTTTCATTTTTTATCCAATACCCAAACTCTTCATATGAACCTGTAAAAATTCTATTGCCATGGCAGTATACCGATCGTATAATCGTATTATTTGGGAGTTTGTTCAGCGTCCATTCTTCTCCATTAAAGTGTAACAATCCACTATTATTGGCTACAAACAACTCTCCATCTTCATTGCTAGAAATCCCCCAGTTCTTACTTGCTGCACCATACTCAATGGTCTTATAATTATAAACTGGCGGCAACAAGTTCTGTCCACTGACCAAAAAGGAAATGGAGCATATAAGAAGACATAAACCAAGTCTTTTTTTCATAATTATAAAGGGAAATGGGAAATCGTGTCAATATACAAAAGTAAATTTTTGTTTTTCGGATATTTCATTTCTAAAGGGTTCATAAGCCAGAACAATTCAATCCTATATATCACATCAAAATCCTTATTTAGATTTATTATAAATAAATTGCTTAATTCAAAACAAGTGGATAGCTTTGTCCAAAATTTATTATTTATAATTAGTCTAATTTAATATAATGAAAAACTTTTTAACATTCCCTATTTTTTTCCTACTCATTAATCTTGTTTTTTCACAAAACGAAACTCTAAGTGGTACCATCACCGATGCGAATCAAATACCACTATTCGGTGTCAATATTATTATACAGAGTAAAACAACAGGCGCACAGACCAACGAAAACGGTGAATTTGAAATCACCCGTATTGGCGCGGGAGATCATACATTGTCCATTTCCTATTTAGGTTTCAAAACAAAGGAAGTATCAATCTCACTTTCCAATAATCAGAAACTAGATTTAGGCTCCATTGCGCTGTATGAAGGAAATGAAATTTTGAGCGAAGTGATTGTAGAAGGAGAGCGCATTAACAAATTTTCAAGAAAAAAGACTGCATACGTTTCAAAACTTCCATTAAAAGATATAGAAAACACTCAGGTATACAGCACAGTGACTTCTGAGCTTCTAAAATCCCAAATTGTCACCAATTTTGACGACGCACTTAAAAATGTAACCGGAGTAGAGCAACTTTGGACCTCCACTGGAAGAGGAGGAGATGGTGCTGGTTATTATTCCCTGCGCGGGTTCTCGGTTCAACCACAGTTGGTAAATGGATTGCCCGGACTTACAAATGGAACCATTAACCCGGCAAATATAGAACGCATTGAAGTCTTGAAAGGACCTTCTGCCACCTTATTTGGAAATGCAGTGAGTTCTTACGGCGGACTTATCAATGTGGTAACCAAGAAGCCTTATGTTGGAACTGGAGGTGAACTCACCTTCACTTCGGGCACCTACGGATTAAATCAAATCATAGGCGATTTTAACACGGCTCTAAGTGAGGTAGACAATCTCTATTTTAGATTAAATACCGCCTACACAACATCGCAAAGTTTTCAAGATGCCGGTTTTAGCAAATCCTTTTTCATAGCACCCTCCTTGTCCTATAAAGTTAATAATAGGCTTTCATTTTCATTCTATGGGGAAATAACCCAAGCTGAACAGACCAACCCGGTTTTCCTGTTTTTAAATAGGGCAGCTCCAACGGAATCTTCAAATCTTGATGCATTGGGATACAACAACAAGTTATCATTTACCAGTAATGATTTAACTCTACAAAATCCCAATCAAAACTATAGGGTTGAAATGGACTACAAGCTATCAGATACTTGGCAATCCCAGACCTTATTGTCCAAGAGCACGACCTCGACCAAAGGCTATTATTCTTTTTTATATGATTATGGCATTTTAGGGAACGACACATTTTCCCGTTTCATTAGCAAACAGAATGCAAACACCCAAACTACGGATATTCAGCAAAATTTTATAGGGGATTTTAAGATTGCCGGCTTAAGAAATAGAGTTGTTATTGGCATCGATTATTTTAACGCTACCGAAACTAGCAATAATACCGGGTACGCCTTTTACGGTAATATTACTCCTGAAGGTGGAGCGAATGGGGATAATCCCTTTACCCCGGACGTTGAAACCGATTTATTCCCATTGTCCACCGCTGGCGTTGATGCTGCGTTGGAATCCCAAGCGGTTGGAAATATAAAATCCAAATATCATATTTCAAGCATTTACGCCTCAGATGTTTTGAACATTACCGATAGACTTACGGCCATGGTAGGACTGCGTTTAGATCGATTTGATAACGAAGGGGATTTAACCAACGAAGACGATGATTTTGACCAAACAACCTTATCCCCAAAATTTGGACTGCTATACCAGCCTATAAAAGAAAAGTTATCCATTTTCGGGAATTATCAAAATGGTTTTACCAATGTTGCCCCAGAATTGGTTGGGAATCCACAAGATGGTACCCAAACCTTACAAACCTTTGATCCCGAACAAGCCAACCAACTGGAATTTGGAATAAAAACAAACCTTTTCAACAATAGATTAAATACAACAATCAGTTACTACAATATTAAAGTTACCGATCGTGTCATTACAGATCCATCTTCGCCTTTCAACAAAATTCAAGGAGGTGAAGTGGTTAGCAAAGGTTTTGAAATTGAAATCAATGCCAATCCAATCAAAGGTTTAAATATAAGGGCGGGGTACAGCAACAATGATAGTGAAATCACCGTATCCGATAACACTGAAATTCTAAACAAGAGACCGCTAGAAGCAGGCCCTGAATCGCTTTATAACTTTTGGGCAAACTATGAGTTTTCAGCGGGCAAACTGGATGGTTTTGGAATAGGATTTGGGTTTAATGGCGCTAGTGAGCGTTTTGCCATTAACTATGTTTCGACCGGGGAATTTGTTTTACCCAGCTATACCATTGCCAATGCCTCAGTTTTTTATCAAGCGAACAACTATAGTATTGGTCTAAAGCTCAACAACGCATTCAACAAGGAATATTACAAGGGTTGGACAACCATAAATCCACAACAACCAAGGGCCCTACTGGCAAATATTTCTTACCAATTTTAACATATCACCAAATCTAGGGAGCTGCATAAAAGCAGCTCCCTTTTTTTAAAATTAACCAGTGAAAAAAATCAAATTTCAGCTTCATAAAAAATTGGGGCTTGCAACCGGCATTGCACAGTATCTATAGTTACTAATACAGATTGTTGTTGGCTTTTAAAACGGAGATTGAAATTTTGTATGATGATTATAAAAGAGCAACTTCCCAAAACACTCCTATTCTAACTTCGAGCAATGCCAAGGACTTAGCAAAAACTATTTTTCCAAACAACACTGTTCGCGGAACCGTTTTTAAAAAGAAGGACGATGCCATTGAAGTGATTTTTTATGATCCCAATCCAGAGTTTTATTGCAGTGTCTTTTTAAATCCATACTCTGGAAAAGTTATTCAAATAGACAATCATCTTACTGGTTTTTTTGCATTTATCCTTAAAGGTGATATGCAACTTTGGCTGCTAAGGGACTGGAGAACAAGTTGTGGGTAAATCTATTCTTATTTTTCTTTTTATTATTATTTCAGGGCTTGCAGTCTGGTTCTCAAAAAAGCGAAAGAACATAAAACAATGTCTGAAATTTGACTGAAAAAAAACTACAAAATGGAGGCGAAAAAACTTTGATCTACACACCGTTTTGGGGTTTTACGTTTTCTTATTCGCTCTGGTAATTGCTTTTACAGGCACAATGATTTCCTATAATTGGTTAAAATATGTGATCTACATTTCAACTGGCGGGGAAAAAGAAGCTCATTTTATTGTACCAGAAAATGTAGGTTCTATAGACGAGACTAGCCTTATAAAACCGATTGATTTCTTGATTGCAAAACTCTGGAAGCACGTCCCAGATGCTGAAGGGTTCGAGGTTCATTATGCTAAAACAACAACTGAAAGCATCTATGTTGAAGTTGCAAACAGCAAAGGATTGTTTTACAATCCCGACTTTCGATTTTTTAATCAAAATACCTTGGAAGAAATTGAAACATCCAGTATTTATGGAAAATATGAAAATGCCAAAGTTGCCGACAAAATCCTTCGCATGCATTATGATATCCACGTTGGTACCATTGGTGGTATCATAGGAAAAATAATAGCTTTTATGGTGAGTTTGGTTGTTGCCAGTTTGCCTGTTACTGGGGGTCTGCTGTGGTACAAAAGAAACTATAAACGGAAAAGGGAAGCAGTAAAAATCGATTCCGCTACCTAGACAAACAAAAAGCTTCTCCATATGGAGAAGCTTTTTTATCATAGTAGTTGGTACCATGTGCGGGCGGAGAGACTTAGGTGGCACTATATCCTATAGCCCGTGTATCTACCTATTCCACAATGCCCGATTTTTTCAATGTTTTGTGAACCCTGAGTAGGTTAAACCTCAAGGGGTTTTCGCGCATATTGTAAATAGAAAATCCCCTAAAAGTTATGTTTTAGACGACCTTATACTTTAAAAAGAGTTTTATAATACCCCTCTTCGAATTAGTTCTATTGCCATAGCTTTAATAGAATTATCAGTTTTAGTACCGCTTAACGTATCTACGTCATGGTCAAGAGCTGATAACTCTTGATTAGTTCCATAAATTTTAAAAACGGCGCCACTATATGATGCCAACGGCACTTTTTTACTGTTTAAAATAAATAAATATTCACCTTTAACAGTTCCGTTTTCATAAATTCCATGGCCAATAAGAATGTGTTCTCCATTTGGGTCGCCTTGGTATATATCAAAATCTTTTTTATCTACCATGCTTTTATTAAGCTGGCTGATTCCTTTTTTCAAGGCATTCGATTCTACATAAATATTAGTGTCATCAAAACTTCGATCTACTTTAAATTCTCGATCTTTAAGCAACTTCTTTTCCTTTTCCAGATTTTCTGAAATCCATAAAGGAAATGAAGCGGGTTTTGATAGTATTTCTTCTGCTTTAGATTCATCAAAACCAATTGAATTTAAAAGACCAATCTCTACAGCATATTCAATCACTCGTTTTTCTGAAAGCCAATAATTCTTTTTAGCTATAACTATAGTGTCTTTTAATTTATCTCCATATAAGGCGCGATAAGGAAAAGTTTTATCGGAAGCATAAATAAGTGATTTTTGCTGCAATTCTTGCGTTTTAAATAAAGGGGTTTTATCATTATTGCTTACCTGATAATAAGCAGAACCATTCTCCTTTATTTTTTCGATGTAAGCTACTTTAGTATTATCTATATAAACTTCACTTTTTTTCACCTTCACTTTTTGTGCCGAAAGTGAAATGCTTAATAAGCATACTATTAATAAAATAGATTTTTGCATGTTAAAGATTTTTTGAGGTTAAAAGGCAAAAGTAATTAATCGAATACTATTAATTCAGGTGTAAAATTTCTTTTCGGTAAGATGGATACATTTCAAAAAACCATTAACCCTAAAGTTGAAGATTTACAATGGAGTATAAGGGATTAATTTAAGTTCAGAATCATTATCGCTAGCAGTTGACTTTGCATTTAATATTCCAATTACTATTTTTTCAATACTACTTTCACTAGCACTTAATCTCTTATAGGTATTTACTCGATATACTATAACCAAATCATCTTCAGGTATTATTAGTATTCTATGTCCTCCAAAACCAGCTGTACTTGTGGTATCTAATTGTTGCTGAATATCCTCTAAAGTAATTTTCGAAAACCCAGCGCTTTCAACATTCTTATATTGTTTCCATTCATTATTCTGTGCTATGGTTATTGTAGTTGAAACAACACACAAGTATAGTATTACCACTTTGTAATATTTTAAATATATTCTATTCCTAATTATACTTTTCTTGTGTTTAAAACCCTATAGCTACGAATATGTAATATAAACTGCCAAATTAATATGTCCGAAGGAGGTTAGGTTGTCCAGGGGTTCGTGATATCTACCGCGAAAAACTAGGACTTAGTCACCAGCCAAATAGTCATAAATCAATCCAATTGGTATTGGATTTTGGTGATTATTGAGGTAATCTGGAATATTTAGTTGTACCAAAACAAAAAAGCCTCTCATTTCTGAGAGACTTTTAAGGTATTTAAGTGCGGGCGGAGAGACTCGAACTCTCACACCTTGCGGCACTAGATCCTAAGTCTAGCGTGTCTACCAATTCCACCACGCCCGCAAAAGGACTGCAAATATAAATCAAATTTTCATTTCTAAAACACACTCTTTTTAAAAACTTGTTTTTGTACTTTTAAGCTCCTTTTAAAAATATATATGGAACAGATTTCCCATTACATCAATACACATAAAGATCGCTTTATAGAGGAGCTTATTGCACTTCTCAAAATACCATCAATAAGCGCAGATTCCGCGTATTCCAAGGATGTTTTGGAAACGGCAAAGTCTGTTGAAAAATCCTTGGTCGCAGCTGGTTGCGATACCGTGGAAATTTGTGAAACGAAAGGATATCCCGTTGTATATGGGGAAAAAATAATAGATTCAACTTTACCCACCATTCTAGTCTATGGACATTACGACGTGCAACCCCCAGACCCAATGGATTTATGGGATTCCCCACCATTTGAGCCGGTAATAAAAAAAACAGCATTGCATCCTGAAGGGGCTATTTTTGCCCGCGGCGCATGCGATGATAAGGGCCAAATGTTCATGCATGTGAAAGCCTTGGAGTTCATGGTAAAAACTGACCAACTGCCATGTAATGTAAAATTTATGATCGAGGGTGAAGAAGAAGTAGGAAGCGACAGTCTCGGTGAGTTTTTGGAAGCCAATAAAGAAAAGCTTGCCAATGACATCATCTTGATTTCCGATACGGGAATGATTGCCAATGACGTGCCATCCATAACAACAGGATTACGTGGTTTAAGTTATGTTGAAGTTGAAGTTACGGGACCCAACCGCGATTTGCATTCGGGAATATATGGAGGCGCGGTACCCAACCCCATCAACGTTTTAAACAAAATGATTGCTTCGCTTCATGATGAAAACAATCATATTACCATTCCTGGGTTTTATGACAGGGTTGAGGAGGTTTCCGATGAAGAGCGAGCCGAAATGGCAAAGGCACCTTTTAACTTAGAAGAATATAAGAAAGCACTTGATATTGATGATGTACAAGGCGAAAAAGGGTATTCGACCTCTGAACGATACTCCATTCGGCCTACCTTGGATGTCAATGGAATTTGGGGTGGATACACTGGTGAGGGGGCAAAAACTGTTATTGCCGGCAAGGCCTATGCAAAAATATCCATGCGTTTGGTACCTGATCAACATCCAGATGAAATCACTGAATTGTTTACCAAGCATTTTGAAGCCATTGCTCCTAAAAGTGTAAAAATTAAGGTTACACCCCATCATGGAGGGCTTCCCTATGTTACTAATATGGACAGTATTGGCTACAAAGCTGCGGCAAAAGCCTATGAAACTACTTTTGGCAAAATACCGGTACCTGAAAGAACAGGTGGAAGTATTCCCATTGTTGCCCTTTTTGAGCAAGTTTTGAAAAGTAAGACCATTTTAATGGGCTTTGGGTTGGATAGTGATGCCATTCACTCCCCAAATGAACACTTTGGGGTTTGGAATTATTTAAAAGGTATTGAGACCATTCCTTATTTCTATAAGTACTATTCTGAGATGAGAAAATAAAATCAATATTCGTATACTTTGAAGCTCCTAGAATTAAAGTATCTAGGAGTTTTCTTTTTAAATAATACTCTACATTTGTAGAATTTAAAAATTTGTTCTATGTTTGTAGAGTTAATTCTAACAATGTAGAAAATGAATTTATCCAAAGCAGAAGAAGAACTCATGAATATTTTGTGGAAACACAAAAAAGCGTTTATGAAAGATCTATTGGATACCTATCCAGAGCCAAAGCCGGCAACAACTACTGTAGCTACTTTGTTAAAACGTATGGCAGACAAAGGTTTTGTTGCCTACAAGAGCTTTGGTCGCTCAAGAGAGTATTACCCTTTAGTTAAAAAGAAAGATTATTTCTCCAAACATGTAAACGGACTCATTAAAAACTTCTTTAATGATAGTCCCAGTCAATTCGCCTCCTTCTTTGCCCAAGAAACGGATTTAACAAAAGAAGAGCTAAAGGCTTTAAAGAAACTCATCGATAACGAAATAAAAAATAAGTAGTCATGTTGATTTATATCTTAAAATCCGCGGCATGCCTCGCCATCTTACTCTTTTTTTACAAACTCTTTTTAGAGAAGGAGAACATGCACGTATTCAAACGATTCTATTTACTGGGTTCATTACTTTTTGCCCTTATTGTTCCTACACTGGTCTTTTTGGAATATGTTGTGGTCGAACCCCAAGTTTATGAAGCCCCTACTCAAACTTTAATGGTTGAATCGAGTATTGACATACCTCCTGCACTGGAGGCGGATGTCATCCATATTGCCCCACTTCTTTGGATAGTTTACTTTGTAGGGATGCTCTTCTTTGGAATTAAATTCCTAAGAAACCTATTTCAAATTCTTCAAAGAATTCGACAGAATCCGAAATACAAAAATGCAAGTTTTATTCAGGTGCTGTTGCAGGAACAAATTCCACCACATACCTTTTTCAAATATATTTTCTTGAACAAAAGAAAATTTGAATCAAATGAAATTCCAAAGGAAGTCTTGTTACACGAAGAAACTCATGCACGCCAAAAACATAGTCTTGATATAATTTTTATAGAACTGTTACACGTTATTTTCTGGATTAACCCGTTGATTTATTTCTGTAAAAAAGCGATAAAACTAAATCATGAGTTTTTAGCGGATAGTGCTGTCATTGAGCAGCAGCAGGATACCGTCAATTATCAGAATACATTACTATCATACTTATCACATGAAAGTTTAAAAAAACATCAGTCGACCGGCATATCCAATGCCATTAATTATTCATCAATCAAAAAACGATTTACAATCATGAAAAAAAGAACATCAAAAAAAGCGGTATTCCTTAGAGCCTTTTTGCTCCTTCCCCTATGTGTAATCCTACTTTACGGATTTAGCGAGATTAAATATGTTGAAAAAGAAATACCGGAAAGTGGATTATTGGAGGCAAACGAAATGTTTAACAGAACCAATCTTTCAGCCCAAAATACACTAACTATTGAAGAGGATAACAGCGATATAGCAGAGGAGATTCCCACAAAGAAAAACACCCAAATCAATGCTACTAGAAAACAAATGGCCGAATACAACTCCATGGCCAAAAAGTATAATCAGATGTTATCTAAAGAAGGTGATTTCCATATCAAAGGAGCAGATATAGAACGATTGGAATATATCTATACGCTAATGTCAGATAAACAAAAACTGGATGCGGAGCCATTCCCCAATTTTCCTGAGCCACCCCCTGCTCCTGATGCCCCCATTGCAAAGGAGTATGCTTCGAAAAAAATAAAGGAAATAATCGAAGAAGAGGATCCCTACGATGATGTCAGTGGGAATATTAGGTTAACAGCTAATAAACCTGGTTCACCCATAGCACCTAAATATTACAACAATGTTCCAGTACCACCTCCTCCCCAATCACCTTTGGACCATGTTATTGATATGGCCAAAAAAGGAGCTGTGTTTTATTTTGAAGGAAAAGAAATATCCTCTGATCGTGCCATAGAGTTACTTGAGAAAAACAAGGAACTAAGTATCGAAACCACCGGGTCAAGCGCAAAAAACCCTAAAGTCAAAATTTCCAAAAGTCCCATTCGAGTTAAAAAAACATCTGCTTCAAAATCAAATTTAGAAACAGGCAACATAAAAGTAAATGGAAGTGAGCTATTTTACAGTACTAAAAACGGAATAACTAGTTATTTCAACACTAAAGGGGAACAAGTAGATCGTCAGGGCAAAAAGCTCAAAGGACAATCAACAAAGAATCCAACATTTTATTTTAACGGCAACAAGATATCATCGGCAAAAGCCCATCAGTTGTTAAAAAACAATAGATCAATACAAGTGGCGACCGAAGATTACACCGAAGATGAATATGCTATCGTATTGACTGACTTGAGTACGGTTTCATATAACAAGAATCCTAATAAAAATAACAATCCAAATTCATTTATTGACTTAACTGAAATGATTGAAAAAGAGGCTTCATTTTTCTACAATGACAAACCCATTTCAACCGAAAAAGCATTATGGCTGACCAAAAACACCCAAATAGAAAGGGTAAATACCAAGAGCACAAAAAATGGAAAGCCCAAAGTATATCTTTGGAAGAACAATTAAGCACCTAAACACTTTTTTAAATCACAAATCACTGTTAAAGCCTTCATTTCGAAGGCTTTTTGTGTAACAAAAACATACAAACTGCGTTCTAATAACATTGTCTGTTCGAGCGCAGTGGAGAACCATATACCGCTCGACTGCTCTCGAGGTGACAAAAAAATCATCAAATCAAAACGAACACTATCATGTTACAACGCTTTTTTATTTTCTGCTCAGGGGCGGACACTCAAATCTTAGACGATTGTTCCAACGGGGAACGCAACAAGTATGCCGGTATAGGCGCCACGGTTTTCTTTACGGCCATAATGGCTTTTATTGCAAGTGGTTATGCCCTCTATACTGTTTTTGATAATATCTATACCTCTATTTTCTTTGGGTTTATTTGGGGATTGTTGATTTTTAATCTGGACCGCTATATTGTTTCCACCATTAAAAAACGGGATAATTTTAAAAGTGAGTTGGTTCAAGCCGCTCCACGAATTATTCTGGCCATTATTATTGCTGTTGTGATTTCCAAACCCCTTGAAATGAAAATTTTTGAGAAGGAAATCAACCAGGTATTGCTGGAAGAAAAAAATACCATGACCCTGGCAAATCAAGAACAGATTGCTTTACAATACACGCCAAAAGTGGAAGGCCTGAACCAGGAAATAACTCGTTTAAAAACCGAAATCACAAGCAAAGAAGCCGAGACGAACGCCCTTTATGATACTTATATTTCTGAAGCCGAGGGTACGGCAGGAACTGGCCTTTTGGGCAAGGGTCCGGTTTATGCCGAAAAACGGGAAAAGCATGATGCTTATTTGGCTGAACTGAGTACACTTAAGCAAATCAATGCAGAAAAAATACAAGCTATTGAAGCCCAGATAGCTGCTTTAGGAACTGATTACGATACCGCAGTGACCAATTCGCAGCCAATAATTGATGGTTTTGATGGTCTTATGGCACGTATCAATGCCCTGGGCAGATTGCCTTGGTTACCCTCCTTTTTTATCTTCCTTTTGTTTCTAGCCATTGAAACAGCACCCATTATTGCCAAACTTTTGGCGCCTAAAGGGGAGTATGATTATAAATTTGAAGAACAAGAAAGTGTAGTGGCCACCTGGGTGACCCAAAAAGTAGCGCAGCGCAAACTACTGTTTTCCACCGATGGGGAACTCAACCAAAAAATTTACGAGGATATTAAAAACGAGGAAGAGCTTTATCGCTACAAAAAGGAAAAAGCGGAAGAACTACTTAAACTACAGGCAGATTCATTTCATAAGGTTCAGATAAAGGGATTATAGTATTCGTTGATGGTTGTTTAATCAGTGGTCTGTAATTAGATATGGGATGCAAAGCATCGATGGAGAAATCCCATTAATCCACAGATTTCTCGCACTTCTCCGCTCCTGCCAATCGGTTAGAAACGACCGGTAGCATCCAATCGTTGTTGCTATCAAATGTACTAGATATTAATCTTAGAATGCGCCTTTAAAGCAACGCTTAGACTGTCTTTCCAATGTGGAATTTGTAATCCAAATGTATTTTTGATTTTGGTCTTGTCCAACACACTGAATTTTGGTCGCTCCGCTGGGGTAGGATATGCTTCAGACAGAATGGGTTTTAAGTCGATATCAACAGTATATCCTTCAAAAATTGCCTTTGCAAAATCGTACCAACTGGCTACGCCCTCGTTACTATAATTATACACTCCGTAATCTATACTATGTGCTTTTATAATGTGTAAAACCACCTTGGCCAAATCCAAAGCATAGGTTGGGGTTCCTACTTGATCGTACACTACAGAAAGTTGATCTCTTTCGGCGCCCAATTTAAGCATGGTCTTCATAAAATTATTCCCAAATTCCGAATACAACCATGAGGTTCGAATAACAAAATGTTCTTCCAGGTTATTGATGATGGCACGTTCCCCTTTATACTTGGTATCGCCATAAAAACCTATTGGCCTTGCAATATCATCTTCCAAATATGGTGTATTGAGAAAACCATCGAAAACAAAATCTGTGGAAATATGGATTAAAACCGTATTACTTTCATTACAGTTTAAGGCCAAGTTTCTGGCTCCTGTAACATTGACCCTGTACGCCAAATCATTATCTACCTCGGCTTTGTCCACGTTTGTAAATGCCGCGCAATTGATGCAATAAGCATAATCAGAAGCAACCAGTTCATCCCGTACTTGATCAAAGTCCGTAATATCCAGTTCTGAAGAGGTTTTGAATACAAAATCCAAATCTTTTATACTTCCTTCAGCAACTAGGGCTTTAAAGGTACTTCCTAATTGTCCAGATGCTCCTGTAACCAATATCTTCATAGTATAGGTGTAAATTAATGAGGGACCGCTTCTTTAAAAACGGGCAATATTTTATCCTTTTCGGATATAATCAAATCGTCATGGGCCAAAATCCAATCGATGTTAAAGGTAGGATCGTTATAAATGATGCCCCCTTCAGATGCCGCATTGTAAAAGTTATCACACTTATAGGAAAACTTGGCCGTATCGCTTAACGTTACAAAACCATGGGCGCATCCCCTTGGAATGAACATCTGTTTTTTATTTTGGGATGAAAGCAGGGTGGACACCACTTTCCCAAAGGTTTTGGAGTCAGGTCTTATATCAACTGCGACATCCAGTACCTCACCATCCAGAACGCGGACCAACTTGGACTGCGCATGCGCTCCTTTTTGAAAATGAAGCCCCCTAAGCACCCCTTTTGAGGAGAAAGATTCATTGTCTTGAACGAAAAAGGGCTTTGCTCCTGTTAATTGCTCAAATTTTTCTTGGTTGAAACTTTCAAAAAAGTAACCTCTTTTATCCTCGAACACTGTGGGTTCAATAATAAAGCAACCTGCTATTTCTGTTTTATCAACTTTCATTACTATGTTAGCGCTTCTAATAATCGTTTACTATAGCCACTCTTTAAAAATGGTTCTGTCAATTTTTTAAATTGACTTTTGGTAATAAAGCCCATTTTGTAGGCTGAGGATTCAATAGCACCAATTTTAAGACCTTGTCTTTCCTCAATTACCTGTACAAATTGAGATGCTTGCATTAATGACTGAAAGGTTCCGGTGTCTAACCAAGCCGTACCCCTATCCATGATGCTTACTTTCAGTTTTCCTCTGTTTAAGTATTCCTGATTAATATCTGTTATTTCCAATTCCCCCCTTTTACTCGGTTGAATTTTTTTCGCAATTTCGACTACATCATTATCATAGAAATATATCCCTGGAATCGCAAAATTGGATTTTGGTTTTTGTGGCTTTTCCTCAATGGAGATTACATTTCCATGCTCGTCGAACTCAGCAACGCCGTATCTTTCTGGATCCGTAACATGGTATGCATAAATAATACCCCCGTCTGGATCATTATTGGACTGCAACAGGTTTTCCAGCCCGGTTCCATAGAAGATGTTGTCTCCAAGTATTAAAGCTACTTTGTCATCACCAATAAATTCTTCACCAATAAGAAAGGCTTCCGCCAGTCCATTGGGTTGCTCCTGAACTGCATACTCAAACTTGCATCCATATTTTCTACCATCTCCCAATAGCCGTTGAAACATAGGTAAATCATGGGGTGTTGAAATAATCAATATTTCCCAGATTCCAGATTCAATCAGTGTTGACAATGGATAATAGATCATGGGTTTATCATAGACCGGCATCAATTGTTTGCTAACTGCAAGTGTTATGGGGTGTAATCTTGTTCCTGAACCCCCTGCTAATATTATTCCTTTCATGTGTTAGTTTTTATTGTTTTTCAATGGTCACATGTAATCTTTGATGATTAAAATAATCCTTGCGTTGGTGCTTAAAGATTATTTTAATAATGTCGGTTTCATCGTTCTTGGTTTAAAATCTACCTTGGCTACTAGGCCAGACTATTTGTCTTGTTGTTAATGAATTTTTTCAAATACCAATCTATGGTTTTTTCTATACCCGTTTCAAAATTTTCATCTGCCTTCCAGCCTATATTATCTTCAATTTTGGAAGCATCAATGGCATATCTAAAATCATGCCCTGCCCTATCTTTAACATAGGTAATTAAATCTCGATAGGAAGTGCCTTCAGACTTGGGATGTTTTCTATCTAAAATATCACAGACCTTTTGGGCTATGTATAGATTATTTCTTTCATTCCTCCCTCCTATATTATAAGTTTCACCCGAAACTCCTTTGTCATAGGCCAAGGCAATTCCTTTGCAATGATCCAAGACATACAACCAATCCCTAATATTGGAGCCATCTCCATAAATTGGGATTTGTTCTCCCGCCAAAGCTTTTCTTATGATTGTTGGAATCAATTTCTCATCATGTTGTTTAGGGCCATAGTTGTTGGAACAATTGGTAGTTACCACATTCATACCATAGGTGTGGTGGTAACTTCTAACAATAAAATCTGAGGATGCCTTGGAAGCACTGTACGGACTATTGGGGGCATATGGCGTTGTTTCCATAAACAAACCCTCATCTCCCAACGTACCATATACTTCATCCGTGGAAACATGGTGAAATCTAGAATCTTTAAAAGCTTCTTTGTACACACCTGGACCCATCATCCAATATTTTTTGGCTACATCAATTAAATTAAATGTCCCTAAAATGTTGGTTTGCATAAAGGTATCTGGGTTGGTTATTGAATTATCAACATGGGACTCGGCAGCAAAATGAATTACCCCTTGGATGGTATACTGTTCAAATACTTTTTCTATAAGTTTTCGATCACAAATGTCTCCTTTGATAAATGTATAGCGTTGATGTTTCTCAACTTCCTTAAGATTATTAAGATTCCCGGCATAGGTGAGTGCATCAATATTAACAAGGTTAACCGCCGAATTAGCTTCCAAAAAATAGGGAACAAAGTTGGAACCTATGAATCCCGCTCCCCCTGTAACCAAAATATTTATCATACAAATTGTGCTTTTTACTTACTTTGTAAATATAATCCTACTTTTTATGATCATTTAATTTATGTTGCGAAAGGCTGGTTTTTGTTGGTAGAACACTTTAATATAGTTTTAAAAGGCTCAAAAACAAATTCGTCAGTATTATTTTTCTGTTTGAAAGTTTATACTACGCATAGATCAAATCTTTTTCCTACTTTAGTACTAGGGTTATTACTCTTTAGATGAAAAACCAAGATACGGAAAAACCTTATATCCTTGCGGTAGATGACGAACAGCTTAACTTAGAGCTGCTTCGATTTATTTTGGAGAGACATAATTACAACTTTGAGGGCACCAGTGACGACGAATATCTTTTCGAACTTCTTGAACAGCAAAAACCCGATCTTATACTTCTTGATGTTATCATGCCCAGAATTGAAGGTTTTGAACTATGTGAGAAAATTAAAAAGATTAAAAAATATAGGGATATTCCCGTTATTTTTCTGACCGGAAAAGTCAATGTTAAGGACAAAATCAAGGGCTTTGAAGTGGGCGGGGTAGATTATGTTACCAAGCCTTTTAATGAACAAGAACTTTTGGCCCGCATCCAAACACATGTTGAACTTATTCGGGCCAAAAACCAAATTGAGGAGCAAGCTCAAAACCTGAGACAATCGAATGACCTAAAAGATAGAATGTTTTCCATTATAGGGCACGACCTGCGTTCTCCATTAAGTGCCGCCAAACTAAAAATGGATTTTATCATGCGTGGTATCATAAACCCAAAGGATGATAAATTCTTGGATGAAACCGTTTACGACCTGCTAAAAACCATGGATGAGGCACTGAATCTGCTTCAAAACTTACTGGGTTGGGCAAAATCTGAAAGTAATCAAATTCAAATGATTCCGGAAAAATTGGATTTAAACGATTTGGTTGAACAAACATTTCGGCTTTTGAAATTAGGTAGTGATCATAAAAACATTGCAATGCAAAACAATGTTCCCCTAGCTCTTTTTGCCCATGCGGATAATAATATGATCAAAACCGTTCTTCGGAACATCCTTTCCAATGCCATAAAATTCACTCCGTTCGAAGGCACTATCAAAATCGATTCCAAGCTGGGTAAAAATAAGGTGGTCATTGAAATAGCGGATAATGGCAATGGTATTCCCAAAGAAGACATTAAGAAAATCCTAAATCCCAATGAGCATTTTAGCAAATTGGGCACCGAAAAGGAACCTGGAACAGGACTAGGTCTTGTTCTTTGTCAAAATTTTGTTCAAAAAAATGGAGGTGCTTTAAAAATTAGAAGTGAGGTGGGAAAGGGAAGTACATTTTATTTTGACCTACCTCTGTATATAGAACAGGACTAGACTACTGCTTCTGTCTGAACATCCCTTTTGGCACGCTCCCAATTAACGGTCTGATTTCCCTTAATGTATCTTCCAAAACCAAGAAATACGGAAAGGTTCATAATAAAGAAATAGTAAGGGATGAAAAGTATTTTTAACCGAATCTGCCTGTTTTCCAGAAACCAGCCCAGCAATGCAGCCGCATAAAACAAGACTTGTCCCCAAAATAGCAGATTGAACAATGCAAGTGAGGAGAATCCCGTATTTTGGGCCAAAATAAAATTTACTGGAATAATCAAGAAAAGTAAGAGCGGTGTCAATGTCCATCGCAATACCCGATGGGAAATATATTGAAACGAGAGCGTTCCATATCTGAAGAAATTCAATAAAGTCCTTAATCTAACAACAGATTGGATACCTCCGGCTGAAATTCTTACTTTTCGCTTTAATTCTTCCTTTACATTGGCTGAGGCCGTTTCAATGGCGTAAGCTTCAGGATTGTATTGAATGGTATAGCCCAACATGGCCACACGCAATGAAATTATAAAATCGTCCAACAGAGTATCCTTTTCCACTTCTTGCCATAGTGCTGTCCTGATTGCAAAAAGTTCGCCTGCGGCGCCAACTACAGAATAGAGTTCTGCATCCCATTTTTTAAGTTGCGATTCATACTTCCAATACATTCCTTCCCCAGCACCTGCAGCACCATCCACTTCCTTGGAATAAATTCTTTTTTCACCTGATACGCAACCTACTTTTGGATTACGGAAAAGACGTACGATCTCTTTTATGGAATTTGTCCCTAAATCCGTATTGGCGTCGGAAAAAATAACAATCGGTGTTTGTACAAATTCCACACCGCGATTCATAGCAGCAATTTTCCCAGCTCTTCCTTCTTTGTGATATACTTTTACCCCATCATATTTCCTAAGTAATTCTGGGGTACCATCATCAGATCCATCGGTCACCCAAATTTGGGTCACCTTATGCTGAGGGTAATTTAAACTCTTTGAATTTTTAACCTTTTGATCTAAAAAGTCCTTTTCGTTGAATGCTGTAACAAAAAGGGTTACCTCGGGCTCATAATCTTCATTACCCCTGTAGTCCTTAACCCATCCGAAGGCCCTTCGGAACTTGATAATTACAAACAACAATATGCCATAACCCAGATAAGAGTAAAAAATTATGAAAAGTGAAATCCAGAAAAATACCTTTAAAAACTCCATTATTACTTTTTTAACTCAGTGATATACTATACAGCTACAAGATCTTTTTTAATGGCCCTTTCCCACGTTCCAGTGTCATGATTATATATCTTCATGACCCTAGCAGGGTTGCCAACGGCCACGGCATAATCAGGAATATCTTTGGTTACCACACTCCCCCCCGCTATAATACAATGCTTACCGATAGTAACCCCTGCAACAATTACAGTATTTGCACCAATCCAAGTCTCTTCCTTAACCACTATTGTAGCGGTAGATACACCCTGAGCATGAATGGGTTGTGTTACATCCTCATAATTATGGTTAAGTCCGGAAAGCACAACATTTTGCGCTAAACGAACATCATTACCAATGGTCACCGGCCCTATAATCGTATTGCCAAGACCTATTCTGGTTCTGCTTCCAATTCTTACGGGGCCAACCCCATTGTTAATGGTAGAAAAATCCTCTATTGTGGAATTTGCTCCCAATTCAAAAGTATTCCAAGGCAGTACATCTATCCGTGTTCTTCTTCTAATTGTTGCCCCAATGCCTTTCTTGTGATAAAAGGGGTTTACAAACCATTTTACCCATAGACGCGGCCTTGCCTGATTTTTGGGAACTAGAAACCAATGCACATACCTTTTTATACGCTCACTGTTTTTTATTTTGTCCTTTAAGCCCATAATATTTTGGTTCTATGCTGATTTTTTAATGGCCTTGTAAATGGCCCTAACATTATTTTCCCAAGTATGACTTTTTGCAAATTCGATCCGTTTTTTAATGAGATCTGCATTGTTCTCGGCCAAAGCCTTCTCTACCAATTCGATATATTCCTCCTTACTACTTCCCAAGTACACATGTTCCTTGAACATATCCATTGCCTTGGTTCTTGTTGCCAATGTAGGTTTCCCCATGGCCAAGTACTCATCTATCTTACGCGGATAGTTTCCAATGGTCCAATCGTTCACCACCTGCGGATTCATGGCTACATCAAACCCCTTAACATAGGCTGGAAGCTGGGATGCATCTTTGCTCCCCAAGAAAAAGACATTGTCCAATTCATGTAATTTTGATGTTTTAAAATCTTCATCTTCTGGTCCAACTAAAACTATGCTCCAATCCTTCCGGGCATTGGCCATATATTCCAAGAGTCCAATATCCAGTCTCATACTAGTTAAATACCCAACATAACCTACAATGGGTTCTGGTATAATGTCGAATTCCTTCGGAATTTGAATGGTGTCCTTTTCATCATTGAACAGGGAAACATCGCAACCCTGCCCCACCATAAAGCTATTAGGATTGAACTTAGAGCCATATTCTGCATAAAGTGTAGAATTGTTTACAATGGTATCCGCTTGTTGAATAATTTCCGGTTCAATTCGTTCCCCATGCTTTCTCCAATACGGAACCCTTGTTAAATAATCTCTCATGTAATATGTATATGTTTTTGGGAATAAAAATTCTCGCAGATGTAATCCTAAAAACATGGAACTATCATTAAATAACATGATATCCTTAAAATCCAATTGATCCATTGTATCTTGGATATCCTTTGAAAAAATCCGTGAATTTCTTTTATTCAATTTCTTGAAAATAGTGTGGAATGGAATCCAATTAATGGATTCCGTCATGGATTTTGGATATAAATTCCAAAGGTTTTTCCCAATCTGAACCAAGCCGGTTTCTACCCCATTTTTTATTCGAATTCTTTTTTCAACTTTTTCATTTCCTTTTCCTCTTCTTAGTGTAGCCCTGTCCAAAGGTGGGTTTACATATAATACTCTATTGTGCTTGGCAAATTCCGTGGCAATGTTTTTGCAATTACTGCCAATCTCAATATCCCATGCCTGTATGCCTACGACTACGATGTCTTGACCTTTGATCATATTAGCTGTTTTTTATTTCGCTGTGGACATCTTCATATAGTTCCAAAACGTTCTTTGCCATGGATTCCCATGAAAAGTGTTTTGCCCTTTTAATTCCATTCTCCGCTAAAACCTGGGCCAACATTTTATCTTCGACCAAAGTCTTCATAGCTGCTGTAATTTCCATTGGATTGAAAGGATCCACTATTAAGGCAGTATCCTCCCCGGCAACTTCGGGCATGGACGAGGTATTTGATGTAATAACCGGCACCCCGCAAGCCATTCCTTCCAAAATTGGGATTCCAAAACTTTCCCTCAACGAGGGATATAGAAATATGGCACATTGATTTATAATCGCTGGTAAATCCATGTTGGGAACGTATCCGGTAAGATGAATCAACGGTCTTATTTTCTCTCCATGAATAGACACCAACAGCTTTTGAAGTTCTCCCTCGTCATAATCCAACATCACCAATTTGAAACGGTTGGGAAAAGCTTTGTTAAAATCTGAAAATGCTTTTAATACCCCCTTGGTGTTTTTCTTTGGATCTGTGTTTCCCAAGAAGAAAAAGAAATTGTCCGGTAAGTTGTATTTGCCCTTTATGGCATTTAAACTGTTTTGATCTGTTAACTTCTTAAAATGCGACCCCACACCATTATAGATTGCTTTCAATCTATCATCCTTAAATCCAAAATGATTGTTTATGCGTTCTTTTTCATAGTTTGAAACAGTGATTACCTTTTTGCTTTTTTTAATTACCGGCGGCACAAAATACCTTCGATACATATTACCTAATTTTTGATACCATGTCCCTTCCTTTTTAAAGACGCTTATACTTTCCAAATAGATAATATCATGCAACGTGGTAATCAACGGAACTTTGGAAAAGAGAGGTCCGGTGTTGCTTGTGCAATGCAGTACATCACAACCTTCTTGGTATGCGGCCTTTGGTAGCTCAATCTGTTCCCACCCAGGGTAACCCCATTTGGATGCCAACTGAACTATTTTAAAATTGGGAGCGCTTGGAATACAGGTGTCATCAAAATCTGGTTTTACAAAGACTACATATTCATTTTTATGGTCTATCTTCTGGAGGTTTTTAATAAGCTCCAGGACCACCATATCCATTCCATGTTTCTTTTTTCTGAAAAGACGCTGTCCTTCTATTCCAATTTTCATTTGCTATTATTGACTATTAACTGTACCGTGTTGGGTATGAATGAATTTTTTATTGGCTCCTTTTAGTTTAAAAAGTGACAAGAACATCAACAGAAAGGCCTTCGGTAAAGTAAGTACCGCCAGCAATGTTTTTGCGCTGTAAAATTTTCTGGGAATGGCAAAAAAGAATGCCATAACAATGAGCAACATATTGGCATACCAGAACATTGACGGCACTGCCAAAATAATTGAGGGAAATAGGTAGTCCAACACAAAATATAGGAAGGATATAACAACAGATAGACCAAGCAATAATACCCTTGGAGGGGATATCATCTGATATACCTTATCAAAAAAATCTACATTGCCCTTTGTAAAGAGTTCTTTTAGCCCTGGCACAAAATATCTTCCAAAATATACAAACTGGGCTGAAAGCCATCGCTTGCGTTGATTGGAGAACACTTCTGATTTCTGAACCTTCTCATCCAACACCAAGGCATTGTTCAAATACTCTATCTTGGTTCCATTCTTTAATAACTTCAATTCCAGCTCCTTATCAAAACCACCAACAGCATTTACATGGGCCATCGTATTCTTGAAGAAATAATAATCAAATGCCATTCCTGAACCTATCAATGCCGATGATAACCCAAGGACCCGGTGTCCTTTTCTAAAAATGTGGTTATTGACCTCTTCACTTATAGCATCTAGAATTGCAAAAGAGGTATTGGTGTTTTTGGCTATTCTATGTCCTTGAACCACTTTATAGCCCTGATTGAACGCTATATTTACCTTTTCAATGAAACTATCTTCCATAATATTGTCCGCATCAAGAATCAAAGCCACATCATAGGCATCACCAATAACCTTCATGGCTTGGTTAAGTGCCTTGGATTTCGTGCTTTTCTCAAAAGATACCTCAACCAATCGTATGGGCAATTGCCTAAGTTGGTTTAACGTATCTTTTTGAAAGGAATCCGCAATAACAACAACATCATAGAGCTCCGAACAGTAGCTTTGTTCCAGTGCACTTTGTGCCACTTCTACAATGACATTATCCTCTTTATAACCAGGAATTAAAACCGCAAACTTTCTTTGTTTTTGAAGTATCTCATTCCTTTTTTTTGCAGTAAACAGACCTGAAAACGAGAAAATGAACACATAAATGGATGCAAATCCAAAATAACCTATCAGAAGGTATTCGAGGCCATGTATTAAAAACGTTATTGCATCCATATATAGTTTCTTTATACTTCAGCTTTTAATGCTTCCATTTTTTCACCTTTTACAACATCCCTACCTATACTATAGTAGGTAAATCCCTGCTCAAACATTTCATCTGGATCATAAATATTCCGACCATCGAAAACAGTTTTGCTGTTCATGAGTTTCTCCAGAATCCTAAAATTGGGCATCCTAAATTCTGACCATTCGGTAACCACAATCAGGGCATCCGCATCTATAATGGCATCATACTCATCCTTGGCATATTCGATCTTATCGCCCAAAATTCGTTTCGTTTCTTCCATCGCAACGGGGTCATAAGCTCTTACTGTTGCACCTAGTGCCTTTAGCTGCTCAATAATAACCAATGATGGTGCTTCACGCATATCATCAGTCTTAGGTTTAAATGCGAGTCCCCAAAGACCAAATTGTTTGCCCTTTATATTTTTACCAAAATGGGTTTTTATTTTTTCTACCAACACAGATTTCTGACGATAGTTGACACTTTCAACGGCTTTTAATACCTCAAGTGAATGTCCGTACTCATCCGCAGTTCTTACCAAGGCTTGAACATCTTTGGGGAAACAACTGCCTCCATAACCTGTTCCTGGATAAATAAATTTGTTTCCAATTCTAGAATCGGACCCTATACCCTTTCTAACCAAATCTACATTGGCCCCAACGAGTTCACATAGGTTGGCAATGTCGTTCATAAAGCTGATTTTGGTAGCCAACATGGAATTTGCGGCATATTTGGTCATTTCGGAAGAGAAAATATCCATGAATAAAATGGGATGACCATTCATTAAAAATGGCTTATACAACCTGTTCATCACCTTTTCTGCTCGCTTGCTTTCGATACCTACAACAATACGGTCCGGTTTAAGAAAGTCATCAACGGCACTTCCTTCTTTTAAGAACTCTGGATTTGAGGCTACATCAAAAGGAATACGAACATTTCTTTTAACGAGTTCTTCCTCTACGGCGGCCTTTACTTTATAAGATGTTCCTACGGGAACCGTACTTTTGGTAATGATTACTTTGTAGTCTTCCATATGCCGACCTATTTCGCCAGCCACTCCCAAAACATACTTTAAATCTGCACTGCCATCTTCATCAGGTGGAGTCCCAACTGCAATGAAAATGGCATCACTTCCTTTAATCCCTTTTTCTAAACTAGTGGTAAAGGATATTCTCCCCTTATCAATGTTCCGTTCCAAGAGTAAATCCAGACCCGGTTCGTAAATAGGAACTTCACCGTTTCTTAGTTTTTCAATTTTCTTCTCGTCGATATCCACACAAACAACGTTGATTCCGGTTTCCGCGAAGCAAGTGCCCGTTACCAGACCAACATAACCTGTACCAATAACTGTTATATTCATAATTTAAAATATGTTTTTAGGTTTACTATTTTATTTTGAAATTATCTTTTATACCAATCCAAATCCTGGGTACCTCCCGAATTTGCCCAGTTTTCAAACTTTGGATATTCAATATTTATGGGAACCAACTCTTGGGGAGGAACAAAGTCATCAAAAATGTTCAACGCCCATGGCAGGTTCGCACTTGTTTTATAGTATCTATTTTCACTAGGATTACTATCATCGCTGGAGGTTCCCAGGAAACCTGCTTTGGTTGTTGGCTTAAAGTCTGGAAGGTGAATTTCCTTGGCCCTATCACCATTGGAAATCAAAAAAGGATTAAACGGTACCTCCCCCAAATCTGCATAGCTGACCGGTGTATTCAAATCAATGACCAATTGAATGGTATCGCCTTCCATTGTTATGGCATTTCCTACAACAAATATTACAGTCTCATCGACAGCGGTACCAGATTCGGTTCCATTGGCGTTTAGGTTTATAAAATCTGCATTGATCAACTGCCCTTGAACACTTTCAACGAAAGACGGGTCAATTGGAAAAAACAATCCAAAACCATTTTCAAATGCTCCTCCAATATTTTCAATTTGGAATGTACCTTCAATTGAGGTTACCTTGTTTGATGCGTTGGTAATAAGGTTATAGCTATAAGAAACCACTAAATCGTTAAAATCGTAGTCTCCTTGGCTTGGCCATAAATCTTCATAAGCCAATACCCCTGAAAGATTTTCACTGGGTGAAAAATTATTAAAAGCCTTATTTACATCAAAAGGAAAATCGTCCAATTCATCATTTACACCATCCCCATCTTCATCGTTGGCGGGAATTAAAGTGACTACGTTGGTTAACTCTATAGATTCTACCGGATTGGCACGGGCATAAAAAACAGCATCATTGAAATCATCATCAGAATTTTGATCTCTTCTTAAATCCTCAAAGGCCAAAAAGTTAATTTCACGGGCATTGTCATATAATTGTACAACATGGGTGCTTAGGTCGGATGATTCTGGATTAAAACTAGGTTCTGAATAGAAAATGTTATTTCCATCACCTACACCAGACCCATTCCAGCCATTGGCAACAACAAACCAAGACACTACTGTATTTGGCTGAAAACGACCAATGTAAACTCGATCTCCTGGCACTAATCCTCCTGAGGACCCTACCATTGAGACATTGGGGAAAATTATATTATGCGTTAGGATATCATCTACGGAAGCTGGTTCTTCTCCCAAGGGATATGAATAGTACCCCAATGCATTTCTATATCCAGCTCCTTCCGAAACAAAGGTTACCCAAACATCTGCCAAATCCGTGAGCACCATATTGGATTCACTGGAGTTCGATAGAAATTGAGGGTTGGCAATAGGTACCCTACTTCTTTCAGGAAGTGAGGCATTAACATCATCCAATAAATTCTGTTCTATTACATCCGGAAGTTCCATTTCTGAAGGAACACCCTGGCTATCAAAACCGCTTAAATAAGTATAGGGAACCTTTGCCGTAATGGTTGCGGCTCCTTTGCTTGTTTGTTGCAAAATTTTTCCTTTTCCAGAGGTTGATCTTTCATATAATGGTCTATAATCATATGCAATTGTTCCATTTTCAACTGCCAAACGGATATCCTTTGTAAGTCCAAGATAATCCGAAATAAGAAGTACGCTATCAACTTGTGCCTGTAACGTAAATCTTTCCTCAAAATGTCCATTTGTATCAAAGGTTGCCCGTCCAAAGGAAATACTGTCCTGGGATCCTACTTTGCTATAAAGGGAAAAAACCGCTCCTTTAAGAAATGTTGGAACATCTAAGGTAACATCAATAGTTCTGCTCGTTGCATAATCAAAACTGGATGCAATGCTGAAGTCGCCCAAAGGGTTATCATCATTATTATCGGTATCATCTGTAACAACTGAATCGTCGGTTGGTGTACCAAGGTCACTTTCACTAACACAGCCAGCAAACCAAAAGAGCAAAACTAGTAAGACAACAATTTTTAAAACTTTAATCATCAAAAAGGGTAATAAATGTTTTTGTAAATATTATCCTACATTCTATTAAAGAAAAGTATTTGTTGTAAAATATTGTTTTCGTGTTGTCAATGCACAACAACCATACATCTAGACTATACAAGAAGTCCTCTTTATCCTAGCTAAGGGTGGCTTTATTGGTCAAATTCCAAGAAATGGCCCTCCAAAAAGCCTTTAGGTGTTTAAACTCTCTTTTAACAATAAACATCAGTGTGTTTTTTGGAATGGAAACAAAACACTGAAACAATAGGCTGATGAACAATTGAAATGGTTTAAAATTTCTTCGGGCAAAGAGAATCCTATTTCTTGAAATGTAATACGTTTTCAATGGACTAAACTTCCCAGTAGAAACAGATTCTTTGTGCAGAATGTACGATTTAGGTTGGTAATAAATTTTATACCCTGCCCTTTTCACCATTTCGGCCCAATCGTGTTCCTCATAATAGAGAAAATAGATTTCGGTCATCATACCAACCGTCTTCACTACCTGTTTCGGAACCATCATCGCAGCTCCGTGAATGGATTGTGTTTCCTCAGCAGTATCAAAATCTCCATTATCCTTTTGATGATAGCCTATACTGTTATTGCGTATAGTCCAATGGTTCATTGGTGTGTACCCTGCATATTGTATCAAGGTGGCATCCCAATGAAATTTAATCTTTGGACTAACCATTCCAATAGACTCATCTTCTTGTAGGGTTTCCACCAAAGGCTCAATAAAATTTTTCGGAACTATGGTGTCGTTATTTATAAAAAGTAAATAATCCCCTTGGGCCTTTTTAACCCCTAGATTATTCCCTCCTGCAAAGCCAAGATTCTCCTTACTTTTTAAAAGTACAATCTCCGGAAATTTTTCCTTAATTATATCTGGATCATCATTAGGAGATGCGTTGTCTACAACAATAACCTCGTAACTTGGATATGAGAGACCTCTTATAGACTCCAATAAATCCAAGGTAACTTCAGATTCGTTATAATTAATTGTTATTATGGATACTAGTGGTTTTACCGTATGCATTTATGTAGCTTTTAATTGTAATTTGGCCTCTTTTTCCGCCATTATTTTCCTGTCAAGTTTTGGCGAAATGAATATGAAAACCATACCGGTATACATTAAAATACAGGTAGGGAACTGTCCAAAAATTCCATTACCGTAAGACGCCAGCATAATTCCTGCCATCCCACAGACCAAGGCTGTTATTTGTCCTTTAAGCCAATCGTCCCGTATTTTGAACATACAGTTATAAGCTCCGGTAACCAATATGAAGAATAGGATAAAAAGATGCAGATACAATCCTACAATTCCTGTATCCGCCCAAACTGCCACAAACCAGCTATCTGTTGCTGTATTGGCCAAAAAAGTATTGGGCGAAAATCGCTTTCCCCAGTTTCCGGTTGACCCAATACCACCGCCCAAAGGCCTAGTGGCCAAATATCCCCTTAATCTCTCTTGATTTATTTTACGCATCTGTAACGAGGCATCATTAGGGTCGAAAGCTGTTCGCATGCGTCTAATCTGGTCATTATCATTACCGATAGTGGTATATTTAAAGAATACAAATATGCCAATACCTACCATTGCGCCAAGTACAATACTTGGAATATGTTTTCGTACCAAAATAAACATTACACCTCCCATAGCAGGGACGGCGATAGCCCCGCGCGTTCCAGAGATCATCATACCCAGAAGCCCAGCCATGGCTACAATACCACAAAAAATTTGAAATTTTCTATTCTTGGCAAATAATGCCAATACCCCAAATACCACTCCGGTATGCCCTTGCGAAGCTCCAAATTGGCCCGCATCGGAATAAAAAGAAAAAATACGCAGTTTCCCAAACAATATATGGGTAACATCCCCTCCGGCATCTAACCAAGCTTGCTCATAGGAGTCAACACCAAATATTAATTGTTGCATCCCTTTCATGGTGGCCAAAACCGAAAGTACGCCCCAGATTAAAAAAAACAGATGGAGATCTTTTCGTTTATTGAACAAAATAAATGCCAAGGGTATAAAAAGCCATTGATACAACGCTAACCCCCGCATAGCATAAAACCATGCTGCCACACTTACTGCCTCAGGATTTGCAATTTGTAAGACCGCATAACCAAACCATATGGAAACCAGTAAGGTTAGTTGAGAACTAGCCCGATCCCAAGGCACTTTTATCCGAAAAGCCTTAAAGAAGAGAGCCAAATACATCAATACCATTAGACCATCCATTAGCAACCCCCAGGTCATTGGAATATACCTGCCGATACCCAAAACAAAAAAATTGAAAATCAATACGGTAACCATTCCAATTCTGGGATTTACCATTAGCGCCCCCAGGTACACTAGAGCAAACGGTACCACCATTACTCCAATACCTGCTATTAGGCCTTTTGTTGCTGTTAAATGTGCAGTGGTAAGCACCACCGATAATAACAACAAAATAGGAATTGGTTTTTTCAGATAATCGGATCCATGTGTTGTTGCAAATGTGTCCATTATCCTAAATGCGTTTTAAGGTTTTTCAGGAACAGTATACTTTCGGAAATTATTTGTCTGCTTTGAATTTTTATTTCTTTTTTAAGAAATAAGAATCCGAGAAATATGCCCATTAGCGTAAACAATACAGTCCCAACTGCAACGGCCACTAAACTTTTGAACACAAATACCGCCAAAAGATTCAAGATTATGTTTGCAGATGTCATCACTAAAACTTTATACAAGTTCAATTTTGGCCTATTGATACTATCCAACAAAACTCCTGTAAATCGATCAATGGGCAACAGCATAATATAAATTGTGAATACCCTGAAAATCAATGTTAACAATGGAAGTTCTTCCCTATATTCATTACCTCCCAAAAAAAGCACCAGATGTTCCGCAAAGACAAAACTTACCAAGGCCACAGGAAAAAATAGTAGCGTTATGATTCCGACATAGGCATAGAAAATTTTTTTAACTGCTTCAAGATTCCCTTCTATGGATTTTTGGGACATTCTGGGATAAGCGGTCATAGCGAAGCTATGTAACGGAATTCCCAAAAGATCCGTCAATTTTAGCGGTATGGCGTACATGGCAATGCCAGCGGAACCCAAAATTGGACTCATTCCAATAATAAACGTATCCGAGCTCTTTAACAAACTTGAACTTATTAAAGTTCCCATGGAGTATTTGCCAAAATTCACCAACTCTTTCTCCACGGCACTTTTGGCTTGTTTTAAAAAGGTAAACCCATCCCACTTTTTAACGGAACACCAGATACTTGAGACTGCATTTACAGCAACATTGATCCAAACAATTTCAATTAACCCCACCTGCAGCCACCATTGATTTAATAGAAGAAACATACAAAATAGCCCAACATTCGACAATCTCACCAACATCATCCTTTTAAAATTCTGCTCTGCCTGAAAAAGGGACATGGCATTGTTCCAACTTAAATTGGAAAGGGCCAAAAATGGATAGTAAAACAAAAACAACCGATATCCGTTGTTTATTTCTAAATTGAACGTAACCACCACAACGTGGACTCCCCAGCACAAGGCTGTTAGGACACCCAAAAGCTTAAGGTTAATCTTGAAGGAAGAACCCAGAATATTTTTTTGCTTTTGATCGTTAGCTCCTGATAAAAGACGTACTGACGATGTTCTTGTGAGTCCAAATCTTAAGAGGTCTACAAAGGTGGCTAGAGTTATGAACAGCACCCATTCCCCAAAGAGCTCCTTACTCAATTGCCTGGTTAAAAGCATAAAACTCAGAAGTCCTAAAAAGGCAACACTTACATTTGCCATTAAGGAGGACAAATTTTTTTCCTTGCCAATATTTTTAAGTCTTCGCAACATTAGGCAACGGATTCTTTGGTGAAAAATTTAAACTGTATTATCTTTTTTACCCAAGTCCTTATCAACGATCTTTTCTTTGGCAGGTCACCTACCACTGTTTCCATTTCCAAGACTTTTACCCCATTTAAAATAATACTAGGTTCTGGTCCCGTTGTGGCCTCATTAAAAAGGTTTAGCGCGTTTATATCCGCTTCTCCCCATGCCCTATTGGCTCTTGTTACCAAAAAGGTATAATCCATAGTACAGGCCAATTTAACCGGAAATGGGTTTTTGATGATACTTGGTATCTCAAGAACAACAAAATCGAATGTGTTGAAATTGGCAATACCACGCTCCGAATCAAATTCTTGGACATTGGAAATTTTGTAGAGTTGGTCGCTTACCTGGTATAAAATTTTGTGATAGAAATCGCTCGTTACACCAAGGTCTTCCTGGTCATAGGTAACATGCAGGGTTTTATAGCCAAGCTCGCATAGCTTTGCTATCAAATGTTTACAGATAAATGTCTTACCCTCATTCTCCTGAGTGGAAAATAACATATTAATTACCGGAACATTTTCTTTTTCCTTTTTAAATTGATTTAAGATTACATTTCGAGATATGGCGTTTACAGCTTTGTTCTTCAAATAATTGTAATCTATTTTCTTGTTTTTGTCATTAATTACCGGAAAGATGGAAGACACCTTGAGTTCGATCTTGTTTTCCGCCCTTTTTGCAGTATTAAGATTTCCATCCAAAAGCTCTAAAACCAGTATCGTCGCTGCTACCAGTACAAAGCCCACCATCCCAGCTACGATAACCAAAAGCATTCGTTTACTCGGCTTTGGGTTGATGGGAAAAAATGGAACTTCTGTCAATTTAATATTGGATTTAAGCTCTACATTCTGTTGTCGTAATTTGGCCAATCCAAGACTATGCAACAAACTTAAATACTCTCTTTCGGCAATATCGATCTTGCGTTCCAAGCGCTTCATTGTTGCCCCAAGTGGAGAAAATTTCTGGTATAGTTTTTGGAATTCCTTGCGTTTTTCATCCATAACCCGAAGTTGCGCCTTGGTCCCCTCGTATTCTATTGTTTTTTGCAACCAATCAGACAAAACGCTGGTTGATGCCAAACTTTTATGGTCATAATCCGTAACATAGATGGTGTCTATATTCTCCGCCAATTGTTTTTCTATGGAAGCTATTTCATCCATTTTATGAGCAACCGCTTTGGTCTTCTTGCCTTGGTTGGTGGAATCCGTCTCAATTCCCAAGGTCAGCATAGAAATATCAAAACTCAGCTTGGACAATTGTTTTCGCAGCCCCATGATCCGTTCACTGGAAACCTTTTTTAATTGATGCGCTTCAAGTTTGGACTCCAAAATGCCCAAAACTGCGTTTGCGGCACTGTTTTCCCTAAACACTTGTAAATATTTTATTTCAAATTCTTCCTTCTCTGCCGCTATATGCTTGGTTTGCTCATAGTAGTTGATAATATTATTGGTTTGGTTAAATTGAAGCAGTTCGTCCTCAGCTTGCCTTAAGCTTATCGTGGACTTTCCCAGTTGTCCTTGAAAGTATTTTACGACCGCATCGGATTGATTAACTTTTATATCTGCGTTTAATTCCACAAAAACCTCACAGAGAATGAGTAGGGTATTTTGGCAAATTGCTGCATCTTCCGATTCATAGTCTATATCCACAAAATCACTATTGGAAATTCTTCGTATACCAACCTTTCCAGAAATTTTTTCAATACTGTAATCTGGGTGATCCAGGTTAATCAGTTGATAGATGTAATTGGAATGGTTGGATTCCTTCAACTCGACAAAGTTGTTATAGGTTTTTTCTACATCGCCATGTACAACCAATTTTTTAACCTCTTCCGGCACATTTTCCATTAACTTTTGATACTTCGAAGCAGAAATTATCCGAATATCGGTATTGTCCAAGGCCATATGCTGGGCAAATAACTTTAGCCCAACAATTTCCATGGTAGTCCTCGCCTTAATAAGATTTAGTAAGTTATCATATGCCGTATTGGTAGCCCTAAAGTCAATTTTGGTATTTTCAAGTTCAATGTTCGATCCTGTAGCAATTCCAGTATAAACACGGGCCTTGGAATTGAATACCTTAGGCTCATCTCGGGTCATAAAGAATACCAAGGATGCAAGAATTATTGGCATTGCCAAAAGCAATCCAATATGTCTTAATAGAAGACGTACAAAAAATAAGAGGTTAAACTTCATTCTTAAATATTCAAATCGGCCCCAATAATGCTTTCCAATGCCATTACTGAGGAAATGAATTCTGATCGTTGCAATTCATAGTTCATGGTGGCCTGGTTCATCATTTGCTGCAATCGTGTATACTCGGTTACATTGATAATGCCATTTCCAAAGTCTTTTTCGGCTCTTATGGATTGTACCCTAAAATTGTCTACAATGGATCCGGAGATAAAAAACAACCTATGGGTCTTCAATAGGTCATTATACAATTCAACAACCTTTTGCTCCAATTCCACCTCGGCCACCCGTGTTTCAAATCGGGCCTTTTCAGCTTCCCCTTTTGCACTCTTAATTCTTGCCCTTCTGTTTATGATGGCAGAAAGAGGCAAACGCAGAGAAACACCAACATTATATCTACTTTGTTCTGTTGAAAATAAGGCTAGACTTCCAGGATCCCCTGCGAGTTGGGAATTACTAAGATTATCAAAAATTCCATAGTTGTATCCCGCTTCTAGATTAATATATTCCAACCAGGCTCTTTGTTCGGCGGAGACCACTCCATCCCTATATTGTTGTTCGGAAACAGTTACTTGGATAAAGGGCGAATATTCCTTGGCCATTTTGACCAATGAATCTATTGAGGGTAATTTTTTGCTGATATCATTTTCTTTCAACCCTCTTTCAATAAACTCATTAATGGATTGACCAGCTACTGTTTGCAGCATGAAAAAAGTCAATAAAAAGCCCCAAATCTTCTTCATTACACGTTTTCCTTTTGAAAAACTGCCCTGAATGTCCTAAGTACAATCCACAAATCAATCAAAAAGGCATTTTTGCTATTAGCGTATTCCACATATTTAATGTCCAGTTCCTTTCGCTCTTCAGGAGACATTTTTGAGCTTCTACCCCGGGCCTCTACCTGCCACAAACCAGTAATTCCGGCTGGTCCGTTAAAACGGTTGGTCCAACCATCGGTGGTAAGCACTTCTGCCTCATATAGCGGCAAAGGTCTATTGCCCACAATAGACATATCACCTTTAAGAACATTTATAAGTTGGGGAAGCTCATCGATACTTAACTTCCTAATTATTTTTCCAACCTTGGTAATTCTAGGATCGTTATCAAATTTCACAAAAGCACTTTTGGCACTTTCCTTTCTTCTGTTGTTATGTTGTACTTCATCAACTTCGGAGTCATCCCCAATTAACAAGGTTCCTTTTGATGGAGCTGATGAATGTTCTACGTTTTCATCTTGCAAATCCTCATCATCATCGTGCACATATTGGTTTAAATGCTGAAACTCCTTAAGACGTTTATCCGCATCTGGATACATTGAACGAAGTTTATAGAAATCAAAAATCTTATAACCGGTGCCCACTCTCTTTGAGATATAGTACACCTTGCCCTTAGATTCCAATCGGATGGCTATAATAAAGAGCAACAAAAGTGGAGACGCCAGTAACAGGGCAACCCCGGCTACTGCAATATCGAAGCTCCTTTTCCAAAAACCTATTTGGTATCCTTTGGAGGAGCCTTTTGAACTGGTAATTTTCTGCTTTTTTAAATTTGCCTTAAGCTCCTTTAAAAATTGTATCCTGTCCAGAATGTTCTTGGTTGAAAATGGCTGTACATAAAAATCGTCGATGCCATTTTTTACAGCTTCCGACAAATCATTTTTATCCTTGCTTTTAGCCACTAAAATGAACGGAATGGTATAGTTATCACCAAATTTTTCCTTTATAATATTGTGAAATTCAATACCAGACTGACCAGGAATCTGTTTCTGACATAAAATAGCGTCGGCATTTTCATGTTCTTCCAACCATTTTATGGCCAATAACGAATTCTTGGCAATATGAAATTCAACCTTTTCGTTGCAGTCCGTAAACTGTTCTGCAATCTTTTCATCTGCTCCTACATAAAGTAGCCGCAGTTTTTTATCTGATATCACTTCCATAGCGTTTAGGCCCGTATAAGTAGTTTTTCTACCCTGATTAAAAGTTCTTCTGGGTTAAAGGGTTTAACCAAGTAATCATCAGCACCCAACCTTAAACATTCAATGCGATCCGAACTACTGTCCCTGCAGCTTAAAACTATGATAGGGATATCTGAAAAATATCCACTTTCCTTTACCTTTTGTATTAGTCCGAAACCATCCATGTTAGGCATTTCCAAATCCGTAATAATCAAATCCGGAATATTTCCTTCTTGCATCCATGTCAACGCCGCCAGACCGTCTTCTTGCGTGGTTACATTGTACGATTGCCCTAAAAACTGCGATACCAAATCGCTCAGCGATTGTTTATCATCTACTACTAGTATTTTCATTGTATTTTGGATTATTATTATTTGTAGTAATTAACATTATTGAAAAGTAGGACAAATATTACGTATCAATAATTCTATGTTGTAAAACCAAGAGAGTATGTTGTAAGTTGCAGTTTATTGTTAGTTACCTTGCATGGGCGGTAATGTTAATATGATTGTCAACACTTCCTGCATATAAATGATATATACCGAAACCTAAAACCGATTGCTGCTATTTAGTAGTTCCAGAAATTAGAATTCAAAAAAACATTTGAAGAGAAAACTTATTGAGTCGTTTCCTCAATGATCAACGCTTTGCAAGTTTCTTCAATTGCCTTTTTAGCAGGCATAAACCTTTCATTACAAAATGGAAATGGTTTTGCCGGCTCCCTTTTTGGAGGTAAAGCGGTATAGACATCAATGTGGATATATTTAAATTTCCCGCTGTTGCCAAGCTTTATTGCCAGCATGCCGTCATCACATCCAGATACCGCCCTTAAATCTGTGTCATAACCAATAGGGATAAGAGTTTCCCTTCTTATGGCCATACATACTGCTCTAATATGCTTTACTTTGGTTGTGAAACCTTGAGATAGCTTCCACCTAAAATAGCGGTTCTTTACCCGATTTCTAAAACGCATTTTTCTAGAAAGCTGAAAGTCATTTTCATAACTTTTGGACACAGAATAGCATAGAACCAGCTTTTTATCCATAAAAAAAGGAAGAGCCATTTTATCTATATAATATGGGTCGTAGATAGAATCTGGATCCATGGTACATATAATTTGTCCCTTGGCCACTTCCAATCCTTTTTGTCTGGCAAATGTTATTCCTTGTTCTTTTTCACTTATCACTTTGGCTCCAAGCTGTTCTAATATATCCAGGGTGGCTTCGTCTGCATTATTCTCTACAAAAATCACCTCATAGGGTATGATCGTTTTAAGGTTGGCCAAAGAAAAGATATGGGCAACCAAGGTTTCTTTTGCCCTGTACACAGGTATTACCAAACTTACAGTAGGTTTTTTAACGGTACCCAACAGTTCAAAATAAGTGATTAACTTATTAAAATCATCATCGTTCAAGCTGTTTGGTGATAACCCAAAATAGGGTTTATATGCGGTTACTTTCATTATAATCTTCTTTGGAACACCCTGTTAAACCCGGTCTGAGCTAAGGATATAATTCGTTTTTGTAATATTCATCACTTCGGAAATACTACGGTTCTGTCTTCCAATTAATGATACTACTTTATTTTGTTTGGCGGTTTTTTGGTACAGTTCTTCAAAGAAACGTGCCGCCACAGAATCCAGCTTGGTCACCTTTTCTAAGCTGATCACAAAATTTTCATGCCGCTCAAGAATTGAATCGAAATATGAATTTAGTGCGCCCACATGTTGACTTGACACATTTCCCAAAACTTCAAAAATTCCTCTATTTTCCCTTATTTCTAATGACATATGCTAAAAGATTAAATTACGTATCCATTAACATTTTCATAAAGCGTCTAACTATATTAACGTACGTAACTATATATATTGTAGTATTTTTCCTTCTTTTTTATAAAAGATTCAATCGTTGCATGAGTTCTGGACGATTAGACCGACTAATTGGAACCACACTCCGTTCAATTAACACACTATTATCTTGTATATCAATAATCTGGGTAAAGTTTATTATAAAAGACCTATGTATCTGAAGGAATCGCGATTCAGGCAGTTTTTCCTTTATTTTTTTGAGGGTGGAATGCACCCTATATCTATTGTTTCGCGTTTGTATTTCTATATAATCTCCCTGGGCCTCTATTAAAAGAATATCTATGAACTTGAGCTTGATTAATCTGCGGTCTATGTTAATGTAGAGGTCCTCATCCTCGTTCTGGGCCATGCTTTTTTCCGCATGCTCCAGTTGAGATTTTTTGAAATCCCTTATTAGTCTTTTTACGCATTCTTGAAATCGTTCATACGCTACCGGTTTGACCAAATAATCTAAGATAAATTCATATTTATAGGCTTCAATGGCAAAATCTTTATCAGACGTTGTTAAAACAATGCTTGGGGGGTTACTTACGGTTTCAATAAAATCGACCCCCGTTAATTTGGGCATATGGATATCGAGAAAAATCAAATCCACTTGGGTATGTTTTAAAAACTTAAGTGCTTCCAAAGCATCCGGGAGCTCAGCAACAACTTCCATTTCGGGAATGGTCTTGCAGAGCTCAACTATTATGGCTCTTGCACTTGATTCATCGTCTACAATAATACATTTCACCTTATGCTATTTTTAAAATAAATGCTTCAACAGCCTGTAATACTTTCAAAAACTCATCCTTAAGATTAGTACTCCCATATTTTAGATCCTCTTCATATTTGACCGCAAGTTTATACCCTTCGGTAAGTCCTAGAATCCCAAATTTGTGTTTTATCTTGTGTACTACCTTAGCGGATTCTTCCAAATTATCAACTTCCAAGAAATCCATATATTCTTTTTTCTCTTTTGGAAATTCCAATTGTATGATGTTCAAGAATTTCTTTTCAAAATCCTCGTTACCTCCTGATATCTCCTTTATGTAATCCAGATTTGGTTGCTCAATCATCATGTTCTGTTTTAATTGTAAAAAAGAATGTGGTTCCCTTACCTTCTTCCGAGGAAAGCCAAATATCTCCTTTGTAATAATTTATGATTTTCTTCACCAGGGCAAGTCCAATTCCGGTTGCGCCCGAATTGTTCTCCAACTTTTTGAACATTCCAAAAATCCCGGTTTGAAGATGTTTGGGAATCCCTTTCCCATTATCCGTAACACTGAACAACCATCCTTCCGATTCCTCCATGACATCAATCATTATTGAACCTTCATCGTTGCTTTCTGTTGCAGTTATGGCATTTGTAATCAAATTTTTAAACAATTGTTCCATTCTATATTTTCCGGTGTACAGCTTTGGTAGCTTTTTACTCCTTTTAATGGTAATATTGCTTGGAACATACACGGTTCTTTCAATCTCATTGATTAATAAATTTAAATCGACAAGAACAGCGCTTTCCTGTATGGAATCTATGCTAGAATGTCTTAAGATTCCATCTATTAAACTGTCCATTTTAGATAAGTTTTGAAAGATGAGTTGCACATTTTCCTTGCTCATTTCCTTGAATTCCTCCTGCGCATCGTCAAACACCCAACTAACCAGGGAGTGTACATTTCTAATGGGTGATTTCAAATCGTGGGAGACCATATGTGCATAATTGTTCAAGGATTCGTTCTGCAACTCCAAGTTCTTTAGGAGCATATCCTTTTCTGCGGTAATCTTAACCAGTTTATGTGCTTGGTTTTCGATATCCTCAACCAATTTCTGCGGGCTAAAATCAAAGTTTCCATTTACACGGTCATTTGTTTTATCCTGCATAGAAGCCACGGCCTTACTCAGGGATTCCAGTACTTTTTGCTGGCTCTCGGTCTCTTTGTGCAATCTTTTGTTGGCCAAATACAACTCTTCAGAACTTAAAGACGTTGCCCGTTGAATCATTTTCAGTTTTTCATCAAAATCTGAATAAGATTTACTAATAGAATCAAAGAAAGTTTCCAACGCTGGATCTTCCAAGACTTCTTTGGACAAAAATTTCTTAATCTGTCTTTTAAGCAACGAATGCATTTATTCACTCATTAAGGTTAATGTCATTGTTTGATTATGCAATTGGCATTCGTTTTTCCCAGCAGATGGTGCCATTTCTCCATAAGAGTAAAATCCTGTAATCATTGCCTGATCCCCTATGACCTCTGCCACCTCTTCAATTTCATCCTCGGTACGTTGATCCAAGACTAGTTTTCTTCCCACACAACTGACCAATATGGCCAACTCTGGTTTATTTTTTCTATGCTGCATAGCTTGTTCCGCGGCATTGGACGCTCCTTCGGCAATATCATCTGTTGTAGACATCATCAACTGCACCTTTGAATCTTGCGGTACATCTCCTGCAAGAATCATTGAATTCTGCTCCTCATCTATGTTAAGAATGGTCCGTACCAAAGGTTCAGATTTGCTATTTTGTTGAACCGTTAATGGGTATAACAGTGCTGCCTGTGGAAGCTCATTGGCCTTTTCTCCCAAATATTTTTTATAAAGATCCAATGCTGGTTTTCCATCAATTTCAAAAAGTACATTTCCTTCAGATTTGGTAATGGTGCGTTCGGGGCCAAATGGTGTCCAACCCCCAAAATTGGCATAGGATACTTCCAAAGCTTCACCATAAAATCCAATGGCCACTACTTCTCCCTGTTTGGGGTTTTCATTGTAGGAGGTCAAGGTCTTTTCAAACCTGGCACCATCACCACACAGCCCACCTGTTATAGGCGCTTTAAACCCTTCTGCAGATTCCAACCCTTCAATTAATCCACTCCCGTTTACAAAGCTTCCATCAGATACAATGAACATATGTCTTAGTCGGTCTTTGTCGAACTTATTTGAAATAGCAAGACCCATTTTTTCAATATTCACATGGTTTGCAACATTTTCGCTTACTATGGTAAAATTTGTTTGCTCAAATTCAATAGCGGTCAACGCAATGCTTTCTTCATACACATTGGTTTCCATAATCTCTCCAGAGGTAGACCCAAAAACCAGATGACCATCCGGATATAGTTCCTTTACCTCAGCATAAAGTTCCTTGGACTCCAGTAAGAACCTGTCTCCAAAAATGAACACCAATGGTTCTTTTAACGGTTCACTTTTTACAAACTCCCATTTGCTTCCCTTAAAGCGTTTTGCTTGATTAATTTTCATTTTTTTTTGATTTTAAAGCTTTTTCTAATGTAAAATAGAAAGTAGTTCCTTCCCCGATTTGGCTTTCCAGCCAAATTTTCCCATTGTATCTATCTATTATTTTTTTAACTATTGAAAGTCCAATTCCTGTAGATCGTTCATTGTTTCCAATGGACTGGAAAATTTGAAAAATCTTTTCGTGGTATTCTTTCGGAATTCCAACACCGTTGTCACTTATGCTAAATTCCCAGTATTCTGAATGTTCCTTGAAATCTACCTCTACCAATCCCTTTTCCTTGTCAATATTTACAACGGCATTGCTCAAAAAGTTCTGGAATAACTGGTGGATCTTTGTTTTATCCGCTTTGATAAGTGGCAATTTCTTTTTTGTCTTTATGACAACATGCTCCGGAATGTAGATAATCTCCTTAATTTCCTGTATAACCTCGTTTACATCCACTTCTGTATGGTCAAGAACATCATTGTTAACCGTTGAATATTTTAGGATTCCACTGATTAGTTTGTCCATTCCCTCAATCTTCTCCTGCATCATTTTTAGATTGTAGCGCCCATTTTCATCCAAAGAATCCTTATAATCATCGTACATCCAAGTGGCCAAAGCGCTTACACTCCGTAATGGTGATTTTAAATCATGGGAAACTATATGAGCGTACTCCTGTAGCCCCTTGTTACTTGCTTCCAATTCGCTCAATAAACTTTCCTTCTGGAGCTCAAGATGTTTTTGCGCTGTAATATCGAGGTGAATGCCTATTGAACCAATGATGTTTCTTGCTTCATCATATCTGGGTGCACCACTAATAAGCCAAAACCTTTTTTCTCCATTTGCAATCCTTACGGCCACCTCATAAGAGTCTGAGATTCCTTGTTCTCTTTTTTTATCATGAAGTTTTTGTTCTTCAGGGCTATTATCAATAATAGGTACGGCCTCATAAACATTTTTTCCGATCAGCTCATCCGTTGGAGAACCAACCATATCGCCAAAACTTTGATTTACCATTAAAATGTTACCATCAATGTCCACCTCAACCAAACCAAGATTCATATTGGCTATAATACTACCGTACTTTTCTTTTTGAATTTCAAGGTTCTTTCTGTAATTCTTGCGCAGGGTAACATCACTATAGCTCCACAAATGACCTTGATATTCCCCGTTGTTGAATAAGGGAATATAGTCCCGCTCAAAGGTTCTACCATCCACAAGTTCCATTTCATCCGCTGTAACGGACTCTTTTTGACCTACTACCTGATTTATTCTTTCTATAGCCATATCCGGTTCCAGGAACAGGTCTTTATACTTATGTGTAGATTTCTTACTGCAAACTCCCTTGAGTACATTAGGAGCAACTGGGATTCCAAAAAGGTCGCAAAACTTCTGATTTGCCAAAACTATTTTCCGGTTTTCATCTTCTAGCAAAATACCCGTCTGTAAATTCTTTATCAAGGTTGCCATTCGTTCTTCAGAAGCCCTTAATTTTTCCTCAGAGATCTTTTCATGGGTAATATCCTCGATCATAGCAACGCTATATTCTATCTCTCCTTTTGAATCTAAAACTGAACTCATAGATGTTTTTCCATACAAGGTCTTCCCATTCTTTTTTCGAAATTTCCTTACTATGGCAAATTTTTTAGTGTCACTCTCCAAACTTTTCTGAAATAAATCATCATACAAATTGCTATCCTCCAAAGAGGATATGTCGTTTAATGACTTTTTCTTCAATTCTATTTCCGGGTACCCTAATAGTTCAATAAAAGCCTTGTTTGCTTTTATAATTTTCTCCTTAACAATCAATAATATTCCAAGCGAAGAATTTTCTACAATAATATCCTGTTGTTTTTTCTGACTCTCTAACAGTTGTTTGATCTCTACCTCATGGGTAATATCCCTAATTACACCTTGTGCGGCAATAGGGCTTCCATTCTCGTTGTAAACAAGACTTGCATTTATATTAACGAACCTTTCCTCAAGTCCCTTTGTTATAATCTTTGCATTGTAATTTTTAAGAATGCCTACCTGAAGTAAAGTTTGAAATGACTCTGCCGTATATTCCAGATAGTCTGGATGTACTAAGTCTGAAAGACATATTTTTTCCTTTGCATGATCATATCCTAAAAACTCCTTTGCCGAAGTATTCATGTTTATCACATTGGACATCATATCCATGACCACATATGGATCAATAATGTTTACAAAGGCATTGTCTATACGAGTTCCCCCATCACTTAGCAATGTTTCCAAACGTCCATTGGCCTCCCTAAGATGCAAAGTGGCATCATAAAGCTCCTTTGCTTTGCTCTCCAAGAGGTTTTCAGCTGTTTTACGGGCCCTTTTCTCCCGAGCCAGTGCACGTTTTAATATGGAAATTTCATTACTATCCATTTTGGACAATAGCGAACTTGACTTCAGTTCCATTTTCATTTAATAGCTTATAATCAACTTTTACGGATTTCTCGAAATGCTCAAACGTTTTTACAATCAATCCATGCGCCAAAGCATATAGACCCCTAGAGGAACTATAGATCATCTCAAGTGAACTGTCGGTCTTTGACAGAATCTTAAACTGGGGGAGTTCCGCATCCGGATAAAGTTTCTTTACATGGATGTGAATATGATCTTCAATGGAATTGAGAAGACCTATCGGCGTTTTATAACTTGAAACCACATCGGGATGTGCATTAACAAGGCCTAAAAACAGATGATGGCCAAAAGAGTACAGCAAGCTTTCATGGGAAACATCTTTTTTTATGCTAAGCTCTGAAATTAGGCTTACCATTTCATTAAAGTCATATGTGCCAACCGATGTATAGGCCCCTCCCGAAGGAAGGTCACAATTTTCCAACAAAGAATCCACGGTCTCCAATCCATAAATAGACTCGACCATTTCAAGAAACTCAGTAAAAACAATTCCTTTCATAATGTAAAAGTATTATGATTAAAAGTAGGAATTGTACTACCTAATTAGAAAAATAATGTTGTGAAATAAAGAATTTTGTTAGGCTTTAATCAGCTCACTAACCTCCCAATAGTCAAAAACTTTTTTCAGTTTTGACTCGTAATCCTCATATTTTAAAGGCTTTATGATATATCCTGCTATTCCAATTTCAAAACACTTTAGCAAATCGACCCTATTTTCCGATGTGGTCAAAATAATTGTGGGAAGGTATTTAAGTTTGTCATCGGACTTTAAAATAGTTAGAAATTCTATCCCGCTCATTCTTGGCATATTCAAGTCGAGCAGAATAATTTCTGGTAAATCTCCCTTCTTCAATATGTCCATGGCCTCTTCGCCATTTTTGGCTTCGATAATTTTATGCTTGGACTGAAACTTTGAAATTGCTCGCTGCAATTTCATAGTCTCTATCATATCATCTTCTATGAACAGAACATTCATGGTATTTTACATTTAGTGATCAAAAGTCCAAAAAATATAAAGAAAAGGACTACAAATTAGTTAATATAAAAAAAACTATCGACGAATGGTCGAAAACGTTCGTTGAATAAATCCATATTTTTAGTAATTATCCATTAAGTGATGACAACTCATCCCTTAACTTCTTGGTAAGACCTGAAACAACAAGATCATATGAATGACTCACCAATTCCTTGATCAAACTTGGGGGGAGGTTTTCCAAATATAAGGTATTCCAATGTTTTTTGCTCATATGATACCCAGAAGTAATGTCGCCATCATATTCTTCTCTTAACACCAGTGCCCTCTCGGGGTCGCACTTTAAATTACATTGCGATGGAACCCTTTCCAAAGGTACCAAAGCAAACATTTTGCCCATTACCTTGAAAACCAAAGTATGTTCATCAAACGGAAATTCTTCAGTAACTCCTTTTTTAGCAATACAAAGGTTCCTTAACTCTTCAACGTTCATATCTAAATTCCGTTGGAATCATATACTATTACTTTCTCCCAAAGATCCTTGCATTCTTCTATAAAAATCAGATGAGCTTCTTCATTTTGATATCCCTCCTGTGCCTTGGCAGACTCAAAAGTCACTATTAAGGAATAGGTAAAAGAGCCGTCAACCACATCCCTAATAGCTGGTGGGGGTGTGCCAATGAAATTGGTCTTCGCGTATTTGGAGTTCTTTAAAAATGTTTTCAATGACGTTTCAAACTTTTGCTTGTCAGCTTCATTATCCGGGTTTTTAAACCAAAAATAAACGGTGTGTGCAAAAGCTGGATCAAAGGTTTTCATAGTGTCTTTGGTTTGTGCAAAACTTAAAGTTGTTGTTACGGTCACCAATAATAAGGTTATAATTCTTGTTTTCATAATTGTTTATTCTTCTAAAAAGTTTTTTTCTCTATTTGTAATTTCCAATGCGGAATAATCCAAGGTCCATCCTATGGTCTCCACTATCTTTTCAACCAAAAGTACTGCTTGTAAGGCTTCTTTCTTTGCAGTATCCATTAATCCGCTTTCGGGTATTTTTTGTTTGATATGTTCCTTGGCCTCCATGTTCAATCTTGTTAAATCCTCAGGGGAAAAACTATTGAAGAGCCCATTTTTAATATCATAGAATTGAAGGTCCGGTTCTATGGACAAAATTTCTGGTTCTGGAAAATCAGCCAAGATAATTCGCTTCTTTTCGTTATCCGCTCTTAAATTCAATTTCTTTAAATCGTAACCAATGTGTGCCTTGGCCTTAACAACAATAAGCGCTTTCTTCTTACTGCTTAGAAGGCTCATAAAACCATCTTTCCTATTTTCATAATGATAAATCTCCGCAAAATCCCCTTCTACGGAAACCAACTTGCAAACGCTTTGTATTTTATCCAATAATACGGTGGACTGTTGTTTGGTAAGTTCTTTGCTTTTTTTCTTTCGGAACAAAGAGAACAGCCAATACATAAGTATCGCTCCCAATAGTAATCCTAAAAAAGCCTCCAAAATACTATCCATTATTTTTTCCTATTTCTCCCAAATGGGTGAACTTAAATCCTTTCTCATATTTAAGACCATATCCAAAAATCCTATCCATGGCTATATGGGAAAAAATTATAATCCCCACTAGTTCAAAAACGGGCAAGGACAAATAACTTATGCCTATCAAATAAAGTAAAACTGCAATTCCCCTATGATGAAACATATTATAAACAAACGCTCCAATCCTGTTACCTCCCAAATAACCCAACATTCCAATATCTGGTGTCAACAACAATGCAAAGAACCACCACCAAGGTAGATCCATTTTCATGAAAAGAAAAAAACCGAATGCCAAAAGCATAAGTTCCTCTAATTTTAAAAGAATTTTCATACTGAAGTGGTGTAAACTTTTTGTATTTAAGCGAAAATTAGTCATTTTGAGTCTGAATAAAGGCTTTTTTGAGTTGCATAGCAGGGCTACGGAAGAAGAAAAAGACAAAATAAAGGCTCATAAGGGCAATTTTTTAGCAAATTGAAGGCTACACCACTTCACTACATAATTTCATATAAAACTGGCCTGGATGGACTAGCATCATTTTCAAAAGGTGCTACTTGAAGGTTCAACATATAACATCCGTCTTCAATAGCATTTGCCACATAAATAAACTCGGTTATGGTGGCCTTTTCCCTTGGTTTCCCATCCATGTTCCAAAATGCTTTGTGTGCCAAAAGAGCCCCTCCATCCTTTTCCTTATCAACCGAAGGAAGATCAATTAGCAAATGTTGAATTCCTTTATTCACCAAAAAACGTGCAGCTTCCTCCAACAAATAAGGTGGATTGGTATCCGAATATTTCAAGGATTTCTTGTTTTCTAGATTTGGAATGGTCCTAATAATCAATGCTTCCCTTTTTTTGTTTCCCAGGGCATATTTCAATTGCTTTTCAGATATCACAAAATCTTCCTCTTGTTTTTCCGGAGCAACGGTTATAACCTCAGCCAAAAAAAAGAATTGTTCTAATTTTCTATTTACGGAATAAAACTCCTTTGTAATATGACCCAAGCATTCCGTATGCGTCACATGGGAATGGGGGTTGAACCAAATATTATTAAAATTAGTTGAAGCCCCTTCCGACACTTTTCCAATAAAACCTTCTTCTTGATGTGGTTCTATCCTAGGTGGGTTCAAATACCAAGCATTTACATTACCATCCCCTCCTTGAAGTGGAATTGAAATATCTAGAGGTTTGGACAAATCAATCTTTATGTTTTTTGAGTTGTATTTGATCGATGCAATCATTTACCCAAATTAAGCATAAATAAATCCGAAGCAATACCATCCACTAAAAACTTACCTTTTTTCGTGGACAACAATTTTCCATCAGCCACAAAGAGTAACTTTTGTTCTAAATATTTTTCGGCCTGTTGGTTGATATAGTTTAGGTAGCTAATGCCAAAATCGTTTTCGATTTGGGCAAAGGATACACCCCAAATAGTTCGTAATCCTGTCATGATATATTCATTATACCTATCTGTTTTGGACAAGACTTCTGTATCCATTGCCAATTGCCCAACCTGCATAGCCTCAATATATTTTATATTATTTCTCACATTCCAGCCTCTGTTTTTCCCATCAAATGAATGAGCAGAAGGGCCAATACCAAGGTATTTCTTTCCCTGCCAGTAGGAAGTGTTGTTTTTTGAAAAATAACCCTCTTTTCCAAAGTTGGATATTTCATAGTTTATATACCCTTGTTGCTCCAGCACATCTACCAAAATATGAAACTGTTCCATGGCCTGTTGATCATCCACATCTTTCACAATTCCTTTTTCTATGAATTTTTTAAGCGCCGTTTTTGGTTCCACGGTTAATGCGTAGCTCGATATGTGGGGCAACTCAAATTCAAGGGCTTTAGCAATATTGGCCTTCCATCGAGAATGGTCCATCCCTGGAATTCCATAAATAAGGTCAATGGAAACATTGTCAAAATGCTGTCTTGCCACCAACAATGATTGGAGGGCTTCATCGGATGAATGCGCACGGTTCATCAACTTTAGGTCTTCATCAAAAAAAGATTGGATTCCAATACTTAAACGATTGATTCCAATGGTTTTAAAATCTTCAAAAATAGTTCTCGACTGCCTGCCTGTTCGGCAGACGGGCACTCGAACTGACATTAAATCATCAGGGTTGGCCTCTAGTGTAATTTCCGGATGCTCAATTACGCTATAATTATCATAAACAGACCGCACTATAGCCTCTAGTTCCGTGATTGATAAAATTGATGGTGTACCTCCTCCTAAGTATATGGTTTCCACTTGCTCTTTTTGAAACTCGGATTTGCGCAATTCAAGCTCTTTTTGAATTGACATTACCATGGCTTCCTTTTTCCCCAATTGTGTGGAAAAATGAAAATCGCAATAATGGCATGCTTGTTTGCAAAAGGGGATATGAATATATATGCTTGACATGATCTTATATCAGTAAAAAGTAATCAGTGAACAGTGAGAATCTCTCTTTAATTGTAGTCTTTCTTGGAACCAAACTTCTCTGGGTTTTTCATCATAAACTGAATTAGCTTACCAACTTCTATATTTTGGGATAGTAATGTATCATAGGTGTTCTTGTCGATATAACCACATGCCATTGAAAATTGAAGCCATCCTCGGGTTTCCAGATTTTCTGCATCCGAATCGGTTAACTTACTGACAAAATGTTTTTGATATCTTCTTTTAGCGTAGGCTTCGGCAATATTAACCGAAACACTTCGCGAAGACCTTCTAATCTGGTCGGTCAAGGAGTACAACTCCTCTTTTGGGTATGACTTGGTCAAAGTAAAAATTTTCATGGCTAAATCAAATGATTTTTGATAAGCCAATAATTCATCAAATCGCATAGTATTGTAAGATTTAACGGACTATCAAAAAGGTATGTCATGTTTTATTGTGTCGTTGTCCATTGACTACCAACAGCATGTTTTTCACTATTTACTATTCATTGTTTATTGTTTACTGTTTACTGTTTACTGTTTACTGACTTTACTGGAATTCTGCTTCACAAAAGCTTCCCATCCGGTGTATTGTTTCCCCACATCTACCCTACCTTGGTTGTAAAAATGGCAAACCGCAGCGGCCAGACCATCTGTGCTATCCAGATTTTTTGGCAGTGTTTTTAGCTTTAACATCCCCTGAAGCATTTTGGCCACCTGCTCTTTGGTAGCGTTTCCGTTGCCTGTGATGGCCATCTTTATTTTTTTTGGCATGTATTCCGTAATAGGTACTTGTCTGGAAAGTCCTGCAGCCATAGCTACCCCCTGAGCTCTCCCCAGTTTAAGCATGGACTGTACATTTTTACCATAAAATGGGGCTTCTATGGCAATTTCATCCGGGTGAAAAGTATCTATGAGTTCGAGCGTACGTTCAAAAATCAGTTTTAACTTGGTGTAGGGATCATTATATTTTTTGAGCAGTAGTTCATTCATTTGAACAAAATGCATTTGCTTATTAATCACCTTAATGATTCCAAAACCCATGACCGTTGTTCCGGGGTCTATCCCTAAAATGATTTTTTCTGTTGCCAAACCCTAATTTGTATTTACCACTAAAGGTAATCTAAACCGTAAACTTACCGGAGTGCCTCTTTTTAATGCTGGAGCCACTGTTAAATCTAGCAGCCTACTGGTTATTTCAGCATTGAATTCTTCAATTTCTTTAAGGATATTTGGGTTTTCCTCTATGTTTAAAACGGTGATAAAGCCATGCTCATCAACCAAAAAATCAACATATAAGGTATCATTTAAATCAGTAGTGACCTCAAATTGTAGGCTGTCCAATGCCTGGGAAAAATGATTTAGTATTTCATGTTGAAAACAGTCTCGCTGTGCTTTTTTGGTTGCATTTTCATCGCAATTGTCAAAAAGGGGATATTGGTCAACATCGTTCCAGTTAACCGTTTTAAGCTCATCATGCACAAGTTTTTTTGTCTTTTCCTCTTTCGACATAAACAGTTCGCAAGAGGCGAGCAAACCAAAACAACATATCAATAAAAACTTATGCATACAGCCCCAAATATTTGGCTGAAATTACGATTTTTTGAAGAATTAAATTTAACCCAACAATAGAAATGAAAGAGCAACATCCAATCAATCTTCAATCAGATTTATAGTGAATCTCTTCTTTCAATTCGGAAATACGTTTTTTTGCCCTTTCGGATATAAATACTGGGACACTTTTAAAATTGGTAAACAATCCTTCATAATACCTTAGCTTGATCTTGGGATCTTTGTAATACTCGTCGGTCAAAACGCAAACTTGATAGTAATTAAAAAAGTTGGCCTTATTTTCCTCCCAAGCTTTGGTGTATAGATCCAATGACTTCTTTAATTGGTTTTTTAAACGTGCGATACGTCCTAGATTCCTATACTCAACATCAAAAATATATTTCCGTTCTTTTATTGATTTTTTAAAATAGGTCTCAGCACTATCCAATTTTTTTTCTTCGAGGTAGACCTCTCCCAATCCAAAATAGGCATCGGCTTTATTATTTTTGATTTCCGCTAATGTCCAGTAAGTTTCTTTTGCATTGTCTAAATCACTATTCTTAAACTGGGAATATCCTAATTTTCGATATACAAATGGTTTCTCTTCTCCCAACTCCAAAAGCCGTTGGAACAAGGGAGCTGATTTATCGTAAAATCCATTATTAAAATGGGCCAAGCCTTTTAGGTTAAGGAGCGCAACATCATTGGGTGCAGTTTTCAACCCCAGTTCAATAGTTATCAAGGCATTACTTGGCTCTTCAACACTCACATAATATTTACCCAGAAGGTAAATACTTCTTAAATGAGTGCTGTCCAAAGTAATTGCTTTTCTCAATGCTTTATTCCCTTCTTCGTAGTCCAACTTTGATTGAATAATTTTACCCAAATAATAGTAGAACTCAGGGTTTTCACTTCCAGAATTTATCAATGACTCAAAAACTACTTGGGCTTTATCCTTGTTAGTTTTTTCATAAATCTTTCCCAATTCAAATCGGGCCAAAATATGATTTTCGTTGTTTTTGATGATATCCAAATATTGAAGAATTGCTTTCTCTTTGTTCCCAATAGCATTGTAGGCTCGGGCAATTTGTAGGCTTGACTTTTCATCGCCTATCTTGGAATATTCATTTATGGCCTCTGCATAATTGCCTATCAAATATAAACTGTCAGCCTTAATTTGACTTCTGCTCTGTGACCGACCTTGGACGGTAAAGAATATTAACAGAACATAAAAACAATAACTTCTCAACCTTGTTTATCTTAACTTAAAGGATATTGGTATGGAAAAAGGCACATCAACTACTTCCCCATTATGTTTCCCTGGTACCATTTTTGGCAATTTCGAAATAATACGTCTCGCTTCGTCCTCCAATAGCACATCTGGACCTCGCAGCTTAAGTTCCGTAATTGATCCGTCATTGGAAATCTTAAATACAATATTAACCCTTCCTTGAATCCCATTTATTTGAGCTTCTTGAGGGTAATTAAAATTCTTCCGTATGTGTAGTTGCAGTTTTTCTTGAAAACAAGCCCGAGTATCCTCGGCATTTTCACAACCTGGAAATATAGGGGCTTCATCCACTGTGCTAAAGGGAACACCAGTGTAATTAATATTTCCATATTTTCCGGAAATTCCCCTTGTATGTTTAGGGTATACATTGTATATCATTTTCGCCAATGCCCCTTTTTCTTCTTGGCTAAGTGAATCTAATCCCGCAATCTCTTCTTCCAACAGACTGATTCTTTCGGTTAGTGAATCGGTCTTTTTAGCATTATTCTCTTCAACTTGACAAGAGTTAAACGTGATAATACCAAATACCAAGGGTAGCAATACAGTATACTTTAATTGCCAAATGGCTTTGGATTTTTGTTTTTGTAACATGACTATTCGTTTTTTGATTAATGATTTTTTAAAAAATTGATTGACAAAACTCATGTTTTGTGTTTGGAACACTTCCGACAGCAATAATTGATATTGTACTTTTTTATTTCCCTTACCCACTTGAGAATCTGCAATAAACTCATGCAACTCCGATACCCGACTTTGATAGACATAGGTTAGTGGATTAAACCAAAACAAGATTCGCATTAACTCAAAGAACAATAAATCAAGAGAATGCCATTGTTTTATGTGTACCAACTCATGTTTTACAATATTGCACTCATTGGCCTTGGTTATTTGGTCTCCCAAGAAAACAATCTTAAAAAATGAAAAGGCCATTTCACTTTGTTTTACAATTACCTTGGTAAAATCATTACAGCGATGTACGATTCCTTTTTGGCGTAGTCTAAAGAGTGAAAACAGTTTATAACCAAACCAAAGGGTGGCCAGTAGAGCGCCTAAACCGAAGAGTATGTAAACCGTTGGAAGACTTCCAAAAAAACCAACTTTATCGGCAGGTGAAATTATAACTTCATCCAATTGCCATAAAAAGATGGGATCCATACCCAATTCTGAAGGGACCGTGGTTTTTAATGCTTCAATCTTTACCCATGGCAAAACCAATGACAGAACAAAAGTCCCTAAAAGGTAGGCCCTATTCCACTGAAAGAAGGTCTCCTTCTTTAGAAGGAGGTCATAAATCCCCAAAAAAACCAATTGAAAAACAAGGCATGCTATAAAATACTGTATCATTTTTCCTCCTCTTTAATTTGTTTCATAATACTTTCCAGTTCGCTAAGGCTGATATCATTTTTCTTCATAAAAAAGGATACCATACTTTTAAAGGAACCTTGAAAATAGCCATCTACCAACTTGTTAATAGATTGATTACTATAATCGGATTGCTTGACCAAAGGAAAATACAAATAGCCTTTGCCTTCCTGTTCATGATCTACAAAACCCTTGCTTTCCAAAATCCTAACAATGGTGGAAATTGTATTGTATGCAGGTTTCGGTTCTGGCAACTCTTTGATTATGGCAGCTACGTTACATTTTTCCAACTGCCATAAAATGTGCATTACCTCTTCTTCCGCTTTGGTGAGTTGTTTCATATTCAACTAAGTTTTTAGTTTAATCATGAGTAAATATAACTAAATATTTAGTTTAAACTAATTTTTTAGTTTAAAAATTGAATAAAAGCCCATTTTCCATCTTAACTTGTAACATTTGATCGCTAAATTTGTCTTATTATCAAAACCAAAGAATGGATATTGCTTTACTTGTTTTGGGATTTGTTTTAATGCTTATAGGTATTTTGGGAAGTTTTCTCCCGGTACTGCCCGGACCGCCTATAAGTTGGCTAGGACTTTTGCTGCTTTATCTTACCAAAGCAGTTCCAGATGATTGGTGGATGTTGGGAATAACCCTATTTTTTGCCTTGCTCATAACGGTTATGGACTACGTGATTCCGGCCATGGGCACTAAGAAATTTGGTGGCAGTAAAGCCGGTATGTTGGGAACTGTTGTGGGGCTATTGGTAGCCATTTTTTTCCCAATTCTTGGACCTTTTGGGATTATCGTTTGGCCATTTGTAGGTGCCTTGGTCGGTGAACTTATTAATAAAGCAGATCAAAAAACTGCGTTGAAAGCTGCCTTTGGGTCGTTTTTGGGCTTCTTGACCGGTACATTTATGAAACTTGTTTTAACAATCGGTTATTTGTTTCTCTTTGGGTACGTTGTTGTTTCCAATTGGTCTGGATTATCCCCTTTCTAAGATTTTAACATATCGTATTAACGACCCACAGGTTTCTCACGCTTCCTCGCTCGGTTCAGAAATACGTTTTCAGGAATCAGTTGTTAGTGGTGAAGGGTGAAGGTGAAAGGTCTGTGGTTGGTTTTTCGTTGTTGACAGCTGACAGTTTCTGAAGATAAAAGTTCAATTTAATTCAAGAAGGAGCCACCATCACCACAGGGGGTTTTATATAAGGTTTGATCGGATTATTGAATACTTGTTCGTTGCTGGTTGCTCGGGGTGAAAGGGCAAAGGGTGAAAGGTTTAAGGGTTGGGGTCAGTGTAATAGCCATTAGTATTAATTGATCATTGTATATTGGCAACTGATTACAGTCAATTGCTCACTGTTTATTGTACATTGTTCAAGCTATAGATTCTTCCCCACCTGTGGCCTACGGAGGGTTCAGAATGACAAAACAACGGAAATGTCATTTCGAAATGAGGGCAGGGCCCGATTGAGAAATCCCATGAATTCGCAGATTTCTCACACTCACTCCGTTCGGTTGGAAATGACCTATGAATGTTTAGATTCCCGTCTTACACGGGAATGACAAAAAAAACGGACCAGTGCTCTTACACACCGATCCGGTCAAACATTAAAAGAATAGTAATGAAAACACCTATCCTTTCCGTTGGATTTTTACATCCGTTCTATTCATGGGTCAATAATTGATATATACCCATCCCCTTATGGTCTCCACCCCTTCCTCGTTGGGGTTTACGACATAGAGATAGGGCCCGGCGGGCAATCTTTTAAGG
>JBDWSS010000056.1:0-28530 GCA_039985375.1 Flavobacteriaceae bacterium
TGTTGGCTATGAATGCAGTTATCATTGCAGAAGGAAAAGATGGAAGAAGATCTATTCCCATAGAGGAATTTTTTCATGGTTTTTATATGACAGCATTGGAACCCTCCGAAATATTGGTAGAAATTCAAATTCCTGAAGCTACCTCCAGAAGCGGTGGCGCCTATTACAAGGTGGAGCGAAAGGTAGGGGATTATGCCACGGCAGGTACTGCGATCCACTTGGAATTGGATGATAACAATGTATGTATTAAAGCAGGTATTGCGTTGACCAATGTAAGTGCTGTACCCCTTAAGTTGGAAAGAGCAGAGCAATTACTGACCGGGCAAACCATTACGGATGAACTTATAGATCAAGCAGGTACCATAGCCAGCGAAGATTGTGAACCAGATTCTGATCTAAGAGGTTCCGAAGCCTATAAAAGATCGATTGCTAAAACCATTACTATTAAAATGATTCAAAAAGCTCTGGAAAGGGCCAAAAGCTAAAAAGATATTCATGAAACATACAATAACTTTAACCATCAATGGTACCAGCGTTACCGAAGAAGTAGATTCCAGACTGTTATTGGTTCACTTTATACGAGAAAAACTGGATTTAACGGGAACTCATATTGGATGCGATACCTCTAACTGTGGAGCATGCACTATTCTTTTGAATGGGAAGTCCGTGAAATCTTGCACCTATTTAACTGTTAGGGCGGATGGGGCCGAAATAACCACAATAGAAGGCTTGGCACCAGATGGAACCAACCACCCATTGCAACAAGCTTTTCATGATCAACATGGACTACATTGTGGTTTCTGTACACCGGGAATGATTATGCGTTCAGTGGATCTATTAAAAAACAATCCCAGCCCAACCGAAGAAGAAATTCGTTGGGGAATTTCAGGAAATCTATGCCGTTGTACAGGCTATAACAATATTGTAAAGGCTATTCAACAGGCAGCTGATGAACTTAAAAAAGAACCCGTATAACCGCTTATAAAAGAGAAATTATGTTTAAATGTAAAACATCACCTGAAGTTGGCGGAATGGGTCATTCCGTTAAAAGAAAAGAAGACGCACGTTTTTTGCACGGTAAGGGAAATTATGTTGACGATGTAAAATTACCCGGCATGCTGAGCATGGTAATGGTACGTAGCCCATATGCTTATGCGAAAATTAAAAGTATAAACAAAGATAAGGCCTTAGCCATTGATGGCGTATTGGCTGTTATTACCGGTGAGGATTTAGCTCAATACAATTTGCATTGGATGCCAACCTTGTTATCCGATACCCAAATGGTCTTACCAACAGATACGGTAATGCACCAATCCCAAGAAGTAGCTGCTGTTATTGCCACTGATCGTTATATAGCGGTTGATGGTGCCGAAGCCGTTGAGGTGGACTATGAAGTATTGGATGCTATTGTAGACCCCTTTAAAGCCCTGGATGATGATGCACCCTTGCTAAGACCTGATAAAGAAGGACAAAAAGATAATCATATTTACCATTGGGAGCGGGGTAATCGGGAAAAAACAGACGAGGTTATTGCAAAAGCGGACATTGTTGTAAAAGAACGTATTTACCTCCCACGCATTCACGTAGCTTCCATTGAAACTTGTGGTTGTGTAGCATCTTATGACAAGGATACGCAAAAATTAACGGTCTATTTAACCACTCAGGCACCACATGCTATAAGAACAGTGGTTGCCCTGGTAGCGGGTCATGTTGGATTATCTGAGGAGAAAATAAGGGTAATTTCACCGGATATTGGTGGAGGGTTTGGCGGTAAGGTTCCTGTGTATCCCTCTTATGTGGTTGCCATTGCTGCAACCTTCCTAATCGGAAAACCGGTAAAATGGATCGAAGATCGTTCCGAGAACTTGGTAAACGGCTTTGCCCGTGACTACCATATGGACTGTGAACTTGCCGCCACAAAAGATGGTAAAATCCAAGCTTTTAAGGTAAAGACACTGGCGGACCATGGTTATACCGATTCTTCGGCAAACCCATCAAAATATCCAACCGGAATGTTTTCCATATGCACAGGGTCCTATGATTACGAACATGCATTCGCGGAGCTTGATGCCGTTTATACCAACAAAGCACCAGGTGGAGTAGCCTATAGATGTTCTTTTCGTGTAACGGAGGCCGTTCACGCCATTGAAAGAATGGTGGACAAGTTGGCCGCTGAAATTGGCAAAGATCCCGCCATGCTTCGATTGGAAAATTTTATTAAAAAAGAGCAGTTTCCATATGCGTCTCCACTGGGATGGTCCTATGATAGTGGGGATTACCATGCCACCTTGAAGAAAGCCATGGACATGTTGGGATATGATGATTATAAGAAGGAGCAGGCAGAAAAACGCAAGCAAGGTAAGTTAATGGGAATAGGTCTCTGCACTTTTACCGAAGTTGTGGGTGCTGGTCCATCCAAGGATTTCGATATTCTGGGGATTGCAATGTTTGATAGTGCAGAAATACGGGTTCATCCAACAGGCAAGGCAATGGCCAGATTTGGGACAAAATCACAAGGGCAAGGGCACGAAACCACCTATGCACAAATTCTTGCTGAAGAGCTTGGTATTCCATATACGGATATTGAAATTGAAGAGGGTGATACCGATACCGCACCCTACGGACTTGGAACATACGCAAGTAGAAGTACTCCTACCGCAGGGGCTGCGGCAGCTATTGCGGCCCGTAAGCTAAGAGATAAAGGAAAGAAAATCGCAGCTTATTTGTTAGAGGTCAGTGAAGAAGATATTGAATGGGAAGTAGGGAAATACTTTGTAAAAGGAGCTCCTGAAAAATCGAAAACAATCCAAGATGTAGCTTTTGCGGCTTACACTAACATCCCACCAGGTATGGAACCTGGCTTTGAAACAACACATTATTATGACCCACCAAATTTAACTTTTCCCAATGGTGCTTACATCTGTGTGGTAGAAGTAGACAAGGCAACCGGGGCCATTGATGTAAAACGTTTTATAGCTATTGATGATTGTGGAAATATTATAAATCCCATGATAGTGGAAGGTCAGGTACATGGGGGCTTAACCCAAGGGATAGCTCCGGCCATGTACGAGGGAATTGAATACGATGCCCAAGGGAATGTATTGAACGGCACCTTAATGGATTATTTAGTGCCCACCGCAGTAGAATCCCCGCATTGGGAAACGGGACATACCATAACTCCATCGCCACACCATCCACTAGGAGCCAAAGGCGTTGCAGAATCACCCACGGTAGGGGCTCCTCCGGCAATTGCAAATGCTATTATTGATGCCCTGGCCCCTTTAGGTATAAAACATTTGGATATTCCAATAACACCAGCCAAAGTTTGGGAAGCTATACAAAAACATTCATAATTAATTTGTAATAGAACGTATGAATACGAAACTTGAGAAATCTTTTGAAGTACCCCAAGGAACTGCATTGGTTTGGGACCACCTTATTGATCCTGAAAAAATAATGGATTGTGTTCCAGGTGTCACCATCGATGAAAAAGTTGGTGAAAATCAATATAAAGGCAAGGTAGGAATGAAGTTTGGCCCAATGGGTGTGCAATACAATGCAGATATTTTTTATAGGGAAATTGACATTGAAAATAGAAAAATCATTATTACCGGAGATGGGGTGGACGTAAAGGGCAATGGGAATGCAAAAATGCAGATGACCATTGATTTAAACGAGGCCGATGCCGGCGGAGTAAAATTGGATGCCATCATGGATGTTACTGTAAACGGAAAAATTGCCCAATTTGGTTCCCGGTTAATATCAACCGTTTCCAACCAGCTGTTTAAACAATTTGTTTCCAATTTCTCCAAAAAATTGGCAGAGGCGGAAGCAGCCGCTTAACCAAAATACCTATTGCTAATAAAAAGCTGTGCTCCTAGGGGCATAGCTTTTTTTAAAACGAATGCTATTGAATAAAGACATTAATAAGCTCATAGAAGCATTTTATGGACATGACTATATTTTAAGTGAGGATTTGGCCACTTCCATTTTCCTACTGAAAAATCTAGAAAAACCATTGCTACTAGAGGGAAATCCCGGTGTGGGAAAAACAATGGTCGCCAAATCCTTGGCAAGTAGTTTACAGACCAATCTAATCCGTTTACAGTGTTATGAGGGCCTAGATGTAAATACTACCATCTATGAGTGGAATTATCAAAAACAGCTATTGCATATTAAACTATTTGAGCAAGATCAGGACAAAAAATCGTTAAGTGAGCAAATCTTCGGAATGGATTATGTGCTAAAACGCCCCTTACTGCAATCAATAAGTTCTGAAAAACCAGTTGTCCTACTCATTGATGAAATAGATCGGGCAGATGAAGAATTTGAGGCTTATTTACTGGAATTGCTTTCCGATTTTCAAATAAGTATCCCTGAATTGGGCACTATCAAAGCCGTTACCAAACCCATGGTAATTCTAACCTCAAACAGAACACGGGAACTGAGTGATGCGCTGCGACGTCGTTGTTTGTACCATTGGGTTGATTTCCCATCAAAGGAAAAAGAGTTGAACATCATCCAGAAAAAATTACCCAATATTGATGAAGAATTGGCAACCCAAGTGGTTCTGTTTATTCATAACCTAAGAAAATCAAGCTTGCACAAACCTCCGGGAATAGCTGAGTCGTTAGACTGGGCTAAAACCCTATTGTTGCTCAACACCACACATATCACTGATGATATTGTGAAAAATACTATTGGCTGCGTACTAAAACATCAGGATGATATTGACTTTGTTCGAAATAAAACCGTTCAAGAATTTCTCTACCCCATTGATTGATTTTACCAAATGATCGCTGTGAGCAAAACATTCAAACAACGCCTTATAGATTTTACCTTTCATTGCAGGGAGCGTCAATTTTTGGTCAGTCCACAGCAAACCCTAGAGGCCTTTGCTATTTCCCAAAAAGGATATTCGCTTAATCGCAGACTGTTTCAGTACAGTCTCAAATCTATTTATTGCAAGCGCAAAGAACAATTTGACCGATTTGATGAGATGTTCGATCGCTTTTGGAGTCGCTTTTACGAAGAAAAACTAGAGCCTCGGAAGATTCAGGTTAAACCAAAACAACAAAAATCAGATGCAACTTCCATCGTTTTTTTAGGCGCAAAATTCAACAAGCCCAAACAGGATAAAAAAGAGGAAACTAAACAGACCAAGGGGGCAAACACAACTACAAGGCTTAGATATACGGATTTTGCCAAACTGGAAATTACAGATAAAGAACGCTTGGAGGAACTTGCAGAAGAACTTTTCCATCAAATGAGCTTGCGGTTTAAAAGACGTTTAAAAAAGGCAACCAGCGGACGTATAGATATACAAAAAACCATCAGGAAGAATGTTCCAAAAGGTGGTCTTATGTTGGATTTGACGTATAAAAAAAAACCTAAGGAAAAACGAAAAATTGTTTTTCTTTTAGATATCAGTGGATCCATGGATACCTATAGTTTCTATTTATTGAAATACATTTTGGTGCTCAAGAAATATTTTAAAACATTGGAGTTTTTCACTTTTAGCACACATTTAACGCATATAACCCCAATGTTGCGGGCAAACAATGAAGCAAAAATCCTAAAGCAAATAGGAAAAGATGTGAGCACTTGGTCTAGTGGAACCAAAATAGGGGAGTCCCTCAATGAATTTCTTGTAGGATATGGAAATAAATTTCTTGGCCAAAAACATATTGTTGTAATTTTAAGTGATGGCTTGGAAACCGGCAACGTTACCCAACTAAAGGAAACCGTGCAAGCCATTCAAAGAAAGTGTAGGACTTTGGTTTGGCTTAATCCCCTAAAAGGGATGAAGGACTACCAGCCCATTCAAAAGGGCATGGTCAACGTAATGCCCCATTTGGATGCCTTTGAATCTGCCCATAATCTAGATAGCTTATTAAAACTAGAAAAATTATTGATCGATGTTTAACGAACTTGCTTTAAAAATAGAGGAACACCTTGCGTTGGGATCAAATTTTGCCATTGCACAGGTTATTGATCGCATTGCACCAAGCTCCGGTAAGGTGGGGGACAAAGCCATTATTTTAGAAACAGGCGAACTTTTAGGATGGATAGGAGGCGGATGCGTTCGTGGCATTGTTATAAAGGAAGCCATCGCAGTCATTAAATCAAAAAAATACCGAAGGGTACGTATTTCTCCAGAGGGGGGAACCCGTGAAACTCCAAGTTTTAAAGAATATGTTATGTCATGTCAAAGTAAAGGAACTTTAGAAGTACTTATAGAACCTGTTCTACCACAACCAGAACTCATTATCATAGGAAAATCCAATATTGCCCGAAAACTATCTGAATTAGGAGCAATATCGGACTTTAGAGTATCGGTTTTGGCAAACGACCTTGATCCGCAGATGTTTCCCGGAGCATTTCATGTTTCGGACACCGTGGATTTTTCAAAATTCAAAAACTTTTCCAATACTTGCATTGTGGTTACAACCCAAGGTGAGGAGGATGAACTCTCGGTAAAAAGGGCCTTACAGACCGCAGCAAAATATGTAGGCTTTGTGGCTAGCAAAAAAAAGGCAGAAGACATTAAGACCTATCTTAGTGCTGAAGGCATTTCAGATACCCGTATTGCCCAATTAAAAAGTCCCGTAGGCTTGGATATCAATGCTAAATTGGCCGGAGAGGTTGCCATAAGTATCTTGGCGGAAATCATAGCTTACTTTAGAAATAAGGAGCCCAAAGGGATTGAATCAAGCCATACTGTACATGATATAGCCGAGCAACCTAACGAATCCTCGGAATCCCAAGACAAATTTGATGCAGAATATTATATCAATCCTGTTTGCGGTGTTCCCGTGTCCAGAAAAAACCCAAAACACATCGTTGAATATGCTGGTGAGCAAGTGTATTTCTGTTGTGATGGCTGTAAAGTGAGTTTTGAGTCCACACCCGAAAAATTTATGAATAAACCCGTTTAGTTTTTCCTTTCACACTCAAAAATGTCAGACATTACCCTTTGTATTTTAGCTGCCGGGGCTTCCAGAAGAATGCCAAACCATATTAAACAACTGTTACCCTGGAAAAACACCACACTGTTGGGCAATGCCATTGCACAAGCAAAACAAGTTACCAATTCCATTGTGGTAGTGCTTGGATCCAATGCAACACAAATAAAACGGGTAGTTCCAAATGATGTTTTAACGCTTCAGAATTCAAATTGGGAAGCAGGAATGGGGAATTCAATTTCCGTAGCAGCAAGGCATGTTTTAGATAGCAAGAAAATAGTTTCGGGAATGTTAATCATGCTTTCGGATCAACCTTTTATAGATAGCATGTACCTAAGTGAGCTAATAGCTGCATTTCGCCATAAAAAACCCAAAATTGTGGCAACGGATTACGGTCTTAAGCTTGGGGTTCCGGCTATCTTCCATTTTTCTTTACTGGCGGAGCTATCAGAACTCCATCAGGATTTTGGAGCAAAAGATATTATCAGAAAATATAAAGGAGAAATAATCAAGATTTCCCCTAATGGTAAAGAAGTTGATATTGATACAATAAAAAAATACAATCAACTTATTGATAATAAATGATATGTACTTCTCAATGTAAACTTTTACTTTAATTTTTGTATTCACGGTATTCAATGCATGTAGTGGGAAGGGTGGATGGAGGAATGCAACCCAAGTACACCTTAGTTTTCCCCAAAAGCCCATCAATAGTGCAAGCTTATATGAGTTTAGCTCAAAGAATACGACAAAATTGTTATGAACCTTATTCTAGTATTGGACAAAGCTTTATTTGAGGGCTAGATATGCGTAGGTTTTTCCGCTTCAACGTTCTCGGAGGAACGTAATTCGGGTTCGCCCAGATCTTGAAATATTCCGCAGGAAATCTGCTTTTTAACCAAGGATTTAGCTTTTTTGCGTTTTACCAAGGTTTCAATTTCTTTGTTCAAAAATTGCATTTGAAAGAAGTTTAATAACAAAACGACACGGTGACCGATTTATTTTAGACCGGCAAAGTAGTTTGTTTACGGATCGATTTGTGTTTCCATATATTCCGAGACAACCATCCAGTTCATTTTAAGTATCAGGGCTGCAGTAGGAATGTTATCTCCTGCTATTGCGTGTATTATCGCTTCATTTTGGTCATCAACCTTGTCGTAGAAGAAAACATCTTGCCCAAAGCCATATTCATAAAAAAGTAACCGCGCTTTTAGGTCGTCTAAAATTTGTAATAGAATGGGGTTAGCGCACTTTTTAACCAAAAGTTGATGGAACTCAAACCGGGCGGTTAACCTATTTTTTAAGGTCTCAGTTTGTTTTAGCTGTAACTGCTGAGATTGCAAAGATTCAATATCAAGGGAAGAAAAGAAAGAGTTTTCCAAAGCCATTATCTCTAACTGTGCTATGGTTGCGTATAGATTTTTGGCCTCATTTCGGTTCAATTTAGCAACTATAAAACCTCTGTTTGGAACAGAATCGATTATTCTTACCTGTTCTAATTGGCTGAGGGCCTCACGGATTGGGGTTACGCTAATCTCCATTTTTCTGGAAAGCAATGCAAGGTTTATGGTCTTGCCAACTTTTAGTTCGCCCTTCTGAATTTGATCCAGTAGATGGGCTTTAACCCGATTTCTAAGTATTTGTTTGCCTTGCATGGAATGAAAATACAAATCGTATACGATTTAACGGATTTTTGTTTGGGTTATTACACTTATCTTTAGGTAATTCTTAAAATTTACCCCTATGAAAGCATGGTTTTTAAGTGTATTTCTTTTTTTATTGATTTTTGGTTGTAAGGAAGCAGTTCATCCTGTTGAAACCATAAAGCTTCAGGAATCCCAACTATTTAAGGATGTGCAACTTTCATCAATATTCCCGGACTCCAAGACTTTTGTTGACTTGGTTCCTAAGGCAGCTATTTCCTCGCTTGAAACCAAATACCAAACAGCTAAGGAGAAAGAAGGTTTTAGCCTAGAGGCATTTGTGAAGGAGAATTTTCAGGACAGATCCATGAAGGCATTGACTTTTGAGACCGATAGTACAAGAAGCATGTACGAGCACATCAGCTATATGTGGGATAAGCTTACAAGGGGGCCAGATGAAGTTGTCTCGCATTCCTCCAGAATTGCATTACCCCATAAATATGTGGTTCCTGGTGGCCGTTTCCAGGAAATCTATTATTGGGACAGTTACTTTACCATGGAAGGGCTTTTGGCCGATAACCGAAATGATTTGGCCACAAATATGGTGGACAATTTTGCATTCCTTATCGACTCTATAGGTTTTATACCAAATGGTACAAGGAATTACTACCGATCAAGATCTCAACCTCCATTTTTTGCAGTAATGGTTGACGCCCTATCTCGAAAAAATGACCAAGTACTCCCCAAATACCTCCCAGAATTGGTTAAAGAATATCGTTTTTGGATGCATACTTCCGAGGACCCAAAAGCCCTCGAAGCGAATGAGCATGTTGTAAAAATGGGGTCAAACACAGTATTGAACCGGTACTGGGATCGTGGGGACACGCCAAGACCGGAAGCTTATAAAGAAGATCTTCATCTTGCCAGTGAACAGCAATCCGATGCCTTAAAAAAAGAGTTGTATACCAATCTTAGATCTGCAGCGGCCTCTGGCTGGGATTTTAGTTCGAGATGGTATGGTGAAAAAGGGGTTTTTGGCACCACGGAAACTACGGCTATCCTCCCTGTTGATCTAAACTGTCTTCTATTCTTCATGGAAAACCTAATCGCCAAGGCCTACATCGCAAATGGAGATGAAGACCAAGGAAATCATTTTAGAAATCAAGCAACCAATAGGATGGAGGCCATTCAAAATTACTTTTGGAACCCGGCCACTGGCTTTTACCACGATTACAATTTTAAAAATGCTGCAATAACCAAGGAACTAACGTTGGCCGGTACTTTCCCATTATATTTTAAGCTGGCCACCCCTGAACAGGCTGCACAGGTTAAAGAAATAATAATGACCTCTTTTTTAAAGGAGGGAGGACTTGTAACCACCTTAGAGCATTCTGGTCAGCAGTGGGATGCTCCAAACGGTTGGGCACCCTTACAATGGATTGCCGTAAACGGACTCTTAAACTATGGATACGAAGAAGAAGCTGTTGAAATAATGCATCGTTGGTTGGCATTGAATGAACGGGTGTACAAGAATACAGGGAAGATGATGGAAAAATACAATGTCGAAGACTTGTCACTACTATCCGGAGGAGGGGAATATGAAACTCAGGATGGGTTCGGATGGACCAATGGAGTTGCCTTGGGCTTTAAAAAAATACTTCAAGAAAAGAAAGATCAACAAAGTAAATAGCTTCCGTTGTAAGTCCAAAGAATATATAGTGACCAATTGCGTATAACATCAATCAAAAATGTCAAAATCCCTCTTATTTATTCCAGATATCTCTGGATATACCAAGTTTATCCAGACCACGGAGGTGGAACACAGCCAGCATGTCATCTCTGAATTATTGGAGGTACTCGTCAATGCCAATACCCAGGAACTAAAACTAGCGGAAATTGAAGGGGACGCCCTATTTTTTTATAAAGAAAATGAAATCCCTTCGCAAGAAAACCTATTGGCTCAAATAGAATCCATGTTCACTGCTTTTTACAGTCACCTTAAAATGCTCGAAAAGAATAGGATTTGTCCATGCAATGCATGCGCTACTGCTCCAAATCTGGAATTGAAAATAGTGGCCCATAGCGGTAATCTTCAGCATATTGAAGTACAAGGAAATAGAAAACCTTTTGGTGAGCAGGTTATTGAGGCGCATAGGCTGCTGAAAAATTCCGTGGATAGCGACAACTATGTTTTAATCAGTAGAGCCTTGGCCCTTGATATTCAATTATCCCCTTCGTATTCCAGTAAAATGTATCAGTTTAGACAGGGAACGGATGCCTATGATGGTAGGGAAATAGATTACCTCTATTCCATAATAGATACAAAAGACCTCAAATTGAGAGGCTTTGAGGCGCCGAACATGGTGAGCATGAAAAAACCACCACATATCCGGATAAAAAAGAACTATCCTGTTTCCGCAGAAGAACTTATGGAATACATTACCAACTATTCCTATCGAAATCACTGGACAGATGGCATAGACGCATTGGAATATACTGAAAATGAAGTAACCCGGGTGGGGTCGGAGCATTGTTGCGTAATCAATGGAAAACGTCTGAATTTTACAACGGTCACCAAAGATGTGAAGGAAGGAAGTCTTATTTATGGTGAGCATACAACCAGCCCTCCCATTGTAGACGAACTTTATCAATTTTATGTCTTTACCCCTATAACCGATACAAGTTGTACCTTAGAAACCGAGGTGTATCTAAAGACAAAATCTCCCTTAAAAAAACTGGTGCTTGCCTTGTTAGCCAAGCGACTTATCAAAAAAAACGTGGATACCGCCCTGAATGGGTTGTTGGAATTTGTAAAAAAAATCAGCAAAGACAAGGATTAACCCCTACTATGAGGTGTATTCCTTAACTTTTTAAAAAGCGAACTATTTTCTTTTTAAGAAACCTTTTTTTCACATTTCATTTAGATTTATGGCTATTGGTTTTGACTATCTTTCAGTGCTAATTCAATTAAACTAACAACAAATGAAACTCAGCCAAAAAATTTACAGTACCCTACTGTTAGCTCTCTTTTTTTCTTTTCAACTAACAGCCCAAAAACCGGACTCCACCACCTTCAAAGGAATGGAATTTAGGAGTCTTGGACCAGCATTGACCTCTGGCCGTATCGCGGACATCGCCATCCATCCAAAAAACGAAAACATTTGGTATGTTGCCGTTGGTTCTGGCGGTGTATGGAAAACTACAAATGCCGGTACAACATGGAAGCCCATTTTCGAGAAACAATCCACCTACTCCATTGGATGCGTCACCATCGATCCAAATAACCCAAGTACCATTTGGGTAGGTTCGGGTGAAAATGTAGGGGGAAGGCATGTAGGTTTTGGAGATGGGATTTATGTAAGTCATGACGAGGGAAAAACCTGGAAGAATATGGGATTAAGAAATACGGAGCATATTTCTAAGGTCATAGTTCACCCAGAAAACTCCAATGTTATTTGGGTAGCCGCTCAAGGACCACTCTGGAGCAAAGGAGGAGAACGAGGTTTGTACAAATCTAATGATGGTGGCGAGACCTGGAAGAAAACCTTAGGAAATAGCGAATGGACAGGCGTAACGGACATTGCTCTTGACTACACTAACCCAGCAATTTTGTACGCTGCAACCTGGGATAGACACAGAACAGTAGCGGCATATATGGGAGGAGGCCCTGGTTCGGGCATTCACAAGAGTTTGGATGGTGGTGAAACATGGACAAAACTAACCAATGGAATTCCTAAATCCAATCTTGGAAAAATAGGTTTGGCCATTTCACCCTTTAATCATGAAACACTATATGCCGCAATTGAACTTGATCGAAAAAAAGGTGGGGTATTTATTTCAAAAAACCAAGGTGCATCATGGACAAAACAATCGGATGCTGTTTCGGGTGGTACAGGTCCACATTACTATCAGGAGTTATATGCTTCTCCACATCAAGAAGGTAAACTATACTTGATGAACAATTACGTGTTGATTTCTGACGATCACGGAAAGCATTTTGAGCAAATGAATGAGGACAAAAAGCATGTGGATAGCCATGCGATGGCCTTTAAACCATCAGATCCCGACTATGTGCTTTTTGGAACGGATGGCGGATTGTATGAATCATATGACTTAACAAAAACATGGCGCTTTTTTGGTAACCTACCACTTACGCAATATTATAAAGTGGCCGTGGATGATACAGAACCTTTTTATAACATTTATGGCGGGACACAGGATAATGGATCCCATGGTGGGCCTTCAAGAACATTAAGCGGAAAAGGAATTTTGAGCTCCGATTGGTGGAAAACACTTGGCGCTGATGGGCATCAATCCGCAATAGAACCTGGGAACCCCGATATTACCTATGGCGAATTTCAACAAGGTTGGTTATGGCGTATAGATCAGACCACAGGAGAAACTGTTTTTATACAGCCACAGCCCAAAGCTGGGGACCCGCATGAACGTTTTAATTGGGACGCGCCAATTCTGGTGAGCCCACACAATCCAAAACGATTGTATTTTGCCTCATACCGGGTTTGGAAATCTGATAACCGAGGGGATGATTGGCAAGCAATTTCCAATGACCTAACGCGAAACGAAGAACGACTTGCTTTACCCATAATGGGGAGACAGCAAAGCTGGGACAATCCATGGGATGTAGGTGCCATGTCCAATTACAATACCATTACTTCTTTGGCGGAATCACCCGTGCAAGAAGGTCTTATTTATGCGGGAACCGATGATGGCATTCTTCAAGTCACCGAAGACGGAGGAAATAGTTGGAGAAAAATAATGCTTGGCACTATAAAGGGTGTTCCAAATAGAGCCTTTGTCAATGATGTTCGAGCGGATTTATATGATTCAAATACCGTGTATTTGGTTTTGGATAACCATAAAGAGGGAGATTACAAACCCTATTTATTGAAAAGCACCAATAAGGGGGCTAGTTGGACCTTTATGAATGGTGATTTACCAAAAAAATTGATTACTTGGAGAGTAGTTCAGGATCATAAGAAAAAAGAACTTCTATTTGCGGCAACGGAGTATGGCATCTACTTTACCTATAACGGAGGAATAAATTGGCTGCAGCTTGATGGAGGGCTTCCTACAATCCCATTTAGGGATATTACCATTCAAAGAAGAGAAGATGATTTGGTAGGAGCATCCTTTGGACGTGGTTTTTATGTACTGGATGATATGTCGCCATTGCGGGATTTTGATGTATCGAAAATGTCTGAAGCCACACTTTTCAAAGTTCGACCTGCGCATTGGTACATCGAAAAAAGTGACGTTGGAAGTCAGGGTAATTCTGAATATATTGCAAAGAATCCTCCTTACGGAGCTACTTTTACTTACTTCTTACCGGAACAACTAAAAACCTTAAAGGAATCTCGATCTGAAAGGGAAAAAAATCTAAATAAGCAAAAGGCAAATATTTCCTTTCCAGGATGGGAGGCTTTGGAAAAAGAAAAAAGTCAAAAGAAACCAGTAGTTTTCCTTACCGTCAAGGATGACAAAGGAAATGTTGTAAATACAATTGCAGGTACCAATAAAAAAGGTTTTAATCGAGTTTCATGGAACCTTACCTATGCAGATAGAACAGGAATTGCGCTTAAGGAACCTAAAGGGGACGATGGTAACTTTTTTGGGTCTCCATTCATGGTAAGCCCAGGAAGTTTTACGGTAGAACTTTACCAACGTGTGGACGGGCAGGTAACACAGATTTCCAGTGCCCAAAAGGTTGAAGTGAAGCGGCTGTTAAAAGGTGCATTGCCCGGTAAACCTACCGAAGAAATTGATGCCTTTAGAGCACAATACGTAGACTTTAGACAGGATTTAAAAGCAACAAATTCGGTACTGGATAAAAGCATCTTAAAAATTAATGCCATGGATCGGGCTATCCACGTTTTGGAAAGACCTTCTGTTGATTTAGTTGCAAAAATTTATGACGCCAATTCCAAGCTCCAGGCGCTTAAGAAAATGATGAATGGAAGTCCTTCAAGGAATGAGGTAGGGGAGAAGACCCCACCTTCACCTGGGGATGGCAGCCTTATTGGATACGTGGCACTTAGAAACACCTATGGTCCTACAGGAAACCAAAAAGCTGCATTGCAAAGGGCAGACAATCAGCTGAAAATCCTAAAACAGGAACTAAATATACTTGCAAATACCATCTTACCAGCACTTGAAACTGAGTTAAAAACCGCTGGAGCACCTTGGATCGAGGGTCAGGGATTAATTGAAGATTAATCCAACACTATGAACATAATCCGTTTTTTCCTAGTTGTATGTATACTTTCAATTTCTAGGTTAAATGGCCAATACACAAAGGAAGATTGGCCAGACCGTGATCAATGGATGAAGACCGAAACTTTGTTGACCCTATCTGGTATACAGATAGGGTATAAAGTTGCGGATATTGGATGCCATGAGGGATATTTGAGCATGCATTTGGCCAAGAAGGTCTCCATGGATGGCAGGGTATATGCAGTGGACGTTAGGAGTGATCGACTAGAGACCTTGCGGATAACAGCAAACGAAAGAGGGCATAAAAGCGTCATCACCATTCTTGGTGATTATGACGACCCAAAACTACCCAAAAGTGAATTGGACATTGTCTTCATCATAGACACTTATCATGAAATAGAAGCCTATGAAAAAGTGTTGCGACTTGTTAAAAGTGCTTTAAAACCGAATGGTAAAATCATGATTCTTGAAAAGTTAAAAAAAAGGGTTAAGGGCAAATCTAGGGAAGAACAGGTAGCTGCACACTCGTTAAGCATGGGTTATGTTAAAAAAGAATTGAAACAAGCAGGTTTTACTATTACTTCTGAAATAGCAAATCACGGAAAATGGGAACGGGAAGAAGACAAACAAATGTGGGTTGTTCTAGCACAGAAGTTGGAATAGTAATCATTCCCTATTTAATTCTTCCTGTAACTGTTGGTAGGAAGCTATCCAACTGTACAGTTTTCCTCCCAAACTTATGATGGGACTGGAAATGGAATCCATTTCTTCTGGAGATTTGGCCAAAAACTTGCCCAATTGTGATTTCACTTCTGGTTTTTCGTTGAGAAGCACATTTCTAAAAATAAAATTATCGGTATTTAAATGCGTAACTATACTATCGCAAGTACTGCAATTGGTAGTGGTATAAACGGTAATCTGTTTTTTTGGTTTTATTTTTGGGGGCGGAACATCCAATATTTCATATTCTTTTCTAACTGCCCGTTTAGACAAGCTATCATTCAATTTCAGATTTTTGGTATAGATGGGTTTTTTATCCCTTAAAAGAATGATGGTTTTTAAATGTACTTTGGAGGTAGCCGGCACCCTAATCCATTTTGGTTTTGCTGCACTTTGTCTAAAATTTGTACCCTTTACATGAAAAAGCACATCATAATCCGTAAAGGTCTTGTTGACTGCATAAAAAGCAATTCTATTTTTAGAAAGCTTTTCCTCTACCGTAACGGTACTAACCTGTGCATGTAACAGTTGTGCTAAAAGAAAAAAAAGTATACCTATATTTTTACCCATAATTAAAATTCTCGGAGTTCGTAAACAAAACTTTGTATTCCGGGGAGGGTATCTCCAATCTCATTGACCAATTGATTCCCCGAAATTTATAAACTGGTCAACACCACATCTCCATCAAAAGTTGCCTCAACCTCATCTGAAAACCAAGTACCGGTTGCAGTACTATCATAGCATTTCAATGTTTTCTGTAAAATAAAACAATTTTGTCCACTTGCTTGGCTGGACACGATGTCAATTGATGTGTAAGGGTTTTGAATTGATAAGCTCCGATTTTATTTCTACATTTAAGAGATACTACAAACACTCCTTAAGAGCTTTGCTATGAAATTTCTTTCCTTATTTTTTTTGACACTTTTGTTAACGGTCCATCAAAATGTATATCCACAAAGTAACTTTCTTATTGGCGATGCCTTGCCAGATGCGCCAGAGCTTACCGCTCGCGGTGCCCATAGCGTTGGGGTGAAAACATTGGAGTTCGTGCATAAAGACCAACTGGATGTGTTGAGTATTAAAGAAGGAAAAGGGGAAATCTATAATCGCCCTATAACCGTTGAAGTATGGTATCCTGCCATAATTCCAAATGGTGTAGATGAATTGGAAACCTATACCCAGGTTTTGGGGACAAACGGAAGAAAGGAAAGACCTATTGTTCCCTTTAAATTCAAGGGTAGGGCATTACGTGACGCTATTATTATTAAAGATCAAGGGGAATTTCCTCTGGTGATACTGTCGCATGGTTACGTAGGTTCACGATTTTTATTTACCTATTTAGCGGAGAATCTGGCTTCAAAAGGCTATGTGGTAGTTTCCATCGACCACACAGATTCTACCTATAAGGACGCGGCCAATTTTACAAGCACTTTGGCCAACAGATCTTTGGACCAGCTCTTTGTACTTAATGAGATGGAAAGGCTTAACGCGGATTCCAATGATAATTTTTTGACCGGCTTGGTAGACACCTCCAAAACTGGGCTTATAGGCTACTCCATGGGAGGTTATGGAGGCTTGAACACTTGTGGGGCGGGGTATAGCGCTGCGGCCATTGGTTTTTTTAAGTCCATGACAGGAGGTAGCTATGCACTGGACAATAGAGCAATGGACAATGCTTCCTATAAGAATTCCCAGGACCCAAGAATAAAAGCCTTTGTGGCCTTGGCCCCATGGGGTATGGCCAATGGAGTGTGGGATGCCAATGGGCTGGCCGGTTTAAAAACACCAACTTTTTTTGTTGCCGGAAGCGAAGACGATATTTCGGGCTATGAAAAGGGAATAAAGGCTATCTACGAAGGAGCCGTTAATAGCGAGCGCTACTTGCTTACCTATATAAATGCGAGGCACAATGTGGCCCCGAACCCTCCTACACATGATACCATGAAGCAAGGACTGCATATTGATGAATACCTGAGATATGCCGATTCCGTTTGGGATATGCGTCGTATCAATAACATTAACCAACATTTTATCACTGCCTTTTTAGGAATATATTTAAAAGATATGGATTATGTGGATTACCTAAACCTTGAACCGGACGCGAACACCGGAAATTGGAAAGGTTTTAAACCCAGAACATCCATTGGCATGGAATTGCTACATGCCAATGCAATAAGCGAATAATTCTAGGTACTATGAAAAGAAGGGATTTTATTATAGGAACCGGGGCCGCTGCCATAACTGCTGCGTCCTATGGAAATATTCTTGGATCCAATGATAAGATTAATATTGCCGTGGTGGGAGCGGGGAGACGCGGTAGATGGGTGCTTGGAGAAATGCTAAAGACAAATCAGGTAAAGCCTATTGTATTTTGTGATGTCTGGGATGAGCAGGTACAACGAACAACAGATTATTTAGGCTTAGGTAAAATTCCAATGACCTACTCCTTGGACGAGGTATTGGGAAATGATGCTGTTGATGCAGTACTCCTGGCCACACCAGACCATTTGCACAAAAATTACGCAATCCGAATATTGGCTGCAGGAAAGCATTTACTGCTCGAAAAGCCGGTAACCTTGCACTACAATGAGGGATCCATATTAAAAAAAGCAGTTGCCCATAGTAATGTTGTCTGTCAAACCGGAACCCAACAACGTAGCGGACAAATGTATCAAAGAGTAAAAGAAGAATTCTTTGGAGGTTCAAAGAAGTTGGGGGATATGGTATTTGTCCGAGCCGTATGGAGCAATTTTGGCTGGCAAAGACGGCAGTTAGCGCAACAGCCCATGCCCGAAAACTTTAAATGGAATACCTTCCTTGGACCCTCCCCAAAAATGGATTACCACTGGCCCAGATATGATGGCTGGCGGCATTATAAGGAATATGGTACCGGAATACTATCGGACCTTTTAACCCATTGGGGTGATGTAGCACAATGGATGATGGATGATACCGATCCCTTAAATGCGGTTACAACGGGGGGTATTTATCATTTAAAAGATGGTAGAACCAATCCGGATACGGTAAATACCATTATTCAATACAAAGGAGGTTGGAACTTTACCTTTGAATGCAGCGTTATGCCCGTAATAAACCAACACGACTCGGTTCTTTTTCATGGCACGGAAGGTCGGTTGGAACTTTTCAGGGCGGGTTACATCTACACCCCACATAAGGGAAAGCCCGTGATATTCGAAAATAATGAAAACCTAACCTTTGCCCATGTCAAAAACTTTTTTGATGCCATTAAAACAGGAGCAAAGCTTACTGCGCCCATTGATGTTGGCCTGAACGCGGTGAAACCGTCCCATTTGGCAGCCGCTTCGTATTGGTCTGGAAAACGCATGCAATTCAATACAACCCAAACAGAAATAGTTGAATCCCTATAATGATGATTTCCTAATATTTGGATACCATATATGGAGATGTATTTCATCGATAAGTTAAAAAATTAGGTACTAAAGTCTATGGCTTTCCGTTTTTGCAGCATAACCCAATAACTTTAGTATCATGAAAAGACTGACCGAAATTACCTTTTTAGGTCTTAGCTTGCTTCTTTTTAACGCATGTAGTGAAGATGCAAATTCATATGGCAACGATGTGGAACTTACGCAGACAGAACTCCAAACCATCTTGGAAACCGATGAGGCTGCAGGAGCCGTTGATAGCGCTTTGGCTGATATTTTTTCAGCAAACACCACAGCAGGCAAAACAACGAATAAATCTAATGACTGCTATACCGTGGAGTATTCTGATACCGGTTACACAGCAATATTTAACAATTGTGTGCTTAATGGCACTGAAAACATTAATGGTACATTAACCGTGACCTATGACGTTGGAAATGAGAGCGCAGCATTCACAGCCACCTATGTTGACTTTTATGTAGGTACTTTAAAGCTTAACGGAACCAGAGACTACACCTTGAACACCAATGTAGGGCAAGCCACAATTTCCTTTACGGTAATCAGTAACATGGCTGTAGAAGATGAAGATGAAAGTATCATTACTGAAAACGGAACCAAAACTTTTGGATTTACCTTTGGAGACACTTTAGAGACCAGTTATTTTAGTATCTCCGGCACCTGGCACGTCCAGGTAGATGGAGATAGCTATATGGTTGAGACCACATCGGATCTTACAGGTACCCTAACCTGTGAACATCTAACCAGTGGAAGTATGGATGTTGATAAGAATGGTTTCACCATTGCAGTGGATTTTGGTGATGAAACCTGCGACAATCTTGCTACCATTACTTTGCCCAACGGAAATACGGCAGAGGTAACTCTATAAAGGAATTTTTAATACCTTATGGCAAGCACCGGTTTATTCCGGTGCTTTTTTATACACCTTTCATAAAAATGTCATTCCTCGGCAAAACCTATATTTGTAGTATAGGTTGGGATTTCCATTAGAAAAACACCGGTATTTATGGTTGAGGATTTGGTACAACGGCAAAGGGCATTCTTTGAAAAGCAGCGGACAAAGGAGATAAGGTTTCGAAAAAAATACCTGAAAAAACTGCAAGAAGAGTTGGTTTCCAATGAGGACGCCATCTGTGATGCTTTATATGCTGATTTTAGAAAACCACGGTTTGAGGCGCTTGCCACGGAGACACAACTTGTGTTATCAGAACTCAGGCATGCCATAAAAAATTTGAGTTTTTGGAGTGACCCTACAAAAGCTGGATTCACTTGGGCAAACTTTCCGTCCTCCGATTGGATTTATAGTGAACCATATGGTAATACGTTGATCATTGCTCCTTGGAACTACCCTTTTTTGCTGTCAATGTCTCCCTTGATAGGAGCGCTAGCCGCAGGAAATACCGTGGTTTTAAAACCTTCTGAGCTAAGTCCAAATACATCGGCGCTATTGCATAAAATAATTACCACTGTCTTTCCGAGAGATTATGTAAGTGTTGTTGAAGGGGGTGTTTCGGTTTCCCAAGAACTATTGACAGCCCAATGGGACTATATTTTCTTTACGGGCAGTTCCAGAGTAGGTAAAATTGTATACAAATGTGCTGCGGAACATCTTACTCCAGTGACTCTTGAGCTTAGTGGAAAAAACCCTTGTATCGTAGATGCCACGGCATCGATTAAGCTGGCGGCAAAACGCATTGTATGGGGAAAATTCCTTAATGCGGGACAAACCTGTATTGCCCCGGATTACATTTTGGTGCACGCGTCTGTTAAAGACACTTTTGTTAAAGAGTTGCAATATTACATACGTAAACTGTATGGTGAAAACATTGAAAAATCTGCAGATTTTGCCCGTATTGTAACGGATGCGCATTACAAAGGGTTAAAAGACAAGTTGGCCGACCAAACCATCTTGTATGGTGGCTCTCATAATGATGTGGAACGATTTATAGCGCCTACTTTGGTAGACGAACCTGATTGGGAAAGTGATTTAATGCAAGGGGAAATTTTTGGCCCTATTCTTCCTATCCTCGCTTATACCTCAGAAGCAGAAATTGGACAATATATCGTTCGCCATAAAAACCCCTTGGCATTCTATGTATTTTCCACCAATACCAAATTTCAAAAGCGTATGCTAAACTGCAATAGCTTTGGTGGAGGCGTTATCAACGATGTTGTAATGCAGATTGCCAATAAGAACCTACCGTTTGGTGGGGTAGGGCAGTCTGGTATGGGGGGATACCACGGCAAACATTCCTTTGATCTGTTCTCTTATAAAAAGGCTATTATTAAAAAGCCCAATTGGATCGATATTCCCATTAGATACGCACCTTACAATATTCCTGTAAAACTCGTAAAAAAATTAAAGCATTTATTTTAAAGGAGGAGCCTTATGGTATCCAAAATTCTGCTTCTTTTGGTTATCTTTAAGTCCATCTTAAAATATGACCCATGAGACAACTTGCCTTAATTTTGCCCTTCTTTTGCGTAATTTTTCTTATATCCTGTAAAACAAAAACGGAAAACAAAAATACTGGGGAACAAGCAACGGAGATGCTCCCTGTAAAAGTGAAAGGGGAGGAGATTGCCTATGTATCCGATACCACAAACTTAAAAGGATATTTGGCCTTTAATGAAAATCAACTTGAAAAGCGTCCCGGAATACTTATCGTACATGAATGGTGGGGACATAATGCCTATGTTAGAGAGCGTGCAGATATGTTGGCGGAATTGGGGTATACCGCATTGGCGGTAGATATGTATGGTGATGGTAAACAGGCCAGCCATCCGGATGATGCGGGGAAGTTTGCCATGAGTGTAATGACAAACCTGCCCGAGGCAAAGGCACGCTTTAACGCTGCTCTGGAGCTTTTAAGAAAGCAAGAATCGGTAGATGGTGAAAAAATAGCCGCTATAGGGTACTGTTTTGGTGGGAGTGTGGCCTTGACCATGGCCAATACAGGTGCAGATTTAGCCGCTGTTGCGGCCTTTCACAGTGGGGTACAACTGCCCGTAATGCCCAGCAGTGACCTTAAAGCAAAGGTTTTGGTATGCAATGGGGCGGATGATCCCTTTATAAGCTCCGAATCTATCCTTGCCTTTAAAGCCGCCATGGATTCTGTAGGAGCCCAATACGAGTATATTTCGTATCCAGGGGTAAAGCATAGTTTTACAAGTAAGGAGGCCAATTTCAATGGTGAAAAATTTAGCTTACCGTTTGAGTACAATGCTGAAGCCGATAAAAATTCTTGGGAGCGATTACAAGGATTGCTTAAAGAATTTCACTAATAAATTATCAATTTCGTAAACGGAATGTTCCTGTGCTCATTATGTCCTGATTCAATATAAACAGTCATAAAACATTTTCTCCTTTGAATAGTGGAGTGCACCCTTGCGTTCCAGAAACAGTCGTTTTCCAAACTTCTCTTGGATAGCAACACGTTTTTCAACTACCACACGCAGTTTTTTTCTTGAATTGTTTCATCATATAGACATGGACTCCGGTTTCCAACCCTATCAATTTCTTTTCCGCTCCTGGCGTTGAATAGCGCACTGGAACACTCTTAACTGTCATCACATGTAGTGTTATGACGTGGATTTCAGCACTTTATTTCGGCCTAACCCCAAGGCTCCCGTTTTATCTTGCAAGGGGAGGTTTTCCCGTTAGTCTACTGTACCAAACCGTTTTGTTTATTACGGTAAAAATATCCATGCAAAACGAACAATTGTCTATGTTACTGCGCTCAGCGCATAGGTAATTTCGTCTCGAGTAAATTTTAAAGTACGCTCAAAGACCTAAATGTTAACCCTAAACCTTATAACATGACAATTACAAACCAACTGAAAAATCCACGCAAACCGCTGTTCCTAGCAAAACTCTTTAAAAAGCTTTGTAAACCCTTTTTACACACCAAGAGGAACGAAAAGACCCCTTGAGCCTAAATGCGGTTTTACCGCAGATTCAACCTTCAATTAGTTAAGGTAGCAAACTTGTTACAATCCTAGTAGAAACCAAATTAATCCGACTGGGTAAAATAAAATATTAATACATGAAGACCTCATTGAAAAAGTTTACGTTTAGGGAATTACATGATGAAGAGGAACTTATCAAATTCATGGAGCTCAGGTACAACAAATACCTGAACAGCCCCATGAAGAATTTTCTAAACCTCAATCCCCATAAAATAGATATTGATATTTACGATTTGCAGTCCAGGCATTTTGGGCTATACTGCGAAGATGAGCCAGGAGGCTTCCTACGGGTCATATATCCCAAAACGGAAGTATACCAAGAAGCCGTTTTTAACATAGGCTGCAGGTACAATGTTTTTTGTGCCAACAAGCACAGCCTGAAAAATATTGAAAATTTAGAGTATCCGGAATTTCCATTTATCAGTTACCCAGAAGTCCCAGGTCCCATAAGACAATTCTACGATGTCTATAATGCCAAAAACGAAAAGATGGTAGAAGTAAGTAGGTTAGTGCTATTTGAAAATGCTCAAGGATTCGGAAAGGCCAAGTTTCTTACCGAGTGTGCCCTTGTTATCTATGTATTAACCTGTATTGGCAGCAAACACGCGGTAGTTAATTGCGATGCCAGGCATGGACGGTTTTATCAGCGCTATGGGTTTTACAAAGTGGAAAATGGAGAAGAATATCATGTAAAAGAACGGAATGCCAATGAGTCCAGTCTGCAGGTTTTGGAAACGGCTGAGTCTTTAAGAACGTCTCCTGTAGCTCAAGAGTATTATGAAACCATTGAAAGTATGGTTGAAGAATTCAATACAACTAATGAGATAACCAGAATGATATAATATGAGGAGTGTATCGATTTATATATTGGTAATACTAAACTCTATTTTACATAATATAAATTATAGTACACTAAATATAGAGCAATATTTGGATAAGAAACTCTATATCAATGAATTGTGCTATTACTACCAAGATCATAATTTTAACAACATTATGTAATATTTCGGCACAAAATATTACCACATCTAAATTCAATCAAGACAACTTTTTAGAACACTATAAAAAAAATAGAAGTTTTGAAATTGACACACTTTTAAACTCTACCAAAAACAAGAATTCTTTCGCCTGGCTAAATCTATTACCATCCATAAATTACGACCTGGATCAAAACTCCTTCAATGTCTCAATTTCCCTGAACACATTTGCTCAATACGCACAACAAAAAAAGCGCAATGAAATTGAGATTTTACGCCTTAAAGAATCCCTAGAATCTAGTTTAAACAACAAGCTATTAAGTATTGAAAACCAATACCTTAATATTAAACTGGATTTATCCTCCCTTCAATACGACCTTCAAAACTTCGAAATCAATAACCAGCTCTACCACCTTAAAAAAGCACAATATCATAACAACAAGATAAACCTCGAAAGTTGGTTGAAATTTCAGCAAGATTACCTAAAATCCATTGCGATTCTTGATAAGAAAATAAACGCTTTAGACATAAGGATTCAAAACCTCCAGAAAAAAATAAATACCCCTCACAACCTCCCAGAACTTACACAATTGGCAAGTCTACGCCATAAACTTAATGCCTATCAGCATGACTAAAAACGACATATTAAGTCAAATTTCACAACAGGAAGTTTTTCTAAAGTTTCTAAAGCTCCAGCAATTTCCCAATAATAACATATCCAGCCCATTTACCGCGGATAAAAATCCAAGTTTTAAACTCTATAAAAACGGAACCTACAAATGTTTCAGTACAGGAAAACAAGGTGATTGTTTCCAATTGGTTGCCGATCTCAACCAACTTGATTGCCAAACACAATTCCATGAAATACTAAAACTGATTACCAAGGAATGCAATCTAGAAACCAATCATGGCCACTTCAACTATACCCCTAAAAAACTGGAAGAAAAACATTTAAGCTATTGGAACCAGAACAACTGGAACGTAACCCCGGAGATTCTCAAAAAATACAACGTACAGGCCTTGGATAAGTTTGAATACTGGAATTCCAGTAAAGAGAAGATTACAAAAATAAAACTGTTCCCTGGGGTCATCGGTTTCATTTACCCCGTAGGTTCTAACGTTGAACTGTACATTCCCAAGCAAGAAAAAAATAAAAAATTCTTCTACAATCAACTCTCTCAAAACAACATATTCGGGTTAGAACAGATTCCAGACCAATGCGACCATATTATCATAGCAGCAGGTAAAAAAGACTGTTTAATACTCAATGCCAACGGATTCCATTCAATCTCCTTCCGTAGTGAAAACCATTACATAACCCCTGAGCAAATAGACCTGTTAAAAGCAAGGACAAATAACCTTTTCATTTGTTACGACAATGATGAACCAGGACAAAAAGCCCAATCACGGGCAGCCGAAAAACATGGCCTCACTCCCATCCATTTGCCCCAAGAATACAATGATATAGCAGACTATTTCCAAGCATACCAAAAAGAAGATTTTCAGGAAATCTTCAAAGAAGCCCAAGAAGTTCGAGAAGCAAACCAAGAAGACCGGACCAAGGGCACTACCATATTTCATGAAACAGAAGAATATCTGGACAAATTCTACAAGTTCCGTTATAACGAAGTTGCCTTGGATATAGAATGCTGTAAAAAAGGAACAACAAACTGGCAATCCTTAAATGAGAATAGTCTGTTTATCGAACTTCAAAAAAAAGGCATCAAATGCAGTATCAATAACCTATTGGCCATCCTTAAGAGCGATTTTGTGCCACACTACAATCCCTTAAAGCATTACTTCAATTCATTGCCTAAATGGGATGGAAAAATAGACTATATAGCGCAGCTGTGTCGCTATGTAAATACAAAGGACGAAGAGCAATTCGTTTACCATTTTCGAAAATGGTGCGTGCGCACGGTAAAGTGCGTTTACAACGAATCCTATTTCAATAAACAGGCATTTGTATTGGTCCATAAAGGACAATCTTCAGGCAAGTCCACATGGTGTCGTTTCCTTTGTCCCCCTGCCCTATCCAAATACATAGCCGAGGATATATCCAATGACAAAGATGCCAGGATACTACTTTGTAAAAACTTCCTGATTAATCTGGATGAACTGGCCGTATTATCCAGGAAAGAAATAAACAGTCTAAAGTCTTATTTCTCCAAGACCGTGGTCAACGAAAGATTGCCCTACGATCGTAAAAACTCCATTCTCCCTAGGGTATGCAGTTTTATTGGATCAACAAACATGACATCGTTTCTAAACGATGAAACCGGATCCGTACGATGGCTCTGTTTTGAATTGACAGGACAAATAAACTTTAAATACTCAGAAGAAATAAATATCAATAATCTGTGGTCTCAAGCATTGGCATTGGCAAACTCAAACTTTGATTGCGAACTGTCCCTAGAAGACATAAAAGCAAATGAAGATAGAAACAGTATGTATTCCATCCTCTCCACAGAACAAGAAATGATTTCCAAATATTTTGAACACCCAACAAACGGACAAAGTGAGTTTATGACCGCAACCGATGTACTTGTCCATCTACAGCCCTTGGGAATCCGTCTTAACAAAGTACAAATTGGCAAAGCTCTGAGCGCTTTGGGCTATGACAAAATAAAACATTCAGGTCGTGGAGTTTACGGGTACTACGTCAATCCTCATGCCCTATTTCCTGCGCCAGTTTCACAGTACCAAACCCCAGATGAAGAATTCTTTAACGAGATGCGAAAAAGAAGGGCACAAAAAATAAAATAACCAAATCTAAAAATGAAGTTACCCAAATTACCCAATACAGCCAAAAACCCTATAAATAAACAAATAACACCTATGGTAAGTAACCCAAATCCAAGTTACCCTAAAGTTACCCTAGTTACCTCAAATACATATATATCTAAACATCAGTGATTTATATAAAAATAAGGTAAGATTGGTAAGATACCGGTAAGAACTAAAAAAGCCCTCAACTCCTATAAACACTGACTTAGGTAAGATGGTAAGTAGAAAATCAAAAAAATGAAATAATTATGAGCATTCCCAAAATCAGCACACAACAAAAAAAAGCCTTCAATCATTGCCTTGCCCACTTGTACGAATACTATAGAACGTTCGGAACCCCCTATGATTTCATTGCACATGCAATGTTACGCGAGTTTTTGGAAAAAGCATACATCAATCAAATTGAAGTAACAGAATTTGATGAAGTTGATATCTCACCTTCCAACCCGCATAAACTTAATCGATAAAAACCCATGAAAATGTTAAATGTAAATACTAAATAAAAGATGGAAATAGAAGTTAATCCAAAGGTTGAAAAAGCAATAGGTCTTTATAAACGCCTTATTACAAAGTCAGAACACCACTATAAAAAATATAATCGTGCTAGAAAATCCGACACTATCGATTTTCATTGGGATTCCTATAAGCTCTATCGTGATGTATGCCGTAGAATGAGTCCTTTAATTTTTGCTTTAAAAAGGGGTGGCGACAAGTTTGGCGAGGGTCGAAGATGGTTTGAAGAATCTGCTGAAGAGTATGTGGAGAGAATAAATAAGCGTAAAGCTGCTGCCAAAGAGAAATTTGATAGTACTTATAGTGCACATCTTTATTTTTTTCAAAACAGCTTGTATTCGGACTATGGTACTTATAGCTGTGAGAGTTGCAAAATTACTTTTTATCATAGCCCTAGTGCACTTTATTTAGGAAAAGAAAAACAACACGAATGTATATGTGGAAATTGTGTGAACAATTTTATGGTTCGCAACGGTCAAGAGGAAGTATATCACTAAAGTTCAATTAAAAGATGATATCATGAACAAAGAAGAAATCAAAAATCTTGCGGACTACTTAGAAAAACTATCAGACTGTATTCCAAATGGCCTATGGAGTTTAAAGGATGCAGTCTCCTTTACTTGTATAGAGTTAAGAATGTATGCGAGATTTGGTAAAAAAGGAAAAGATTTTGAGAAAGCATTGGAATTTGCCAAGTCCATTCCTATCGTTGACGATTTCAATTCCGATAAAATCATTACATGGCAATTGAACGATCGAGAATATTTAAAATACATGCCAATTTAAAAGAATCCTAACCAATACATAAACCCAAATCAAGACCTAACCTATATGAAAACAATAATCTATCTAAGCGGGCCACAAGGAAGTGGCAAAACCCATTTTTTGAACAACAACGACCTCGTTGAGTTGAATTCCAGAGACATCAAAAGCGTTGCCGATTTATTGCACCAACCATCAATTATATGCTTAACAAGCAATTCCGATACCAACTTTTTCGACATTGAAAAATTGGTCAATGATTATGAAAATGCAATGCTTATTAAAATCAATGTCCCGTTCATGTCGTATAAAAAGAATACAATGTTTTTCAAAAGACTGCTATCATTCATCAATAACCTAAGGCCGGTGCAGCACCCCTAAACCATTAACCTATGGCAATGACGGTAAAACAATTTCACTATATAAGCAAGGACGAGGCCAACGCCATTGTTGGCAGCATGAAAAACATTAAGCACAAAGCCATAATATTATTAATGCTCGATTGTGGTTTAAGGGTTACCGAAGCTATAACCATAAA
>JBDWSS010000057.1:0-5715 GCA_039985375.1 Flavobacteriaceae bacterium
CGCCAGAACAATTAAATTAATTACTTCAATATTGGTTCTCTTTGTGGGTATTAGAGTACTTCTTAACAATGGACTGGGACTAGCGTTCTTCGCTCAATAAGCCTTTGGTTGTTCTTATATTATTTGATTTTCCCCTACGAAGAAATCTATAGAAGTATTGAAAATTTCCATTGTACCAAATAGCAAAAATAAAAGCGATATAAACAACCCAATCAGGCATAAATAGAGCAGAGGCGTAATAGGTTTTTAGTATCAAAAACGTTAATGCTATGCTTGAGATTGCAAGAGACGTTATTGTTCGTTTGTCTTTTCTATTCATAAGAATCATGATAATAATGAGAAATCCCATGACCGGTTTTGTGTGCAATAGCACAGGAACCAAAGTAGTATATTCAATATCAAAAAATAATACCATTGCGCTCATATAGGCTGTCATACAAAGTGGGCATTTGGGAATAAGTATTAAGAGAATTGTAGAAAGAAAAGACATTGAGCCATTAGCAGCCTCTATCTTTTTCGGAGGATACATTTTATTTTTACAACAGCTTGTCTTAGTTATTTCCATTGAAGGCAATTACCATTTCGCTCTATAAGATACGAAAGGATACACCTCATTCGCAAAAAATTTAGTTTTATTTTGCGGTAATATTAAAAATCCATCGGTTTTTACAAGATTTGCGAAATCTCCAGATCCGTTTCCTTTGATTGCATTTGCAATTAAACTGCCATCAGACTCACTTTCTAATGTAGCTTCCAAGAAATAAACCAAATCCGGCTTAAAGAAAACATCGTTTTTAAGTTTTACATATAGTATTTCAGGTTTGACCCCCAAAGATTTCTGAATCCAAAACTTTAAATACATGTATACACAGACAAATGAAGAAACAGGATTGCCCGGTAATGCAAAAATCTTTTTACCATTGGTATTGCTGCCAAACCAAAAAGGTTTTCCAGGTCGTTGCTGAATTTTGTGAAAGTGTTTGGTAACTTCTAATGCTTCAAGTACATCTGGCAAGTAATCAAATTTTCCTTTTGAAACACCACCGGTGAATATAAATAAGTCGTAGTCTTCCAATGCTTTTGAAATGACTTTCAGCATTTCTTCTTTGTCATCAGCTAAATGTTTTAATTCAGCGGAAACTCCCCATTCTTGCAGTGTTGCTTGAATCCCAAAGACATTGGATCTACGAATCTGATGGAGCTTAGGGGTTTCATGTACAGCAACCAATTCGTCACCCGTTGAAAAAATCACCACTCTTGGCAATTGCCGTACGTTAACCAAATCTTTTCCGACAGCTGCTGCAATATTTATCTCAGCACTTGAGAGACGTCTTCCCTTAGGCACTATTATAGTTCCTAATGCGATATCCATTCCTTTGAAATGGACGTTCTGCTTGTGATTCAGAGCATCCAAGTTAATAGTTGCAATATCATCTTTAATAGTAAGATCTTCATAACGGATAACGGTGTCAACACCTTTGGGCATTATAGCTCCCGTCATTACTTCGATACAATTTGAAGCTTCTACAAGTGTTTTTTGAGGAGTACCTGCTGCAGCCGTATCTTCTATTTGAAATTCTCTGGCACCAGATTCAAATTCGGAATAAATAATCGCAATACCATCCATAGTGACTCTGTCAAAAGGAGGAAAATCGCGATCAGCAATCAAGTCCTCAGCAAGAAAACAACCAATACAATCTTCTATACGTCTAGATTCAATAGGAAAATCTCCTTTGTTGAATTCTAAAATTTCAAGTGCCTTTTGGTAGGGTATAAAAGTATTATCCATATTAACCACCTATACTGCTCATACTTTGCATTGCTTTTTGTGGGGTCTTTCGCAGTTTTTCAGCCTCAAAACCATTCTTTGGCTTTAAACGTACAATTTCACGGAACTTCTCAGCGAGCTCTTCATCCGAAACTCCAGAACGCATATAATCACGAATATTAAAAACTCCATCATCATATAAGCAACTTTTGATTTCTCCCTTTGAAGAAATACGAAGACGGTTACAAGTATTGCAAAAGGTTCTTGAGAATGCTGCGATTAGACCAATATTACCTTTGTATCCTTTTACTGAAAGCAAGCTAGCCGTATCTCCATGTTCACTAGGTAGACTTTCCAATTTAGAATAATGAGCTTTTAAATCTGAATGAATATCATGAGCGGAGTACATTTCTAAATTTTCTTTGTAGCCTCCGTTAAAAGGCATTTCTTCAATAAAACGAACATCTACAGGGTAGTCCTTGGCAAGTTCTGCCAAAGGGATAATATCTTGCTCATTGATACCTTTCATAATGACCGCATTGAGTTTAATTTTAAACCCATGGTCGATTAACATATGAAAAGTCCGCATCACTTTATCAAAATCATCACGACGTGTTATTTTATGAAATCGTTCTTTATTTAAAGAATCAATACTAAGGTTGATATTGGTAATTCCTAATTCTTTTAGTTTAGGAATGTGTTTTTGTAGCAAGGTCCCATTTGAAGTAATGTGAATGGATTTGTAATCATTTAATTGAGCTGTATTTTCTAATAATTTCATGAAATCTTTTCGAAGAAAAGGTTCCCCGCCGGTAAAACGTACTTTTTTAAATCCCAAATCCCCTAAAACTTTCAACAAACGACCAATTTCCTCATAACTGAGCAAATGCCGTTTGGGTTCATAGGGAATACCTTCCTTAGGCATACAATAAAAGCATCGGAGATTGCAACGATCCGTTACCGCAATCCTCACGTAATCGATTGTTCTATCAAATGTATCCTGTAGTTTCATAGCAGATTTCGGCCTAATCAATTTGCTGATGCCGAACGAAAGTTCAAGATAACAAATTAATGTAGTATTTTAGGATACAACAAAGTTATGATGTCTTAATGAAGGAAATTAAATCAATAATTCAACTTTACCAATCGCAAAAGACCAATGGTGAAAAAGCTGCGATTGCCCAAGTGGTAAGAGTTGAAGAATCTTCGTACCGAAGGGAAGGTGCCCGCATGTTGGTTTTTGAATCTGGTGTTTTTGAAGGGGGAATCAGTGGTGGTTGTCTGGAGGGAGATGCCTTACAGCGTTCCCAAATAGCAATTCTAAAACAAGAACCATCCATTGTCACCTATGACACTTCAAAGGATGATGAAAACCAAATAGGAGTAGGGCTTGGATGTAATGGGGTCATTGATGTGCTCATTTCCCCTATTTCCGATCAAGGCAGGCAGATAACCATCCTTGAGAAGTGTGTCAAGGAAAGGAAAGCACATTGTATTGTTACCATTACCGATTTTCAGGGAGGAATGGAAGATATGAAACTTGGTGATGCATTCTATCTGGATATTGAGAACCAAACTTTAGAACATTGTAACAATAAAGAGTTTGCTAATTTTGTTTTGGAAAACCTAAGCAAGGTATTGGAAAAAAAACGTTCCCAAACATTTGTTTACACCAGCGGTAACGTAAAACTAGCTGTGTTGATAGAATTGATTCCCCCACAATTTCACTTGGCAATCTATGGAGATAATTATGATGTATATCCTATGCTTTCGTTTGCCAAAGTCTTGGATTGGGAGGTGAGTTTGGTTGGCAATGTGCAAAAATTGAAAAAGGAAAAATTAAGATCTGTAAAAAACTTTTATTTAAAGGATGCAGAACAACGTCCCAAGTTAGATGATAGAACAGCTGTGATTTTAATGGCACATGATTATAATACTGACATTACCAATTTAAAATCCGTATTGGAAAGCCCTGCACCTTATATTGCTTCTTTAGGGCCTCGGAAGCGTTTCGAAAAAATGATAAAAGACTTTACAGCGAATGGTTTTGAGATAACCAAAGAAAACCAAAATCGCATCTTTGCGCCATGTGGTTTAGAAATAGGCGCTAATACTCCGGAAGAAATAGCAACGAGTATATTCGCCGAAATCTTAACGGTTTTTTCGGGGAAAATGGGAGGAATGCTCCGCAAAAAGATGGGACCCATACACCAGCGCCATTAAGCTTTGTTTCTTAACTCCCAAAGAATATTTTCTTGCCTTAGCATATGCACTTCCCTTGTTATTATAGCGATAGCCTTATTTATGTCCTGTTCAGTAGTATAGCGCCCAACTCCCATACGAAGGGAAGCATGCGCCAAATCTGGTTTAACATCCATTGCCCTAAGTACATGGGAAGGGGTTATAGATGCTGAATTACAAGCTGAACCGTTGGAAATAGCCAACCTGGAACTCAAAGCACGTAGAAGGTTTGGTCCATCAATAAAACCAAAGGAAATGTTGCAAGTGCCCGCTACCCGCATTTCCTTATGCCCATTTAAGGTAGTTTGTTCTATTTCCAAAACTCCTTTTTCCAACGAATCCCTTAGTTTTTTTATGGTCTTTTGTTCCACGTCAAAGCGTTCATAACACAAAAGAATAGACTTGCTCAAACCAACTATAAGGGGAGTGTTCAAAGTTCCTCCACGCATTCCTTTTTGTTGTCTCCCCCCTTGAATAAAACTTGCTAAGGGTAAAATATCATTTTTGCTATTACAGTATGTAAACCCAATTCCTTTTGGACCATATAACTTATGACCTGAAAAGCAGGCAAAATCAACAGTTTTAAAAAAACTATCCAATCTTAGCTTTCCTAGAGCCTGGGTCGCATCGGAGAACAACAGTGTTCCCAAGGGTTTTGTTAGCGCCGCAATGGCTTCCAAGGGTTGTATAACCCCTGTTTCATTGTTTACCAACATAACGGATACTAAAATGGTTTCAGGGGTTAGGGCATGTTCCAATTGTTCTAAACCTATTAGGCCGTCTTGGTCCACATCAAGATAGGTAATTCTTGCACCTTCTCTAGACAGTTGTTCACAGACATCAAGTACAGCTTTGTGTTCTGTCTTGAGCGTAATAATATGATTGCCCTTAGTCTTATATTTTTTATAAACCCCTTTTAGCACCATGTTTATACTCTCTGTGGCTCCTGAGGTATAAATCAATTCGTCAGGAAGAATTCCCAAAGTTTCCACTATATCCTTTGTTGCTTTATCAACCGCATCTCGGGCTAACCAACCTAAGGCATGGTTACTTGAAGGATTGGCAAATGCAGACTTAAAAAATGGTAGCATAACCTCCAACACTCGATCATCACATGCGGTGGTGGCATTATTATCAAGATAGATAGGATTACTCATTGTCTTTTGGTGCGGTTGATTTCAAAATTAAGCTGAAACGGATAAATCAATTATTGAGAATAATTAAAAATAATTATAAATAATTACTATATACATATATTTAACCAACCATTAATATGAATTATATAAAAAAATAAATATATTACAGAGCAGTAACCTACCTCTTTTAACTAACTTAAATACAATAATAAATGATTCCAGCTGGTTTTTCGTATCATAAGGCGACCACTTTAGCTCAAGCCTTTGAACTGTCGACAGAATTTGGGGAGGATGCAAAATACATGTCTGGGGGGCATAGTCTTCTTCCCATGATGAAATTGCGTTTTGCAACCCCTGGTCACATTATTGACATTAGTAAAATTGAAGGCCTCTCTTATATTAAAGAAGAGGACGGTCTGCTCAAAATTGGGGCGTTGACCACCCAAACTGAAATTGAACATTCACAACTCTGTAAAACAAAGTATCCTATTTTTTCCGATGCTACTAAGCTCATTGCCGATCCTTCGGTGCGCAATGTAGGAACAATTGGGGGTAATATTGCTCATGGCG
>JBDWSS010000058.1:0-46196 GCA_039985375.1 Flavobacteriaceae bacterium
GTGGCACCGGGAGTGGTAAATCCACAATCATCAAAATCTGAGACACTAGGGTCATCACTGATTTGGTTGTCATTGATGACGCCTTCATAGGTTGAATAGGCCAAGTTTTCAATAATATCGGTACAGGCGTCAACAAAGTCAAAACAATTTTCTGCAACTTGTACCCTCATCCTAATTTCGGAAATGGGATCTCCTTGTTGCACATAGCTATCAGGGATAGAGAAGACGACCTCTCTTGTAGTGGGGTCATAGGTATAGGTAACGTCATTGGTTGGGTCGCCATCACCAACACCTGGAAGTGTTAAGGTGGTTTCATCCAAGGTCACATTTATGGGAAGAATATCTCGTATCGTATAATTGGTTGCGTCGTCATTTCCTGTGTTCACAAAGGAGAGCACGTAATCTAATTGTTGCCCTAAATTAACGCCTAGCCCGGTAATGTCGCTACCCCCAATGTCCTCAACTTTTTTCTCTAGAACAATGTCCGGCTCTATAATTTCAACACCAAAGGTGGTCAAAAAAGAAGCAAACCAATCGCCGTCCGTTCCCAGTCTCAAAGTGGCACTGGTATCACCATTGTCAATGATACTATTGCTCGGGTTGTTTAAGTCAAAGACATCTGAATCGAAACCAATGGCATTGGTGCTATTTATGTTTCTTGACGCAACGTTGGCACCATCATCTGTAATGGTTGAATTAAAGAAATTGTCGTCAGGATTGGCAGAATTTGTAATATCGGTAAAGGAAGAACTGCTGTTCGAAACAATACCAAAAGTATCCCCATCCAAAGAGCTTTCACCTTCAAGTGTACTTACACCAATCCTTGCGTTTACAGGTCCGGTTGGAATGGTGTTAAAACCTGAAACTGTAATATCGGCTGTACTGTTACCAGATTGCGTGGTGATGCCTTCATAACCATCAAAAACGGAAATATATTTTCCCGTAAGCGTAGGGTTTTCATAGATAACGACCAAAGTCCACCCGGCGCAACCATATGTTGTAGCTCCTCTTGTTCCTCTAACGTTGCCAACAAAGTAGTCTCCAGTTGGATCGGCAAGACCCTGAAGTATGCTGGTTACATTTTTGTAACAAACATAGGGATCATTGGGCAATGTGTTGTATCCATCTACAATAATGTCATCCTCTTCACCAACAGGATCAGCAGCGGTGTCGGCTTGAAGATCTATGTAGGTAGAACTACCAGGCACTCTAAGTTTAACCTGGGTGACATCGTAATGGTTAGCATCATCCGTATAGCCGCTCTCATATCGGCTACGGTGATCACCATCGCGCTCTACATCATAGTTACCGGCCCAGTATAATCCCGCCCAATATATTTGGGAACAGCTGGGCATGGTGAGGTTAGAACTGCTTGAATTGAAAGTACTAAGGTCAGAATCGATGTCTACATATTCCACGTGAAGATTATTGTTACTCCCGTTTCCATTGTATGGCGTGTTTACATCGTGGCCATCAGAGACACTGTTCATTACACTATTTGAAAGAAAAGTATAATCTCCTTTTATATTGATATAGGTATTCCCATTATCATTTAGCCTTGGGGTAAAGGGAACTTCTTGAGCTTGACCATAAGCGCTGATGAACCATATGCCGATAAGGCATAGAATTGTTTTTAGGAAATTTGAGGTCATTTTAACTGTTGGTATTTGGTTTAACTCGCATGATCCACATTTGATCGTCATACGAATCGTTTAGTTTGGAATAGTATGAGGTTAAGGCATTGCCCCAGGTTTCGTGTTTTTTGAGGTACACGTACCTGAAATTGTTTTCTGGATTGATAAAATAGCTGGCATTTAAACCTTGTTCATTCAGCGTTTTTACAAAACGGTTTGCATTCTTTGCATTCTCGAAGACGTTTGCTATAATATAAAAACCGGAGCCGAGGCCATTAATTTTGTACGTTGCATAGGAAACCTGCGAAGGGTTATTTTTGTTTTCGGTTACATTTTTGCGCAAAGTGTTGTTACCATATTTGGAGCCGGCTACTTTTTTCACGGCAACAAAACGATTATTGGGAGCAACCCCGTGAATATTCATTACCCAAGCATCTTCCTGATAGCTGCCATTCAATTTAGAATGGTATGCAGCAATGGCATCCTTTTTATCTCTAAAGCCTTTTAGATAAACATAATTGAGTCCATTCTTTGGGTTTTCAAAAGAACCGGCATCTATACCTTGTTCTTGTAATTTTTCCAAAAATCCATTTGCATTGTTGGAGCTCCTAAAAACATTTGCAATCAAGTAGTGTCCGCTTTCAATGTTTGGAATATCAAATTGTTTGAAACGGCCATTTGTTCTTTTGTAGTGTCGTTTTGTTTTATCGCTTTTTACCACTCTTCTGGAAGCTGTTCCTTGATTTTTGGATTCGTTCAGTCGTATTCGTTTCTTGGCGGCTGTTGTGTTTGAAAGACCGTGGTTAGCCAATGGCTGTGTGGTTTTTTTAGTAATAATGTCCGCGCTGTCCATTTTGGCGAAGTAGACTTCTTTTGCTTTCTGTTCAAGCTCGGGCATCTGTCCTCTGGTTTCCCTGCGTACCATTTTCATCACCGTTTCAAATCGCCTTTCCAGATCACGTTCCCGTGCATTTTCAATAGAATCCTGACGCAGTAATAGCTCATCTAAAATGGCATCATTTTCCGCTAATTTGGTTTCCAATGCTGCAATCCTTAGGTCTTTTTCGGAAAGGGTAAGATTTTCTTCGGGAACGGTCTCCGTTTCAACCAGATCCTCGTTGTCCTGCTCCAACATAACACGGTCCTCAGTAAGGTTTGGAGTAAAGGAGTATGCCAGGGATATTTCGTGGCTTACCCCAAAGTTGTCAAAATTACTGGACAAGCCTTTTTCAACGGTATATCCAACAGAAAGGTTTTTGTTTAGATTAAAACCGAGCCCTGCCGAAGCACCATAAAAGTCATCATAACCGGCTTGTACCCAGCCCAATTTAGGCAAATCAAGAAGCAGATTTCCTCCAAGGGAAATGGTCTCTTCACCAACTTTTCTTACTCGGGCCAAAGGCATCAATCGGCCTTGTTCCAGCAATCCTGCACCATTTTTAAACTGATAGGTATATTGTAAATGTCCGGAATATGTTTTTTCATTGAATTCGGTAACGGATTCGCTGGTTTTCAAATTGTAGTCAAACAAGTTTTCGGCAAAGGCACCAAAATCAAAGTTTCCATAGGAGATATTGAAGCCTGGCTGAAAGGTAATCAAAGAGCTACTTTCCAACCCGTTCAATAGGGGGTCATTGTCCAAGGCATTCGCCCTGTTTTGATTAAACGCACTTTGGTAGTACGAAAAATTGGCACCAAATGTAAAGTTGCTTTTTTGGCTTAAACGAATGCCATAGGCATAGTTTGTATGTATTCCGAAATTATTGAAAAGCCCTTCCCTGTTTGTGAACAAGCTTGCACCAACACCACTTCTATCACCTATTCTACCGCTATAACTTAAGAAGTAGACTTGATTATTGTCATTAAAAGAAACCGATTGGTTTCTATGAAATAGGTTGACATAAGATTTATCCTCACGAACTGTTGAAAATGTTGGGTTTATTAGAAACCTATTGAACTTCAACAAGTTTTGGGATGGCACATCGTACACCACGTACGGGTTTTCATCCTGTCCGCGCAACCCATAAAAAGCAAGCGTTAAAAGGAGTAGTAATATGAGTTGAGGTTTGTTGGTATGCATGCTTTTATCTGATGACTGTTATGGTCCCTTGCTTAAGGCTTTCACCTTCTTTGGAAACGGTATAGTAAAAAATCATATTTTGGTTATTGAAAGCGGTTGTAGACTCAGGCCAGTTATTTTCATAATTGGTTTGGCTAAAAACCTCTTTACCTCTTTCGTTGTAAATGGTAACAAGTACGCTTTCGTCTCTAGAATAAGTATTTGGCAAGACCCATAGATCGTTTATGCCATCTCCATTTATCGTAATTACATTTGGAATTGCAAAGGTGTCCCTATAGGTTACTGTAATAATTCGGTTTAGGGAACAATTGCCAAAATCTGCAACTAAAAGAAATTCGCCCTCTACATCAAAACTATAAGCGTCTTGTGTTCCTAAAAGGGTGTTGTTGGTATCGAACCATTGATAGGAGCTTGCCCCACTTGCCGTAAGGGTTTCTGTTTCACCTTCTACGATAGTTATATTTTCGGACCCATCCAAAACAAGTAAGGATTCATCGAATGCCCTGATGGAAATTTCATTGGATATCCATGGGCAGTCATGGGTTGTAATAACCAATTGATAAACGCCTATTTCTGCCGCTGTTATATTTTCTGTAGCGGTATCGATGACGACACCGTCTTTATACCATTCGAAAGTTGCATCCGCAAGACTCTCAGAAGTATTGAATATTATGGGATCCCCCCCCTCACAAAGCACCGTGCCATTTGTGGTAATCTCCAAAGCACCGTTAACCGCAAGAGTTACGGGCAAGTCGTTAGAGGAAGCGCTAAAACTGTCCAAACTACCTTGTAGGGAGTACCCTCCATTGTTTTCAAAGTCGGATATTAGAATGGTTTTGGAGGTTTCACCACTTAAAGGATTACCCTCGTGTACCCACTGGTACGAGAAAGCGGATTGTAAATCTGATGTAACATCGGTTCTGGCACCATTTCCTACTGCATTGATAGCAGAAAGACTTAGGGTCACTTCTGTATTTTGACAGGAAGAATAGGAATCAGCATATGCTACTACAAATTCAAAGGAATCAGGAGAAACGACTGTTGTTGTTCCTGATTCAACAGGGACACCCGAACAGCTTCCTCCATTTTCGGTAACGCGCGCAAAGTAAACACCAGTTTCATCAATATTTATAGTGGTATCGGTGGCATCTGTAATTGGGTTTCCGTCTTTATACCATTGGTAGGAAGGACTTATTGCCGTTGATGATACCGAGATGGTTTTGGTTTGTGAAGGTAAAAGGACAATATTTTCATCATTTTCCCTTGTAACCAAAAAGTTTCCGAGATTTCTTACAGTAACAGTCGAGGACCGTTCTAAACAAGTACCTGTACCTTCGGCTTCAACTTCATAGACCCCTGAGAAACCATCGATGTTGGTATCTATGTTATACGTATGGCCTTCTAAGGCAGGCCCGGAAACGATGCTTCCATCTTTGTACCAAGTGTAGGTGAGCCCCATTCCGTTTAAGTTGGCTTGCAGGGTATAAGGGTCTGGTGAACAAAGACCAATATCATCAGCACCGCTAATGGCAATGCCCAACCCACTACCAGTTGTAATCTCTATAGTATTGGATAGGGTATTTGCAGAACCGGAACAAACAGAACCATAGTCCAGTTCAACATAGTACATCCCTGGAGTGGAGACAGTTAAGCTTTCTGATTTTTCAGCTAAAAGCGTACCGCTTCTGTACCAATTGTACTGATAGGTATTGGCGTTTGGAATATTATGTGGCATCAGGATAATTGAATTCCCATCACATGCTTGAATTTGGCCGCCTGAAGGAATAGTTCCGCTGCCGTCTTCGCTAATAAGCAAAGGTAAATTGTAATCTATGTAATGCATTGGATATGCTTGGGAGGCCGGGCTTGTCTTTGCCGGGCTGGTACTACGAACACGAAATTTGTAGTTGTCGCCGCGTATGTCACTAGGAAGCTGAAACCTAAATAAAACATCAAAATCCACATTGTCATTGGAAATACGGTTAAGTTCCCTTGGACTGCCAAAGTTTCCACTGGAGTCTGATAACTCGAGGACAAACTCATTGGACGGGTCCACAAGAGGAACACTCCATGTAAACTCAACATAGTATTCATTAAAACTGGTAGAGGCACATGCGGCTGTCCAGGCTGAATTACCTGTAAGATTTGGGTTGTCTGCCGCCAAAGGTTGATTTAGTACTTGGGCCGTTAAAGTATGGGCGCCAAGCAGCATAATGGTAAACACAATTACAAGAATGCTATTATACGAATTAGTTTTCTTCATCAGCGTTAGTTTTAAGAGGTTGTAGGCAATAATGCCCTATAATTTGCGCCCCTTAATTTTGTTCAATTCTTTTCGGCGCCTAAAACGCCTACTATTTCATATAATATTCTAGTAACAAATATGATTTTATTTTCATCGAATGGAAAGATATTGTTGTAGGGCATACTAAAAGTGTTGTGAAAATAGCTTTCTTTGTATGCACAAAAACATGTATAATCGCGTTGAACACTTGTTTTTACTACATTTGCGCTTCAATTTTAGAATATGGGTGAAGAAGAGAAATCGCTGAATTTTATAGAGCATATTGTTGAGGATGATTTGAAAGAGGGGTATGTAAAAAAAGATCTTCGTTTTCGATTTCCCCCCGAACCAAATGGATATCTGCATATTGGCCATGCCAGTTCTATATGCTTGAATTTTGGGTTGGGACTTCGATATAATGCTCCGGTTAACCTGAGATTTGACGACACCAATCCAGCGAAAGAGGAAAGCGAGTACGTGGAGGCTATTAAAAGAGATGTTTCTTGGCTTGGATATAACTGGGACACAGAATGCTATGCTTCTGATTATTTCCAACAATTATATGATTGGGCGGTAAGATTAATCAAGGAGGGAAAGGCCTATGTAGACAGTCAGACTTCCGATGAAATGGCCCAACAAAAGGGTACTCCAACGGAACCAGGCAAAGAAAGTCCATTCAGAAATCGAACTGTAGAAGAGAATATTGCCCTTTTTGAAGGCATGAAAAATGGGGATTTTGAGGAAGGAAAACATGTGCTTCGCGCTAAAATAGATATGGCCTCTTCCAATATGTTGATGCGTGACCCAATCATGTACCGGGTACTTCATAAACCTCATCACAGAACAAATACCGATTGGTGTATTTATCCTATGTACGATTGGACCCATGGAGAGAGTGATTATATTGAACAGGTATCACATTCCCTGTGTACATTGGAATTTTTGCCACACAGGGAGCTTTACAATTGGTTTTTAGACCAATTGGTAGATTCTAAAAAGCTTCGCCCTAAACAACGTGAGTTTGCCAGAAGAAACCTTAGCCATACTGTGGTAAGCAAACGAAAATTGTTGCAATTGGTGGAAAATAGTGTAGTTGACAGTTGGGATGATCCACGCATGCCTACAATATCAGGATTGCGACGAAGGGGCTATACTCCGGAATCCATAAGGAATTTTGCGGATACTATTGGCATTGCCAAAAGAGAAAATATTGTAGATGTCTCTTTGTTGGAGTTCCATGTTAGAGAACATCTGAATATAATTGCTCCGAGGGTAATGGCCGTTCTTAATCCTTTAAAGCTTGTGATTACCAATTATGAGGAAGGGAAGGAAGAATGGCTGGTGGCCGAGAATAATCCAGGAGACGAATCTGCGGGAAATAGGGCAGTTCCGTTTTCAAGAGAACTATATATAGAACAAGAGGATTTTAGGGAGGAAGCCAACCGTAAGTTTTTTAGATTAAAATTGGGAGGCGAGGTCCGGCTAAAGAATGGATACATTATAAAGGCTGAAAGTTGCACAAAGGATGCCGATGGAAATATTCTTGAGGTACAATGTACCTATGACCCAAAAAGTAAAAGTGGTAGTGGTACAGAAGAAAGTCTTAGAAAAGTAAAAGGAACCCTTCATTGGGTTTCTATTTCGCATGCAATTTCAGCGGAGGTTCGTTTATATGATCGTTTGTTTACAGATGAGAATCCAGATGGACACAAAGACAAAGAGTTTATGGATTTTGTAAATCCTGATTCTTTGCAAAAAATCACGGGATATGTAGAACCGAGCATGAAGGACGCGAAAGTTGGAGATAGATTTCAATTTCAACGTCTTGGGTATTTTAATGTGGATACTGATTCAACAGATGACGATTTAGTTTTTAATAGAACGGTAACGTTGAGGGACACATGGGCTAAATTGGAGCAGAAAAACTAATATAGTCAAGCGCTATTGTAATCATCGATAACTATCATTTTTTCTTATAAAAACCAATTGGTTTTTAATCACTTTAAGACTGTTTTTGTTTTGCCTGATGGTTTTCTATAGGCGTTGATTCAAAATGCTTTTAGAACTCATTTAAATTAAAAAACGCCAATTCCTGTAGGGTTTAGCGTAATTTCTCGTCTGATGATGAGAAATCAACAATCCGTGAAAAAAATATTCCCGCTTTGCTTGCTACTTTGTTGCACATTTGGATTTGCGCAAAATCAGAAAATTACCAAATTAGAATTTGAAGGACTAAAACGCACCAAAGAATCTTTTTTAAGAAGATTGGTGAAGGTCAAAACAAATACTGTTTATGACTCTGTTTTGGTTAAGGAAGATATTGAACGGTTAAAACGTCTACCAGGAATTGCAAATGCAAAAGACAGCATTTCTGAAGTTGGTGATGAAAAAACACTCATTTATATAATTGAAGAAAATTTTACCATTATTCCCGGTTTGCGCATTTCAACAGCAAATAATGGAGAATTTGCATTTAGGGTTTCCGCGTTTGAATTTAATCTATTCGGAAATAATCAACTTATTGGCGGTTTTTATGAAAGAGATGTTTTTAATTCCTATGGTGTGTTTTGGGAACACCCCTTTTTGTTCAGTGATAAATTGGGAGTAGGATTTAGTTATCAAGATAACACCTCTCAAGAGCCGGTTTTTTTTGAGGATGGAATTAAAGATTATCGCTTCAACTCAAAAAGTGTGGAAGGAAGTTTGCTCTTTTCATTCGATTTTAAAAACGAAGCAGAACTTGGGGCTTCATTCGTAAAAGAAAGTTATGATTTTATAGGAGATGAACCCTTGTTGGGTAGACCTCTTTCTTTACAAGCGGACAAACTTATTTATAGAGGGCAATACAGATATGTGGATTTGGACATTGATTACCAATATTTTGATGGTACTATAAATGAATTCACCACACAGTATATTAGTTTTTTGAGGGGAGACGAACCTGGCACTCAATTTTTAGGCGATTTTCTATCTTTTAGAAATGATTTAATTCACTACAGAAAAATAGGGGCGAGAGGAAATTGGGCAAATAGGTTACGATTTGCTGCTGCTTTTGGAAATGAAGATTCTCCTTTTGCGCCCTTTACATTAGACAATCAGTTGAACATAAGAGGTGTAGGGAATACCGTAGACAGGGGAACAGCCGCATTGGTATTGAATACGGAATATAGACACACGCTATATGAAAAAGGGTGGTTTGTGGTGCAAGGAAATGCATTTGTAGATGCTGGATCATGGAGAAACCCGGGAGAGAACTTTGGCCAATTGTTTGATGGAACCTCAACTAGGTTATATTCTGGACTTGGATTTCGGTTGATTCACAAACGTATTTTTAATGCTGTCTTTAGGTTGGATTATGGCATTGGAATTTCGAATGAATCCACTAACGGGATCGTGTTTGGCATAGGACAATACTTTTAATCAATAAGAAAGGGGCCAAATAGCCCCTTTGTCTTTTCAAAGTACAGTATTTACTTTTCTGTTTTTGGTACGTTTGTCTTTTTCATAGACTCCCCAATCATATTACTTGCCGTAAATGAAGCGACCATATTGTTCAACATATCACTACCCGCCTGTGGAGAATTTGGCAAAAGAATCAGGTTGGTGTTGGTTTCTTCGCCAATAGATTGTAACGTATCATAATGTTGTGTTACAACGATTAAGGCAGAGGCTTCTTGTGAATTGATTCCAACTTTGTTCAACACCTCAACAGATTCCTCCAGACCTCGTGCAATTTCACGACGCTGATCGGCAATACCCTGTCCTTGTAATCTTTTGCTTTCCGCCTCGGCTTTTGCCTTTTCCACAATTAGGATTCTTGCAGCGTCACCTTCAAATTGTGCCGCGATTTTTTCACGTTCCGAAGCGTTGATTCTATTCATGGCTTCTTTTACTTGCGCATCTGGGTCAATATCGGTAACCAAAGTTTTAATAATATCATACCCATATTCCAACATGGCCTCTTGCAATTCTGATTTTACCGCGATGGCGATATCGTCTTTTTTTACAAAGACGTCATCCAATTTCATTTTGGGAACCTCGGCTCGGACCACATCAAAAACATAGGAAGTAATTTGATCGTGAGGATATTCCAATTTATAGAACGCCTCGTAAACTTTAGTTTTGATAACCACGTACTGAACCGATACCTTAAGTTTTACAAAAACATCGTCCAAAGTTTTGGTCTCTACAATAACATCCAATTGCTGAATTTTTAACCCAACACGGGCTACAATTCTATCAATTAAAGGTATTTTCATTTGCAGACCGGATTGCCGAATGCTATTAAAACGACCAAAACGTTCTACAATAGCGGCAGTTTGTTGTTTTACCGTAAAGAAAGAAGAAAACAAGATAACAAGCCCAACGAATATTAAAGGAATAAGAAGAAAGTTGCCCATAGGATATAGATTTTATGTTAGAAAGTTAAAGTACAAAACTCTGTACGATATCAGTAGACAATAATCAAGTTTTGTTACACATGCGTCAATTGGCAATTCTGATTTTCGGCAAGAGACTCAAAAGAGGAATATAGAATAGGAATTTTCTTAACTTGTGATTATAATGGATATATGGCATTAATCTTATATAATTTTGTGCAACGTTAAATGAGAGGAAAAGAAATCATTGGGAGTTGGAAATTTGAAAATGGTAAGGTCATTGCTGATTCAAACTGCAAAATCATTGAAGAAATGATTAAACAAAAACTTACCAAGATTGGAACAAGCAAAGATGGTTGGGCAATTAAATACAAAGCTATTGATGGAACTATATGGGAATTAAGCTATCCGCAGAGCCATCTTCAAGGCGGAGGACCTCCCAAGCTTGTTCAAGTCAAATAAACCTAACAATGAATTTAGAAACTGAAATAAAAAAACCTTCTCTCCAATCTGAACCTGATTTTGTCACTGGGAAAACTGACAACATAGAATCGTATGGATTTGAATGCATTGATTGTGGAAATGAAGTTATGATAGATTTTCAACGTCAAATCAAATATAACTGGACTGGAAACACGGACTTGATTTCCGATAGCGAACGATGGGAATTAAAAAAGCACTACGAAATTGGATTATCTGAAAAATCGCATGAAGGGGGATTTCCAGTTTTCGATAAAGTAGCCTGTAAAAAATGTGGGCAGGATTATGCGACTTATTGTGGAGTTAGGGAATTTAGTAATTCCGCATACACAATACACGTTCAGGGAATTCAAAAAATAAAATAACACACAAAACAATTGCTATAATTTATGACTCAATTCGTTAACTTAAAATTTAGATACAATCAATGACTGGATTTACCTTGCTTGAAATCTTGCGATTTTCACCACTATAAATCATAGTCGCATCGTTACCCCAAAACCTCCAACGCCCTTTTAACCCTCACCACACTTTCCTCTTTTCCCAGCAAAGCAAGAATATCAAAAATATGAGGGCCTTTTAATTCTCCAACAATAATCAGGCGTAGTGGCCCCATCACTTTTCCAAAGGAAAGTTCACTATCCGTAATCCATGCTTTTACGTTGGTTTCTATGGTTGCTGAGCTAAAGTCTTCGGTCGCTTCCAAAATCTCAGCTACTTTTTGCATGAGGTGGGGCGTATCTTCTTTCCACTGCTTTTTAACGGCTTTTTCGTTATAGGAGGTAGGCGCTTCAAAGAAGTAATTACCCAATTCCCAAAGATCTGAGACATAGTCGGCACGCTCTTTTATTAAAGAGACAACTTTTTGAGTGTAATCAGGGTTAAAAGAGGTCTCGACTGCGCTCGACCTGACAGCGATAATCGGTGCAAACATAGCTGCAAGTTCTTTATCACTTTTCTTTTGTAGGTATTGGTGGTTGTACCATTTTGTTTTTTCGGGGTCAAAGCGCGCACCAGATTTGTTTACACGTTCCAAGCTAAAAGTTTGAATGAGTTCTTCTAAACTAAAAAGCTCCTGTTCCGTTCCGGGATTCCATCCCAAAAGCGCCAAAAAGTTGACCACCGCTTCAGGAAAATATCCTGCTTCGCGATACCCTTGAGATTCGTTCCACGACAACGGGAAAACCGGAAACCCACCTTTTTCACCATCTCGCTTGCTCAATTTTCCCTTGCCAACCGGCTTCATAATTAGCGGTAAATGGGCAAATGCCGGAGCCTTCCAGTCAAAAGCATTGTATAACAATTGGTGAAGCGCCAATGAGGGCAACCACTCTTCACCGCGAATCACGTGTGTAATTTCCATTAAATGATCATCAACAATATTCGCTAAATGATAAGTGGGCATGCCATCACTTTTAAAAAGAACTTTATCATCAAGAATATTCGTGTCTATTTTGATTTCCCCACGGATAATATCCTGCAATACCAATTCTTGGTCTTGTGGAGCCTTAAACCGAATGACATAATCCTCCCCAGCATCCAATTTCTCCTGAACCTCTTCAGCGGTTAATGAAAGAGAGTTGGAAAGCTTTAGTCGATTGTGCCAATTGTATATAAAGGTCTTGCCTTTTTCCTCGTGATCTTTGCGGTGAAAATCTAATCGCTCCGAAGTATCAAAAGCATAATAGGCATGCCCTTTTTCAATTAATTCTACGGCATATTCGTGGTACAAATGCTTACGTTCACTTTGTCGGTACGGACCAAAATCGCCTTCTTTGGAATCTGCACTGAGCGAAGTCGGAGTGGGTCCTTCATCAAAAGGAATACCGCACCAATTCAACGCTTCAACGATATATGCCTCAGCACCTTCTACATATCGGTTTTGATCCGTATCCTCTATGCGGAGGACAAAATCACCACCGTGTTTTTTGGCAAATAAATAGTTGAACAAGGCAGTGCGCACACCTCCAATATGTAATGGCCCGGTTGGGCTGGGCGCAAATCGAACCCGAACTTTTTGAGTCATTTAATAGTAATTGAACCGCAAAGATAGTATATGAACGGGCATTGGAAAACAGTTGTGGTAATGTGTTTTAACAAAAAGTTTTAAGGACAATTGGGAGCTATCTGGTATCTTGGTTGTAAATCATTAGTGTTTTGAGTAGTTATCAGGAAATTCTTGGGAAACTAAGGCAGTTTACAAAGCGGTATTATACCAAACAATTGATTAAAGGCATTTTGTTGTTTTTGGCAATCGGATTCCTGTTTTTATTGGGTGTAATGTCGTTGGAATATGTGCTTTGGTTGAATCAAAATTGGCGCCTTGTGCTTTTTGTAGTTTTTATTTTGGTCGAACTCTTCCTGCTCTATAAATTTATTCTGGTTCCGCTGTTTTTTCTTTTTAAGGTTCGAAGAGGGATATCTAACAAAGAGGCTTCGGTACTTATTGGAAAGCATTTTCCCGATGTAGAGGATAAACTGTATAATTTGTTGGAGCTTGCCGAAGACGCGTCCGCTTCGGAGCTGTTGTTGGCAAGTATTGAGCAACGGAGCTTGGATCTTCGTAAGGTTTCTTTTGTCAAGGCCGTTAATTTTAAAGAGACCTTGCAATATGCTAGATATGTAGCCATTCCTATGGTAATTGTATTGGCGATATGGATTTCAGGTAATATCGTGTCTTTTGTTAATTCATATAAACGGGTTGTTAATTACGATTTAGCTTTCGAACAACCGGCCCCTTTTACTTTTCGGGTTTTAAATGATAAGTTGGAGGTTTTAGACAACCAACCACTTACTGTTGAAGTTATGACGATTGGAGATATACAGCCAGAGAATGTTTCGATGATGGTAAATGGGGATGAGCTTTTGTTGAGAAAAGATGACGGTGTGTATACCTATACATTTGAAGCTCCTGTTGAAGAAAGTAGGTTCTATTTAATGGCTAATGGGTGGCGGTCTAAGGAATACACTATTCGTAGTTTTAGAACCCCTGCTTTGTTAGATTTTCAAATGCAACTCAACTTTCCAGCATATATTAAACGTATTCCGGAGCAGGTAAAAGGGACAGGAAATGGAATTATTCCAGAAGGTACACAGGTTAGTTGGAACATACGTGGAGCGTATATAGATAGTATTAATATTGGGGTTAATGATACGGTTGTAACTTTCGAAAAAAGGGGAAATAGCTTTGAATATTCGGATAGGATATTTGAGGATTATGAATATCAGCTCAGTACTTCCAATGTTAATGTTAAGAATTTTGAAAAACTGGATTATCAATTGGAGGTGGTCAAGGATGCATACCCCTATATTATTGTGGAGCAGGTGTTGGATTCCATTAACTTAAATCAATCTTTTTATAGTGGTCAGGTAGCAGATGATTATGAGGTAGATGAGATATGGGCGGTTTGTTATCCTGTAGATGATTATCAAGATATAAAAAGAGTACTTCTTGAAACTCCACAAAAGAATGTACATCAGTTTTATTATACGTTTCCTTCAGGTTTTGACTTGGAAAGCGGAAGGAATTATAAATTGGTTTTTGAAGTAGTTGATAATGATGGACTTAGAAAGGGCAAGGTTACCAAAAGCCTTACTTTTGACACGTCCCTCTATGATTATAATCAACTGAATAAGAAGGAGTTAGAGTTTCAAAATTCAATGTTAAACGGGATGAACAGATCTCTAGAGAAGTATAAGAAACAACAAGAAACACTATCCAAGATAAATGTAAAACAAAAGGAAGAGAAATCACTGAATTTTGAAGAGCGAAATGAGATTAAGGATTTTTTGGAGAAGCAGGAGCAACAAGAAGCTTTGATGGAAAAGTTTAGTAAACAGCTAAAGGAGAGTTTAAGTAAGGACGATGGTGCTAACGAGAGAAAAAAAATGCTCCAGGAAAGATTGGAAAGGCAGGAAATCGAGGCAAGAAAGAATGAGCGTTTGTTGGAGGAATTAAATAAACTGGCCGACAAAATAGATAAGGAAGAACTAAAAAAGAAATTGGAAGAACTTGGTAAAAAACAGAGCTCTAGAGCAAGAAATTTAGAGCAGATACTAGAACTTACAAAGCGGTATTATGTAACGGAAAAAATGGCCCAGTTGTCCAATGAACTTAAGGAGTTGTCTAAAAAGCAAGAGGAACTTTCAAAAGAGGAAGGAAATATATCAAAGGAGGAAAGAGAGCAGCAAGAATTGAACGATGCCTTTAAGGAGTTGGCTAATGAGCTCGATGAACTTAAAAAGGATAATGATGGTTTAAAGAAGCCAATGGATTTAAAGGTTGAAGAAAAGGATAAAGAAGGTGTCAAAGATGACCAGAAAAGTGCTTTGGAGGAATTAAATAATAGTAAAGAGGAACAAGAGAAATTGGATGAGGAAAGGAGTAAATCCTCAAAGAGCAAAGCGGCACAAAAGCAAAAGTCTGCAGCCGGGAAAATGAAAGAAATGAGTGAGTCCTTGAAGCAGAGTGCTTCTGGTGGTGGTGGTGGATCTTCTATTACTGAGGATGCTGAAATGCTGAGACAGATACTGGATAATTTGGTAACCTTTTCGTTTAAGCAAGAGGATTTATTGGAAAGGGTGGAGGATTCTGACACGGATATTTCGCAGTTTTCAAAAACAGTACGGGATCAAAAAGAACTTAGAAACTTGTTCGAGCATGTTGATGATAGTTTGTTTGCACTGTCGTTGCGAAGAGCGGAACTATCTGAATTTGTAAATGAACAAATTACTGAGGTGTATTATAATATTGATAAATCTTTGGAAAGCATTACGGAAAATCAAATTTTTAAGGGTGTTTCGTATCAACAGTATGTGGTTAATGCAACCAATGCTTTGGCTGATTTTTTGGCTAACATTCTTGATAATATGCAACAAAACATGAAGCCTGGTCAGGGAGGTGCTGATTTTCAACTTCCAGACATTATAAAGGGGCAGCAAGATGTTCAGGAAAAGATGGGGAGTTCTGGAAAGCAGGGAGAAAGTAAGTCAGGAAAGCAGGGAAAGTCAGGTGAAGGACAAGAGGGACAAGGTGAAAAACAAGGTCAGGGAAATACGGGAAATAAAGGTGGTGAAGGTGAAAAAGGAGAAGATGGTATAGAAGGCCAACAGGGAGGTGAAAATGGCACAGGAGGTGAAAATGGAGATGGAGAAATGGGTTTAAGTGAGGTGTATGAAATTTATAAGGAGCAGCAATATATTAGGCAACAGTTGGAAAAACAATTGAGAGATTTAATTGAAGAGGATGATAGAAACCTGGCTAAAAAGCTCATCCGACAAATGGAGGATTTTGAAAATGATTTGTTGGAGGATGGAATTACGCAGCGCACAAAGAATAAAGTAAATGTGATTCAACATGAGCTGTTAAAGCTAAAGAATGCGAATTTGAAACAGGGGAAGAAGGAAGAAAGGGAAAGTAATACCAATCAGCAATCATTTAGTAATCCTATTATATCAAAGCCAAATGTTCTAAAGGATGATAAGCAGGAGGTTGAAATATTAAATAGACAAGCACTACCTTTGCATCGAACTTTTGAGAAAAAGGTTAAGGTGTATTTTAAGAATGATTGATTTCCATTTTAATTCGGAGTTTGTTATAAGGGACAAAGCCCAATATTCCGATTGGGTTACTAGAATTATAGAATCCGAAGGATTTGTGGAAGGACAATTGGATTATATTTTTTGTTCGGATGCATATTTATTGGACATCAACCAGAAATATTTAAGCCACGACACGTATACGGATATCATCACGTTTGATTATTCGGAGGGGAGTACAATCTCGGGAGATATTTTTATTTCTACGGATAGGGTTGAAGAAAACGCGCGCACTTTTGAAACAGGAAAAGAAAAGGAACTGTTAAGAGTGATGAGTCATGGTGTGTTGCATCTTATGGGTTTTGGGGATAAGGATAAGGAAGAGGTGAAGTTAATGAGGGCGAAGGAGGATCAAAAGATTAAAATGTTCCACGTGGAACAATAGCTATGTTTGAAAACGAATACGATGTAATTGTTGTAGGTGGAGGGCATGCCGGAGCTGAGGCTACAGCCGCCGCTGCGAATATGGGATCACGAACGTTGTTGGTTACCATGAACCTTCAAAACATTGGGCAGATGTCATGTAATCCAGCTATGGGAGGAATTGCAAAAGGACAAATAGTTCGTGAGATTGATGCGCTTGGCGGTTATAGTGGAATTATTACAGACAAGTCTGCCATTCAGTTTAAAATGCTGAATAAATCTAAGGGCCCTGCCATGTGGAGTCCTAGAGCTCAGAATGACAGAATGCGTTTTGCAGAAGAATGGAGGTTGGCATTGGAGGGCACTCCAAATGCAGATTTCTACCAAGAAATGGTTTCTGGTTTGTTGGTTGAAGGAGGTAAAGTTGTCGGCGTACGCACATCGCTTGGAGTGGACATTAAATCTAAAGCGGTGGTGTTAACCAATGGCACATTTTTAAATGGCCTTATTCATATAGGAGAGAAACAATTTGGTGGTGGTAGGGCAGGAGAAAAAGCAGCTACTGGAATTACAGAACAACTTGTAGATTTTGGTTTTGATAGTGGTAGAATGAAAACGGGTACACCACCCAGAGTCGACGGTCGTTCTTTGGATTATTCGAAAATGATTCTTCAACCGGGTGATGAAAGACCAGAAAAATTTTCCTATTTACAGACCCAAATTTTAACAGAGCAGCGAGACTGTCATATGACACATACCAGTGCTTTGGTTCATAATTTGTTGCGTGAAGGCTTTGACCGTTCTCCAATGTTCAACGGAAGAATTAAAAGTATTGGACCTCGGTATTGCCCTTCAATTGAGGACAAAATTAATCGTTTTGCTGATAAGGATTCGCATCAAATTTTTGTTGAGCCTGAGGGTTGGCATACAGTGGAGGTCTATGTAAACGGTTTCTCAACTTCCTTACCAGAGGACATTCAATACAAAGCCCTGAAGTCTGTTAAAGGTTTTGAGAATGTAAAATTCTTTAGACCTGGTTATGCTATAGAATACGATTATTTCCCACCAACTCAATTAAAACATACATTAGAAACAAAGTTGGTTAGCAACTTGTATTTTGCCGGTCAGATTAACGGAACTACGGGGTATGAAGAAGCAGCTTCTCAGGGATTAATGGCGGGAATTAATGCGCATTTGAAGATTAATGAAAAAGAACCTTTTGTTTTAAAAAGAGACGAGGCTTATATTGGCGTTTTGGTTGATGATCTGATTACCAAGGGAACGGAGGAACCCTATCGCATGTTTACTTCAAGGGCTGAATATAGAACTTTGCTTCGCCAAGACAACGCAGATTTGCGGTTGACACCCAAAAGTTTTGAGATTGGATTGGCTAATATGGAACGTATGGAGCGTATGGAGAAAAAGCAAAAGGAAGCGGATAGCTTTGTAAGCTTTTTTAGAAAAACAAGCTTTTCCCCAGAAGAGATAAACCCTATTTTAGAGTCTGTTTCTTCTTCGCCAGTCCGTCAATCCGATAAGCTTTTTAAAGTTTTTTCCAGACCAAAAGTCACCATGGATCATATGCTTCAATTGGAATCTGTTTCAAGTTTTGTTGAAGAAAACAAATTCAATTCAGAGGTGTTGGAACAAGCGGAGGTCCAAGTGAAGTATTCAGGGTATATAGAAAAGGAAAAAAATAACGCGGATAAACTTCACAGGTTAGAGAATGTAAAAATTCCGGAAGGGTTTGATTATTCCAAACTAAAATCATTGTCCTATGAAGCCCGAGAAAAACTTGAGGCTATTAAACCCGTTACGATATCACAGGCTTCCCGAATAAGTGGTGTTTCTCCTTCAGATGTTAGTGTTTTGCTCGTTTTTCTTGGGCGATAGACTTTGTTTTTGTTCCACGTGGAACAAACTATTCAATTTCTTTTTTGGCTTAATATTTGATTCAATATAGGAATCAAACTAAACCACCAATGAAAAAGATTTTGCTCCTTTCCGTATTTTTGGTTGTTTTTTGTTCATGCATTCCAATAAGAATTGCTCCGAATATTAAGGACTACAAAATCACTAAAGGCAAAAGGTTTAAACGAGGACTTCCTAAAAAGACCGTTTTTGTTTTTGAAGACCCAAAAGATGCTGATGAGTTTTATAATTACATAAATACGAAATTTCAATTGAAGGATTATTATGTGGATACGGAAGTGCCATTTACGATTGAAAATGAAACATTTTATTTTTCCTTTTACGAGGTTGAGATTCCAACAAAGACAATCAACCTAATTCCTTTGGTTGTTGATGGAATTATAAGTCAAACTACGGAAATGGACCCTATGCTTGAGGATGTGCATTCTTTTAGAATTGGAAATTGGTATATTGCAATAGAAGTTTTTAGTGGCACTGGAAAAGATTGTTTAAAAGAGGATTCAATTTCAAAGGATATGGTTTTGCCGTATCTTCGAAAACTTAAACAAGAATACATTTCTACGCATAACTACAATGAAGTCGTATTTAAAAACTAAAGATTTTTCAGTTTCTCAAGAATCCTTTGAGCTACTTTATGATTCGGAGCTGGAAATGCTGGTAACACATCCAAGACCAAAAGATGCCAATCCGTATTACGATAGCGAGGTGTATATCTCGCATACCGATTCTAAAGCATCCTTAACGGACCGATTATACCAAAAAGTAAAACAATATAGTCTTAAAAAAAAGATTCAACTTATTGATAGTCAAGTATATAAATCAAAAAAACTACTTGATTATGGAGCAGGAACAGGGGATTTTTTGGCAAAAGCCAATGCAAAAGGTTTTGAAGGTGAAGGAATTGAACCCAATGAAAAGGCGAGGTCAAAAGCGACTGAAAAAGGAATAGAGCTTCAAGAAGATATCACTTCGCTTAAAGTAAAGAAGTATGATGCAATTACACTTTGGCATGTTTTGGAACACTTGCCAGATTTAAATAAGCGAATAGAAGAAATTGAAACTTTGTTGGAAGAAAACGGAACTTTGGTAGTTGCTGTTCCCAATTATAAATCTTATGATGCCAAACATTATAAAGGATATTGGGCAGCCTATGATGTACCAAGACATTTATGGCATTTTTCAAAGACTTCGATAATTCGACTTTTTAACAAGCATAATATGGAGGTGGTCTCGATGCGACCCATGCTTTTTGATTCGTTTTATGTTTCCCTCTTATCAGAAAAGTATAAGGAGAATAAATTGTTTTGGATCAGTGCTTTCTTCGTTGGATTATGGTCAAACCTAAAAGCAATCTTTACAGGAGAATATTCCTCCATGATTTATATGATAAAAAAGAAGAATTAGACGATTTAAGGCGATTTCTGAGGACTTTTTTGCCAGCTTTGGTTATTGGGCTGTTGAAAAAATAAAAGGCGCAAAAAGGGATGTTTCTGTAGACTTCAAAAATAGATAGGACCAATAATGAATGGAGTTGTCTATAAAGATTGCTTATAACACGTAATGACCTATTAGGAATTCGTAAAAAGATAGTGGTAGTCATTCAAAAAGCTTTTCTATTTTTGCACATCCTTAAAAGAGAAACATGAAAAAATTAATGGTATTTGTAATCGTCTTAACGACCGTCGCTTGTCAACAAAACAAGATTGGATACGTAGACAATGTGAAATTGATGGATGACTATCAAGAGAAAAAGGACGTTACAGCTAAATTTCAAACCAAGGTAGATGCCTTAACAAAGAAAAGAGATAGTATTTCCCAGACCTTTCAGATAGAACTTCAGGCTTTTCAAGCAAAAGCGCAAAATATGTCCCAGACCAAAGCTCAGGAAGAATATGGATTACTTCAACAAAGAGGTCAGTTTGTTGGTCAACAACTGCAACAGGAGGAACAACAGTTACAACAGAATAGTCAAACCGAGATGGATTCCTTGGTAAGCAAGGTAAAAAAAGAAATTACCGCTTATGGAAAAGCCAATGGTTTTACCTATATCTTAGGAGGAGGAGTTGGTGGCGCGGTACTTTATGGAGAGGAAACCCAAGACCTTACAGAGGCCATGCTCAAAATCTTGAACGATAAATACAACCAATAAGCGCTGATGTAGTGAAATATAAAGAAGGCCCGTTCGATAGATCGGGCTTTTTTATTGAAGCAAGAACACCAAAAATAGGGTCGGGATTAAATAGATAACTATTGTTTTGGCCCCTTCATAATCCTTGGCTATTCGCTGCCCAAAAAGTAAGAGCAATAAGGTTATTGCAGCTACCGTTGCCGCGTAGAAAGCAAATGAACTTTCTCCTATACATAAAAACTCATACACCCCCATAACACTTAAAGCACCAGTGGCTATTTCAGCCAGCAATATAGTTCCCAACAGTAAAGGAACAGCACCTTTTAATATTGTCTTTGAAAAGTGACCAGTAAGCCAGCTTAGATTTCCCTTCCAGTCCATAATTTTATCAACCCCACTTTGTAAAAAGACGATTGCTAAAAAAATCAATAAAAAAATTTCAGTGGCAAATGATGTAAAATGATCCATAATATTACGTGGTTTTATGCTGCTTTGGTATGCAGCAATCGAGTTAGTCTAATGGAAAGGTCTGTAAAAATTATTTTGGAATTTCCATTGCGCTCAACATGAAAAATGGCGCTTTCAATTTCTTCCACAATATCCAAAATATTGTTTTCGTGTACAAAAGGAGCAAACCTGTTTAAATCAAATCCTTCCAAATGTATTTTTAGATAAACCAATTGGTCCGCGCTGTAATTTAGTAAAAGCGCCTGCCGTATGATTGTTAAACAGTAGTTTAAAAATTGCTTCTGTACCTCCCTGCCCGTCTTTGCAATCTCATCACTCCACAGGATTAATTCTTGAATTGCACCTTTATTTCCTTTGGCCTTAAAGGCACTTCGTACCCATTGTACAAACCAACGCTCAAAGACCAAATCTTCAGAGTTATTGCTTCGTAAATCCAGCGCTTTGTTAAAATTGCCGTCTGCTTCTTGAGCAATGGAATGCGCTTCTGTTTCGGTTGTGCCAAGATGAATCAATGCATTGGAAATATCCTTCTCCGCCAATGGTGGAAAATGGAGCACCTGACAACGAGAGCGAATGGTATTGATAATTTGCTCTTCATCTTCGGAGATTAAAAGCAGGACTGTTTTTTTAGGGGGTTCCTCTATGAGTTTTAGCAACTTATTTGATGCAGAAACATTCATTTTTTCTGCCATCCAAACAATCAAAACTTTATAACCGCCCTCGTACGATTTTAAGGAAAGTTTCTTAACCATGTCCTGAGCTTCATTTACTCCGATCTGGCCTTGTTTTTTTTCCGTTCCAATAAGCCTATACCAATCAAAAAGATTGCCATAAGGCTGTTCTTTTACAAACTGTCTCCAATCATTCAGATAATGATCACTTACCGCATTGGACTTTACCTTGTCCGAATTTGAAACCGGAAAGGCAAAATGCAGGTCGGGATGGGTTAACGAATTGCATTTGGAATTACATGCTATAGCACCCCTATCATTTTCCCCATTGGTGTTGCCGCAGAGCAAATATTGTGCATAAGCTATGGCCATGGGCAAAGTTCCTGAACCTTCCGGTCCTATAAACAACTGGGCGTGCGCAACCCTTCCAGTATCGGCAGTGGTAGCCAAATGATTTTTAATATGCTGAAGACCCAAAATTTCATTGAACAACATGTCTCAAAGATACATTTTTTGATTTCTTTAAGTAAAGCAATATTTGATTTGTAACGGATTGGAAAATATACCGGAGGTTGCCATTTTGAAAGCAGGAAATCTTTACATTTGGACTTGCCAAAAAAAGAAACAAATGAAGACGATAGACGATTATAATTTTGAAGATAAAAAAGCATTGATCCGCGTTGATTTTAATGTCCCGCTGGATGCAGATTTCCAAGTCACCGATTCTAGCAGAATTGAAGCGGCAAAACCTAGTATTCTCAAAGTTTTGGAGGATGGCGGAAGTGCTGTTTTAATGAGCCATTTGGGAAGACCAAAAGGAAAGGTAAATCCAGAGATGTCATTGTCCCATATTTGTGAAAAGGCCTCGGAGATTATAGGTGTGCAGGTAAAATTTGCGCAAGATTGTGTGGGGGATATCGCAAATAATGCAGTTTCAGAATTACAAAGTGGCGAAGTGCTTTTGCTTGAAAACCTCCGTTTTTATAGTGAAGAGGAAAATGGCGACGCAGCATTTGCAGAGGCACTTTCAAAACATGGAGATGTTTATGTGAACGATGCTTTTGGAACAGCGCACAGAGCCCATGCCTCAACAACGATAGTCGCCAATTATTTTTCTGAAAACAAATGTTTTGGATACCTTTTGGCAAAGGAAATCAAGGCCATTGAAAAGGTAATGCAAACAGGAGAAAAGCCAGTTACGGCGATTTTGGGAGGAGCCAAGGTTTCCTCAAAGATTACCATTATTGAGAATATTTTAGATAAGGTTGATAATCTGATTATAGGTGGTGGAATGACCTACACCTTTGTAAAAGCACAAGGCGGAAAAGTAGGGGATTCTATTTGCGAGGATGATAAAATGGATTTGGCAATGGACATTTTGAGACAGGCCAAAGAAAAGGGAGTTCAGATTCACCTGCCTGTGGATGTTTTGGCCGCGGATGCTTTTGACAATAATGCCAGCACCCAGTTTGTGGATGTTAACGAAATTCCAGATGGCTGGCAAGGTCTAGATGCTGGCCCACAGACCTTGGAAATCTTTAAACAGGTAATTTTAAACTCCAAAACGATACTTTGGAATGGTCCTGTAGGTGTTTTTGAGATGGAGAACTTTGCAAAAGGAACCATTGCTATTGGCAATGCTATTGACGAAGCTACGCAAAATGGGGCTTTCTCTCTTGTTGGGGGCGGAGATTCGGTTGCTGCGGTAAAGCAATTTGGTTTTGAAGACAAAGTGAGCTATGTTTCTACAGGAGGAGGCGCCATGCTCGAAAGTTTGGAGGGCAGAACACTACCGGGAATAGCTGCAATATTGAGCTAACGAACACGTTATAAACTAATAGGAGAAATCCTGATTAAAAGCATGTTTTAGGCTGAAAACTTTAATATTTCAGAAAAAAACGCCATTTTCGTTTGCCCCAAAATCAAATCCAAACCCAAATGAACCAAAAATTGAAAAACGCTCTGTTGATTGTGCTTTGTCTGTCAACATCCTTACATTTCTCCCAAGAGATAGATTCCATTGGGGCGGAACAACCCACCCAAGCATTAAATCATAAAGTTCTTGACAATAAAATAGAGGGGAATCAAATTGTCATTTCCAAAGAAAAAAGCGGGACGGATCAGTTGGTTGATATGGAAGAAGCCAGGAAGTATGATAGTCTTTGGCTTAAGGAACTTCACAACAGTGCCCAATTGTTTAGCGAGATGCTTCTTGAGGTACAAAACCCATCCAAAGAAGAAATTCCAATGGTCGATTTACCAACGGACACTCTTAAAGCAAGATTGGCTAGGTTGGATGAGAAAACACCGTTTAATATTTCATACAACCCATCTTTGGAGTCCGTAATTAAATCTTATTTGGTTCGTAAGAAGGGTTTAATGCAAAGAATGCTTACGGCCAGTCAGTTTTATTTTCCCTTGTTCGAACAAGAGCTGGACAATCACGACATACCACTGGAAATAAAGTATTTGGCCATTGTAGAATCTGCACTAAATCCTAGGGCAAGATCAAGGGTTGGTGCAAAAGGGCTCTGGCAATTTATGTACGCTACTGGAAAAATGTACGATCTTGATGTAAGCAGCTATGTAGACGAAAGAAATGACCCTATTTTTGCAACCAAAGCCGCTTGTAAGTACTTGTCCAGTCTATATGATGTTTTTAATGATTGGGATTTGGCACTGGCCGCATATAACTCTGGACCAGGAAATGTAAACAAAGCGATTCGGCGGTCTGGAGGATACAAAAATTATTGGAATATTCGAAGAAATCTTCCAAGGGAGACTGCAGGTTATCTGCCTGCTTTTCTGGCCACCATGTATATTTTTGAGTACGCTGAAGAACATGGACTACAATATAAAAAGGCCGAGAGACCATATTTTGAAACGGATACCGTTCACATAAAAAACCCGATAACCTTCGATCAAATATCCAAATTGGTAGATATAAGTATGGAAGAGCTTGAAATGTTAAACCCAGCGTATAAACTTAACATAATCCCAAAAATAAAGGGAAAAACGTATGCACTCCGTTTGCCTGTAACTAAAATTGGCAAGTTCGTAAACAATGAAGAAGCCATTTATGCCTATGCAAAAAAAGAATTGGATTCTTTGGAGAAGCCACTGCCGCAGTTAACAATTGCTAAGAACCAACTAAGGTACAAAGTAAAAAGTGGAGATTATTTAGGAAAGATTGCAGAACGATATGGTGTTGGAGTAAGCCAAATTAAAAGATGGAACGGTTTAAGAAGTAATAATTTGAGAATAGGGCAGCGACTTACCATTTTTCCAAGAAAGCCCTATACTACAAAGGCAACAGCGGCTAAGAGCAACACTTCAAAACCAACTCCGACCGGAACCTTGGCAAGTAGTTCAAAAGTGCATACGGTACGGGAAGGGGATTCTTTGTGGACCATTTCAAGAAAATATCCAGGAGTTTCCATTGAGAATTTACGAGAATGGAACGGTCTTAGTGGTAATAATCTAAAACCGGGAACAAAACTTAAATTGTGCGATTGTTCTTCGTAAATTTAGATCAAGATGAAAAAATCAGGAGTATTTTGCATTGCCTTTCTTACATTGGTAATGCTATCATGTAAAGATTCAGGACCAAAACAGCGATTTCTACCACCCTCAACAGGGGGAATAAATTCCTTAATGGTAGTTATGGACACCGAACTTTGGAAAGGTGGTGTTGGAGATAAAATAAGAGAACATTTTGCAGCTTCGGTTTTAGGCCTTCCGCAGGGAGAGCCAAAATTTACCATAATTCAAATACCCCCGCAGGTGTTTAAAGGTGCTACGGCATATTCCCGGTCCGTACTTTTTGTGGAACAAGATACCGTGTCCAGAGCTTATATTAAAACAGATGTTTATGCCAAACCTCAGAAAGTTGCTGTAATAAAAGGAGAAACCTATAATGATTTTGCTGAAAATATTGATAAGCTAGCAGATTCTGCGATTGGATCTTTTAAAGCGGTTGAAATTGCGGAGGCCCAACGGCGTTTTACTAGATCTCTATCGAAAGAAAAAGCGTTCGAGGAAGAGTTTGGGATACGTTTAAAAGTTCCGTCGCTATATAAAGTTGGGAAGCATGAAAAAAACTTTGTATGGATGGACATTCAAATTCCAAAAGGAACAATGAACATTATTGCATACCAAATGCCATTGAACAGTTTTGTAAACGATTCAACCTTTGTTAGCGATATTGTAAAAATGAGAGATTCTATAGGTAGGAAATATGTTCCTGGGCCTTATGAAGATACTTTTATGATGACAGAAAAGGCTTTTTCCCCATATGTATTCTCCGCTGAAATAGGCGGAAAAAAAGCCGCAAAGGCGAGCGGTATTTGGGAGATAAACGGTTACCCTATGGCCGGACCATTCATCACCTATATCATCAACGATAAGGAAAATAACAGGAAACTGGTATTGGAGGGGTTCACTTTTGCACCTTCTGCAGAGAAAAGGGACTATATGTTCGAGCTAGATGCAATCCTAAGAACCGTAGAGTTTAACAAAGGTTCTTAATCAAAAACTAATATTTTTTAACAGAAAAGCCCAGTACTCCCCAGTAAACTGGGCTTTTGCGTTCTTTAAACACTTATTCTTTTGTTAGTCAAAAGCAAAGCCTGTTGCTATTCTATATACAAATGCGTAAAGCACAATAAAGAACATTATAAAACTAAACCAGGCGAATATTTTAAAATACTTCTGTATTATAAAGCTGCCTATATTTCTGAATCCTTCTAAATAAATTTCTTTAACAAGTAATAATGTTTTCATAAATAAGTTTTTAAGATTTAAAGACAAGACAAAGATTGAGCATTGTGGAGAAGGATAAAAAAGAGGAAGGTAAAATGCCCAAAAAGAATGATGAAAAACGCCTTGTTTCTTCAAAGCCCACAAAGGAAATCGTTTCATCGATGAAATACACAATCCAGATAACCGAATAACGAATGAAAACACCGACGTAATGTAGTTTATGAGAATGAGGATATAAAAAAAGCCCCAATTTGGGGCTTTTTTTCTTTACGGTGTAAAATGTTTACATTTCCACTATTATGAATTCGGAACGTCTATTTTGTCTGTGCTTAGTTATTGTACATCTAGTGCCGTCGGAACAATCATTTAGAAGTTTATCTTCCCCATAGCCAATTGCACTTTGTATTCTGGATGCATCAATCCCTTTAGAAACGATATAGTCCCGTGTAGATTTTGCCCGTTTGTCTGATAGGTACTTGTTGTACACTTTGCTTCCAATGGCATCTGTATGCGATTCTATCTTGATGACCATATTGGGATATTGGGTAAGTACTTCTACCAGTTTGTCCAACTCTTCGGAAGCCTGCTTTTTAATATTGAACCTATCAAAATCAAAATAAATTGTTTCGGTTTCAATTTTTAGTACTCCCTCTTCTTGAACAATTTCATTTAGTTGTTTCAGGGATTGTGTTACACCAACAGTTATGTTGTTCTTGGTTGAAATTGAAGTTGTTCCTTCAAAATAGCCCTTTTTGGTTATTTTAATAGTGTATTTGGATTCTGATTTGAGGTTTTCAAAGGTAAAAGTTCCATCTAGCAAGGTTTTCGATTCAGCGATTTTAACATTATCCTTGTTGAATAACGTTACAATTGCATCGGCCAGTTTTTCTCCAGTGGCATCATCCTCGGTTGAGCCCGAAATGACATTAAGGTTTAAAATGTTTTTAAAGGAATAAATATCATCATCCCCTTTTCCGCCTTTTCTGTTTGAGGCAAAATAACCTTTTTGACTGTTCTCATTAATTATATATGAAAAATCGTCCCTATTGCTGTTAATTGGTTTTCCCAGGTTAACTCCTACACTGTAAACACCACCGGTATAGTCCGCTTTATAAATATCCAATCCACCAACACCCATGCTCCTGTCGGATGAAAAGTATAGGGCATTCTCCGTAATATAAGGGAACATCTCCTTGCTGCTGGTGTTGATTGTCCTGCCCATGTTTTTAGGCTCTGAAAAACCACCATTTTCCAAAATATCTACAACATAAACGTCGGTTAAGCCGAAGCCGCCAGGCCTATCCGATACAAAGTATAGCTTTTTTCCATCAGGACTAACTGAAGGGTGTCCTGTAGAAAAGTTCTCACTGTTAAAGGAGACTTCTTGGGCTGTTGTCCATTCTCCATCAACATATTGAGAGGTATATATTTTTAGGTGGTTTATGCCATTTTTTCCTCGCTTTAGCTTTTTTCCATAATTGTTTCGGGTAAAATATACGGTCTTTTGATCCGGAGAAAAAGCTACTGAGGCCTCGTGATATTTTGTATTAATATTCTTTGAGAATTTTTTCGACCCAGATAAATCCGCTCCATCTTCATTGGCCTTGGCAACATATAAATCCAAATAGGGTTGGTTGTTCCATTTATATCTCCTGGTTGTCAGGAAAGACGAGTCGTTTGCAGATGAAAAAACAACCTCGGAATCGTTATGGAACATTGGAGAAAAATCAGAATAGGGAGAATTAATGGCAACATTCCTGATTTCAACCAAAGCGGGATCACTATGCACAAAACGCTCTTCAATAAGTTCGTTGAGTGGCTCATTGCTTTGTTGTCGAAACAAGCTGGTAAGTTTGGCCGCTCTTCTATATCGCCCAACGCCTTTTAGCGTATGTGTATATTTAAAGAATTTATCCTCCGGAATCTCATCTTTGAACATTTCATATAACTCATGGTACCATTTATACGATTTTTCAAGATTTCCGCTATAGTAATGGGAGTCGCCAGCTTTGGAAAGAAGTCCAAGGGTATGTTCGTGGTCGCTTTTTTCAAGAACCAGATCATAAATGCGGGCTGCTTCAGCATACCACATGATATTGTAATACTCGTCTGCCTTTTTTATAAGTTTTTCTACGGAACCACGTTTGTTCAGGAATTTTGTTAATTGCTTATTGTTTAAGGCAATAAGCTTTTTAACAAAGATATCTGGCGAAGAAATAGTATTATTTGTATGCTCCGTGCGTATGGACAATTCTTCATCCTCAAATTGCAATAGCGACACCTCTTGCGATTTAAGCACAGCGGAAAGCAAACAAAATATGACCAAGAAAAGGTTTCTCATAGGCACTCTATCTATCCCAAAAATAGTTGGGCAGTCAATCAAGCATTAACATAAAAATGTAACGCTTAGTATATCAAGTGCTAAAATAACCTAAGGCATCTGTGCTGCTAATTTTTTGTTGTGAACGATGGGATTTATGGCGTGTAAATGGAAAAGTTGTAGTTTTTCATCGACAAAGCCTTTAAATACAAGGGTTTTCAATGTAAGAAAAAACCACAGTCAAAAAAGTTTTAGGCTTCAGGTTCTTTACCCCCTTCTAGCTTTTCATCTTCTTTTGAAGCGTCTTTAAACTCCTTTATACCACTGCCCAAACCACGCATTAGTTCAGGAATCTTTTTACCTCCAAAAAGCAGGAGGACAACTACTACGATAAGTACAATTTGCCAAGGGCCGAGCATACCAAGAATAAAAGTTTGAGCAATCATAATAAATTTGCCTTAAGTTGAATCGTAAAATTACTAAAAAGAACCCAATGGCTCCCTCCTGATAACGAAAATTAGTGTTTCAAATTGTTTTGGGGAGAAACAGGAGGGATTACATTTTAAAAAGCTTAGAACCTGTTTAAATTTTCTTTTTATAATTTGTTATCGGTTATTTTTTTGTCAATTAAGGTGCCAAAAGCGGAGTTTGGCAGCGCCAAATGGGCATTTTGTGACAAAAAGAGGCGAAAAAAGTACCCTAACAAAACTGAAGGATAAAAGTTGAACGGGCCCTTAACACGAAAATAAAAATCTAGGGTTATCTTTGTTCATTATGGCAAAGGACAAGAAGAGAAAAGAAATAAAAAGAAAGCTGCTCCATAAGTATCGTCTAGTCATACTTAATGAAAATACATTTGAGGAGAAGATTTCCTTTAAACTTAGTAGATTAAACGTATTTGTAACGGGCACCCTTTTTATTATAGTACTTATTGGCCTTACCAGCCTTCTAATTGCCTTTACACCACTTAGGGAGTATATTCCAGGGTACTCTTCAACGCGCTTAAAAAGGCAAGCTACAGAACTGACTTATAAAACAGATTCTTTGGTGACAGTCTTAAGTTATACCAATAGGTATTTAGATAATGTTCGATTGGTTTTACGAGGAGATATTGAAAATAATGAGATGAATAGGGACTCTTTGTTTGAAAAATTCAAACTAGACCCGTCAACTGTTGATTTAACCCCTATTAGAGAAGATCTATTGTTGCGTGAGGCGGTGGAATTGGAAGACAAGTACAATCTTTTTGAACGAAATATTGAAAATGTGGAAACCCTGTTGTTTTCCCCAGTTAATGGGACATTGTCCCAAAATTTTGACCCTAAGACCAAACATTATGCGGTAGATGTGGCAGCGCCCAAGGGTACTCCAGTAAAATCCATTTCCAATGGGACCGTGCTTTTTTCGGAATGGACTTCGGAAACCGGCTATGTGATCATTATTAAGCACTTAAACAATCTTACATCGGTCTATAAACACAATGGTTCTTTGAGCAAAGCGCAAGGAGAATTGGTGCGTGCAGGTGAAGTGATAGCCTCAATTGGTGATACTGGAGAGTTGACAACTGGGCCTCATTTGCACTTTGAACTTTGGGATAAAGGAAAGCCTGTAAACCCCCTAAACTACATTGATTTTAATTAAGATGTCCTTAAAATCCGTTGCCGCCAAGCTTTTTGCCCAAAACATTGCACGAAAAACAACAAAATGGGTTAATAATCCTATAAAGACTCAACAAAAGGTTTTTCATAATTTAATAGCATCGGCAAAACAGACCAAGTTTGGCAAGGATCATTGCTTTGATAGTATTAAGGACCACAGACAATTTGTGGAGAAAGTACCGGTAAGGGATTACGAGGCGTTAAAAGGATATGTACAGCTAATTATTGACGGGGGAAACAATGTATTGTGGCCAGGCAAACCTATTTATTTTGCAAAGACTTCCGGCACCACTTCTGGAGCAAAATATATTCCCATTACAAAAAAGTCTATCAAGCATCAAGTTGAAGCCTCTCGGAATGCAATCTTAAATTATATACACGAGACAGGGAATGTCGATTTTGTAAACGGGCGTATGATTTTTTTACAAGGAAGCCCGGTTTTAGGAGAAAAAGGTGGAATAAAATTAGGACGCCTTTCAGGAATTTCTGCTCATTATATTCCAAGTTATTTACAAAAAAATAGATTGCCCAGCTGGGAAACCAATTGCATTGAAGATTGGGAAGCTAAGGTTGATAAAATAATAGAAGAGACCGAAAATGAGAATATGACTGTAATTGCCGGAATTCCTTCATGGGTACAGATGTATTTTGAAAAGCTTAATGCAAAGTCCGGAAAAAAAGTGGGAGAACTTTTCAAAAACTTCAAATTGTTCATTTACGGAGGGGTCAATTACGAACCCTATCGTGCTAAATTTGAGAACCTTATAGGGAGAAAAGTGGATAGTATTGAACTGTTCCCGGCAAGTGAAGGCTTTTTTGCCTATCAAAATACACAAAAGGAAGATGGGATGCTGCTGCTATTGAATTCAGGCATTTTCTATGAATTTATTAAGGTCGATGTTTTTTTTGCCGAGGCTCCGGAAAGGTTGACGATTGGGGATGTGGAAATGAACGTGGATTATGTCATGATTATTTCTACCGATGCTGGCTTGTGGGCATATAACCTTGGAGATACCATTCGGTTTATTTCTTTGGAGCCATACAAGATTATTGTCTCGGGAAGGGTAAAGCATTTTATATCTGCTTTCGGCGAACATGTTATAGCCAAGGAAGTTGAAGAAGCTCTGAAATTAGCAATGGCACAAACCGATGCCCTTGTAAACGAATTTACCGTGGCTCCTCAAACCTCACCGAAAAAAGGGGAACTTCCATATCATGAATGGTTTATTGAATTTGAAAAGATCCCATCAGACTTTGGGAAGTTTGCAAGCCTTATTGAAGAAAGTATGAAAAACCAGAACAGCTATTATTTAGATTTGATAGCTGGAAATATATTGCAGCCTTTAAAAATTACTCCCATTGAGATCGGAGGGTTCCAGAGCTATATGAAAACCATTGGAAAATTGGGAGGACAAAACAAGCTGCAACGCCTTTCAAATGATCGAAAACTTGCAGACGCCTTGGCCCCATTTAAAATATAGATAACAATCAACAGTTCTTCTTTCGTAGGAATTCATGTATTTTTGCAAGAAGTTATGATGGCTACCGAAGTTAAACAGCCCACAAGGGCACAAGAATCCACCAATGCAATAGAACGCTTGTACATTACCATGCGGCATTTGCTAAATAGAGGTTTTTATAAGCCTTCCGGCGTTTCTGGAAATGCTCTTCGCAATGCGTTGTTGTTGTTAAGACCAGAAATATATGGTTCCGTAGCCGAGGAAAAGGCAGAGCTTAATGGACTCATATACGTTCTGGAGCGACTTCCCGAAGGCATTGAAGAGTGTAGGTTTATCAATCTAACCTCGGATGAAGGATTTTCAAAATCCCATTTAACGGCCATTGTACCTCCAAAGCGGAGGAGAAATTGTTATCGTATTGATGAAGAACAAATGAATATTGAGATAACAAGGGGCAGAAGCGATATTTATGATATTTTGACTCACATTACCTTTTTGTTTATTGAATCGGGGAAAATATGCAAACGGGTTTTGGTGGAGGACGGGATGGCCACAATTCGGGATTGGGACAAACTGGTTGATTTTGTTCAAAACGAGGAAAAAAATGAGGCCGAAAGGGAAGTGGCATTGATACATGCCGCGAACATTTTGGGCAGAACATTTGATGAGGTGGTTGAAATGCACAACAACCTTGGGAGTTCCACGAATCCAGATCGCTTTTTAAATGTTGTTTTTTGGCTAGGAAAATTGGCCATTGAAGAAGAAACTACAGGTAACAAAAGAACGATAACGTTTAGCCCTTTGCTGAGAGAACGTTTGGGGCATCATATTCATGGGGAACGATGGGCAAAAAAGATAAAAGAAACACTAAACAGTCACAATTTATTGGATAGGCCCATTCACATTATAAGTGCAAATATGCATAGTGTGATGAATTCGCTATTTGCCCAAAAAGCCCTTTCAAAAGAATTCCCGGATTCCAAATCTTTGGATATCTATGAAGCATTGAGTTCTTCAAAAAACAAGGAGCTTAGAAAAAAAGTTATGGACATTGGCAAAAAGAACGGCATGTTGTTTATTGATGATGCATCTGGGGCTAATATCGATGTACAAATTTTTGACTCCGCAAAATTTGGAAAATATACTTGTTGCTATGATTTTCCAAAAGATATTCCGGAGGAAGAAAAACCTGTTATATTTGTGATGGATTACGCCTTTGGCGAACAGGCATACGAAACCATTGACGAGCTATTAAAGCCCATTGTGAAAAGAGGAGAAAAGAAATTTTTAAACGTGGATTCCATATCGGTGATGGGTAAAGCGGGGATTTTAGAAGGCGGCAAAGGAGACTTGATGATTCCATCCGCACATATTTTTGAAGGAACTGCGGATAACTATCCGTTTAAAAACGAATTGTGTTCTGCGGATTTCGATGGACATGATTTAAAGGTTTTAGAGGGTACCATGGTAACTGTTTTGGGAACGTCATTGCAAAATAAGGACATCCTCCAGTTTTTTTATGAATCTACCTGGAATGTAATAGGCTTGGAAATGGAAGGGGTGCATTACCAGAAGGCCATTCAATCGGCTTCCAAAATCAGAAAGAGTATCAGAAAAGATGTAAAAGTCAGGTACGCGTATTATGCTTCTGATAATCCATTGGAAACAGGGAGTACTTTGGCATCTGGAGGCTTGGGAACCACTGGGGTTAAGCCCACCTATTTGATTACTGACAGAATCTTAAAACAAATATTCAACGCATAACATGGCAGAACAACCGGTAAACAACAATAGCTCGGACGAAATAGATTTGGGGCAACTGTTTCAATTGATTGGTAGGGGATTTCAAAAATTCTTCAATTTTATTGGGAATATTTTCAAAGGGTTATTTCACCTGCTGATACTGTGCCTGCTTTTTATCCAAAAGAACTTTGTTGTCCTAATCGCTGCGATTGTTATTGGAATGGTTGGGGGGTACTTTTTAGACAAAGTGTCACCTGAGAAATACATTTCCAGAATGGTGGTGGAACCCAATTTTAACAGTGTTCAACAATTATATAACAATATCGATTTCTATAATGATTTGGCCAAAGCAGAAGATTCTATTGCTTTGGCAGCCTCATTGGGGATCAATCATTGGGAGGCAGCAAGCATCAAGGAGATTTTTGTGGATTCCTATTCCGATGAAAACCAAAAGATAAAATTGTTTGATGAATTTATTAGGGAGTTGGACACCACAACGATTAAAGCCTTGGATTATGAAGCCTATCTGAAAAACTTTAATGCAATGGACGCCCGGTTTCATCAAATTACCGTTATTGCCACGAATAGTTATGTTGCAAAAAAAACCCAGCCCACCATTGTAGGCGCAATTTCTGCCAATGATTATTTTAAATTGCAAAAGGAAATTAATGATGAAAACTTAGGGCTTCAGGACTCGATTTACAGGCAACAATTATCTGAAATAGATTCATTGCAAAGCCTGTATAAGCGGGTGTTGGTAAAAGAAGCGGATAAGCCTATGCAAGGGACAAACATTAATTTGGCAGAAAACGGCGAGTCTCAAAACAAGGAATTGGCCTTGGTCCAGGAAAGAGACGTGCTTAAAGAACGGTTGGTTGATCTCAATAAAGAAAGAGCCAATAAATCTGAAATAATCAATGTGATTTCGGATTTTCCGCTAAGGGGGGTTGAGCAGAAGGGGTTTTTGAAGAGTTATAAGTTTTTGTTGCCCTTGATTTTATTAGGGTTTGTGCTTGGGATATTGGGCATAATAGATTTAAATAGGTATTTGAAAAATTATGAAAATCACTGGTAAAATAGAAGCAACGATTCATTTAAGTGTTGATTTTGACTAAAAAAAGAAATCTAATTGTTTTTGGTACAAGGCCTGAAGCCATTAAAATGGCGCCTTTGGTCAAAGAGTTTATAAAGTTCAATGATGACTTTGAAACCAAAGTCTGTATTACTGCTCAGCATCGAGAAATGTTGGATCAAGTATTAGAATTCTTTGAAATAAAACCAGACTACGACTTAGATCTTATGAAACCAGGTCAAAATCTTTATGATTTAACTTCCGATATTATTCTTGGTTTAAAACCCGTACTGGAAGAATTTAAGCCCGATTACATATATGTTCATGGAGATACCACAACTACAATGGCCGCTAGTTTAGCCGCATTTTATGCTGGCGCTAAAATCTGTCATGTTGAAGCAGGTTTAAGGACGTTTAATAAAAAATCCCCTTTTCCAGAGGAGATGAATAGGTGTGTTACCGGGGTAATAAGTGATATCCATTTTGCACCTACTGCCACATCAGAACGTAATCTCTTAAACGAAAACAAAAATCCAGAGTCCATTAAGGTTACTGGCAACACGGTCATCGATGCGTTACAGTTTAGTGTTGGTAAGGTACGAAAACAAGGATTTAGAGATTTAGAAATAGAAAAGTTATCTAGGATTTTGGATTCTAACAGAAGGCTAATTTTGGTAACAGGTCACCGCAGAGAGAATCATGGACAAGGTTTTTTGGATATTTGTGAAGCCTTAAAAGAAATTGCCTTGAAATACCCCGATTGTCAGATTGTATATCCGGTTCATCTAAACCCCAACGTTCAAAAACCAGTTTATAGGCAGTTGGATGGTATTCCAAACATTAAATTGATACCCCCTTTATCGTATCCAGCTTTTATTTGGTTGATGGACAAATCTTATTTGATTATAACTGATAGCGGGGGGGTTCAGGAAGAGGCCCCAAGTTTAGGTAAGCCTGTTCTGGTAATGAGAGATACAACGGAGAGACCAGAAGCAGTAGAAGCAGGTACAGTGCTGCTAGTTGGAACGAATAAAAAGGCAATTGTCTCAGAAACCTCACATTTGATGGATAATCAACAGGCCTATTCCAAAATGGAAAAACTGCACAATCCTTATGGGGATGGCAACGCCTGCAAAAGAATAGTTGAATTTATAAAAGCAATAAGAGATGCATAATCCTGAGGTGGTAATGATGGGATTAGGCTACATTGGTTTACCCACTGCAGCGTTAATTGCCCAAAACGAAGTACAGGTTCATGGGGTTGATATCAACCAACAGGTAGTAGATACGATAAATGCGGGAAGAATACATATTGTTGAGCCTGAACTAGATATAGCTGTGGCAAATGCCGTAAAAAAAGGGATTTTAAGAGCGTCTACATGTCCCGTTGAAGCTAATACTTATCTTATAGTTGTCCCAACTCCCTTTAAGGATAAAAATGAACCGGACATTTCTTTTGTTAGAGCGGCTACGGAATCTGTAATACCTTTGTTAAAAGAAGGAGATTTGTACATTATAGAATCCACTTCGCCTATCGGTACTACCGAAGCAATGATGCGTTTGATTTATTCAGAAAGACCTGAGCTTAACGAACAGTTGTATATTGCATATTGCCCAGAAAGAGTTTTACCGGGAAATGTTATGTATGAACTGGTGTATAATGATCGTGTTATTGGTGGAGTAAATGAAGCTTCCACAAATAAGGCTTTGCAATTTTACAATCAATTCATAAAAGGAGAACTACACAAAACGAATGCTCGAACTGCAGAAATGTGCAAGCTAGTTGAAAATTCATCAAGAGATGTTCAAATTGCTTTTGCAAACGAACTATCCCTTATTTGCGACAAGGCGGATATCAACGTTTGGGAGTTGATTGACTTGGCGAATAAACATCCAAGGGTAAATATTTTACAACCAGGTTGTGGTGTTGGAGGCCATTGTATTGCTGTAGACCCGTATTTTATTGTAGCTGACTACCCTATGGAATCAAAAATTATCGGCGCCGCAAGAGAAATCAACAATTACAAATCGTTTTGGTGTGCTGAAAAAGTTAAATCTGCTAAATTGGAGTTTGAGATAAAACATGGCCGTAAACCAAGTATAGCATTGATGGGATTGGCATTTAAACCTAATATTGATGATTTAAGAGAATCACCAGCTAAGTACATTGTCCAAAAGGTATTGCAGGATGCCAATGACGAAGAATATTATATAGTGGAACCAAATATTGAAAGTCATAAAGTTTTTAAACTTACGAGTTATAAGGAAGCAGTTGAAAAAGCTGATGTCTTGGCTTTTCTTGTGGCTCATGATGAATTTAAAGCAATGAACACAAGAGAAAGTCAAATTTTGATTGATTTTTGTGGAGTTTTATGAAAGAATTAACACCATATGTTAATTAAGACAATCAAAATCTTCTTTTTCGTTGGAGCCTCAAATCTTCTGAATTTTTTTGTAGTCTCATACTTGATAAAGAACAGAGCGCCAATATCTTTTATTAACGAATTAGCATTTTTTGAATCATCATTTTCGTTCGCGCTGGCTGCTATATCATTTGGATATACTCAAATTATTAGTAGAGACTTGGTTGTTAAAAAAAATTGGAAGTCTATTCTGTATACAGGTCAATCTGCTCGTTTTGCGTTTTCTATAACCATTAGTTTTATCGGTGTTATTTTAAGTATTTTAACAAAAGATATTTTTTATGCATTAATAATCTCTCCTTTTATTGCACTAAATGTATTATTTGCCTTGTATAGTAAAGGCAAACCTTTATATGCTTCTAAATTATCATTTTATAGGGTTTTAATACCGGCTATAGCTCTTATTTTCATTGATTTTTTAGATGTATATTATATTGTAATCTATGTGGTTTCTCAAATAGCTGCTATGGTTTTAATAGGTTTTCTTTCTTCAAAAGAGCTGAATATAAAATATTTAACAACTCCTATTTTTAACAATATAAGAGAATATACCAACAATTTTTTGATGGGTTTAACTGATCTTGCAATTTCAATTTTACAATTGGGGGTCTTATTTATCGCAGGGTTTTTTTATGAAAAGGATATAGTAGGGAATAGCTACTTGATACTAAAAATTTATGTTTTGTTCAAAGGAGTTTCAAGAGTTATATTTCAAATATTCTACCATCAATTATACCGAAAAGAAGTTATTTTGCTTTCGGAGAAAACTATTTCATTAGCAGGGATGATTTTCTTTATCTTACTGTTTTTTTATCCTACTGAACTAATTTTATTGTTTTTTACTGAAAATTATTTAGAGAATATATATCTAATTCAAATTATTGGTTTCGCAGGATTGATTTCTTCATTGCATATTTCAAGTACGGCTAGTTTTTTGTTGCGAAAGAAAGATAAAGAGTACATATTTAGTTATATGTTTGCTATAGCTTTTTTACTGTTAGGGTTATTTATTATTTATTATACTAATTATTATAGTTATGGAATTATAATATCTCTTTTCATAGGCGAGTTATGCCTGCTGTTGAGTGTTTTTTATTTTATGAGAGATATAATCGGTTTTAGTGAAAGAGTTTCAATATTGTTTCCATTGGTTATTATAATTACAATATCGACTATTTCACATTGGTTAATCGATTATTTGCTAATTAATATTTTAATAGATAGTATTTTGATAGGCTTGTATTTGATATGGTTTTATGATAAAAACAGAATCACTTTAAAACAAATAGGACTTAATATAAACTAATTGGATCAATAATTAATTAAAATTTTACTGAATGGAAGAGTATTTTGAAGGCTCAAAAATATATGGGGATGACTTTGATTTTGAACAAATTGAAAATTGGTACAAAGAAGAAGAAGAAGGCTACTCAAGTTTAAATTCGCGAGAACTGGAATTGCTTAATCAAGGTCAGTATTTATACCACAATATGAATGTACATCATGGATATAAGTATTTGGACAAGAAGAAGAAATTTAAAAATGTTCTTGGAATAGGCTCTGCTACTGGCCATGAATTTCTTCCAATAATAGATCAAGTTGAGAATTTATTCATTTTAGAGCCTTCAGATTCATTAAAAGGAATTTCAATTAAAGGAAAAAAAATAACCTATATTAAACCAGAAGTAAGCGGCAGAATGTTATTTGAAGAAGGCTTTTTTGATTTAATAACCTGTTTTGGAGTTATTCACCACATACCAAACGTCACAGATGTCTTAACTGAAATAAACAGAGTTTTAAAACCTAATGGAATTTTTTTATTTAGAGAACCAATAATCAGTATGGGTGATTGGAGAAATAAAAGGGCAAATTTAACCAAAAATGAAAGGGGAATACCTCATAAATTACTTTTAAAAAAGCTTGAAACACTAAATTTTGAAATAGTTAAAAAGAAATATTGTTTTACTATGACTTCTTTTTTTTCAAAAAGGACAAAAGGATTTTTAAAAAAACCAATATTTTCTTATAGACTTTATGTGATTTTTGATTCGATTATTTCGAACTTATTACAAAACTGTGTCAAATATCATACGACTAATAGGTATAGGCGCATCTTTCCACAATCTTTGTTTTTATTTTTGAGAAAAAATTAACTTATTTTTTTAATATAGCCATAGTAAAATCAATAGAACTTTTAAACAAAAAAATGACCAGTACTCTTTCAGAGATATTATTTTTTTGTTTAAAAGTTCTATTGATTTTACTATTATTCTTAGGGTTCAAAATCACAAAATTTTATATAATAGGAAAATTACCCTTATATGACTTTATTCTTGTTTGCTTAGCGGGAGTTTCGCTTTTATTTCTTAGAAAAATAAAAATCAAAGGAAAAAGGATATTTCTATTTTTAGTGGTCTCCATAGTATATTTATTAATTTCCTTATTTTATTATGAGTCGTTAATGTATATCATAAGACAATATATGATTATTGGGTATTTATTGATGATTTATATTATATTTCAAAAAATAGAAAACAAAAGTAATGAACTAATAAAGTTCTTTTTTTTCTTAAGTAAACTGTCTTTCTACTTACAGTTAATATTCCTTTTGTACGTAGTCTTGATTAAAGAAAACAGTCTTTTTGGAGATTTTAATTATTTATCTCCTATATCAGTTATGTTACTTCCAGTTTATACAGCTAGAATCTTAACACATGAAAAAAATAGGGCGATAAGGTTGGGAAAACTAATGCTTGTTCTATTTATTTCTACTACCGTTGGCCATTCATCAGCCTTTTTAGGGGTAGTGATTCCCATACTTGGGTTCTTTTTGTTTAAAATAAATAAAAAACAACTTTTTATAGCTTTATCCATTGTTGGGTCAGTAATTATTGCTTTCTATATCTTCCTTCCACAATTTAAAGATGTAAATGCTAGTTGGCGCCTTTTTTATTGGGGGGTAGCAATAGAAAAAACGGTTGATACCTTGCTTGTTGGAAATGGTTTCGGCTGCCCCTTTATTAATAATGAGGAAATTTACAACATGATTGAAGTCTTTGGTGATGATAATGATTTGTTGGATAGTCCTGAAGAAAAATACATCAAAGCATATCATAATTCTTTTATTACGCTATTGTTTCACATGGGTATTTTTATTTTGTTATTAGCTGAACCATTTGTTAAGTCATTACTTTTTTTAATCAAAAAAAACCAAAATCAGGAGAACTTTTTTTTAGTTCTAAGTTTTTTGGGCATGTCTACTTGGTGTTTTTTTAATGTGGTTTTAGAACTTCCACATTCTTCTCTTCTTTACTGGCTTTTTTTTCTTCTTATCACAAACAAGCTTAAACACCAAAAAACTTGAAGACTAGAAAAAAAATACTATTTGTAATACAATTACCACCTCCTGTGCATGGTGCTTCTATGGTAAATAAAATGATCAGTGAAAGCCTCCTAGTGAATACCACTTTTCAATGTAAGTACATCAACCTTACTACTGCTAAAGATGTAAAAGACATCGGGAAAGGAGACATCAAAAAACTATTTAGAAGTATAGTAATCTGGATTAAAGCAGTAAAAACAGTCATGTTTAATAGATACGATTTAGTATATATGACACTTTCGCCTCATGGGCCTGCTTTTTATAAAGATGGAATACTGGCGTTGTTATTAAAAATTGTAGGAGCAAGGCTGGCATTTCACCTTCACGGTAAAGGAGTGAAGGAAAACAGTAAAAAAGGAATCTTTAAAAAAAACCTATATAAATGGGTTTTCAGAAATGTCGAAATCATACATTTGTCCCCGCTTCTCTATTTTGATATAAACCATCTAGTCGATAAAAGTAGGGTATGTTATGTTCCTAATGGAATACCAAATCCAGAAGAAAATATAATTAATAAAAAACATCAGCAAAATAATATTCTATATCTTTCAAACCTACAGGAATCCAAAGGTTCTTTTACATTAGTACAGGCTGCGAGAATTCTAAAAGAACAAAGTATCGATTTTAAAATAGATTTTGTTGGTAAATGGCATAATGACCCATATTATAAACAAAGGTTACTTGACTATGTAGCTAAATATGAGCTAGTGGATAGGGTAAGTTTTCACGGACCTAGGTATGGTAAAGAAAAACAGACTTATTTTCAGAATGCATCATTTTTTGTATTACCTACGAAAAATGACTGCTTTCCACTATCTATTTTAGAGGCCATGTCCCATGAATTGCCTGTTGTTTCAACCAGACAAGGAGCTATACCTGAAATCGTAGAGGATAATTATAATGGGTTTTTAATTGATGAAAACGACCCCAAGGATTTAGCTGATGCATTAGCCAGGATTTTATCAAATGAATCCCTGCGAAAGAAGATGGGAGCCAATTCATTTAGTAAATTTGCAGCGAATTATACAGTGTCTAAATTCGAGAATAATTTTGTAAACGTTCTCAACCAAATTTTAGAAAAACATACATAGTGAAACAGGTCATACAGAATTTTAAATCCGGAGAATTATTTGTGGATGAAGTACCAGTACCTTCAATTTCAAAAGGCATGGTACTAGTAGAGAATAAATATTCTCTTATAAGTGCAGGCACAGAAAGAAGCACGGTAAGTGTAGGGAAAGCAAATCTTATAGGAAAAGCCAAACAACGTCCGGATTTAGTAGCTCAGGTGTTGCAAAATGTGAAGAAAGAGGGTCTAAAAGCCACTATGGATAAAGTAAAAACCAAATTAGATTCTTTAAAAGCATTAGGTTATAGCACTTCAGGAGTGGTAAGTGCATCAATGGATACAAGTGGCAAATTTAAACCGGGAGACCGGGTGGCTTGTGCAGGACAGGATTATGCATCCCATGCGGAAGTAGTTTCAATTCCTCAAAATTTAGTTGCTAAAATCCCCGATGGGGTTTCTTTCGAAGAGGCTAGCTTTACGACCTTGGGAGCTATCGCATTACAGGGCGTAAGACAGGCCGACCCTAAACTTGGAGAAAACATCTGTGTGATTGGCTTGGGATTGTTGGGCCAAATTACATGTCAATTGCTTAAGGCGAATGGATGTAATGTTTTTGGGATAGATTTTTCGGAAGAAATGGTCAATTTGTCTAAAACCCAAGGAGCTTTGGAGGCGTTAAATCGTAAAGATTCTAATCTTCTTACGGCAGTTTCTAATTTCACTAGAGGAAAAGGATTTGACAGTATTATTATTACGGCAGCGGCTCCTACTAATGACCCAGTGGAGCTTTCAGCTGAAATAGCTGCAAAAAAAGCTAAGGTGGTAGTAGTTGGGGCAGTAAAGATGGACATTCCAAGAGACCCGCATTTTTATAGAAAAGAATTAGAACTAAAGATGTCATGTTCTTATGGCCCAGGTCGATATGACGTAAATTATGAAGAATTGGGAATTGATTATCCCTATGCATACGTAAGATGGACAGAACAGCGAAATATGGAGGCTTTTTTGGATTTGCTTGCCAAAAAGGCAATTAATTTAGAACCATTAATAACCCATGTTTTTGATATTGGTGAAGCTGAAAAAGCTTACGATATTGTATTGGGCAAAACAAAAGAGCCTCATATTGGAATTTTACTTCACTATAAACAGGACGAAAAAACGTTTGCCAGTAAAATTGCACTTAAAGAATTCAAAGAAGGAAAACTAAGTATTGGGTTTATAGGTGCTGGAAGCTTTGCACAAAGTTATTTAATACCCAATATTAACACAGAGCAAGCTCATTTGAACACTGTAGTTACCACCAAAGGTATTACATCAAAGAATGTTGCTGATAAGTTTAAGTTTTCACAAACATCAACTAACCCAAAGGATGTCTTTTCAGACGAAAAGATTAACACAGTTTTTATTGCTACACCACATAATTCACATGCGCAATTAACCATAGATGCACTTAAAAGCAAAAAAGATGTTTTTGTTGAGAAACCTTTGGCGATGAATTTAGAGGAATTAAATACTGTTCGAGAAGAATATATGAAGAGCAATAATAGGATTATGGTCGGATTTAATCGACGATTTTCACCATTAACCCAGCAGATTAAAGACAATTTTCAGAATATGGGAGAACCTTTGGTTGTCAACATTAGGGTTAATGCAGGATATATTCCCAAAGACCATTGGACACAATTGGAAAATGTTGGCGGAGGAAGAATTGTTGGCGAGATGTGCCATTTCGTTGATTTAATGCAGTTTTTTACCGAAGGAAGACCTATCTCGGTTTTTGCTGACAGTATTGATACTCAAAATTCTGATTTAACTACAGAGGACAATGTTTCAGTAGTTATAAAGTTTGATAATGGATCGATAGGGAATTTGTTGTATTTGGCAAATGGAGATAAATCTGTTCCTAAGGAACATATCGAAGTATATGGTGGAGGCATTACTGGAATAATCCATGATTTTAGAAGTGGTGTCATACACCGGGATAACAGATCGAACAAAATAAAAATCTCTGGAAAAGGCCATAAACAGGAAGTGTCAGCCTTTGTCCAAGCCATTGTTGAAGGGAAAGATAGTCCAGTAAGTTTTCAGTCTATTTATGACACAACCCTAACTACGTTTAAAATTCAAGATAGTTTGAGAACGGGTCTTCCACAAAAAATCTAAATATGGTTAAAAACCTTAGAGCCGAAAAGGTTCATTTTATACTGCTTCTGATTTTTTCTGCGGTTATACCTTCAGGGTTTTATAGATTTGAAGGAATCGGGTTGGTATTACTGTTGGCGAGCTGGATTTTTTTGGCAAAAGGCTATCAAAAGCTAAAAACAATTGGGCATCCGCTATTACTGCTCATTTTGTTTTATTTGCTTATGATTTTGGGACTTTTTTACACTAATGATGTAAATAGTCAATGGCAATATTTGGGAAGAAAAATAGGAATGTTGCTTATACCATTGATTTTTGTAGGAACTAATCTTGATGAAGGGAGTATTGAAAAACTGAAAAAGGCATTTATCTTTTCATCTATTTTCTTTGTATTTGTTGCTGATTGCTATGCCGTTTTTGATTTCCTGACTACCGGAGAATCTGAGATTTTTATAAGCCCTAGCATCTACAATAAATTCACATACTATGGGTTAACTAGGGTTTTTACAGATTGGCACCCCACATACGTATCTTTGTTCCTCAACCTGACGCTTGTTTTCTGTAATGAAATATTTTATAAAAAAAAGAAATATCCAGTATGGGTTCTTATAGGATTATTTTCAATTTTGAACATATTTTTACTGAATTCTTTTATTGGAATTTTTACATTTTTTATACTCTCCATTCTGTTCCTTTTAAAAGTCTTTAAAAAGAGAAAAGGGTTTTTTGTGGTCTTGGCGGCTGTAATGATTGGTTTTGGGATTGCAATATATACCCTTAACCCATTCCAATACGCTAAAATTGACAAATTGAAAGAAACCCCGTTAAAGATTACTGATAGAAAGGAGGAACGAAATGTTCTTACATTGAGATTGGCAAAATGGAAATCTTCCATTGAGGTTTATGCCCAGGCACCTATATTAGGTGTTACCAATGGCTGCTATATGGATGAATTATACCAGCAGTATGTCAGGAATGGGTTTGAGTACTGCGCAAAGCAGCGCTATTCTTCTCATAATCAATATTTGTATACGCTTACCTCTAATGGTTTTTTTGGGCTGCTTCTGCTGGGTGTAATATTAACGGTTCCTTTATGGCTTAAAACTTACGACAAGAGTTTAATTCCCTTTACAATGATAATAGGTTGCTTTTTTCTTACCGAGGATTTACTTGCGCGGCAGCAAGGAATGTTTTTTTTCGTTTTTTTCTATGTATTGCTGACCCAAAGCACAAGTGAATCTAAAATATTGAAAGAATAATATGGAAATTGAATCTCAATTTAATGCTTTAAAGGGCTATTGCGAAAAAGAACAGTTCAAAGGTTGGGATCCTTATGATGGTTTAAATAGTTGGGTAATTCAAAAGACCTTTCTAGGTAAATCTAGATTTTTTAGGTTGGCTTGGATTCAATTGTTCAAAAGGAACCCAGTTAACTTAAGAAATATTTTTGGCGTAAGAAAAGGGTATAATCCTAAGGGCATTGCACTATTTGTAATTGGGTACTGCAAGTTACATGAAGTAGAACATTCTGAGAAAAGTCATTTATTGAAAGCAGAACAACTGGCAGATAAGCTCATCGAGATGGTTAGCGACGGTTATTCAGGTGCTTGTTGGGGTTACAATTTTGATTGGCAGGCTAGAGCCTTTTATCAACCAAAGGGCATGCCAACGGTTGTTGCTACAAGCTTTGTTGTAGAAGCCCTTTTTTTAGTTTACACATTTACTAAAAAGGAAAAGTATAGAGATGCTGCACTTAGAAGTACTGATTTTGTTCTTAAAGATTTAAATCGAACCTATGATGATGACGGGAATTACACTTTGTCTTACTCACCCATGGATAAGACACAAGTGTTTAATGCAGGACTGCTTGGCGCCAAATTATTATCTCAATGCGCTTATTATGGAGGACAAGATGAATTATTAGATGAAGCAAAGAAAATATGTTCCTTTGTGTGCAATCATCAGAAAAAGGACGGTTCTTGGCCCTATAGTTTATTGGATTATCATCAATGGATAGACAGTTTTCATACTGGGTTTAATTTGGAATGCTTAAATGTTTATCAAGAAGTCTCTAAGGATGATTCCTTTTCAGAACATATTATTAAAGGCTTGGAATATTATCTCAACAACTTCTTTCATACAGACGGTC
>JBDWSS010000059.1:0-42771 GCA_039985375.1 Flavobacteriaceae bacterium
CGGTCCCGTTGGCGGATGCCGTATAGTCGTCCCCAGCGATTGCGGTCCCATCGGCAATGGCATAGTCGATGCTGAAGCCGCCCTGTACGTTTGCGTTGAGCTCCAGTACAAAATCTGCGGTCCCCGCGTCCTCGTTTACGGTGAACCCGGATACCGATATCCCGTTCCCTGTGCCACCGTCGTTGTCCAAAATAGATACTGCGGCGGCTAAATTCACTGGAGAATTATAAGAGGACGAACTAACTGAAACATCAAAGGATTCTGTATCCTCGATAATTGAATCGTCTGTAATAGGAATGGAGATATCAAATTCTTCCCCATCATTTCCAGAGAAGGTATGCGTCCCCGAGGTGTTTGTGTAATCTTGTCCCCCATCAGCTGTATTGTTGCTAGTACCATACGAAATGGTTGGAGGTACCTGATAGTTTCCGTTAATGGTCACGGTAATCACAGCAACACCGGCATCTTCGGAGACCGTGATGTTGTTGCTGTTCAATGTAATGCTTTTGTTCCCATTGTTCACCGTAATATTTACAGTGGCCGTAGCTAAAGTTCCATTACCATCTTCAATTTGATAACTAAAACTATCATTTCCATTAAAATAAGGATTGGGAGTATAATTTATAAAATCATCCAATGGATTGGTTGGGGTTCCATTATCGTTGACAATGGCATTTCCATTGGAAGCATTGGTAGCAATGATCAATGCATTGCTTGCCGCCGGACCATCCATTCCAAAATTATCATTGTCAAGGACGTTAAAAACATTGTTGACTTCGTCTTCTTCAATCGTATAGCTATCATTATTGGCTGTGGGTAAATTATCAGAATTTACGGTCAAAGTAACGGTAGAAGTGTTACATACAGATTGATTTGGAGCTGGAAGACAAACTTGAACCTCAAATACGTCGGTACCAACAAAACCTGAATTTGGTGTGTAGGTAAATGTACCATCCAAATTCACGACCACAGCACCATTTATTGGATTTGTACTAGGGAGATACGTATATGCCGAATTATTGGGAACATTATCATTGGCTCCTACATCTCCATTAAAAGCAGTATTAAATGGGGTATCAAAAATATCATCTACGGCATATTCCTGCATAATGAAAAACTTACCATCGGCTACATCCCTGGTTGCCGCAGTAAACCGAACCTCCGTGATGGTAGATCCAATAGGTGCTAGTTGCGATAATTCGAACAGAGCGATACCAATGGTACCATTGTTTTCATTTACTTTATTGGATAGCCAATAATCGGACCCATTGCTTGGAGGTGTATCAGCATAAGCACCGTATTTTGCCGAATCGGGACGTATGAAGGTGGCTCCAAGTTCTTCTACCGAGGAACCCCCTGAAGGTATTCCATAAACCGAGATATGTATACAGTTGTTCGCATTCCTTTCTGTTATCGCCAGCACTCCATTTTGATTTGAAGGTATTCCTGGACTATAGGTAATGCTTTGAATTTGTGCATCCGTAGTTGTCAATGCACTTTGATCCTCACAAATATTTCTACCATTATTGTTCGATTGGAAATAGTGGTTTAGATTCATGGATTGAAAAGCGTTTAGTGCTTTATCATTCCAGTTGGAACTATCACTTCCATTGACTATTTGGGAACCGTTTAAAAAAATTGAGTTTCCGGAATCCCCACTTGGGCCAACTCTTACCAGATTATAACTGGAGGGGACCACAAATGTGTTGTAAATCCTTCCGTTAATTGCAATGCTTTCAAGTACTGCGGAATCATTTACATTACTCTGTGATGTTTCCCAGTTGAAAGAAGCTCCGGATGATATACCGGTAACCTGGGCACTAACGGTTAGTGTGTTTAATGCAATGAATAGCGCAAAAAGTAGAAAGCTTATACCATTAATTTTCGCATGTGAATTGCTGGTCTTTTTGTTTTCGGTTAATCTCATGACTTAAAAACTTAGGTTTTGTTTATTTCAAAATCCAAATTCTAAAACGAGACCAATGTCGATTAGATCGATGTATGATACCTTTAATTGAAGGTAGGTCAAGTTTCTGTTTAGATTTAAATTGATTGATTCGGGTCAATAATTCAGCTACAAAGGAATGTGACAAAAAGATGGGGCTAAAAGATAGACGGCATATCAGCACCTTAAATCGACGTATGACCAATTTGTCGATGAAATATAAATTTTATTAGACAACCGTCAATCAGGGAGCTTAAACGCTTGTTTTGGGGATAGGAAGTGTACTTTTCTCGATTAAGCGTTTTACTTTGGCACCATTTACTCTTATGTTTCTCTTATTAGGATAAGCTTGGAGAATAAAAGCATGGAAATGGTATGCAGAATTTGATTAATTTTGAAACTTTCAATAAATAAATCAATGAGTTTAAAAAAAGGGAAAGTTCAGGAGTTGGTTCAGGAAAAACTGCTTGAGGAACGTAAAGTGTTTTTATGGGGTATGGTGGATGATGATTCCGCTAAACATGTTATTGACCGCTTGTTATACCTGGATTTGCTAAATAACAATGAAATTCAGTTGATAATAAATAGCCCTGGAGGATATGTAACTTCTGGTTTTGCTATCTACGATACCATAAAACAAATTAAAAGTCCGGTATCAACTGTTTGTTCTGGTCTGGCAGCTTCTATGGGCTCTATTTTACTATCAGTAGGTGAAAAAGGAAGAAGATTTATTCAACCGCATGCACGCGTAATGATACACCAGCCCAGTGGTGGTGCACAAGGACAAGCATCTAATATAGAGATTCAAGCCAAGGAAATAATAAAAACGAAAGAGCTTGGTGCCAAAATACTTGCAGATAATTGTGGACAAGACTATGATAAGGTCATGAAGGATTTCGACCGCGATTATTGGATGGGAGCCGAAGAATCGATAGCATATGGAATTGTTGACGGAATTTTAGAATAATTATCTAAATGTCTAACAAAAAGAAAAAAGTCCTTCGCAATTTATTGTGAAGGACTTTTTATATATATGGACGCCGAAGCGGAATATTTGTTATATATACGTCAAGTTTAATGCCAATAGTTGGTAGAGCACTGTTAAAAAAAATAAAAACATAAAAAATTGATGGTATTGAACAAGTTTTTAATGGAAATTATGGTCTCAATAGATCTATTTTTCCAATGACCCCTATGGAAGGGTGATATTTCCCAAATTCCTTATTTTTATAGTTTAACAAGAATGCGCCCACGGGTATTTATGGTACAAGCTTCAAAAAATATAGCCATCATCGGTTCTGGTTTGGTGGGTTCACTTTTAGCAATTTATTTAAAAAAGAAAGGACACGATGTTACCGTTTTTGATAGGAGACCAGATATAAGAACTGTTGAATTTTCTGGACGTTCCATTAATTTGGCCATGAGCAATAGAGGTTGGAAATCGCTGCGAAAGGTGGGGTTGGAAGAAAGTATCAAAGATATAGCGATTCCCTTGGATAAACGAGCAATACATGTTAATGGGAAGCCTGAATATTTTCAAAATTATGGTAAGGATGGCGAAGCTATTTGGTCTATTTCTCGGGGTGTATTAAATAGGAGAATGATTGATTTGGCGGAGCAAGCTGGCGTTATCTTTCGATTTAATGAAAAGGTTTGGGATGTTGATTTACCGGATGCCAAAATTTTTACTGGAGAATCCGAAAAAAGTGAATGGAAGGAATATAAGTACAATTTGATCTTTGGTTGTGATGGAGCATTCTCTAGGGTACGCCATAAGATGCAACGCCGTAGTAGATTTAACTATTCCCAAGATTTTATAGACGTAGGCTATAAAGAGCTTACCATTTTGCCCAATGATGACGGTTCCCATAAATTAGATCGGAATTCCTTTCACATATGGCCTAGGGGAAAATTCATGCTCATTGCAATGCCCAACATAGATGGTAGTTTTACCTGTACCTTGTTTTTGCCATTTGAAGGAGAGATCTCTTTTGAAAAAATTGCTTCAGAGGAAGAAGCCAAAGCTTTTTTTAAGACCTATTTTCCAAATGTTAGGAAGGAAATTGAAAATTTGACCCAAGATTTCTTTAGAAACCCTACTAGTGCAATGGTAACCATGAAATGTTACCCATGGACTTATTGGGATAAGGTAGCATTGGTAGGAGATTCCGCACATGCCATTGTTCCATTTTATGGACAAGGAATGAACGCTGGTTTTGAAGATATTTCTGAGCTTGATGAGCTAATGGATAGGTATGGGGACGATTGGGAATCCGTTTTTCGAGAATATCAAAAAGAGCGAAAACCCAACGCAGATGCTATAGCTGAACTTAGCTATCGAAATTTTGTGGAAATGAGCCATAAAACTGCTGACCCCAAATTTTTGCTACAGAAGAAAATTGAAAAAAGATTCGCCCAAGAACACCCGGGCAAATGGGTACCCGTGTATAGTAGAGTCACTTTTTCCGAAAGGCCATACTCTGAGGCATTGGCGATAGGGGATGAGCAAGAAAGAATAATGAAGGAAGTTATGAAACTTCCAGCTATTGGGACCAAATGGGATTCATTGGAAGTAGAGCAAAAGATACTATCCTTATTACAAGACAAAGCGGCCTTATAAAGACCACTTTAGTAACTTAAACCCCTTGGATGCATTGCGTAGCGTTCCTCTTCTTGTTCAGACTTTCTTTTTTTACCCAAAAAATATGTGGAGAATAACAAAGCCAAACAAATAACAGCTGGAGCGCCATTTCCATATTTGGAGACGTAGTGGGCTATAATGGCAAATACCAGGTTCAAAATAAATCCTGCATAGGCCCATTCCAAAAGTCTTTTGCTCTTATTGTAAAAGATTAAACAAAGGCCAATAAGTTGCGCAATGGCCAAAGGTTTGATAAGATGTTCTGGGTAGCCTAGTTGGGCATACTCCTGTACCATTGTATCATATGCGAACAAATGTCTGTACAGTGAAGCTAAAATCATTAAGGAGAACATTCCCAAGAAAGCATAGTAGGCGGTGTTTTCTTTTTTCATGGCGTTTAAATTTAAGATTTGTTGTCTCAATTTAAGCGTATCATACTCATCTAGGGCAGATGATCAGGTAGAAGAAGGTTTATTATGGATAGATAGAGTTTTTTATACGTTGAACAGGTATAATAGGCTTATAAAAGAAAAAACCACCCATATTTGGGTGGTTTTTACGTTATCTCCTCTTTCTTAGGATTATATTTTTGCAAACATTTTTTGCATTCGTAGCTGCTCTTCCTCTGCAAGCAGCGGATCAACTAAAATTCTACCACTATGCTCATCAGTAATAATTTTTTTTCGTGAAGCTATCTCAACCTGAACCTGTGGGGGTATGGTAAAGAAAGAACCTCCTGAAGCACCTCTTTCAACAGCAACCACAGCAAGACCATTTTTTACGTTATGGCGAATTCGCTTGTATGCTTGAATTAATCGTTCTTCAATATTGGCTTCAAACTCTTCGGATTTTTTTAGAAGTGCCTTCTCTTCCTTTTCTGTCTCTGCGAGAATAGCATCCAGTTCCCCTTTTTTGTGCTTTAAATGTCCTTCTCTTTCGGATAACTTTTCCTTGGTCTCGGCAATTACTTCTTTTTTCTGATCTATTTGGACCTTGAACTCCTTAATATTTTTTTCAGCCAATTGAATTTCCAATTCCTGAAACTCAACTTCTTTGCTTAAAGAATTGAATTCACGGCTGTTTCTTACATTTTTTTGCTGATCTGCGTATTTTTTGATTAGTACCTTAGACTCTTCAATAAGATTCTTCTTGGCTGCTATTTCAAAATTAACGGTTTCTACATCCGTCTTTAATTTATCCATACGCGTTTTAAGACCAAGTACGTCATCTTCCAGATCCTGAACTTCAAGAGGTAATTCACCTCTAACATTGCGTATTTCATCAACCCTGGAATCAATAAGCTGTAAATCATACAGTGCTCTTAATTTTTCCTCCACGGTATTTTCTTTTTTTTTCGCCATAAATTATAAATACTTGATGGGATTTGTTATACTCTCCGATAAAGAGATTGCAAAATTAGGGATTTTTTTGATAAGATAATCAACCAATAAATCTTTTGTAAACTGCTCAGTTTCAAAGTGCCCAATATCTGCAATCACAAATTGTTTTTCAGCCTCATAAAACTGGTGGTATTTTAGGTCGGAAGTTATAAAAATATCTGCCTTGGCCTTTTTAGCCGCTGAAATGGCAAAGGCCCCACTGCCTCCCAAAACAGCCACTTTCCGAACCTTTTTACCTAGTAATTCAGAGTGTCGTACCAATGCAGCTTTCATTTTAATCTTTGCGAATTGAAGAAAAGCAGTTTCATCCATTTCTTCTTTCAGAAAACCTATCATACCCATTCCAATACCTTGATTTAGATTATCCAAAGTGCTTATTTCATAGGCAATTTCCTCATATGGGTGATTTTTAAAGAGTGAATTCAGAATAGTTTTTTCCCTTTCAAAGGAAAAAATTACATTGATTTGAGCTTCTTTCTCAAAATGGGTTTCCCCAATTTTTCCCAGAATCGGATTGGCAAGTTCACCAGCTTTAAAACTCCCTAATCCTTCCGAGCTAAAACTGCAATTGCTGTAATTTCCAATTTCCCCTGCACCAGCTTTGAAAAGCGCTAATTTTATTTTTTCTACATGGGCAGTTGGAACATAGGTGGTTAGTTTTTTTACGGTCCCCTTTTTTGGAATGAGGATTTTTGGTTCTTTTATGCCCAAAACCTCACAAATTTTGGCATTGACCCCAACGTTGCTATTGTCTAGAGCGGTATGCATGCTATATATGCTAATACCATTGGCAATTGCTTTGATTACCGTACGTTCCACATAATTGCTTCCGGTCAGTTTTTTGAGTCCTTTAAAAATAATAGGGTGGAAGCTCACGATCATATTGCATTCCTTGGCAATGGCCTCGTCCACTACATTTTCAAGTGTGTCCAAGGTAACCAAGATACCCTTAACCGTGCTATTTTGGTCTCCAACCAATAAACCAACATTATCAAATGCTTCGGCATGGGCTAGTGGAGCAAGTTCCTCCAATATTTTTGAAATCTCCTTTACGGTCATTTGATTTTTCTTATTATCGCTAAAGATAAAATATTATATTTTCGCGCTATGCAGCAAGTGCTTCGTAAAATAGCATTTCCGTTTTCTTTGGTTTATGCATTGATCGTCCTTTTAAGGAATTATCTGTATAATATAGGACTTCTTAGGTCTATATCTTATGATACAGTAACGGTTTGTGTAGGCAATCTTAGTGTGGGCGGAACTGGAAAAACCCCTATGATAGAATATTTGATTGGCATACTTGGCAATACTTCAACAGCTGTTTTAAGCAGGGGATACAAACGGAGAACCAAAGGCTTTATAGTAGCCAACCCTAATTGCACTGTAGCGGATATAGGGGATGAACCCTTTCAAATTTATACCAAGTTCCCTAAAATTACCGTTGCGGTAGACGCGGATAGAAGAAATGGAATTGAGCAGCTAGAGAACCTGATTAAACCGAAAATAATTCTTCTTGATGATGCTTTTCAACATAGAAAAGTGACGCCAACGTACGCTATTTTACTAAGCTCGTATGACAACTTGTTTATTGACGATTGGTACTTGCCAACAGGTAACTTAAGGGATAGTAAATGGGAAGTTAAACGTGCGGATATGATCATAGTCACTAAATGCCCGGAACTTTTATCTGACAAGGAAAAGGCTTCCATTTTAAAAAGACTAAAACTAAGAACAAATCAGCAATTGTTGTTTAGTGCTCTAACTTATGGGAAAACAATCAAGAACGGCAAAAAAGAAGAAATAGCACTTTCAGCGCTCAAAGAAAAGAAAATTGCTTTGGTCACTGGGATTGCTTCGCCTAAACCTCTTATCTCCCATTTGGAAGATGTTGGACTTAGTGCCCAGCATTTTGAATATTCAGATCACCATTATTTTAAAGAGAAGGAGATTCAGGAGTTCAGGAATTTTGAACTGATATTGACCACGGAAAAAGACTTTGGAAGGTTATTTGGTAAAGTGGATAATCTCTACTATCTGGAAGTGGCTCACACTTTTTCATCAGATGATGGTAAAGCGTTGGAACAGTCTATTTTAAGTTTAATCTAAACCAAGCCTTCCATCTTTTTCTTAAAAATGTTCTCCCCAATTTTCTGATAAAATACTTCTGGCTTAAAAGGTTTGGTTACCACATCATTGCAACCAGCCTCATAAAAACTATCTAAACTATCATCCAGGGAAATAGCGGTCAGTGCAATGATTGGAATTTCAGTATCAAATTTTCGTATTTGTCGGGTTGCCTCCTCACCACTTATTCCAGGCATATGTATGTCCATTAAAATGGCATTATAGGTGTTGGCCTTTGCCATATCAATGGCTTCATTCCCATTGTTGGCAATATCGCAGGTAATTTCCTTTTTGGTGAGCATTTTTTTGGTAATGACCTGATTTATTTTGTTGTCCTCAACAATTAATAAGTGCAACCCTTTAAATTCGAATGTAGTGGTATTCAGTTCAAAGGATACATCGTTTAATATATTGGTATCACATTTCACGTCCAATTCAAAAAAGAAAGAACTTCCATGGCCTACTTCGCTTTCTAGATTTATTTTGCTGTGAAAAAGCCCCAACAAGCTCTTTACAATGGTAAGCCCTAGACCCGTTCCTCCATATTCCCTATTAATTTGAACGGAACCTTGTTCAAAACTATCGAAAATGCTTTTTTGTTGATTCTCTGAAATCCCGATACCATTGTCCTTGACCTCAAAGTACAGTTTTACATCATCTTCCTCCTTCTTCAACAACTTTGCAATAACCTCTACTTTTCCGTCTTTGGTGAACTTTAAAGCGTTGCCCACCAAGTTCATGAAGATTTGGGATATTTTAATTGGATCCCCTAGCAATTGCTGAGGGATTTTTTGGTCATAGTCCAAAATGAGCAACGTATTATTTTCGTTGGCATTTTGCTTTAAGGAGTCAACAACATCTGTTAAAACTTTTTGTAATTTGAACTCAATGTTCAGCGGTTCAAGTTTATCGGCATCAATCTTGTTGATCTGCAGAATATCATTGATGAAGTTGAGTAGATAATCCCCTGAAAATTTTAAGGATTTCAAATGCTCTTTTTGGTGTTCCTCTGGATCCTCTTCTAGGAGTAAATGGGTAAGCCCCGTTACGGCATATAATGGCGTTCGAAGCTCATGGGTAACAGTTGAAAGAAAGTTTGTTTTTGCTTCCATAGCAGATACAGCGGAATCCCGGGCCAATTCTAGTTCCTTGTTCTTGGTGTATAGTAAATCGTTGGTTTTAAGTTTGATTTGGTTGTTTCTAAACAGGGAAACTGCCAACAGGGAAATTATGGTTAAAAAGGCAGAGGTAAGTATGGCCGTAATCTCTGATCGATTTTTAGACTCACTCAGTTCCTCATTTTTGGCGGTAAGTTGATTTATGATGTTTGTTTTATGTTGCGATGTAATTTTGTCCGCGGTTTTGGTTTCTAATTTTGTCTTGTCAATGTTGAAAATAGAATCTTTTATTCGTTCCAGGTTTTTAAAATAAAATAGGGATTCCTCATAACCGCCCATTTTCTCATAGATATTGGAAAGCATCTCATTGGCAGCCTTAATACTTTTATGGTAACTATGTTTTTTAGCCAATTCAAGTGCCGCTTTGGAATGGATTATGGCCTCTTCAAAGTCTTCAAGTTCAAGGCTTATTTTGGCTAGTTGAAGATTGGCTGTTGTAGCAAGGTACGCCCTTTCCTTATCATCAGAATTTACAATGAGGGCATGTAAATTTTTCACTGCATCCTCATAATTTCCAATGTTGGTATAAATAGCAGCCTCAAGCAGAAGGATGTTATTTCCCAAATTTCTGTTATTGCTCAGTTTACGGGATTCCTCCAGTAACTTAAGTGATTGAAAATTATTTCCCTCGGCAAAACGGATCTCAGCTTCCAAATAATCGTGAAAAGCCTGTCCAAAGGAATACGAAAGACCTTTTAGGTGTATACTCGCCCTGTCCCAATAGAAAATAGCGGTTTCATCATCTCCTTCCTCCAAAAATATTCGTGTGTATTGATGATAAGTATCCAAAAGGAGCTTGACATCTTCATTGTTTTCCGCAATTTTTGCTGCTTTGTCAAGGGTTTCTAGAGCCTTGTCCACTCGATTTTGATGCCTATAAATCAAAAATTCATCAAAAATAGATTGCACTTTGGATGTGGAACTCACATCATTTTGACCATAGGAACAGATACCACAAACAAGCAGAAAAAGTACAATGAATCTTGCACCATGAGGGAATCTATGTCTTGAAGTATGAATCAAATGTATTCTTTCTTAATAAGCAAAGTCATTAAATCAATGATTCTGGAACAATATCCGGTCTCATTGTCGTACCAGCCAATGATTTTGACCATTTTACCAATAACAGATGTCATTAAAGAATCAAACGTACAAGAATAGTAACTATTGTTTATATCTATGGAAACGATAGGATCTTCTGTATAACAAAGGACTCCTTTTAGCTGATTATTGGAATAATACTCAAAAGTATGGTTTATTTCTTCAATCGTAGTCTCTTTCTTAACATTGAAGGTAATGTCGGTTAAAGAGCCATTTGGAACCGGAACACGTATTCCGCATCCACCAATGGCATCGGAAAGTTCTGGGAAGATTTTGGTCAATGCTTTTGCGGCACCGGTAGTGGTAGGAATAATAGACTGCCCTGCTGCTCGGGACCTTCTTAAATCTCGATGAGGCCTATCATGCAAACTCTGATCAGAGGTATATGAATGTATGGTAGTAATATAAGCTTGCTCAATACCACATAGTTCATCAATAACTTTGATCATTGGTGCGGCGTTATTGGTGGTACATGATGCATTGGAGATAATATGATCATGCGATTGTATTTGTTCCTCATTAACTCCCATAACCACCAGTTTAACCTTATCATCTTCCGGTGGTACGGATAATATTACTTTTTTGGCACCATTTGCCATATGGTACTCCAATTCCTCCTGTTTTTTAAATTTTCCAGAAGCTTCAACCACAAGGTCAACATCATACGTTTTCCAACTAATATCTTTTGGGCTACGCTGACCTAAAACATTGATTTTTTTTCCGTTTACCACAATTTCACCTTCAGAGGAGCTTATATTGGCATTGAAAATACCATGAATACTGTCGTATTTTAGAAGATGGGCAAGCGTTTTGGCATCGCTCAAGTCGTTGATAGCCACTACATTTAGGTGCGGATGATTGTGGAGTAATCTAAAAAGTGTCCTCCCAATACGACCAAAACCGTTTATGCCAATGCTAATTTGTTTCATAAAATATGAATGGGTACTGTTATGGGACTAGGATATATGTTTATGGGCCTTGTAGGAGGAACGCACCAGGGCACCACTTTCTACATGTCTAAAGCCCATTTCCAATCCCATTTCCTCATATTTTTTAAACTGTTCCGGTAGAATGAACTCTTTTACAGGTAAATGTTTTTTTGAAGGTTGTAAATACTGCCCGATTGTAACTACGTCTACATCGGCATTTCTTAAATCCTTCATGGTGCTGATAACCTCTTCCTCATGTTCTCCAAGACCAAGCATAATACCTGATTTGGTTCGGTGTGCACCATTTTTCTTTAAATAGTCCAGAACACCCAGGCTTCGCTCATATTTGGCTTGGATCCTTACGGATCTGGTTAATCTTTTTACAGTTTCCATATTGTGGGAGATTACCTCTGGAGCAACTTGGAGGATTCTGTCCAAATGGGATTCAATACCTTGAAAATCAGGGATCAATGTTTCCAGTGTGGTCTCCGGGTTCATTCTTCTTATGGACTTTACCGTTTCGGCCCAGATAATAGATCCCATGTCCTGTAGGTCGTCTCGATCAACGGAGGTAACCACGGCATGTTTTATTCCCATAATTTTAATGGAACGGGCTACTTTTTCAGGTTCTGCCCAATCAATATGCTCTGGTCTTCCTGTTTTTACCCCACAAAAACCACAAGAACGGGTACAGATATTCCCAAGAATCATAAAAGTAGCAGTTCCTTCTCCCCAACATTCTCCCATATTGGGACAACTTCCTGAAGTACAAATGGTATGAAGGTCGTACTTGTCTACAAGACCTCTTAATTGGGTATATTTTTTTCCTGTGGGAAGTTTTACCCTAAGCCATTTAGGTTTTCCTTTAGGTGGTTGAACGTTATCAACAACAACGGTGCCCATAAACAGAAATTTGAGCTACAAAGATACAAAACTACCAAGTAAACCGGCAGGAAGCTAAAGGGTCATTTTTTTTTTGATAATTTCAGCTAAAAGCTTTTTGGCCCTTAATAGTTTTACCTTGATATTGTTCACCGGTTCATTGAGTTCTTTAGCAATTTCCGCATAACTCAATTCGTTGAAATACCTTAAATTAATGACCTTTTGGTAATGAGGCTTTAATCTTTTAATATCTCGCAAAAGGTTGGCAAGGTTTTGCTCAATAATTAGTTGGTCTTCAACGGATGGAGTTTCATCCAGCACTTTTTTTACCTCATCGCCATGATTGTCCATTTCGTCTAGCAGACTCCGTTTTCTTTTACGAATAAGGTCAACATGTAGGTTTTTGGAAATGGTAATGAGCCATGTTTTAAACTCGTATGCGTCATCATAGGAGTCTAGCTTATCAAAAGCTTTTGAAAAAGTCCTAATAGTGATATCCTCTGCATCGTTCTCATTTTGTGTTCTAATGAGTTGAAAACCATACACATCGTTCCAAAAAGTGTCCAAAAGAATGCTGAAAGCAATTTGATTTCCGTCTTTTGCTCTTTTTATATTCTCCTTGATGAAAGTTTCAACTTTATTCAAAAAAGGTAATTTACAATCTAGATTTAAAAAATGGGTTAGTGACGCTCAGCGATCGTATCTTTCTTACAATCTTGCTCGTTGGGCAGTTTTCCACAAAATCCACAAGCTTCTCCATCCTTGTTTAAAAAGGGATTTTGACTGGCACAAGTACCAGCAAACGCTCCATCTTTTTTGGACCATATTTTAATCGCAATTCCGGCAACGGCAAGTCCTAAAAGCCCAATGGTCAAAATGGCTAACTTCATAGTACAATTTTAGACAAAGTTACAAAATACCTGTCTAAGCGAAGCTAAGTTTGTGCTTACTTTGTTTCCGTAGATCAGTAGTTAATATTTGCAACAATATTCTGAACGGTTGGAGCAGTATTCCCTCCTTTGGGTTCAACCGTAATGTAACCTATGGCATTTTCTGCATAGGGTAACGCCAACAGCTTGTCCTTATCATCAAACTGTTTTATAACACCTAAGTTTACCAATTCACCATTAACCTCGGCCCACATCTGAAAACACTGGTTTTCTGGTAGGTTGGGTACATTGCTGACATTGATATATGATAATTTTTTAACAGGATTTATATACGCAACCGCTTTAAGTTCCCTAGCTTCTTTTTTACCATTTAAGGTATATCTTTTAGTATCGGGATTGTTTAGGACGATAAACTGGTTCCTAACGTCTTCCAGCTGGTTTTTCATATTCTGCTCCAAATACTTTATTTGGTTGGTGACCAATGTATTTTCTTTTTGAAGGTTTTTGTTCTGATTCCAAAAGAAGTAGGAAGATCCGGCAAATACCATAATGGCAACACTGGCCGCAATGGTATAACGAAAGAATTTTTTCCCTGCCACTTGTTCTTTCTTTGCACTGTGCAGAATAATTTCCTTAAGGCCTTCTGGTGTTTTTTTGGCATACATTTTTGCAAAGGCCTCCAAGTTCTCTTGAAGTTCCTGGTACGTATTTCTTACTTCGGGATACATGGCAATGTATCTTTCCGCTTTAAGGTTTTCCTCTTTTGAGGTATCCCCAACAAGATATTTTTCTAAAATATCTGAATCCAAGAATATTTTTACTTTTTCTTTCATGGCAACATACTAATTAAAAGGAGTATACTCATTGTGGTACCGTAAATTTTGCCAAGTTCCCTTAAACCAATTTTTAGTCTGGATTTAATGGTTCCCAAAGGAATGTTCAGCTCTTCACTCGCCTCTTGCTGTGTCATACCTTCAAAAAACAGGGCTTCCAAAACAACCTTATACTTGGGTTCTATCTTCTCCATGTTGTCCTGGACATCCATAAATTCTGGCCTAATGCCACTTACTCCTAAGTTATATACGTCCGAAACATCTATTTGGACTTCCTTGTCGGACTTATTGTTAATGCTTCTTAACTTATCAATGGAGGTGTTTCTGACAATACGAAACAGCCATGTAAAAAGTTTTGCTTTGGAAGAATCATAGGAGTCTGCCTTTTTCCAAATTTTAATAAAGCTTTCCTGAAGAATATCCTGAGCTAAGTCTTCATCTTTAACCACCTTGTAAGCAACACCGTAAAGCGTGTCTCCGTAGTGGTCATATAGAAGTGATATTGCTTTATCATCCCTTTCGGCAAGTAACGAAACAATATGTTTTTCAATTAGTGTGCTCATTTATGGGTCGTTTGGGTAAAATTTCAAGGGACCAAAATCTAAAATAAAATTTATCCGGTATATACTACAACGCTAAATTAGAAAAAGCATTATTAGTTAGTGTTGAAATATAAGGATATAGAACGAATACATAAGTAAGTATATACAATTTTGGTTAGTTTGGTTTGGTATAACCCCCGTTATTATTTTAATGCGGGGGTTATTTTATGATATTAACCTCTGCCTGAATCTTTATGTTGAACTTATTTTCAACTTCCTTTTGAATGTTCTGTGCCAACCTAAGGATTTCTTCTCCTGTTGCATTCCCATAGTTTACAAGCACCAGCGCCTGTTTTTCATGCACCCCGGCTTCACCAAAACGTTTTCCCTTAAACCCACAGTGTTCAATAAGCCAACCCGCAGGAATCTTATATTGTTCATCATCAACCTCGTAAAATGGCATCTTGGGATAGTCCTTTGCAAGCCTTTTAAAGACTTTTGTGGAAACTATAGGGTTTTTAAAGAAGCTACCGCTGTTTCCCAGCTCCTTGGGGTTTGGCAATTTGTTTTGTCGTATGGCTATCACGGCATCGGATATATCCGTGATGGTAGGATACACGATTCCTTTGTTCTTTAGTTCCGCTTCAATTGCTCCATACCCGGTATGTAACCGATGATTTTTCTTGGTTAATTTTAAGTGTACCGAGGTAATTATATATTTTTCCTTATAATCGTTCTTAAAAATAGAATCCCTATACCCAAATTTGCAAGCTTCCTTATCAAATGCCACTAATTCGCCAGTATCAATTTCCATGGCAGAACAGCTAACAAAGACATCCTTTAGTTCTATCCCATAAGCCCCTATGTTCTGTATAGGTGCAGTTCCTGTATTGCCAGGAATAAGTGATAGGTTTTCAAGTCCACCGTAACCTCTATCCAAACTCCAGAGTACCAGCTCATGCCAATTTTCCCCCGCCATTATTTTTATTATAACCTCATCTTCATTTTCTTCAACTATTGAAATACCCTTAAGGTTAATATGTATTACAAGGGCATCAATATCCTTTGTAAGGAGCATATTGCTACCACCACTGACGATAAATTTTCTGGAATACGCTTTTAGTTCAAGTGTACGTTGAAGTTGAACCAAGCCTTTGATTTCAATGAAATAGCGTGCTTTTACATCTATTCCAAAGGTGTTGTACTCTTTTAAGGATATATTTTCCTGAATATTCACCGGTCTTTATATGTTTTTAATGCCTCCCCTAATATATGAACTGCTTTTATTAATTGCTCCTTTTCAAGAACATAAGCTATTCTTATTTGATTTTTCCCGAATCCCTCAGTTGCATAAAACCCTGCTGCAGGGGCTACCATAACGGTATTCCCAGCTATTTCAAAATTCTCAAGAAGCCACTGGGCAAAGTGATCTGAATCAGAAATGGGCAGCGCCACTACGCAATAAAATGCACCTTGTGGAATGGCCACTTTTACACCGGGCAATTTTTGTAGTTCGCGAACCAAGACGTTTCTTCTTTCAACATACTCGCTAATTACATCGTCAAAATATTCCTGAGGGGTATCCAAGGCCGATTCACTGGCAATTTGCGCAAATGTAGGAGGGGATAAACGCGCTTGGGCAAATTTGAGTGCCGTTTGTATTACATTACTGTTTTTGGATACTAGACAGCCAATACGGGCTCCGCACATGCTATAACGTTTAGAAACGGAATCTATCACAATGGCATTTGCTTCAAGACCTTTTTCTTGCAGAATGGAGTAATGCTCCTTATCGTCATAGATGAATTCCCTATAGACTTCATCAGAAACTAAAAACAAATCGTGTTTCTTGACCAAAGCGGCCAATTGTTGAATTTCTTCCTTACTGTAGAGATAACCGGTAGGGTTCCCAGGGTTACAAATTAGAATGGCTTTGGTTTTTTCGGTAATCAGCTCCTCGAAATTTGAAATTGAGGGCAAGGCAAAATTGTTTTCTATAGTTGAAACAATAGGAATTACATTTACCCCTGAAGCCATAGCAAAACCATTGTAATTGGCATAAAAGGGTTCGGGAATGATAATTTCATCATTAGAATCCATAATGGACCCCATAGCAAAAGAAAGGGCCTCTGATCCACCGGTGGTTACCAGAATATCATTTGATGCAACATGGATATCGTTGTTTAAATAATAAGTGGCAATTTTCTCTCTATAGGTTTCAGAACCTTCGGTCATGCTATAGGCAAGAACCTCAATAGTATGGTTTCTTACCGCATCCAAAGCTATTTTCGGAGTTTTAATATCGGGTTGTCCAATATTAAGATGGATTACATGAATGCCCTTCTTTTTGGCCTCCTCAGCAAAAGGGACCAATTTGCGTATGGGTGAGGCGGGCATCAGTTGCCCTTTCCTAGAAATGTCTGGCATACCTTAAATTTTTAAGCAAAAATGGTAAAACCATGTCATGGAAACAACTCAATGACCCATTATTTCAGTGGTTAGAAGAATGTTAAAATAAAATTGAGGAGAGGCATTATTTTGTATATTTAATAACAACAACCCTTTGCAAATAGATAAATTGAAAAAAAGACTGTCATTTTTTACTTTTTTTATAATACTATCACCTTTAATGGTTTTGGCTCAGGGCTTTAAATTGCCCAAAAATCAAAAGTTTGAGAAAATTAGTTTTCAATTAATCAACAACTTGATCATAATACCTTTGGAGATTAATGGCGAGGAATTAACCTTTGTATTGGATTCTGGCGTAAGAAAGCCCATTCTTTTTAACATTTCCGAAACGGATTCACTGCAGATAAATGACGTTTCCGAGATTACGATTAGGGGTTTGGGAGATGGAGAGCCAATGAAGGCCCTAAGCTCCAAGGGGAATGTATTTAAGCTGGGAAAAGCAAGGAATTCCAGTCAAGGACTCTTCGTTGTTTTAGACAAGGAAATTAACTTTTCTACCTCTTTGGGTATTCCCGTGCATGGTATTTTGGGCTTTGATCTATTTAGGGATTTTGTTGTAGAGGTGAATTATAATGCTAGATACCTTAAGCTGCATAACCCTGATAAATATGAATATAAAAATCATAAAAATGCACAGACCCTCCCATTATCCATAGAACGCACAAAAGCTTATGTTAATGGTACGGTGTTGATGAAGGAGACGGAGAACAATATCCCAGTAAAATTACTGGTGGATACTGGTAGCAGTGATGCCCTTTGGCTTTTTCATGAACCGGAAAAAGGCTTGAATCTTCCAGAAAAAAACTACGAAGACTATCTTGGACGTGGTTTAAGTGGTGATATTTTTGGAAAACGAACAAAAATAAGAGGGATAAAAATAGGTGATTTTGAACTTCAGGATGCCAAGGTTGCCTTTCCCTACAAAGAGTCTTTTGGGTTTATAAAAAATCTAGGAGATAGGAACGGAAGTGTTGGTGGCGAAATTTTAAAACGATTTAATATCATTTTTGACTATCAAAATGGAAAAGTCACTTTTAAAAAGAATGGAAATTTTAAATCTCCTTTTCAATATAACCTTGCCGGAATTGCTATACAGCATAATGGCTTGCGCTATATTTCGGAAAGTATTGCTGGCTTAAATGGGGTGGTGAGAAATGATGAAAACTCATTTGGAAATGTGCAGATATTGCTAGAGAACAAAACAAGATTGAGCTTGGTGCCGGAAATTGTTGTTTCGGGGATACGTGCAGGTAGCCCTGCGGCAGAAGCGGGGTTGCGGGAAGGCGATGTTATTTTGGCAGTGAACGGAAAAAGGACCCATACTTATAAGTTGCAAGAAATTCTAAAAATGTTGAATCAAAAAGAGGGAAAACGCATTCGCGTTCTGATTGAACGTTATAATCGGGATTTACTTTTTTCTTTTGTGTTAAAGAAGATGTTTTAGGGTAAGAAAAGTAAAAAAGCCTTCAAATACAATATTTGAAGGCTTTTTTTATTCATTAAGGTTTGGATTTATTTAGCGCCTTCGGCTTTAACATTCCCTTTTATTTTAAGCACTTTGGTTGGGGTGTCCGCATTGGAGGTCACTGTAATGGCCTTACGTATAGGACCAACCCTTTTTGTATCATACTTTACCTGGATTTCACCGGTCTTTCCTGGTAAAATGGGATCATCAGGTTTTTTGGGGATGGTACATCCACAGCTTGATTTTACGGCACTTATCACTAAGGGAACACTTCCAGTATTGGTGAATTCGAAAACTCGAATACCATCACTACCTTTTTCAATTTCACCGTAGTCAATAGTTTCATTTTTAAATTCGATCTTCGCAGTGGACTCCTGGGCATATACGCCTAAAGAAAGAAGTCCTACAAATAACATGAGTACAGTTTTTTTCATCATATCTAGTTTTGGGTGAATTCCAAAAGTAAATGTTTTCACACCTGCGTCCAAAATTCTTTTGTTATGTAATAACGTTACTTATTTTTGTTTCGTATTTCGAGATTGGCTCTCAGCCGAAGAATAGCGATAATTTAACATTGCGCATTTCCTTCAAAAAACCAATCCGTTCGTTAAAAAACAAAAACTATACCGAAAAATGGAAATTCCATCAAAATATGAGCCCAATAGGGTAGAAGAGCACTGGTACACCTACTGGATGACACATGATTTCTTCAGTTCAAAACCAGATGGGAGGGAGCCTTACACCATTGTTATTCCCCCTCCCAATGTTACCGGGGTATTGCATATGGGCCATATGCTGAACAATACAATACAAGATGTCCTTATACGAAGGGCCAGGCTTATGGGGAAGAATGCTTGTTGGGTACCCGGATCGGACCATGCTGCGATAGCAACAGAAGCTAAGGTAGTTGCAAAACTAAAGGCAGATGGGGTTGAAAAATCCGATTTGACAAGGGAGGAGTTTTTAAAACATGTTTGGGACTGGACACACGAATATGGAGGTGTTATTTTCAAACAATTGGAGAAACTTGGTTGTTCCTTGGACTGGAACCGTAAAAAGTTCACGATGGATGACGATATGTCAGCCTCCGTTATCAAAGTTTTTGTTGATTTATATGAAAAAGGGCTGATTTACAGGGGGTACCGAATGGTAAACTGGGACCCGGAAGCCAAAACCACCTTATCCGATGAAGAGGTGATTTATGAGGAACGTCAGGGAAATCTGTATTATTTGGAATATAAGATTGAAGGTTCGCAAGAAAAAGTAACTATTGCCACCACCAGACCTGAAACAATCTTGGGAGATACCGCAATTTGCATTAACCCAAATGACGAACGGTATCATCATTTAAAAGGGAAAAAAGCCATAGTGCCTATTTGTAATAGAGTAATACCCATTATTGAGGACGAATATGTGGATATTGAGTTTGGAACGGGTTGTTTAAAGGTAACTCCCGCGCATGACGAAAATGATAAAAACCTTGGTGATAAATATGGTTTGGAAGTGATAGACATTTTTAACGATGATGCCACCTTAAATTCCTATGGCCTGCACTATAAAGGAAAAGATCGCTTTGAAGTTCGCAAGGAAATCTCAAAAGAACTGGAATCACTCGGTTTCTTAATCAAAACAGAGCAGCATACCAATAAAGTGGGCACTTCGGAAAGAACAAAGGCAGTTATTGAGCCTAGACTTTCTGACCAATGGTTCTTGAAAATGGAAGATTTGGCCAGTCCAGCCATTGATGGGGTGCTAAAGACTTCGGATGTTAAGCTATACCCAAAAAAGTTTGAAAACACCTATCGCCATTGGATGGAAAATATTCGGGACTGGAACATTTCCCGACAACTATGGTGGGGTCAACAGATTCCAGCCTACTATTATGGCGATGGAAAAAATGATTTTGTGGTTGCCGAAACCAAGGAACAAGCCTTGGAAAAAGCGAAATTGGAAAATCCAGGCATTCAAGCATCAGATCTGCGCCAAGATGCAGATGTGGTAGACACTTGGTTCTCCTCATGGCTATGGCCAATCAGCGTTTTTGGAGGAATTCTAGACCCCGATAACGAAGAAGTGAACTACTATTATCCAACCAGTGATTTGGTCACAGGACCTGATATTCTTTTTTTCTGGGTAGCGCGAATGATCATATCAGGTTATGAATACCGCGGAAAACGGCCGTTTGAAAATGTTTACTTTACCGGGCTTGTTCGCGATAAGCAGAGACGAAAAATGTCCAAACAACTGGGAAATTCTCCCGATGCACTTAAACTTATCGAGGATTTCGGCGCTGATGGGGTTCGGGTTGGACTTTTATTGAGCTCAGCTGCTGGAAATGATTTAATGTTCGATGAAGCCCTTTGCCAACAGGGGAAAAACTTTGCCAACAAGATCTGGAATGCTTTTCGATTGATCAAAGGATGGGATGTTGCGGATTTACCGCAGCAAGAAGCCTCAAAAACAGGGATAGCATGGTATACTTCCAAGTTTAACCAAACGCTATCGGAAATTGAAGATCATTTTTCCAAATACAGGATTTCAGATGCTTTAATGGCTATTTATAAGTTAGTTTGGGATGATTTCTGTTCCTGGTTATTGGAAATTGTTAAACCTGCATACCAGAAACCTATTGACCAGACCACTTTTAATGCGGTTATACAATTGTTTGAGGAAAATTTGAAGCTTTTACATCCCTTCATGCCATTTTTAACCGAGGAAGTTTGGCAGCATATTGCAGAACGTAGCCCAGCGGAAGCATTGATTGTATCAAATTGGCCAAAAACCATGGAATTCAATGCTCAGCTCATAGCTGATTTTGATTTTGCCGCTGAGGTAATTTCAGGTATTCGAACCATACGTAAAAAGAAAAACATCCCTCAAAAGGAAGCTTTGGAACTCTCGATATTAAATAGTGAAAATGCAAATAGTATAATGAATTCCATTATCAGTAAACTAGGAAATATAGAGGAAATGAAAATGGTTGATTCAGGAATCGACGGTGCCTTGAGCTTTCGCGTTAAAAGCAATGAATACTTTATTCCTATCAGTGGGGCTATTGATGTTGAGGCTGAGATTGCAAAAATTACTGAAGAACTCAATTATACTAAAGGTTTTTTACAATCGGTACAAAAGAAATTGAGCAATGAGCGTTTTGTGAACAACGCTCCAGAACAAGTGGTTGCCGTAGAAAAGAAAAAAGCAGCTGATGCCGAGGCAAAAATTGAAACCTTGGAAAAAAGTTTGGCCAGTCTTGAGTAGTTCATATCTTTAGGTAATTTCATTTTCTAAAAACGTACTACCATGAAAAAACTAAAAAAAACGGATATAAAACAGGAAGTATTTGACCTATATGATGATTATGCCCATAACAAGATGCAAAGAAGGGAGTTTGTGGAAAAATTATCAATATATGCCATTGGCGGTATTACCGTTGCTTCTTTGATGAGTTTTTTAATGCCGAATTATGTGGATACCATGTTGGTGGATTCTAAAGACCCAAAATTGGATTCGGATTACATCAACTATGAATCTCCAAAAGGGGGAGGTACCATTAAGGGGCTGTTATCAAAACCCAAAAAAACCGGAGAAAAATTGGGTGGCATTGTGGTAGTACACGAAAATAGGGGCTTAAACCCTTATATAGCGGATACTGCACGAAGAGCAGCGCTTGAAGGGTTTATTACACTGGCTCCGGATGCCCTGTCTCCATTGGGAGGATATCCCGGAAATGATGATGAGGGAAGAACTATGCAGCGACAGCGGGACCGTAATGAAATGCTTGAAGATTTTATAGCCGCCTATGAATATTTGAAAAACCATAAAGACTGTAATGGAAAAATTGGAGTGGTGGGATTTTGTTTTGGAGGTTGGATTTCAAATATGATGGCTGTAAAAGTTGGAGATTTGGCAGCATCCGTTCCATTTTATGGAGGTCAACCAAAAGAAGATAATAATAAAATCAATGCCCCTCTAATGCTTCAATTTGCAGGACTGGACAAAAGGGTAAATGCAGGATGGCCAGCATATGAAGCAGCATTGAAAGCCAATGGAAAGGAGTATCAAGCATTCACCTATCCCAATGTAAATCATGGGTTCCATAATACTACTACTGCGCGATATGATAAAGAGGCCGCTGAATTGGCCTGGAAAAGGACTATTGATTTTTTCAAAAAGCATTTGGCGTAGCGTAGGTTGCAAGCAACAGACCGTAAATTAAATTTCGCAGCTTACCAAGATTACTTTTCCAATTGGCATTTGCCCTCGGGTAATATAGATGTTTGTTGTTTAAAGTGTAATTATTCATTTTTTTTTTTGGATTTACAGTAACAGTCGTGTTTTGGGATGTGTCTAAATCATAAAGCAATACTTATGATTTGTAAAAGACACATTTATGTAGCGTTGGTCATTTTTTTTGGAACGGCCACAAGTATTAACTCACAAACACAAAAAATTATGCAGACCGAAACAATTTCAAAAGAGCAACAGGATGTACTAAGTACCATCGAATCAATGACCCAATCCTTTAATGATAAAGATATTGAAGGTGTAATGACTAGCTATGAATCTGGCGCTTTGGTTGTTTTTGAACCAAATACCAAGATTTCTGATTTCACCGTATTACGGGAGATGTTCCTTGGTGCTTTTCAGATTAATCCAAAATTTGAATACCCGAAAGGACATGAGGTTTTTGTCAATGGTGATAGTGCAACCCATATTGCTCCATGGATTATGACAGGAACAGCTCCTGATGGCACCAAAATTGTACAAGAAGGCCTTTCCATGGTTAACCTGTCAAGACAGAAGAATGGGGGATGGTTGATTACCTTCGATAATCCACATGGTAACTTTCTAATGAATAATTAAAAGATGGAGGCAGGGCGAATGGAAAACATGGCAGATGAGGTTCTTATAGAAAAGGCCCTTTCCGGCAATAAAAGTGCATTGGAGTTTCTTATTAAAAAAAATCAAGATTGGATTTTCAATGTGGCACTCACCTTTGTTGGCGATGTGGATGAGGCGTCAGACTTAACCCAAGAAGTGTTGATTAAAGTTATTACCAAACTTCAAACCTTTAAAGGGAAAAGTAGCTTTAAAACATGGATGTACCGTATTATCAAAAACCACTTTTTAAATATGAAAAGGGGAAAGTACGAGGAAAATTCGCCCACATTTGAAGCATTTGGCCAAGGATTGGACCGGTTACCGGACGAATCCCTGGCCAACTATGCTTATGAAGTTGAGGAAAAATTATTGGTTAAGGAGGCAAAGATAAGTTGTATGAAAGGATTGCTCTTATGTTTGGACAGGGAACAACGTTTTGTATATATTATTGGAGAATTGTTCGAGTTTCCAGATTCCATTGGGAGCGAAATCATGGAAATTTCAAAAGAAAACTTTAGAATAAAACTGCACCGGACCAAAAAGCAGTTATACAATTTTATGGACAATAAATGTGGACTCCTAAACAAATCAAACCCTTGCCGATGCCATCGGAAAACAGCGGGTTTTATAAAAATGGGATATGTTGATCCAAAGACACTGCGTTTTCAAAGGGATATGATAAGTGAGATAAACAAAGTAGTGGATAGGAAGGTGAATGCCTATACTACCCAGGTTATGTCTGATTATCTAGAACTTTTTCAACAGCATCCGTTTATTGAAAGCCCAGATCAATTGGAATCAGTTAAGCAACTGCTTTCCAAAAAGAGTATTAAGGCGACGTTTAACCTATAGTCATTGATGTAAAGTATGTCTCTGGTATCTTTTTTGCAATTTTGAACAGCAGATGGCATTAAAAGTGTTGCATGCAATCCGTATATTTATTTGGAATTGAAATGCTAACGTATGTCCAGCGATTTTAAGCGCAATATATCTTCCACAGGAACTATAGAATTTTCACCTTTAAAGGTTACAAAACCCTCCGCATATGCAGCAGGAATGCCTGGTATAAAGGTTGCACTGGAGCATGTAAGCAAGGAAGCCGGTTTGTTTAGGTCTCTAAAAACACTTTCCCAAATGAACCAAAAGGAAGGGTTTGACTGTCCTGGATGTGCATGGCCAGATCCAGTGAAACCCTCAAAACTGGGAGAATATTGTGAAAATGGGGCAAAAGCCATTGCAGAAGAATCTACATTTAACAGGGCTGATCGGGAGTTTTTTAAAAAGAACTCTGTAGAGGAAATTTCTACTTGGTCAGATTTTAAAATTGGTAAAAGCGGAAGAATAACAGAACCTTTCATTCTAAGACCAGGTTCCATCTATTACCAACCTATTACATGGTCCGAAGCTTTTGAAACGATGGCAAGGAGTTTGCATAGTTTAAATTCGCCAGATGAGGCAATTTTCTATACTTCTGGCCGCTCCAGCAATGAAGCAGCTTTTCTCTACGGTCTTTTTGCACGTGCCTTTGGGACAAACAATATGCCAGATTGTTCAAACATGTGTCATGAATCTAGTGGCGTGGGCTTGTCCGAGACATTGGGTATTGGCAAGGGGTCAGTAGTTTTAGAGGACTTTCCTGAGGCTGATGTTGTAATGGTGATTGGGCAAAATCCAGGGACAAACCATCCAAGAATGCTGTCTGCTCTCCAAAAATGTAAAGAGAAAGGCGGTAAGATCATAACAATTAATCCGCTTTCCGAAAGTGGATTGAACAGATTTAAAAACCCGCAACAAGTAGGGGGAATTCTAGGTGCCGGTACCACCTTGACGGATGTTTTTCTTCAAGTAAATATCAATCAGGATGTTCCTTTACTAAAACTTATTATGAAGCGCTTGGCAAAGCTTGATGCTTCAGGAGAACCTGTATTTGACCATGCATTTATTGCTGATAAAACCAGAGGATATCAAGAGCTAATAGTGGATTTGGAAAATCAGAATGAAGACAAGTTGCTTCAATTGTCCGGCGTAGATTCGGCTCAGATAGATTTAGCTGTTAAGCTCCTTTCCAAAAAATCTAAAATCATTATTTGCTGGGCCATGGGTCTTACCCAGCATAAAAATGGTGTAGAGAATATAAAAGAATGTGTGAATCTTTTGCTGCTTAAGGGAAGTATGGGCAAGCGAGGAGCAGGGACTTGCCCGGTAAGAGGGCATAGCAATGTTCAGGGTGATAGAAGTATGGGAATTATGCATCATGTTTCAGAACCGTTGAACAAAGCTATAGAACGGGTGTTTGGTTTTCAACCTCCGGCTAAGGAAGGTTTGGACACGGTACATGCCATAAAAGCAATGAATCAGCAAAAAGCTAAGGTTTTTGTGGCATTGGGAGGAAACTTTGTTTCTGCTGCCTCCGATACTGAATACACTTCAAAAGCACTTCAAAACTGTGATTTAACCGTTTCGGTGAGTACAAAATTAAACAGGACACATCTTACAGCGGGAAGAACAGCTTTGATTTTGCCTACTTTGGGTAGAACAGAAAAGGATAAGGAACATTTTGTGACTGTTGAAAATAGTATGGGCAAGGTACACCAAAGCAAGGGAAGGATGGTGCCGGCCAGTGAAAATTTAAAGAGTGAACCTGAGATTGTGGCCAGCATTGCAAATTATTACTTTAAAGATAATGCTGAAATTGATTGGAAAGCTCTGGGAAGTGATTATGATTTGATTCGAGAGAAAATTTCCCAAGTATTTAAGGGATATCAGGATTATTCCAATAAATCCAAAGGTTCTGGGTTTTACCTTCCAAACAACGCTCGGGAATTGGATTTTTCAAAATTACCGGAAGGAAGGGCTCAATTTTCTATTTGTAAACTCCCCGAACATGATTTAAAACCAGATGAGTTTATGTTAATGACGGTTCGTAGCCATGACCAATTTAATACGACCATTTATGGAATGAATGATAGGTATCGTGGTGTTTATGGGGAGCGTAGGGTAGTTTTTATGAATCCATCGGATATGGAAAGTTTGCAGTTGAAACCTCAACAAGTTGTGGATATTGTAAGTGCCTATAATGGTAAAGAACGCAAGGCAAAAATGTTTAAGGTAATTCCGTATAACATACCTTCAAGAAATTTATGCGCATACTTCCCGGAAACAAACGTACTGGTGCCGATAGACTTGTATGCAGATAAAAGCAATACTCCAGTGAGTAAATCAATCATAGTGCAGCTAACACCATCAGCCTGATTCACAGATTACAATTGTAAGCTACCCCTCCCAACGATTTTTTTTATATTTTTATCTTGCCAACCTAAAATCTTAACCTATGGAAAGTTATGCAGCGGCATTGCTCTACGCAACTCCAACGTTTATAGGGCTTGTCCTTTTTGAAGTCCTGTACGGCTATTTAGTGAAAAAAAAAGTGTACCATGTTATGGACACCATAAGCAGCCTAAGTTCAGCGCTGACCAATGTTGTCAAAGATTCGTTAGGACTGGGACTGGTTTTGGTCAGTTATCCATTTCTTTTGGAACATTTGGCCCTGATGCACATGGAGGCAACGTGGCCGGTCTGGGTCATAGGTTTTATTATTATCGATTTTGAAGGCTATTGGAACCATCGGTTAAGCCATAAGATCAACTATTTTTGGAACCAGCATGTAATACACCACAGTAGTGAGGAGTTTAATCTGGCCTGTGCCTTGAGACAGCCCATTTCCAATTTGTTGGTATACTATCCGATAATGTTGATTCCAGCTGCACTGTTGGGTATTCCTCACAAGGTAATCGCCATTTTGGCGCCGATCCATTTATTCGCCCAGTTCTGGTATCATACGAAGCACATTGGAAAACTAGGATGGTTAGAATACATCATTGTTACCCCTTCCCAGCACAGGGTACATCATGCCATCAACCCGGAATATATTGACAAGAATTTGGGACAGATTTTTTGTCTGTGGGACAGAATGTTTGGTACATTCCAGGAGGAGCTGCCCGAAGTTTCACCCGAATACGGTGTTCTGAAACCGGTAAATACCTGGAATCCCATTCGAATCAATTTTCTGCACATATGGGGGTTGATCAAGGACGCATGGAGGACAAAGAGTTATTGGGATAAATTGAGAATCTGGTTTATGCCAACTGGATGGAGACCGAAGGATATAAAGGACAAACATCCAATTTATAGTATTGAAGATGTATACAATCGCACTAAATACAGACCCAAGGCATCAACAGGCTCAAAGGGATACTTCATTTTTCAATTGACCGTTAATGCTTTTTTAATGTGGTTTATGTTTTTTAATTATTCGCAGATTGGTGTGAATGGCCTTCTGCTGTTCGGAGCTTTCCTGTTTGCTGCCGTCTATGGATATACCACCTTAATGGATGGGGACAATTACGCAGTTTGGATTGAAGTCGTTAGGGGAATTGCAGGTCTTCTTTTAATAAGCATTGTTGGTGATTGGTTTGGTTTGAACACTTACCTGCCTTGGGGGAGTTATCTGGTGGGTGCGTATTTCGTGATTACCATTTTTGGTGGAATGTATTTCGCTTACTTTGAAAATCAGAATAAAGAGATGGTTAATCTGGCACCCTAAGATGATTTTTTTATTTCCGTTTCCACAAGTTCCACATATGCTTTCATGGCCTCTTCTATGCTTATATTCTGTACCTGAATCATGGCATTTGCTTTAAAAGCGTTGATTAAGGGGGTCTTACTCCCAGGATTGCCAAAATTTCGGTTGGCTACTTTATAAAAGGCGTACAGCCGTAATAAGAGGTCAGCTGGAAGAGGTTCATTGTACCCACTTACATAGGCAACGGCCTCCTCAAACTTCTTATGTATTGATTTTTCAGACATCTACTTTCCTAACTGCGGCGATGCAGGTTTTGGCGCCGACCACTTTTTGACCCAATTTTACGGCAATGTCGCAGTCCAACGGCAATAACAGGTCCACCCTAGAACCAAATTTGATAAAGCCGGCGTCCTGTCCTTGGGTAACCTGTTCACCTTCCTCCGCATAGTTAACAATACGACGTGCCAATGCCCCCGCTATCTGTCTATATCCGATTTCTCCAAACTTTGGCGTATGAAGAACAACGGTGGTACGCTCATTTTCCGTACTTGATTTTGGATGCCATGCTACAAGGTATTTTCCAGGATGATATTTGGAATAGGTTACCGTACCACTAGCTGCGTAGCGTGTAACATGAACATTTAATGGGGACATAAATATGGAAACCTGCTTACGTTTCCCTTGAAAATACTCGGGTTCTTCCACTTCCTCAATAACAACAACCTTTCCATCTACAGGGGCAAGTATTTCGTTAAAATTAGGAGTCACCTGCCTTTTTGGGTTTCTAAAGAACTGTAATATTAAAACCAAAAAAACAAGAGCTATAATTTGTATAGCTAACCTCAGCCATTCAATACCCACATAATAGTGGGCAGAAAACAAAATGGCAACAACAATAAAAAAAGTGGCAATAATAATTTTTTGACCCTCTTTATGAAACATAAGAAAATATATTTAATACCAAATATGCAAAAGGAGCTGCAAATACAAGGCTATCCAATCGATCCCAAATACCACCATGTCCTGGTAAAATGGCACCGCTGTCCTTTACTCCCGCGACACGCTTAAATTTAGATTCCAATAAATCACCCAAGCCTCCTGCAATAACAATTACAGTTGCAAGAATAAGCCATTCATTTAATGAAAGACTGGTTTCATATTTTGATAAGAAATAAGCTGTCACTAATGCAAAAATAAGGCCTCCAGCAGAACCTTCAATAGTTTTTTTTGGAGAAACTGTTGGATATAGTTTTGTGCGACCCAAAGTTCTTCCCACCAAGTAGGCAAAAGTATCTGTAACCCAAATTAAAATAAAGATGCCCATAATTAAAAACTGGGCGAAATTGTTTTGTTTATAAGGAATCATGGTTAAGAAGATACACCCTCCGCCAATATAAAAGACAGCCACAATAAACTTTTGTAAATCAGTGAATTTTTGATGTTTTTTGGTAAATAAAAATACAAGCAAGGCCAAATCAACCGTTATTGTCAACAGCATTAGGGCAGTAATTAGGGTGGTATCATGAATCAGGTAGATATAGGCCCACCAAAGGGATAAGTATGCAATAAAGATGTAATACCCTTTTAGCTGAACAATCCTTTTAAACTCGTATAAACAAGCTAGTCCAAACACCATAAAAAGAAAATCAAAGGCATCGGAGTTTAAAAAAACGGTGCCCATAAGGAGTACCACATAGATAACCCCAGTTATAGAGCGCCTTAGTATTTCTTTCATTTGGTCAGTAGTCTTCTAGTAGTAAAAGATATACATTTTTTGAGGCACTTCCGTAGGATAGGAAATCATTTTTATTTTCTGGTGTGGGCTCAAAGTGCTTAAGGGTGGTAATGTTGTTGGGGATACTTTGCCTGTATTTCTCCTTGATAATTCGCAATGCCTCACTAATTGAATCCACTAATTGACTTGTAGTAGCAAATACAATTAGGTTAGAAGGGAGTTCATCCAGTTTTTTTTCCTTGATTTGATTGGAACATACCAGAATTGAGCCATTATGGGCTACCAAATGTTCGCAGGTGGTAAAGAAAATATCACTTTCCTTCCTATTTTCTGTAAACTGAATTTTTTCGGAGGAAAATCGGCTTTGCATGCGCGAATCAAGTGTATAAAAAAAATGATTTTGCCAATCGTTTTCTGAAATTATGCTTTGCAAGGCATCCGAAATCTCATTTTCATTTTCGCAATAAATAAACTTGCCCCCATTTTTTTTAAAATAGATGGTAAATTTTTCATCAACGGGAATTCTTAGATTGGGCATATAGTCGCCACGGGTTTCCAAAGTTTCTTTAGAAACCTTTTTGCCACCTCCAAAAAGCTTGTCAAAAACCCCCATGTATGGTATTACGCGTAATTATTTAAATTGAAATAGAAAACAGCAGTATCCTAAATACTACTCAGTAGGCTCCAATTCCTCTTTTTCAAAAGGCCTTTTACCAAAGATCTTTTCTAAATCATCCTTAAAGATAACTTCTTTTTCCAAGAGTCTATCTGCCAATTCAGTAAGTTTATCCTTATTGTCTGCCAATAACTTTATTGCTCGCTGATATTGTTCCTCTATTATTTTTGATATTTCTTCATCTATTTTTTGGGCTGTTTCCTCACTGTAGGGTTTGGTAAACCCATACTCATTGTTCCCTGAAGAATCATAATAAGTAATATTTCCCAATTCTTCATTTAGTCCGTATATGGTAACCATGGCCCTAGCTTGTTTGGTCACCTTTTCGAGATCACTTAACGCACCCGTCGATATTTTATTGAAAATAACACGTTCGGCTGCTCTACCTCCCATGGTTGCGCACATTTCATCCAACATTTGTTCAGGCCGAACAATTAGACGTTCTTCCGGCAGATACCACGCTGCTCCAAGTGACTGTCCTCTGGGAACTATGGTAACTTTTACCAGTGGAGCTGCATGCTCCAGCATCCAACTTACCGTGGCATGACCAGCTTCATGGTATGCAATGGTCTTTTTCTCTTCTACTGTAATAATTTTGTTTTTCTTTTCAAGCCCCCCTACAATTCTGTCAACGGCATCCAAGAAATCTTGCTTGTTTACGGCTTTCTTTTCTTTTCTAGCAGCAATAAGCGCAGCTTCATTACATACGTTGGCAATATCGGCACCTGAAAAACCTGGTGTTTGTTTGGCAAGAAAATCCAAATCTAAGGTTTCAGCGGTTTTTATTGGACGTAGGTGAACCTCAAAGATTTCTTTTCTTTCCCTGATATCGGGAAGGTCCACATAAATTTGACGATCAAAACGCCCTGCACGCATTAATGCTTTGTCCAGAACATCTGCTCGGTTGGTGGCAGCAAGAACAATAACATTGGTATTGGTGCCAAAACCATCCATTTCCGTAAGCAATTGATTCAATGTATTTTCACGTTCATCATTGGATCCGGTAAAATTATTTTTCCCTCTTGCACGTCCAATGGCATCAATTTCATCAATAAAAATTATTGCTGGTGACTTGTCTTTTGCTTGTTTAAAAAGGTCACGAACCCTAGAGGCTCCAACACCAACAAACATTTCCACAAAATCCGAACCGGATAGTGAGAAAAAAGGAACTTTAGCTTCTCCTGCCACAGCTTTTGCCAATAGGGTCTTACCTGTCCCTGGAGGGCCTACAAGCAGCGCTCCTTTGGGTATTTTTCCACCCAAGGAGGTATATTTATCTGGATTTTTAAGGAATTCAACAATTTCTTGAACCTCTTCCTTGGCTCCTTCAAGTCCGGCTACATCCTTAAATGAAGTTCTGGTATCGGTTTTTTCATCAAAAAGCTTTGCTTTTGATTTTCCGATATTAAAAATTTGGCCTCCCGCACCGCCACCAGCACCGCCAGACATTCTTCGCATAAGATAAATCCATATTCCTATAATAAGGGCAAACGGAAGCAAGGAAAGCAACAAATCTCCCAACACGTTGGATTCCGTATCAAAATCAACGATGGTGTCTAAATTGTTTTCTTTCTTGATACTCTTTATTTCATCTTCAAAATTTTGAAGATCTCCATAGTCCAGTACATACTGAGGGATTTTTCCGGCAGAAAAATTAAATGGTTTTTCAGAAACATTTCGATGCACATCTTTCTGAAGTGCTTCTTCAGTAAGGAAAACCTTTGCCTGTCTTGTGTTGGTGATAATCAAAATTTCTGATATATCGCCGTTTCTTAGATATTCCTGTAGTTCCGAGGTAGTTGTTTTTTCCGTACTGGAGAAACTGCTTCCACCAAAGAATTGAAACCCTATTATTAAAGCGATTACCACACCGTAAATCCACCATGAACTAAAACGAGGTTTTTTTGGGGTATTGGGATTGTTGTCTTTTGCCATTTTTTTTAAGAATTGTAGCTGCTCTCCACCATGGTCACTTTGGCATCACCCCAAAGTCCTTCAATGTCGTAGAATTCCCTAATATGTTTTTGAAATACATGAACCACAACGTTTACGTAATCCATTAAAATCCATTCTGCATTTTCTGAGCCTTCAACATGCCAGGGCTTGTCCTGTATGGCTCGACTTACTGTTTTTTGAATGGATGAAACAATGGCATTAACATGTGTATTGGAAGTACCATTGCAGATAATAAAGTAGTCGCAAACTGTATTTTCAATTTCCCTAAGGTCAAGAAGATTTATATCATTTCCTTTAACTTCTTCTATTCCATGTAGTATTAAGGCAATCAGTTCATCTGCGCTAGCTTTCGTTTTCTGCATTCAAAAATTTTAGTTTCTACAAAGTTATATTTTTTTTGTTTTCTTAGCCCTAGTTTTTAACATAACATTGGACGCACCACTTTGGGAGAACTAACTCAGATAATCAAACTTGATGCCACGGACTCTACAAATCTTTATTTGAAAGATTTATTGTTTTCCAAAGATTTGGAGGATTGTACCGTTGTTGTGGCTAAAAAACAACTGAAGGGTAGGGGGCAAATGGGTACTATTTGGCATTCTGAAGGAGGTAAAAATCTGACTTTTAGTATGTTGAAAAAATTTGAATCGTTACAAGCGATGCATCAATTTAACCTTAACATATGCATTTCCCTGGCAGTTTATGAGACTTTAAAGCAGTTTTCCATACCAGATTTAAAGGTAAAATGGCCCAACGACATAATGTCAGGTTCCTCCAAAATATGTGGCATTTTAATTGAAAATACCCTAAAGGGCAGGTTGATTCAAAATTCCATTGTGGGTATTGGGTTGAACGTAAACCAAACTTCATTTCAAAATCTAGAGAAAGTAACATCCCTAAAATCCTTGACTGGGAGGCAATTTAATTTGGATGAGCTTTTATATGAGGTTTTGAAAAAGTTAAAATCCCGGCTTTTAAGTATTGAGACAAAAACTGTTACCCAAATGTTACCTGAATACCAAGAACATTTGTTTCGAAAAGATAGACCTTCAACTTTTAAAGATGGAAACAACCATGTTTTTATGGGATTTGTGCGAGGGGTGTCATCTTCAGGAAAACTCATCCTGGAACTTGAGGATAAAGTTTTACGAGAGTATGATTTAAAAGAAGTATCGTTGCTCTATTAACTTATTTTATCCATGTTGGAGGAAAGGGCCTCCATAAAATTAGTGATCGGTGTTTTTATCATCATGGCCATCATTGCATTGAATTCCCCTTCAAAACTAAGGGATACGCTACTTTCATGGTCGTTTAAAGCACTGATGTTTCCCGTTAGCTTAAAAGGAAGTTTATCGCTTGCAGCGCCCAAAACAACTTTTTCGTTGGGATACTGTTCTTTTAGTCTTAGGATAATTTCTGGCATGCCTTTTAAGGCAAACTTGAAAGTTTTCTCGTCCAATACCTCAAACTTATCAATATTATCAGGCATTAGAGACTCAAAGTTTTTGATGTCCGTTAGAAAATCGAATATTACTTTGTCACTTTGGGCTACTTTCTTTTCTGGGATTTCAATGTGCATGGTATGTGTTTATTTCCATTGCTGTGGATTTGATTTCCATTGCAATAAGGTTTGCTGATGTGATTCTTTTATATAGTTTGTCTCAGACGCTTGTTCAATAAGGTGGTCATAATCTGATAGAGTATGCAAGTCCACTTGTTCTTGGGTAAAATTGTCAGTTGCAACAGAAAATCCATAGGTAAAAACGGCAATCATCCCCTTTACATTGACGTTTTGCGCTTTAAGTGCCTTAACTGCATTCAAACTGCTTTTTCCCGTACTTATTAGGTCTTCAATGACAACAATATTCTGGCCAGCTTCCAAATACCCTTCAATCTGGTTTTGTCTTCCATGCGATTTGGGTTCTGGTCTAACATAGATAAATGGAAGTCCAAGTGCTTCGGCAACTAAAATCCCGATACCGATGGCACCAGTTGCCACCCCGGCAATTACATCTGGTTTGCCATATATTGATTCTACCATTTTGGCCATTGCCTCTCGGACGTAGTTTCGTATTTCCGGATAGGAAAGCATAATTCTGTTGTCGCAATAAATAGGAGATTTCCAACCAGAAGCCCATGTAAATGGATTTTCTGGTTCCAACTTTATTGCATTAATTTGTAGTAGAAGTTCGGCTGTTTTTTTAGCAGTGTCCTTGTTTAAAACCATTGCGCAAATGTATAAAGTTTTTGTTAATGAATCCCCACTGATTTTAACAAATGAGCATCAGGACAATTCCAATGGAAACCTATTTTCATTGGATGGAGACTCCATTGTAATGGCTATAGACTCATTGGCAAAAGGAAGACTTTCCGAAGCCTATATTTATCATCCCGATGAAGAAAAAGTACTGGATGCTTTTATGCATAAAATTCCAGTGGTAGTTGCTGGAGGTGGGTTTGTGACTAACCCAGAGGGTAAAGTATTGTTCATTTATAGGAACGAGAAGTGGGACTTACCAAAAGGAAAGGTGGATAAGGGAGAATCGATAGAGGCCGCTGCAATTAGAGAGGTTGAGGAAGAAACCGGAGTTCAAGATCTTCAGATTGAAAAGTTTTTACGGACCACATACCACATTTTTAAAAGGAATGGGGAATATAGGTTAAAACAAGTGCATTGGTTTGCCATGTACACCACCTATGCAGGAGAACTTATTGGACAAAAGGAGGAAGGAATTATTAAGGTGAAATGGAAAGGTCCAAAAAAAATAAAAAAGGCCTTGGAAAATTCATACTTCAATATCAAAGTCTTGTTCGAGAACAGTTCTATTGCTGATCAAGAATAGAAGTTTCCTTACTGTCTTTTAAAATTCTATATACTGGGTACCTTAAATAAGCTTCTTCCCTGTGTTTAGAACGCTGGTAGATCCAATCGAGTTGGGCGTACCAATCTGAGGAAAAATCAATATCCAATGCTTTTTTAGTTAGAAAGCTATCCCGAAGTATAGTGTCTCTCTTTAACATATTTAGGGCAACATCTTCAAAAACATAAGGTGAAAAACCTTCTTTTTGTTGAAGTACGGTATCAAAGAAATTCCAATTAAAGAAAGAGTCTTCCCCTTGTGGTTCTAAAGTCTCCAAAAGATATCGCAGTCCAGGTTGTTTGGTGGGTATCACAAAGTCTCCAGCTCTAAAGTCGACCTTCATTTGCGATTGAATTATCTGGGTGTTATAATGGAGGTAATGTCCTTCATATGGGGATTTCCGAGTTTTGAAATCTAGAATTTCATAAGATTCTACAGATAAAGTGGTGTCCGCTTCAATTTCATAAAAGTGAATATGGTTTGCTCTTAGCTTATCCATGATGTGTTGCCAACCCTGTTTAATAATATAAGCGGCAGGAACGGCTATTGTATCCATTGGAAAATAATGGTCATTATAGGAGATTTCCTTGGTAAACGGCTCATCCCTGTTGTATTTTAACCTGGATAAACCAGTTACTTCACTTGCAATGAGGTTTGCTTCAAATCCTTTAAAATTTAGTTTTGAGGTGCGGGTTGTATCTACTTGCCAGTTAAAATAATATTGCGAGAGCTCCTCGTACTGCGCTAAAGTTGCTTTTCTCAGTTTCTTTAAATTGGAATGTTCTTTTTCTGCCACATCGATCGTACTCTCCATAAGTGCAAAGGTACCCTCAACGCGTTTTTTGTACGGTTTTAACATATGTGTCTCAACCATTAACCCCAGTGTTCCCCATAGTGCTGTATAGCCTGTTGAATATCTTGGATGGTCCAAGAACTGGTTGAACCCCAATTCCGGAGGTCTATTGAAAACATTAACATATGGGGTTATGTCCCAATTTTTTTCAAGTAGTGATGCCTCAATTTTGGGCATAAATTCCTTATGAAGATAGTTGCCAAGTTTTCCGCCCAATTTATTGTGTTGTGTAAATAAATGAGTCAATGTATACTGATAATCAGCCCCATTGCTTACATGGTTATCAATAAAAATATCAGGTTTTACCAAATGAAAGATTTGAGAAAAAGTCTTGGCATTTTTGGAATCCAGTTTGATGAAATCACGATTTAGGTCATAGTTCAAGGCATTTCCTCTAAATCCGTACTCTAATGGACCATTTTGATTTGCTCTTGTAGTTGAGTTTCTATTTAAAGCCCCCCCTATATTATATATGGGGATGGTAACCATAACGGTTTTCTCAGGATTTGGTAATTTTTTTGTGGCAAGATCTCGATACAACAACATGGTAGCATCAATACCATCGCTTTCTCCGGGATGAATGCCATTATTGATCAAGATAATTGCTTTTTCCTTCCTTACATTTTCAAAATTAAAATCTCCATCGGGGTTAAAAGTAACTATATGGAGTGGGTAACCACTGTCTGTTTCTCCTATGGTCTGTATGTTGATTTCTGGAAAATCCTTGGCCAATCGTATATAAAAATCAATGGTCTGTTGATAGGTTGCCGTTTCTTTTGCTCCAGCTGATTCATAGAATGTTTGGTATGAAGCAACAGTATCCTCCGGTTGTTGCTTACAGGATATAAAAAGTAATATCAGAATTAAAAAAGAATGCTTCAAAATTATATTTTGGATTGAAAATTCGCAAAAAAGAAAGTACTCCTCTTAACAAAAATAGGAAATTATGAGATCATCCGGTCAAGCTTACATCGGTAGCTTCAATTTTGTAAATGGGTTTATTCCTGAAATTGAGATGGTGCAGGGAAGTAAGCCTGAAATGATTCCATTTTTGGTAATCCGAAGGGTCAATTGAAGAAGTAACTACATTAATGATCACCCGTTTTTTCAGATTGAGTTTTAATAATTCTTCCAAAAACTCCCATCCATCCATAATAGGCATGTTAATATCTAAAAATATGACTTCTGGGACATTGGTTCCATGCTCAATTCTTGCTTTTAAATCATCTAAGGCCACTTTTCCGTTTTCAAAGGCTTTAATGTCATTGCACTCCACCATGATCTTCAACATTTTTTTTATACCGAAGATTGTTATGGCGTCATCATCAATAATATATAAACTATTTATCCTCTTCATTAAAATAGACATTGAACGTAGTGCCCTTGTTCACTTCGCTGTTAACAGTGATGCTCCCTCCCATGGCCTCTATTTGATTTTTTATGATGTATAACCCGAGGCCTCGAGCATCTTTCTTTTTATGGAAAGTTTTGTACATCCCAAAGATTTTACCCCCATATCTGTTCAAATCTATACCTAAGCCGTTGTCCTCTATACTAAGAAGAATACTCTTGTCCTGTTTTTTAGCCTTTAACGATATAATGGGATTTCGGTTAGGATCTCGATATTTCACGGCGTTGGTGACTAAATTTAGTATAATACTTTCCAGATAGGCAGGGACGCTCTTTACCGATAGATTGCTCGGAACTTGATTTACAAATTCTACCTTGTTCTTTTCCAAAAAGGCGGCGAGGTTTTGTTGTACCTTATGAATACTTTCCTTTAATTTTAAAGGCTTTTTGTCAAGGTTAACATTGGTGCTTATATCAACGACCTCATTTAAATTTTCTAAAGTATCCAACAGATTGTCCGAAGCATGGGTCAACATTTTCATTATGCGACCTTTCTCCTTTTCCTCCTCTTCTCTAACGAGAAAATCTAAGAGCATGGAGAAATTAGCGGAATGAGATCTTAAGTTATGGGAAACAATATGCGCAAAATTAGTTAGTTTTTTGTTTTGAATTGCCGTTATATTGATTAGGTTTCTAAGTTCATCTTCTTTTTGCTTAATATGGGTAATGTCCATACTCATACCAATAAGGCCATAGGCTTTGCCATCGGAATCCTTAAGGGGTATTTTGGATGTCAGGAAATTTGTGGAACGGCCATCTTTTCTAATATTAATGGTTTCTATACCTACCATTGGTTTAAGTGTGCGCATGACCTCAAGATCTTCATCCCTTGAAATTTGGGCAATCTTGGGGTCATATAAGTCAAAATCTGATTTTCCTATAATATGCTTCGCAGTGGTACCTATATAATCGCATTCGGTTTTGTTTACCAATATTTTTCTGGATTCCTTGTCCTTGATATAGACGTTAATAGGTAAATTATCTATTAAAGTGCTCAGTAATTCTTCACTCTCTTTTGTCTTTGTTTCCGCAATTACTTGATCATGAACGTCTTGAAAAGTACCAAGGAGTTTAACTATTTTCCCATCTTTCCTGATTGCCTTTCCTCCAGCAGCAACCCAACGTTCTTCTCCTTTGTGTGTAATGATGATTAATCGTTCGTTGTAAGATGTACCATTTTCTAATAATTTATGGAACAACATGGAAATTTTGTTTCTACTATATCCTTGTTTGTAAAAGTCTATGCCTTGACCTATGGAGGGAGTAAAAGATTGAGGTACTTGATAAATTTTTTTCGTCTCTTCGGACCAACTGAGTTTTTCGGTAGTTAAATCATACTCCCAACTACCTACTTTTGCCACTTCAGATTTAGCTTTTAATAAAATCTTTATTCTTTCTAGCTCAGCCTTAATCTCTACTTGTTTGCTAATGTCATCGGTTTGTAAAATGGTACCTATAGCATTTTCATTTTCATCAAACCATGGGGTAAAAGTACTCTCGTACTGTCTTTCAATTCCGTTGACGGTATTTATATGCTGAATTTTTTGCTTCTTGTTAGCGGAAAGATATGCTTTCAATGTATGGACAGGGAGTTCTTCATTGTTCGCATAGGTGTTTAGAACATTTGTTTCAGAAACATCTTTCCATTTTAAATTAAAAAGAGATAACCATGAATCGGAAGCATCTACAATAGAATAATCGTTGTTAACCAGAATAGTTGCTTTCGGCAGTTGCTTAACTAGGTAGTTTTGAGGTAGATTTTTAACAGATTTCAAAATGTTAGGCTGATTTGGGAATTAATCAATTATACGAATTTTCTTACTAAAATATCCGTATTATCCTCCAAAACTCATTATTTGTTGTGAATGGGTTGAAATCTGTTGTTTCCGCCATAAATGTTAGTGGTTATGCGAGACGATTTGAAAAACGTGTACGCACAAAAATGGAATGATCGTGTTGGTCATTACGATTTAACCACAACGGTGTCCGGAACCAAACCGGTATAATCACCGCCATTTCTAATGACATCCCTAACAATGGAAGAACTGATGTAGGATTTTCCGGATGAGGTCAATAAAAAGACCGTTTCAATTTCAGAAAGTTTCCTGTTGGTATGTGCTATGGCCTTTTCAAATTCAAAATCCCCAGGATTTCGCAGTCCCCTTAAAATAAAATCAGCATCTACCTTTTTACAAAAATCCACGGTAAGACCTTCGTAGGTGACCACTTTTATTTTAGGTTCATCCATAAATGCATCTTCAATGAACCTAGTTCGTTCTTCCAGAGAAAACATATAATTTTTATCCGCATTTATTCCGATTGCAATGAGTAACTCATCAAATACGGTAATTCCTCTTTTTATAATATCATAATGCCCCAAGGTGAAGGGGTCAAATGAACCTGGAAAAATAGCGCGTCTCATGGTTGGAAGTTTGTCTAAAAATACTGATTTTCTATCGCAATGCCTCTTCAATGGCACTGCCAAACAATTGCTTCAATGATATTCCAGCTGCTTGGGCCTGTTGGGGAAGAATGCTTTCTTCCGTAAGTCCGGGCGTGGTGTTGACTTCCAGTAGATAAGGTTCATCTCCCATAAAAATGAATTCGCTTCTTGTAAACCCATTTAGGCCAAGCACCTTATAGATGTTTTTAGCAAGTTCAATGACATTTTTCTGCTGTATTTCGGAAATCCTGGCGGGGGTTATTTCTTGTGATTTTCCCAAATATTTGGCTTCATAGTCAAAAAAGTCATTTTCAGATACTATTTCCGTAATGGGTAGCACTGTTATTTGGTTCTCGTAAGTTATAACGCCTACAGACACTTCTGTACCTTCCAAAAAAGATTCTATAATAACTTCATTATCTTCGGTAAAGGCATTGACAATCGCCGCTTTCAACGTTTCCTTTTTATATACCTTGGATATACCATAACTACTTCCTGCACGGTTCGCTTTTACAAAACAGGGTAGCCCAACCTTTTTAATAATTGCATTTTCATCAATAGTATCACCTAAATTTAGATGATACGATGTGGCACAAGGAACGTCATAAGGTTTTAGGACGCTCAGTAAATCCCTTTTGTTAAAAGTAAGTGCGGCTTGATAATGGTTGCAGGATGTCTGCGGAATTTTTAATAATTCAAAATAGGCTTGCAACATCCCATCCTCTCCGGGAGTGCCATGAACGGCATTAAAAACACAGTCCAAATAAATGCTATGATCACCCATTTTAATGCTAAAATCAGCCTTGTCTATCGAAAATTCTAGATTGTCATCGTTTAAGTGAACCCATTTTTCAGGCGTTATAAGAATGCGGTACACATTGTAGGCAGTACTATCTAAATATTGATATACCACATTGCCGCTTTTTACCGAAATTTCATGTTCACTGGAATAGCCACCCATAATGATGGCAATGTTTTTTTTCATCAGGTCATTGAATAATCACTTTGTCAAAGTAAAGAAAAAAGGACTGGCTTTCCTATATTTGTTCTGATAAGGCATTGGGCATGAAACATTTTTTGAGCTTTTTAAAAAGTAGGGTTTTTTTAATTCAATTGGGTTTGGCATTGGTTGCCATAGTCTTGCTAAGTTTATTAGTGCTCCAATGGCTAAAGAAAACCACAAATCATGGAGCGTTCGTGGAGGTTCCAGATTTTTCCAAAATGTCTGTAATGGATATGCGAGAGACCGTTGAAAATGCTGGGTTGCGATACCAGGTTCTGGATTCTTCAAATTATAATCCTGATTATCCGCGATTTTCAATCTTGGAACAAGATCCCCAGGCAGGAAATAAGGTTAAGAAAAATCGTAAAATTTATTTTACCGTAAATCCTTCGGGGTATAAAAAAGTTACGGTTCCCAATATTATTCAGGTTACGCAACGCAATGCAGCTTCCATGCTTAGAGCTGTGGGGCTGGATGTGCAGCGCGTCACTTATATTGATGAATTGGGAAGGGATATGGTATACCGAATGAAGCATAAGGGGAAGTTTTTAAAACCCGGCGATAAATTACCAAAGACTTCAAAGATTGAACTGATTTGCGGAAATGGAGCCATTCCAGGAAGCGCCCGTATTCAGGCCGAATCTAATTAGTTATGGATACTTCGGAGCGCCTGGAGCTTTCACAGGAAGAACTTTTTGAACACCATAAGTTTGTGGCATCCAAGGGACAAGAACCCCTGAGAGTGGACAAATTTTTAATGAATTTCATTGAAAATGCAACCCGTAACAAAATTCAGCAAGCGGCCAAACAAGGTCATATTTGGGTAAATGATACCATTGTAAAACAGAATTACAAAGTAAAGGCCGGGGACATGGTAAAGGTGATGTTTGAACACCCTCCTTACGAGTTTTTACTGACTGCCGAGGACATTCCCCTAGATATTGTTTATGAAGACGATACCTTATTGGTGGTTAACAAGCCTGCTGGAATGGTGGTTCACCCTGGCCATGGTAATTACTCGGGTACATTGATCAATGCCTTGGTGTACCATTTTGATAATTTACCCAAAAACAGTTCGGAACGTCCAGGATTAGTGCATCGTATAGATAAAGATACTTCAGGGCTTTTGGTTATTGCAAAGACAGAAAGGGCAATGACACATCTGGCAAAGCAATTTTTTGAAAAGAGCAGTGAACGGGAATATCTTGCTTTGGTTTGGGGAAATGTTACCGAAGATGAAGGAACCGTGGAAGGAAACATTGCCAGAAATCCAAAAAATCGCCTACAAATGATTGTTTTCCCGGAAGGAGACCAAGGAAAAGAAGCGGTTACACATTTTAAGGTGATTGAACGATTGGGTTATATTACCTTGGTATCCTGTAAATTGGAAACAGGGAGGACACATCAAATACGGGTGCACATGAAATACATTGGGCATACCCTTTTTAATGATGGGCGTTACGGCGGGGATAAAATTTTGAAGGGTACAACGTTTACAAAGTATAAGCAGTTTGTTGAAAATGCCTTTAAGATATTGCCGCGTCAGGCATTGCACGCCAAAACCTTGGGTTTTGAACACCCAGAAACAGGAAAGTTTATGCGGTTTGATTCTGAGGTACCCGAAGATATGGTCAATTGTATTAAAAAATGGCGCAACTACGCAAAGCATAGCGAAGAATAGTTTTTTTCAATTTGGTGATTGAAAACACCTTTTGCTTTTAATGTACAAAAGTCGGTTATCATCTTTATTTTTACTTAAAATTGTACCTTATGAAAATTGTTATTTCTCCAGCCAAGTCGCTTGATTTTGAAACGGTATTGCCAACTACGAAATACAGTCAACCACAGTTTTTGGAACAGTCCAAAAAGTTAAACGTCATTCTGGCTAAGAAAAAGCCTAAGGCTTTATCCAAACTTATGTCTATTTCAGACAATCTGGCGGAACTTAATTGGCAGAGAAACCAACAATTTT
>JBDWSS010000060.1:0-28570 GCA_039985375.1 Flavobacteriaceae bacterium
TGTTCTGGCGGAAAATTTTCCAACGCTCAAACGAACCCCAAGTTGCCCCCCTAACAAAACCACAGTCAAAAGTCCAATAATTTCCGGCCAAAACACCTGAAAAGCATTATTCAGCACAAGCCCAGCAATACCGGAAATTGAATTTACTAATATGAAAAAACTTGCTAGGGCAGCAATGGTTATAGGTTTATCCCATTTAAGGTGATTTAAAACGGGAGCCAGAAAAATACCTCCTCCAATTCCAACAAGGCCAGATAGCAGTCCTATGCTCCCACCTAGGAGGTAGGAAAGATAATTAGGGTATCGCCTAGCACCTGTATTGGTTTTTAAACGAATGGTTTGAAAAGCTAGGGCAGCAGCCGAAAGAATCAATGCACTTCCCAACAGGATAAAAAAATAAGTCTCTTTTAATTGATACGTTGCTCCAATAAATGCCATTGGAATGCTACTAAAAACAAAAGGAAGAAATTTTTTGAAGTTTAAATACCCTTTTTTGTAGAAAAGATAGCAACTTCCGGAGACTACAATAAGATTGCAGAGTAAAGCGGTTGACCTTATTATCAAAAAACTTGTGATGACCAGAGTAAGTATTGCCAAATAACTGGAACCACCTCCAAAACCCACAGAAGAATATAAAAAAGCAATCAAAAAGAATGAAAACATTAAAATGGAAAAATCCTCTGGACCTATTGACATATTTGTTTTATACTGTTCATACCTCCCAAAATATGGCAAAAAGATGAATTAGGGTATTCTTTTCTGAGGTATTTTAGTGCAATTTCACTGCGTTTTCCAGATTGACAAATAAGATAAACAATGCTTGTATCGCTAAATATGTCATTTGGTTTTTCCAAGGTTTGCAAAGGAATGTTAATAGCCCCATCTAAGTGGTTCTCCTGATATTCCTTTGGAGATCGTACATCAACCACGGATAAATCCTTGTGGTTATCCATCAGAGCCACTAATTTTTGGGCCGATAGGGAAGGGATTGTTTCGCAGTATTCGAATTCATAGGAACCCTGCAACTTTGTAATATTTTTATGTACTGGATTGGTCTTAAAATTTATCTTCACCATGCGCTGGTCCATTCCGCTGTACAATAAAAGCTTTCCGGATAAGACCTCTCCAATTCCAGTAACTATTTTTATTACTTCCAAAGCCTGAAAAGTACCTATTATCCCAGGAATTACACCTAGTACACCATTCTCATCGCAATTTGGGATTTCCATTGGGCCGGGCATTTTTGGAAATAGACAACGGTAGGTCGGTCCATCTTTATAATTGAAGACACTGACCTGCCCTTCAAAATCATGTAAGGCGCCGTACACAAAAGGCTTGTTTAAAAGTACACAGGCATCATTGATAAGGTAGCGTGCGGAAAAATTATCTGTTGCATCAACCACCAAGTCAAAATCCGAAATAATATCTAGGGCATTATCCTTTGTTAGGAAGTTGTTGTAAGGCTTAAATATGGTGTTAGAGTTCTGCTTAGACAATACAGAAATGGCCACTTCAAGTTTAGGTTTACCCAAATCGTTTTCAGTATATAAGACTTGGCGTTGCAGATTATGTAACGCTATGATATCATGATCAACCAGGCCCAAGGTGCCGATTCCCATTGCATTTAAATATTGCAAAGCGGGAAGGCCCAACCCTCCCAATCCTACCACAAGTACTTTGGCCTCGGAAAGCTTGGTCTGCCCTTCTAAGCCAAAACCTTCCAGCCCAATCTGCCTAACATAACGTTCCTGCTGCATGGGAGCTATAATTTGGAGATGATATGTTCATAATCGGCTCTATCATTTGCATTGAACAGCACCATTTCGTTTTGTATATATACTAGTTTAGTATCCGAGTTGATCAGAAACTTTCTGGGACATGTACTTATAGCATTTTCCAAATAGGTTTTTGAGGTTTGAAGCGCTTGAGGCTCCCAAATGGCTATTAGCGGTTCTGGAAGACTCTGTCCCTTTTTGGCAAAACTTGTAGCCGTTTTATCAAGGTCTCTATTGGCGATAAGATGCTCAATAGCGGATGCATTCAATAACGGAAGATCGCAAGCTAAAACAAGCCATCCAACATTGGGATATGCATTATGGGCGCTCAGCATTCCATTGAAAGGCCCCTTAAACCTGTTTTCGTCTGTAATATATTCATATTGGGACGAAATTTCTTTTTCTTGTCCAGGCCTAATGCTTAGGAAGACCCGATCGCAATAGGGTTGGAGCAAATCATAGAGCCGTTCTCTTTGAGGTTTTCCATGATACGAAATTGTACCCTTATCTATACCCATACGAGTACTCTTTCCTCCTGATAAGACTAAACCATATAACATTGTCGTCTTCATAAAAATTGATTAAATATATGAAAACTTATTGAGTCAAAACCAAGATTATCCGCCGCTAACGGGAGGTATAAGGGCTATTTCATCATAGGAATTGATTGCTTCACCATCCTCAGCATAGTTGTTGTTCACGGCAACCGCCAAGGAGGATAATTTGTTCAGCTCTGGGTAAGTCTCTCCTAAAAATTGCTTTAATTCTTTTACCGTTTTAGGCGATTTTCTTCCCGTTGCACTGGAAGTGGGGACGGATAATGTGGAACTCCCCACAATATCTTTAGTTATCCCAAATAATAATATTGTCATAACATCAACCTATAATTTCTTTATTAGGAACTTTTAAAAGTTCTGGTGTTTTGGTGAATGGCTGTTTATAGAGCCTATTTCCCGTTGCGGCTTTGAATGCATTTGCTATAGCACCTCCTGCTGGTGGTAGCGTAGGTTCTCCCAAACCAGTAGGTGAAAACTCATTTTTTATAAAATGGGTTTCTACCAATGGTGCCTCCTTCATGCGAATCATACGACTTCCGTCAAAATTCGAGGCAGAGGGTGTCCCTGCATCAAATTGCAGTTCACCATACATGGCGTGTCCTATGCCATCTATAACTCCTCCTTCAATTTGGTTTAATGCGCCCAACGGATTTACAACAATCCCACAATCAACCACACAGGTAACTTTTTTGACCACAGGTTCTCCATTTTCAATTTCAACATCCGCAACCTCGGCAACATGGGTATTATGACAGTAATAATTTACAAAACCTTGATAAACGCTATTTGGTTTGGTACCCCATCCTGATTTTTCCACAGCTGTTTTAATAACTTCCTTCATTCTGTCTGGAGAATATTTAATAGTCTCATCTTCTTCAGGTTGTACCTTGTCAAGCAAATCCAATCGCATTTGCACTTTGTCCATTTCCATTAACTCGGCCAGTTCATCAAAAAAACTTTGCTCAGCATAAGCCAAGAAGTTGGTGTATGGCGCTCTCCAGGCACCCGTGGTGATGTTACTTTTATAATTTACTACATCAACTTGATAATTTTTAATGGCACCTGCGGGAAAGAAATTAGGGATTAAACCATACATATTACTGTTTATAGCTGCCTCTTTGAGATGATAGCCTGTGATTTCCCCATCTTTAATTGAAGCTTTTATGCGGTATTTTATTGCTGGTCTATAGATTCCCAATGCCATATCATCCTCCCTGCTGCAAACCATTTTTACGGGTTTTCCAATGGCATTGGAAATTTCCACGGCTTCCAAAACAAAATCACCATACAATCTTCTACCAAAGCCACCGCCCATTCTGGTCATTTCCAAATGGATATCTTCCTCTTCCCTACCCAACATTTTGGCTACCAAACCTGCCTTCCATGCTGGGGTTTGAATAGGACCCGCCAAATGTATTTTTTTATCTGTTACGTTGGCAAAGAAATTCATGGGCTCCATACAATTGTGGGGCAAGAACGGAGATTCATAGGTACGTTCAAGAATTTCATCTGCCGCCGCAAAGGCTTTTTTTACATCACCATCTTTTCGCATGGTTTCAAACTGGGTACCCTCTAAAAAACCGGTCAACATCTGATCGTGGTTTTCTGTACTCTCCATAAAAAGGTCGTTTTCCCACTCTGCTTTTATGGCTTTTTTAGCCTTTAAAGCCTGCCATGTTGTTTCTGCAATTACAACGATTTTATCACTACTGGATATTTTATCCCCAAAACGAGCGTCTTCTTCCAACATGGCTCTTACCTTATCTCCTATCTTAATAATATCCAGTACACCGGGCATTGCTTTTGCCTCGGTATCATCGTAAGACTTAAGTTTTTGCCCAAATGCTGGTGGACGCACAACAGCTGCATATACCATTCCATCCACCTTATAATCCAAGCCAAATAGTGGTTTTCCTGTGGTAATTTTTTCAATATCCACATTTCCGATATCAGTCCCTATTATTTTGTAATCTTTAGGTTCTTTTAGGGTAACTTCTTCGGGCACTTCCAAAAGAGAAGCTTCTTGGACAACATCCCCATATCCTAAACGCTCACCGGCAACATTGGTTATTACGCCATCACTTACCGAACATTCAGAAGGATCAACTCCCCATCGCGTAGCAGCCGCACTTACCAGCATTTGCTTGGCCTTAGCGCCAGTTTCACGAAGCGCATCCCATCCATGTCTGATAGACTGGCTGCCTCCTGCAACCTGTCTTGTATAGTTTTTGGTATCTAAAATGCCTTGTTCCACATATACATCTTTCCACGCTACATCCAGCTCTTCAGCAATAATCATGGGCATGGAAGTCTTTACACCTTGGCCAATCTCAGGATTTGGCGAAAAAATAGTTACGGCGCCGTTGTTTGCTATCTTGATAAAGGCATTAAAATCATTATAGGCCAATGTAGATAAATCAATGGTAGGTTCTGCAATTACTTTGGGCTTGCACGCTTGGAATAAGTTAAAACCAATCAGCATGCCACCTCCTGCCAAGGAGGAGTTTCGCAAAAATGCTCTTCTGCTGAATGTTATCGTTTTGGTATTTGACATTTTGTTAGTTTTTTGATGAAAGAAATCATGGTATGAGGTTTACCCCATTTTCTCAGCTGCTATCATTACAGCTTTGTGGATTCGTGTATAGGATGCGCAACGACAAATATTACCGTGCATAGCATTTTTTGCCTCTTCTTCGGATGGGTTTGTGTTGTTCTCCAAAAATGCAGAAGCAGTCATAATCTGACCAGCTTGACAATATCCGCATTGGGGAACATCCACTTCCTTCCATGCTTCTTGAACAGGATGCGTTCCGTTTTTGGAAAGCCCTTCTATTGTGGTAATAGACTTGCCATCAATTTGGGCCAATGTTAAGGAACAGCTCCGCATTGCCGTACCATTCACATGAACAGTACAAGCTCCACATTGCCCAATTCCACAGCCATATTTAGTACCTACAAGATCTAGATGATCCCTAAGTATCCATAACACAGGCGTATCCTCAGTTACATCAACTGTTTTAGATTCGCCATTTACTTTGATTTGATACGTTGGCATAGTTTTTTAATTGATTGAATTTGAGTTAAATAATTGTTTGTAGTTGAAGTTACCAAAAAATGTATCGATTGTTTTTTTTTTAACAACATCAATTTTTTTTTAACTTTTCTTTAAATCAATTATCAATCCATAAAATAATTTTCAAGGAAAATCAGCGTTCTGCATGAAGAACCAAAACTATTTCAAAATGAAAAATTGCATGAGATACTTATTTATTATCGTTTTTACAGTATTTATTTCTTCCTGTGGGAATGCAGATGATGACGTAAGTTTTGATATAAATCTAAGCGAATTGGGAGAAGGAAAGGAAGCTGATGATTGCCTTGGCTTTGATGACAACGAATTGTTACTGTCCATCCAAGACCAATTTACAACCTTACCAGGTAAAATATCCATCCTTTTCAAGGTTTCTGACCTTTTGGGCAATCCAGTTTCAGGATTGACGGCCAATCAATTTACTATCTATGAACAAGGAAGAAATGACGATTGTTTTAATACCATTTCCTCCTCAGAATCATTGGCCAGAATTTCATCCAATTCACAAGTATTCAGTAATAACACCATATTGGTACTGGATTTAAGCAATAGTGTTCTGCAAGGTAGCTTGGAAGAACTAAAAATCGCCTCTACCAGCTTTATCGACAATGTCATTCCCTCCCCTGAAACACCATCCTTTAAAATGGGTATTTATTGGTTTGATGGAGAGGATGAATTGCATAAACTCAATGATTTGACATCCTCGGCAACGGAACTTACCGCAGCTATAGATGGTATTACCGCAGACATAAGCAATGATCCCTCCACAGATTTATATGGAGCGGTAATCAAATCCACCAATATAGCGGAAGATTTAATTGCAGAAAATAATGAAGCTTCTATTATTGGAGCCGCTTCCATAGTGCTATTTACGGACGGTACCGATCAGGCTTCCCGATATACAGAACAAGCTGCGTTAACTGCTGTGGATGATGCAAACCCGAACATTTCATTTTTTACTATTGGCTTGGGAGCGGAAATAGATACCGAAGTATTGGAGGACATTGGTAGAACTGCTAGCGTCTTTGCCGGAAATAAGGAGGAACTGGAAACCACCTTTAACCAAATTTCACAACGAGTCTCTGAACAAGCAAATAGTTTTTACTTATTTGAATATTGTACACCAAAACGAGATGGTAGTGGAGACAACAATTTAGTTATTCAACTTACGGATAATGGACTACAGGGAGCAGTACAAACCGAATTCAATGCCAATGGATTTACCGGTGGGTGCGAATAAATAGGTTTTATAACTTTTTTCATGAAACAAAATTTAAATTGAAGTCTATTTTAAAGTATTACCTTAGGACTCCTAATTAAATGCATGTTATCATGATTTTTGGCAGAAAACTATTTTCTCTAATACTTCTCAATCTATTATGTTTAGGGATATTTCAAACAAACGGGCAAAAGTCTCAGCAGCTTGAAGGTAGATGGGATTTAGAAATGGATTTTAAAGGAAAAACAGTTCCGTCGTGGTTGGAATTACGGCATTCAGGCCATAAGGCCTTGGTAGGTAGATTTGTGTTTGCTATGGGCAGTGCCCGACCTATTTCTGAAGTAAAAGTTCATGGAAATAAATTCAATTTTGTAATTCCCGGACAATGGGAACCTGCTGGGAACGATATGGTTTTTCATGGCGAACTTATTAATAATACCCTAAAAGGCACAATGATCTATACGGATGGCAGTATAACTTCTTGGACGGGCGTTCCAGCTCCAAGGTTGCTAGCGACCGAAAATCCTAAGTGGGACAAACCTATAGCCATTTTTAATGGAAAAAACTTGGATGACTGGCATATGGATTCAGATAAAAGTCAGTGGTCTGTGGAGGATGGAATTCTAAAAAACGTCAAAGGTGGTGCTAATCTAATCAGCAATCAAAAATTTACCGATTTTAAGTTAAAAGCTGAATTTCGTTACCCTAAAGGAAGTAATAGCGGAATCTACTTAAGAGGACGTTACGAAGTACAAATTGCTGACAATGCTGGCTTAGAGCCTTCGGATATTTATTTCAGTGGTATTTATGGATTTCTTGAGCCTAATGAAAACACTGCCAAGGCCCCGGGAGAATGGCAAACTTACGAAATAACCTTAATTGGACGCAGGGTAACCATTGTTGCCAATGGTAAAACAGTGATTTCTGACCAAACCATTCCTGGGATAACCGGAGGTGCCATAGACAGTAAGGAGGGAGAACCAGGCTCTTTTATGATTCAAGGTGATCATGGCCCGGTAGAATTTCGAAAGTTTGAAGTAACACCGATAAAATAATGATAAAAAGGCACATCTTTTTATAGGTGCCTTTTTAACGAATACGAATACGTAAGGGATTGATTTACTTTATAGGTTTCAATTTGATATTTTTCCACTTTACTCGAATACCACCTCCGTCATGAATTTGCAAGGCAATTGAACCTTCACCCTTTCCTATCTTTTCATCCTTAAGGTTTACCATTTCGGTTCCATTAAGCCATGTTGTTACGCTATCACCCTTCACCAGAATTTTCATGGTATTCCACTCTCCCATTTTAAGGGCTTTGTCTTTTTCAGCAGCTGGTTTAATCAACCACCCGCGACCATACGATTCATAAATTCCTCCAGTAGCATGTTCAGGAGGTGCCACTTCTACCTGCCACCCTGATACTTTAGTCCCTACAAATGTAGATCGGATAAAAACACCACTATTTCCATTGCTTTCTTGCTTAAAATCCAGGGTGAGTTCAAAATTCTTATAGAATTTCTCCGTTCCTAGGTATCCGTACCCAGCTTTAGGACCACTTTCGCAAATTAATTCTCCATTTTCTACATACCATTTTTCTTCTCCATGGTTAATCCAACCATCTAAATTTTTTCCATTGAACAAATCAACTGTTTCTTGGGCATGCCCAAATTGCATTAGGAATAACGCAAAAATAATTAAGGTGAACTTTGTTTTCATTTTTTTGATATTATCATGACTTTATGATGCTCAAGATAGTGATTAAACGAAGAAATAAACAGTTCTAGAATGGCTTTTGGTAGGGTTTATGGCCCAATAATTGTTTTACTATTGAAGACAACAACTAATTACATCCTAAACTGTAAACCAAAGTTTAACCCAAAATAAATTGTTATGGATGTAGTAAAAGAAATCATTCAAAATAGTGCCATAGGCCCATTTTCAAATGGGTTTAAAGGTATCGTACTGTCTCTTTTCGCTTCAATTATAGGAATCCTTTTAACCATGCTGGTCCTATTGCTGTGGAATGGTCCCCAAATAAATATTCAATTCGGTTATTAGCGATAGATCAGTGCATTTCCAAAGTTTTGATTCTCTATGGGTTTTGAAAGATCGATTAGAAAACCATTAATGACCGCATGCGTTAAACTACCATTCTTTTCAAGAAAAAAGGTTGGGTTTACCCCGGGTTGTAGCTTGAACTTCGGAAGGATCTTTCCCTTACTAATGATATTGACGGGACTTGTTGTGAAATCTTGGGTATGTGGGAAATCCCTAAAAATATAACCGATTCCCTTTTTTAGCAATTGATCGTTAATCTCGGAATAACTTTCTTTCTTGTCCGATATAGTCGGAGCCACGATTTTATATCCGGAAGCATCAAAAGTTTCATAACCATAGTACGTAGAAAGGTCACCTTGATCAGCAATGGTACTACGATAGTAAAAGGACTCATGTTTTTTATCGTCCACTTCCTGTCTATGGATGCCCAAATCTAAAATATAGTCCTTTTCTAAAAGTCCGTAGGTAACATTCTCAATTTTAAGATCAAAAAACTTGCGGTCGTTTTTAGGTATTTTCTCATAATTATCAATAGGAATCTCATTAAAACTACCATTTGCAATAGTATAAATTGCAGAGAGCAAGGAAACATAGTTCAACTTTCGTATTTCTTGTTTTTCAACATCATTTTGATATCCCCCAGATTCAATTAAAATAGCACTGGTACCCCATTTGGTAATGTTATCGCCAAAGGCACGTGGTTCAAAATCATCACTATAACGCCCTACTTGGCCTGGAGCGTAGTTTTGGATAATGTTGTTCATATATACAATGACCTTCATGGCATTGGAACGTACGGTATTGATATCCTTTTCATAATTAAAGGGAGGTGCCAAATAGGAAATGGTTGCAGGTTTTTCCGTTAACGCTGCATTATAGTAGGTACTTTGATCATGAAGGTTAAAACCAAACTTTGCATCCAAACTATCTCGAATACGCTTTAATATTTGTCCTTCGGGAGATTGAAGCCTAAGTGCATCCCGATTAATATCTATTCCTAAACTATTCCGTCTTTGATACACCTCTGCACCATCTGGATTCAGCATGGGCAAAAAATGAAGTTTGACTTTTGAAAGAATTTCGTTCTTCTCCTTCTCAAAATTAGGAGCATCTAAAAAATTAAGAATATCAAAAATTGCCTGCGTAGCCGTGGGTTCATTTCCATGCATTTGCGACCATAGGAAAACATTGGTTTCTCCTGACCCTATGCTGACTAGATATAAATCCCGTCCTTCTATGGATTTCCCCACTTTTTGCACCTCAAACTTAGAATTGAGATCAAACTTTGCCAATAAAGGTTGCATCTGATGATACTTAATACGTCTTTTGTCCAAGGAAGTTTCTTTAAACTCCTCGTAAGTTTCATACAATTGGGATGTTAAGGTTTCTTGTGAGTATGATATTACGCCAACACATCCGATTAGCAATACTAGTATTCTCGTTAGCATATTCTTATTTTGAAGGAACGGGTTTAAAGTCAAATTTTTTTGTGTTTTTCCTCACCTTTTTCATAAAATCCACGCCGGGATCTGTTTTCTCCGTGCGGTATCCTTCATCCACCTCCAACCACAGGGGATGGTTTTCGAACAAGGTATATTCGTGATGTCCAATAACGTATTGGATATCGTATTTTGTTGCCAAATAATCAACCAAATAAATATTGGCCCTTAGTTGTTTTTTTGTCAAGGGTGTATCTTGGGTTCCACCCACATTCTCAATGCCAATGGCACAATGGTTTAAACCAATAACATGCCTGGCCATTGTTGTTTCGGGCATCAGTTGATAAATAGAACCATCCTGGTCTACCAGAAAATGGGAAGATACGTTTAATCCACTCACACTTTTAATATCGGGTCTCCAATTAGGGAGAGTGGATTTCTCAAAAGCCTCAAATGATTTTTTTAGGGTTGGAATTGCAGTCCAATGCAGTACAATCATTTTAGGAACTATTTCAGGCGACTCCTGTTTCAAATTGTAACGCTGTAAAAGATACTCTTTGGTAAGTGCAATTCGCTCCGTATCAAAGGTGATAGGCTTGTCAATCAATTCTCTTTGGGACCTACAGGAAATCAATAGGAAGAAAATTAAAAAAATCGATACAAGTTTGGCCATACTGTTTATTCTGATGTTGAAATGGTGTCTATAGGAACCGCATAGCAGATTTGCAACTTTCGTTTTCCCCATTGTCGTGCGCTGTTAACATCAAGGCCCATATAGATATCTATTCTGTTTTTCCATCTTCTGTTCATTTTATCCTTTACGTAAAAGGTATCAGGGAAAGTATCAATCTTGACCATAGTATTGTAGGATAACCCTAATTTTAACAAATCCCGGGATATGGCAATGGTTTTCATGCCCGGTTTAAGAGTATCTCCCCAAGCAGCAATATTGGCGTTGATGCTTTTGGTTTGCCATGCTACCGAATTGTAGGCAGATGCCGTAACTTCAATGGCTTTCCATTCCCATTTAGGTTTGTCAATACTTTTGGATTTCCCTGTGCAGGCCATGAATACCAAAAAAAACAAGGATAAGCTTTTAAATAGTTGCATACGCTAAGTTCTAAAGATAAAGAATCCTAACCTATTTTTATTTTGGTATGTATCCCCACTACCTCCCTCAATAATCATCCCTAAATTTGACGCGCTGTAAATGTTTATATTTAGTCCTAGTAAGTTACAACAAATCCTAATCTATGAAACTACTGAAACGTACTTTGCTGCTTCTCCTTCTTGCCATTGGTGTAGTTATTTATTTAAATTATTCCAAATTGAACATTATCTCGGGTTACGCGGCCAAAAATATGGCATCCAGTGTATTTGTTGCTGAAAGAGCTGCGGCATCCATCACCCAGAACGACAATAATGTCCCCCTTATTAAACTAGCGGTAACGGAGGTTGATAATAGTGACATGTCCGCTCTATCGTCTGTTTATGGTTTTATGAAACGTAAGGCAGTGTATCGGGAAGGGCTTGGGGCGGTGCTGGTCAATGATGATTTTGATCCTTCAAAGGAGACCCTAAAACCCAATAGAAACCAACCTCAGGATACTATACCTTATCCTTATGGGCAGGCCAGTCCCAAGGACACAGTTTTCCCAGAAATAAATGGGAACCAATTGAACAAGGCCATGGCCCTGGCTTTTGAAAATCCTGAAATTCAAAAAACACGGACGGTTGCTGTACTTTACAAAGGGCATTTGATAGCGGAGAAATATATTGATGGGTTTACTAAAGACACCCCCGTATTGGGATGGTCCATGAACAAAAGCGTGTTGGCCACCTGTTATGGTATTTTAGAGCACCAAGCTAAGTTGGGCATGGATTGGCCCGCTCCCATTCCAGAGTGGCAAGAGGATGAACGCAAAGAGATTACCCTAAATCATTTATTGCGCATGCAAAGTGGATTGGAATGGGAAGAGGATTATACCAAAATATCAGACGCTACCAAAATGTTATACTTGGATAGTGATATGGCGCAGGTGCAGAAAAACAAAAAGGCTATTGCCAAGCCAACGGAAATTTGGAATTATTCCTCGGGGACCACAAATTTATTATCCGGGATCTTAAGACAACAGTTTAGGACATACCAAGAATATCTGGATTTTCCATATGCTGCCTTGATCGATAAGATAGGAATGTATTCCATGGTCCTCGAGGCGGACATGGAGGGTAATTTTATCTATTCGTCCTATGGTTGGGCCAATACCCGCGATTGGGCTCGTTTTGGACAGCTTCATCTGGATAGGGGAAATTGGAACGGAGAACAAATTTTTAGTCCTGAGTGGGTTTCATACATCACAGAACCCACCGAAGGATCTGAAGGAACCTATGGCGCGCATTTTTGGATCAATGCAGGAGGAAGATATCCAGATGTTCCAAAGAATCTTTTCTCCTGCAATGGATATCAAGGGCAATACGTATTTATTATTCCCTCCAAGAACCTGGTGGTAGTTCGCACAGGTTTGGCCAAAGAACCATCTTTTGACATCAATGGTTTCTTGTCGGCTGTCGTGAAATCTGTACAGTAAATCGATCAGATAGCCAAAAAACATAGGTAAACCACAATAAAATGTGCCTTCACAACAAAAACTTCATTTACGGGAGCACTCATACTACATTTACAATGTAATAATAACGAAAGTAAATTTTTTCATTTTCATATAGTGTTCTCGTAAAAGAGTCTTGACCATAACGGCAAGGCTCTTTTTAGTTGGTATCAATTTGTTTCGGAATGTGACCTAAAACGATTAAGAGTGTCTTATTTAAAAAATTAAGACAATGAGAACAACGATTTTTATTCTTTCAACCTTTTGTTTATCAATTTTTGGTCTTCAAGCCCAGACAGACAGTACAGAGGCCGTATTGGCTGAAGCCGAAATTGAAACCCAGGCCCCGGTCAAAAAATCTGAATACCAGTTAAAATTCGAGGAGAAAGCGGCCAAAAAGACAGTTAAGGCCCTTAAAAAAAGAAGCAAAATGGAAAGGTCGGTTATGAAACTGAAAACGAGTAGAAGAACCGATAACATTAAATTGAAAAAACTAAAAACACGTCACGCTAATTCAAATGAAGCGCTTTCAGAAGTGGATAGGGAAAAACTGGAGTTGAAGGTTGCAAAACTTGAAATGAAGATGGCCAAAGACAAGGCCAAACTTGAAAAGTTGGAAAATAAACTCTTACAGCTTTAATCTACCCAATCTGAATTTGTTTTTAAAATGGGTCCCTTAAGGGATCCATTTATTTTTTCCAAAGTCCGGTTTTCTTTTTTCCAAAAACGCATTCCTGCCTTCTTTAGCTTCTTCTGTCATATAGGCCAAACGTGTGGCTTCGCCTGCAAATACTTGCTGCCCCACCATACCATCATCGGTAAGGTTCATGGCGAATTTGAGCATTTTAATGGAGGTTGGTGATTTTTCCAACACTTCCTGCGCCCATTGATACGCAGTAGCCTCCAAATCGTCATGGGGAATAACGGCATTGACCATTCCCATTTCATAGGCTTCCTGTGCAGAATAATTTCGACCTAAAAAGAAAATCTCACGTGCTTTTTTCTGTCCTACCATTTTTGCCAAGTAAGCAGAACCATAGCCACCATCGAAACTGGTAACATCGGCATCGGTTTGTTTAAAAATGGCGTGTTCTTTGCTGGCCAAGGTCATGTCACAGACCACATGCAAGCTATGTCCTCCCCCAACGGCCCAACCGGGTACTACGGCAATAACCACCTTGGGCATAAACCTAATCATTCGTTGTACTTCTAAAATGTTTAATCTATGCTGTCCATCCTGCCCTACATAACCCTGGTGTCCCCTAGCCTTTTGATCTCCACCACTACAAAAAGACCATATACCGTCTTTAGAGGAAGGGCCTTCCGCTGATAATAGAACCACTCCAATCGCCGTGTCCTCCTGCGCATCATAAAAAGCCTTTATGAGTTCACTGGTAGTATTTGGCCTAAAAGCATTGCGCACATTGGGGCGATTAAAGGCGATACGGGCAACGCCCTCACACTTTTTATAGGTGATATCTTCAAATTCAATGGCGGTTTGCCAATTGGGTGATTTCATGGGATTAGTTTATGTAGTTGCAAAATAACGGAATTTCCTTTTAGGGAATTAACTTGTATTTCTAAAAGAACGAATCGTTTTGGAAAGTTTTACTGCTGGAGCTTTTGTTAGGTCCAGCGCAGTCGAGACCTCAAGTACTCGGGATCAGTAAAGACTTCTCGACTGCGCTCGAAGTGACACCTTTACCTACGGTCCTCCCCTACTATTTCCTCAATACATTCCCAAAGGCATTTGGCACTGAACAAGGCATTCTTTTCATCCTCATCTATAATGCTATGCGAATGGTAGAGGGCAACATTGTGCAATAGTTTAAGGTGTTTTACCCGATCGGGGCCATCCAAATGATTGGCATATTCCAATAATTTAATCTGAGCCGGACTTAGCATTTGTGAAATTTTGGGTGTTGAAGTCGCATCCTCTGCGGGACTGCCCTTTTTGCAATGCGGGCAGCAATTTTGACCATTTTGTGTTGACATAAGCAAATGAATTAAAAAAATAAACAATAGGGAAGGTCACCGTCAACACACTCTAAGCAATGCTAAGATTGGTCTCGGGACTTACACCCGTATGCCTTCCCAGTTTTTTGGTTTAAACCGATTTTTGAGGTTTTCGCACTGCGAGGATAATAAAATGTGTTGACACTTCAAAGATACAGCTTCTCCTGAAACCTGAAATCCATTGTTGTTGATAAATTCTTACAGTCTTACGGATATATGTATTGATTTTGAGGGAAAATTCGGTAAACTTCGTTATCAGCTGCTAAATAGTCATTAAAACGATTTTTAGCTTAACATTAGAAGTAATTTAAAAACTGAATATAAAAAACATACCAATAAACAATATATGTTATGAGAAAAGCAATTATACTACTACTAATAATTGGAGCTAGTTTTAGTGCTAATTCCCAAGAGCAAATACAAACCAACCTTGGATCGAAAAGTGATTTTATTTATAACAATGGAAACATCACTATTGGAAATAATAACAATTACAATTACCGATTGTCAATATCAAAAGAGAATAGCAGTTCCAGGTTCGCATTTATAAATTCAAGCTTTTCAGAAAATGCAGTTTTAGAATACCATACCTCTAAACAATTAAGATTTCAAAATTGGAATAATGGGGTTTGGAATAGTAACTTAATGACAATAGACTGTACAAACGGAAATGTTGGCATAGGAACTACAGATGTAAAACAGAATTTAAGTATAGCCGACAATAGACCAAGAATAGCCTTAGTTGATGAAAACGGAGATGCTGGTGTAATTGAATTCTACGAGATTTCTAACCAAATTCGTTTTCAAAAATGGTTTAATAATGGAGGTTCATACGACAAAACTATTATGACGCTAGGAGGGGATAATGGCTTTGTAGGTATAGGAACCATATCACCTGACATGAAATTAACGGTCAAAGGCAATATCCATGCAGAAGAGGTGAAAATTGATTTGAGCGTTCCCGCTCCCGACTATGTTTTTAAGGAAGACTATGATTTAAAAAGCTTGGAGGAAGTTGAAACTTTTATTGCAAAGAATGGTCACCTTCCCGAAATACCATCTGCAAAGGAGTTTAAAACCAATGGGGTGATGCAGGCCGAAATGGACATGGCTCTTCTAAAAAAAGTTGAGGAACTGACACTTTATCTTATAGCGGAGAACAAGAAAAATAGACAACAGCAAGAACTGATAGAACAACTTCAAAAAGAGCTTAAAGAACTGAAAAAAGAGTGAATCAAGTAGCAAGGCTCTATATTGTTGGCGCTGTTGCCCGGTCGAGCGCAGTCGAGACCTCAATGTATTTGGAGTTAACAAAGACTTCTCGACTGCCTGCCTTCTCTGCCTAGCCTGCAGGCGGGCGCTCGAAGTGACACCTTTACCTACGGTCCTCCCCTACTATTTCCTCAATACATTCTCAAAGCCACTTGACACTGAACAAGGCATTCTTTTCGTCCTTATCCAAGATTCCATGGGAATCTCTGGAGAGATTCAAACAGGTTCATTGGGTCTTTTGATAATCTTTTTAGGGTCTATGCTAATAACATTTGTTACGCGGATTACCGCTAAATGTGCAATAAAGAAAATAGAGATTACATCAGAAGGAATAACCATGAGTTGTACTGGTATTTCCAAAGACCAAATAGAAGGAATATTAAAAAAAATCAGAAAGTTGCAAGGAGATTCCAAATAGTAATTAAACGTTTGGTTTAATGGTTGAAACCATTACCCGCCCCGCATCAGTTGTATTGCTGTGACGAAAAGAGTCAATGATATTTACTTTTAACTGTCAAGTAAAACATGGAATACATCAATTGTCACTTAATTACTGTGCTATTTTTTTTTAAAATTGGCACATCGAACAAGGTGTCAAACATACCATAAAAACCAACGGTTCATATTGTTTGACATTGACGGTTGTTGGTTGGGCGGATGTCTTTACAAGAAAGAATCACAAACAGGCTATCATTGAATCCTTGCAATATTGTACCGAGCACAAAGGGTAAAACGTATATGTGTATTGTTTGATGACCAACCATTTGCATTTGGTGGAAAATTTTATGTTGATATTCAAGAGTGCTGCAAAGAAAAATACCAAGGGTAGTGGTTTTAAATTTTGAAAGACGGGTAATCATGCTGTAGAACTATGATTCGGAAAGTTTACATGGGACAAGATATAACAATCCAGTGATCGAGAATTTTGTTTCAAGTCCTGAGCATTGCAATTGCAAAGCTTCAAAAAGAGATTATAGCATTAAAAAAAGAATGAAATTGGGATTGAAACGTTCGACTTTATCAATGATTGGTTTCACTGCCACTTCGAGTGAGGTAGAGAAACTTTTTGTTCTTTCTTATAAGAAGAGGCCTCGATTTGGGTTTATACCGAAAAGGAAGTCAGAGTACCCGATGTTACATTCTAAATTTTTAGACTTCTCTCCGCCTTAGGCGGATTTAAAATGATGACTTCTGGTCACCTCCAGTTTCCGTCACAATCGGAAATGTTAAATCTGGAAAAGAATTAAACCTTTCTATAATTTAAGTGTCCAAATTTTTTGAACCAAATATGAATAAATTAAACATGAGAAAAATTAGCCTATTAGTTGGAGTTCTTTTTTTATTGGCAACTGTAGTGGTTTCCTGCAAGGACAAACAGGAAAAGAAAGCGGAACCTACTGCTGAAAATCATCACGAAAGAAAAGGACCACCTCCACATGGAGAACGTAAGGGACCACCAAAACATGGTGATAGAAAAGGACCACCACCCGGAGGCGGACCGGAGCAAACAAAAACTCTAGAAGAAATTGGAGGTTACAAAATTGGTGAGGTCGCTACAGATTTTAATCTTAAAAGTGTGGATGGATCTATGATCTCCTTGCAAGGTGTTGCAAATGCCAAAGGGTATATCGTAACCTTTACCTGTAATGAATGCCCCTTTGCAAAACTCTATGAGGACCGCTTGATCAAACTGCACAATACCTATGCACCCCAGGGATATCCTGTGATAGCCATAAATTCCAATAGCTCGGAAAATGAGAAAGAGAATTACGCGGCCATGCAGGCCCGGGCCAAGGAAAAAGGATTTCCATTTGCCTATGTTGTCGATGAAGATCAAAAAATATATCCTCAATATGGAGCCGTACGAACTCCGCATGTATTCTTATTGGATCAAGATCGAAAGGTTCAATATATAGGTGCCATTGATGATAATGCCCGATCTCCAGAAGAAGTTTCGGAGAAATTTTTGGAAAATGCCATTAAGGCATTGCAAAATGGTAAAAAACCTGAACCAAATCTAACCAAGGCCATTGGCTGCCCTATAAAAGCCAAAAGAGCCTAATTGACTCAGAACACAACCAAAAATCAACAATATATATGACATCTTACTCCGTAAGTGAAATCAACGACATTTTAAAAGGGGAATTAATAGGCGCTACTAGCGAAAAAATTGAAGGCCCAGAGGAATTACAAAAAGCAAGCTGCAATCAAATTACATTTATTGGAAGTAAAAAATATGAAAAGTTTTGGACTGTTTCAAAAGCCAGTGTAGCCCTTGTAAGTACTAACTCAACTCTGGTGCCCGGCGATAATCGTGCTTTTCTAAAAGTAAAGAATGTTGATTTGGCAATGGCACAAATATTGGAGCTGTTTAGTCCATCCACCCCTGTTTTTGATACAGACATTCACCCAACTGCTGTGATCCATGAAACTGCAAAAATTGGCAATGGTTGTAAAATTGGCGCAAATTGTTATGTGGGGAAAGATGTTGAGTTGGGGAACGAAGTAATTTTATACCCAAATGTTTGCGTGTTTGATGAGACCGTTGTTGGTAATAATACTACTGTATGGTCAGGTACTGTTATTCGGGAACGTTGCATTGTAGGGAGTCATTGTATTTTTCACAACAATGTTAGTATCGGTGCAGATGGGTTTGGGTATAGACCAAGTGAAGATGGCAGAGGGCTTGTGAAAATACCTCAAATAGGTAATGTGATCATTGGACATGCTGTGGAAATTGGAGCCAACTCCTGCGTGGATCGTGCTAAATTCAGCTCTACAGTTGTGGGTGATGGTTGTAAAATAGATAACCAGGTACAAATAGCCCATAACAGTGTTATGGGACGTTCGTGTATTATGGCTGGCCATAGCGGACTTGCTGGTTCTGTTACTTTAGGCGATGGTGTTATTATTGGCGGAAGTGCCTCTATAAAAGATCACACTACTATAAATTCTGGTGCAACCGTTGGTGCCGGTTCTGGGGTTATGAATGATGTGGAATCTGGAAAAACTGTATTGGGATACCCTGCGCAGGATGCCAGAGATATGCTAAAACAATGGGTTGCCGTTAGACGTTTTATGAAAAATCAATAATTTGGGTCTATTGGAAAATAATGTGTTTAGTGTAGGGAACCTTACATTATCTAATATCATAATTTTTTGGGTTAAAAGAAAAATCAGCGAACTTCGTTATGCGTGGTGCAATAGGATCAAGGGAACCCTTTTTGATGTCAATCTATTGCCCGCACCATCTTTTAGAAGGGATGATTGGGATGAGCAGAATGAAATCAGAACGCCTTATTTTTTGTTTTTGGCTTCAATCCATTTAGACATGTATTTGGTACTTGAAAGGGTTTGTTGTTGAAGAAGTTTTCCAATAAAATTTTGGATTCTATGTTGTTCAATATCTTTTTGGAGTATGGCTAGGTGTTCCATGAGGTTTTTTTTCATAATGTTCTGATTGTAAAGGGAATTGATAATGGCGATTCCGTTCATTTGGGCTTTCTTCCACTTTTCTTTGTTTTGATGCAATCCCACGGCAGCTTCTGCAAAACCCTCCCAAGTATTTGAAACACTACCATTCCATGGTAAGTTTCCTGCCATACCTTCCGCACCTATTGAGGTAGTAACATTGGGTGTTCCATTGCACATGGCATCTGCCAATTTCCCTTTAATTCCGGCCCCAAACTGTAAGGGTGCTAAATTTACCCTGGCATGTTGCATCACTACCTCTAGGTCTTCTATCCAGCCTTCCACATAAAAGCCTTCTTTTGTGTTTTGCATTTCCAAAACCTTTTGTGGTAAATAGGCGCCATAAATTTGCAACTTGGCCTTTGGAAGCTTCTTTTTAATTATGGGCCAGATGATTTGCTTAAGCGCCATAATGGAATCCACATTGGGTGCGTGCATCCCGTTGCCAACGCATATAAAATCATTTCTTTCTGCAAAAGTGGGCCATTGTTCAATTTCCATATGGGAAATTGGCTCCAGCATGAAGGGAAGCAACAACAACAGATTTTTAGGAATGTTCAATACATTTTGCAAAATTTCCAATTCATAAGAAGAAACCAATAAGGTAAGATCACAGCGGTAAATACTTGTTACCTCCCGCAGTGTCATAGGGTGATTTTTCCATATTTCCAGGTTATGGTTTTCATCTTTCTTATGACAGGTTTCCCTAGATTTTCTTAGTGAATGTAGGTCTTCGGTATTTAATATACGGATAGCTTGCGGGGCAAACTTGGCAACCCGCCATCCAAATTGTTCTTCCATCATAAATCGGTCGAAGATTACAAAGGTTGGATTAAGGTTTTCTATGAATACATCAAAACTGGAATGATTTAATTTAATAGGTATGGATTCAACCCCAATCGCCTCTAAATGGCAGCTATGTTCAGATTTGACGGCCGTAGTACTAAAAATTATATGATATCCAAGTTGTTTTAAGGTGTGTATTAATTGAAGCATGCGATGCCCAGCTGCCGTAGTGCTTGGTTCGGGCCAGATATATCCAATAAAAAGAGCTTTTTTCATTTGGGCTACATTAGCGCCGCGAACTTCTTTGAAATGCTGGAACGCAATTTTCGTTCATAGTCTTCCTCCAACCATTCCTTGTAGTTTTTGGTATTGTTCATGATACAGTAAGAATATTGACGCACACGATAAGCAATTTCTTCCTTAAGTTCTTTGGCAAGAATCCGAGCATCAAAAACATCCTCGCTATTTTCCATACAAATCTGCGCATGCTGTTCAATACTCATTTCCAAAACCAACTTAGATTTTTTTCCTTGAGCGAAAACTTCCTTATATGCTGCTTTGATGTCAAAAGAGATATTTTCAGACTTGCTGAACTTGGCCTTAAGCTCTGGAGGCATTTCATATATAAACTCACGCTCAATTTCTTCGTCGTTTTTAATGTTTTCCAGATAAAAATCAGGGAAATGAAAGATTTCTTGCCAATCTACCGGAGCATCCCAAGGTCCAAAACGTGCAATATTATTCCCCATATCTATTACCTTGAACTCTTTCTTTTCAGGCAGGATTCGAGACCCTCTACCAATCATTTGAAAATATAGGGTAAGGGATCGGGTAGCTCTGTTCAAAATAATGGACTGCACACTAGGTTCGTCAAAACCTGTTGTTAATATACTGACGGATGTGAGTATTGCTCCCGGGGTCTTTGCAAACCAATCCAAAATCTCCTTTCGCTCTGTCGCGGTATTTTTGTTATCCAAATGCCTAACGTCATATCCTGCTTTCTTAAAGGTCTCATACACATATAATGAGGTATTGATACCATTATTGAAAATTAGCGTTTTGGTACCTTTTGCGATTTCTTCATAAGCAGAAACCAATTTGCCCAGCATACTATGGTTGCCATAAAACTCATCGGAAGACTTTACGGTATAATCACCGTTTATGCCCAATTTTAAGGTTTTTAGACTAACATCATAATTATAGAGGTCGGCTCGTGCCAGAAACTGCCTTTGAATAAGTGACTTAATGGACTCCCCAATGATCAGATGCTTATAATGATCTTTCATTGGAAGTTTTATATTGGAACTTAAGGGCGTTGCGGTAACCCCTATGATTGTGGAGTTTTCGAAATACTTGAACAACTTTCTAAAGGAATTGTAGTGCGCTTCGTCAATAATTACAAGACCGATGTTGTTTATGGTAACTTTTTCTTCTTGCAGCCTATTGTTCAAGGTTTCAACCATGGCAACAAAGCACATGTAATCATCTTGATCATGTAGTTCCTTTACCTCACTATTTATGACTTTGTTGGCAACACCAAACCCATGCAACATTCTTGATGTTTGCCTGCTCAATTCAATTCTATGGGTAAGTACCATGACTTTTTTACCCATGTCTTGAATATACTTGCGGGTTATTTCAGAAAAAACAACCGTTTTTCCACCTCCCGTAGGTAGCTGATATAATACATTGCTACCACCAGGTAGTTTATTGATGTGTTCAAAAATCTTTTTAAGATCTTCTAACTGATAATCATATAACGTTTTTTTGTTTACCGCTCTGTCTACCTCCAAGGAAAAATGGATTTAATGTTCTGAATTATTAAACCTTGCAAAATTAGGAGTTTTTTCTCCCTCTATAGAAAACTTTTTGAGCAATTCTATTAAGATACTATCAACAATCCTTCTATAGCATGCCGAAAATTGTCCGTGCTCATAACATTTTGATAACAATAACAATTGATCCTTGGAAAATAGTCTTTTATGATGTATTATGTAAGCTAAAATCATCAGAAATCTAAAATATCCATGAGGCAGCTTAAAATTATCAAACAGGTTACTAATAGAGAATCCAAATCCCTTGATAAATATCTTCAGGATATTAGTAAAATAGATTTGATAACTGCCCAGGAGGAAGTTGAATTGGCGCAACGCATAAGAACTGGTGATCGACTTGCATTGGAAAAATTGACCAATGCCAATTTAAGATTTGTGGTATCCGTTGCAAAACAATACCAGAATCAAGGTTTAAAATTGCCAGATCTTATCAATGAAGGAAATGTAGGATTGGTTAAGGCAGCTCAGCGATTTGACGAGACCCGTGGATTTAAGTTTATTTCCTATGCCGTTTGGTGGATTAGACAATCCATTCTTCAAGCGTTGGCCGAGCAATCTAGGGTTGTACGTCTTCCATTGAATAAGATAGGGTCCATCAATAAAATAAAGAAGACCTTTTCTTATTTGGAGCAGGCGCATGAACGCCCACCATCCCCGGAAGAAATTGCTAAGGAACTGGACATGACGGTTACGGAAGTAAAACAATCCCTTAAGAATACAGGAAGGCATGTATCTATGGATGCACCACTGCGTGAAGGTGAAACTTCAAGTCTATACGATGTGTTGAATTCAAGCGAATCGCCCAAACCGGACAAGGACCTAATGCACCAATCTTTGAATACAGAAATTAATAGAGCTTTGGAAACATTGTCTCCTCGTGAGGCCGATGTGGTACGTTTGTATTATGGAATTGGGGATCAACAATCCATGACCCTTGAAGAAATAGGAAGTACTTTTGATTTAACACGGGAACGTGTGAGGCAAATTAGGGAAAAGGCAATACGAAAATTGCGACATACCTCCAAAAGCAAGATTTTAAAATCGTATCTGGGTTAAAAGCCCATTACTATTAAAGGGATGTTTTTTACATCCTTTTTTTATGGAGTATTATGAGAATTATCTTGGATAGTTCAATTGATTAATGTTAACGTCTGTTAACATATTATTTAAATCCCTGATAAAGTTTAAATACGCTGTATTTTCTTGGTTTTGATTTTTCATTGGATTAAGATTGGGGTTAGGACTACAAATAATCTAATTCTACCAATTCGTTTAAGCTCAAAATTTCATTTAACTCTTGTAGGAATATTAAGTATTCCTCACCGTAGGTATCGTATAACATAATATCGGTTAATTTATGTTTGGGTTGTAATTATAACGTAAACGTAGCCGAAAGATTATGAAAAGGCAATAAATTGTGGTGAAAGTACCGATTTGGGTTGTGAAATGATTGTGTTTTGATTTGACAGAAAAATAGTACTTTTTAAGTACCTGTTTAGGCGTTTTGGATTTACTTGTGAGCTAGGATTTCCAGGGAAATTTCGAAGTCTATTTCTGCATCCATTTTCTCTTTGGGAGGCCTTATATCAAATTCATCATATAAAAAACAGAGACTAGCTGGCAGTTTTTCATCTTCTTGTGCGGGTAACGCTTGTAGTTTGTTCAATAAATCAGATTTGATTTTCAATGCCTTTTTCTTTAAAGTAGGTTCAATTTTATTCATAATTAACCTATTAAGCATTGGAATTTCCTTTTTATCACCTACTTCTAAAACTTGGTCCAACAAAAGAAACTTACACTCCATATCAGTGGTGTGTTCCAGCAGTTGATGAAAGATACTTTCATAGTAATCAGGGAGGTTGCTATCTTTCATTGCGGCGTAATTTAGGGGTTATATGTTGCGCAAAACCTCAATTTCAAAATCCACGAGCTCTTCAACTTTTGGATATTCAACTAAAAATTGGTCGTACAAAAATTGAAGATATTCAAGATCATTGTCCGTTTTGCAAACGGCCATCATTTGGTCCGTAATTTCCAACAAGCTTACCGTCTTCATCATCCTAAGACAGGGCTGTATTTTTTGACATGCAAACTCCACTCCACGAAAATTGGTAATGCCCAGATTTATTTTTAGGCTGCCGATAAACTCAGCAACGTTTTGTTTGAACAGCCTTATAAGCTCTTCCAACAATTCCATTTGGCCCACGCATTCTTCCAAAACAGGTGTAAGGTCTACCTTATGTGTTGCTATGAGCGATTCCAAGTTTTTTTCAATTTCCTGCGTCTTGATGGACATATTATTTTTATTTGAATGCTTTTGGACAAGTCTTTCACCGGTCCTCTTCATTGCACTTACAATGTCTACTTGTTTTTTATTCAATGGGGTGTCTTCCAGTGCATTGATCAAAGCCAGTAGCAATCCATTGTCATTCATTATCAAAGATTCACTTTCCAAGAACGGTTCAGTTTGACGTGTAATACCTATTTGTTCATAAATTACGTTAAGTTGTCTCATTTCAGAAACACCAAAAACCCTATCTTCCAGTCCGTTCTTAAAAGAATCGAACGATTTTTTTAATTTTCCGGCCTCTTCAGTTCCCAATTCTTCATATGAAAAACTGCTAAGTCCTATTTCTAATTTTTCCAAATGTGTTAGCAACTCCCGTGTTCCCAAATCTTCAATAATTAATTATACATTTTTAATAAAAATGTGGATTTAAGGAATGGTGTACAATTTATTGTTCCGTACCGTCTACATTTTGTTGTCAAAATGCTTTATTTGTATGTGTACATAAAATAATATGTGACAGTTCTACGCATTTTGAAGTGTTGGGCGTTTAGTTTCCTATGCTTAGAACCACTAAAAAACATCGAAACTTTGGAAGAAAAAGCAAAAAAAGTGCATACAAAAGTGATCACCATGGATACCCATGATGATATCAATGTGATAAACTTCACAGATTCAAAGAATTATACCCAAAACCTGGACACTCAAGTGAATTTGCCTAAAATGGTCGCAGGTGGATTGGATGCAGTTTGGTTAGTGGTCTATACAGGCCAGGATTCTTTGAATGCTGAGGGATACTCAAAAGCATCTGATGATGCGATTGCAAAATTTAAAGCCATACATAGGCTGTGTACCCATTATGCGCCAGATGAAGTTGAATTGGCGCTTACTTCCAATGATGTAAGAAGGATAATCGCTTCCGGAAAAAAAGTAGTCATGATAGGGGTTGAAAATGCTTACCCTATGGGTGAAGATCTATCAAAATTTGAAGACTATTATAACCGTGGAGCCCGCTATATTTCGTTGTCCCATAATGGGCATAATCAATTTTGCGATTCGCATACCGGGGAAGAGGACGAAGAATGGTTGCATAATGGTTTAAGTGAGTTGGGCAAAGAGGCAGTTAAAGAGATGAATAGGCTTGGAATTATGATAGACGTTTCCCATTTGTCCAAAGCATCGATGATGCAAATAATTACACTTTCAAAAGCTCCCATAATTGCCTCCCATTCTTCCGCAAGAGCACTATGCGACCACAGCAGAAATCTGGATGATGAACAACTTTTAGCACTAAAAGCATACGGCGGAGTTGTACAAACAGTGGCGTTTAATTCCTATTTAAATAAGGAAAAACATGAGATAAGAGCAGGTTTTATGAAACCCATTTATGCGCAAATAGCAGATTCCTTAGGAGTAGATTGGTATGAACGTTCGGAATTTGCCATTTTGACCGATGCCCAAAAAACAGTGTTCATGGAGAACTATCCGAAAATTAAAAAAATGGGGGATGAACATGCCACCGAATTGGATGATGCTCCTCCAGCAGTGGATGTTTCTGATTTTGTTGATCATATTGATTACCTAGTAAAACGTATTGGAATTGAGCACGTTGGAATTAGTTCGGATTTCGACGGTGGTGGTGGTATTAAAGGTTGGTCCAATGCCTCTGAAACCTTTAACGTAACGCTAGAGTTGATAAAAAGAGGGTATACCGAAGATGGAATAGCACAACTTTGGGGTGGTAATTTACTAAGGGTTATGGACCAGGTGCAAGCCTTGGCAATCACGAAAGATTAAGACTTTTCCTGCTCACGTTTGGCCAATCGATCCTTAACGTATTCCACTTTGGTTTTACCATGGGCCTTGGGGTTTCCTTTATCATCCAAATTTACCATGATAATATTGTCTACGGTTACAATACTTTCATGCGTCATTTTGTTCCTAACCTCGCAATTCAATGAGATGGAAGTATGACCAAATTTGATTACTTCTATGCCGATTTCAACAATATCACCCTTTACTGCAGTGCTCATAAAGTTAATCTCGGACATATATTTGGTGACCACTTTTTTACTTTCCAACTGCACAATACTATAAAGTGCGGCCTCTTCATCGATCCAGGCAAGCAATGTACCTCCAAACAAAGTTTCATTTGCATTTAAATCTTCTGGTTTGACCCATTTTCTGGTGTGAAATCTCATTTTAAGATGTCTATAATTAGCAATTCATCCAGCTACAAAGCTACTCTAAAACCATAGAGTTTTTCTTAATAATAGTGCTGTTTTTTCTCTAATTATGAAATTACAATATTTTATACACCAAGAATATTTACTTGATAATTTTTTGTCCTTTAGATTGATGAAATTCAAGAATTAATTTAAAATCACAACAGCAGAAAACAGCTTAACTAAAAAGGGTTTTTGGCGGGGCAAGTGTGGTTTTTGGAATACTGAGCCCAACATTAAATTTTTGATTGAGTTTATCAATAAAATAAGCTGATAATAAAGGGGATTCCAATTCTAAATTTTGGTGCACAAAAAAATGAATGTTTTCCAGCCCCTTGTGTTGCCATTGAGACAATCTATCTGTCCAATCCTCAAGCCGAGAATAATCGGTTGGGTGGTTGGCACCAACATATCTTATAAAAGCTTCATTTGTGGTTAGGCGCATGTGCATTAAATCGCGTCTTCCGGCGGTATCGACCAAAACATTGGTAATGTTGTTTTCTTCTAGCAAATGATACAGTTCTTGAGATACATTCTTATCGTTGAACCAATCCGTATGTCGGAATTCCATGGCCAGAGGAAACTCCTTGGGCCAATATTCCACAAACTGCACTACCCTATCCCAGTTCTTGGGACCGAAATTGTTGTGCATCTGTAAAAATATTGTGCCTAATTTTTCTTTCAATAAAGAAGTCACTTCCAAGTAACGATCAGCCACTTCGTAGACCTTATCATTGAGCCTTCGCAAATGACTTACCTCATTCGTCATTTTTGGAAAGAACTTAAAATTGTCCGGGGTTTTGTCGTACCATTTTTGGTACTGTTCCGCAGGAAAAATACGATAAAACGTAGCATTCAACTCAATACTATTAAATTGGGATGAATAATAGACCAACTCGTCTTTGGTGCCCCTGGGATAAAAGTTCTTGAGGTCTTGTCGGTTCCATTTGGCACAACCTACAGCTAAGGATGGGGTTTCATTCCTTTTGGTTTTGGACAAGGTTATTTCGGTATCCGGGTGATCCACAGGTATACTAAAATCAACCAGTTCCGGTTGTTCAACTTTTCCGAATTTCATGGTTTCTTCTTTAAAGAGTAAAGGTATAAAAACTCTCCAGCATGTGGAAGGCCCCAAATAGGATTGTAGTGGTTTCGCAAATGTGCGTCATTTAGTCTTTTCCCTTCGGTTGTACTAGAATACAGAGAGCCTAATGTTTAGGAATTAGTATACACTAAAATAATAATACGATTACTATATCCATCAATTACCACTTATATTTTTGAAATATATTTCCTACTTTGATCGTAAATACATAAGAATGAAAAAAATAATTGCAACTGTAACCATTTTAATTGGGATTACCGTAAATGCACAATGGACGGATAATGGGAACAGTATCACAACAACTGATAATGTTGGTATTGGGACAACTTCTCCTACAGGAAAATTGGAAATTTTGAAAAATGCAGATTTATCAAGTTCGATAACATTACCCAATAGTGGGTTGATTATTAGGGCTGACAACGATGGTAATGATGCAAGTCTTAGGTTTGGAGTTGATAATACTAATTTAAAAGCATTGATTCAAACTCAACAAACAACTACTGCGGCCAAATTTGATTTGCTCCTTAACCCCTTCGGTGGAAATGTTGGTATCGGCACAACCACCCCCGATGCCAAACTAGCTGTAAACGGTAATATTCACACCAAAGAAGTAAAGGTAGATTTGGTAGGCTGGCCGGACTTTGTATTTGAAAAAGAGTATAACCTCCCCTCTTTAGAAGAGGTGGAAACCCATATAGCGGAAAACGGGCATTTACAGAATATCCCAAGTGCTAAGGAAGTAGCGGAATATGGTGTTAAACTGGGCGAGATGAACGCCAAACTGCTCCAAAAAATCGAGGAGCTTATGTTGTATACGATTCA
>JBDWSS010000061.1:0-47536 GCA_039985375.1 Flavobacteriaceae bacterium
CAGCGATTGGACCACCACCATAACGGGCTATGATCAAAAGGGTAGGGCGATTTATACCGCCAGCAGGAACGATTATCTGGGCACCACGGACATTATGGAGACCGAGCTTGACTTTGGCGGCAAGGTGGTACAGACCAGAACCACCCATACCAAAGACGGCAATAGTGCCATAGTCACGGTGGACGATTTTACCTATGACCATGAAGGCAGGTTGCTGCGGCAAAAACAGACCATAGGCAGCCAATCCCAGGAGACCCTGGCGGACAATACCTATGATAACCTCGGCCAGCTTGTCCAGAAGGAAGTGGGCAGTGGGCTACAAACTATAGATTACACCTACAACGTACGGGGCTGGCTCAAACAGATTAATAACCCAGCAAGCTTGGGCAGTGACCTGTTTGCCTTTGATATCAACTACAACACGCCCACACATGGAGGCACTGCACTCTACAACGGCAACATAGCCGAGACGGAGTGGAAAACGGCAAATGACGGTGTGCAAAGGTGGTATTCCTTTGACTATGATGGACTGGATCGTATAACTGGGGCAACCAGTGGTTCAGGACATTATAATGTATCGGGAATCACCTACGATAAAAATGGGAACATCCAAACGTTGAAGCGGCAAGGGCTTTTGTCCGACAGTCCGGTTTCCAATAATTTTGGACTGATGGACGACCTTGTGTACAGTTATGCGCCCAACAGCAATAGACTTATGAAGGTAGCGGACGGTGCAGCGGATGACAGATATGGTTTTAAGGACGATGCCCTCAATACGGCACCCGATTCAAGTGATGATTACGGCTATGATCAAAATGGCAATATGCTCAGTGATGACAATAAGGGTATTACGGGCATACAATGGAACCATTTGAACCTACCGACCGATATTACCGTTGCCAATAGTGAACATAACGGTAATATTAAGATTACATACGCCGCTGATGGAACTAAACTAAAAAAGGTGTCAACGGGCAGTAGTTCGGGAACGACCGAATATGCGGGCAGGTACATTTACGAAAATGGACAATTAAAGTTCTTTAGTCATAAAGAAGGATATGTCGAACACGACAACGGCAATTTTGACTACGTATATACCTTTAAAGATCATTTGGGGTCGGTACGTTTGAGTTACAGCGATTACAATGGTAATGGGAGCATTGACCCCACTACGGAAATTGTAAAGGAGCAGAACACATATCCTTTCGGGATGCCCCAAAAGGGCTATAACGGTGGTGTCAACGGTGTTGAGAACAACCATAAGACCTATCTTGGACAAGAGACCAACAGGGAGCTTGGACTGGATTGGCTAACGTTCAGGTTCAGGAACTACGACCCATCTTTGGGAAGGTTCTTTGGTGTTGACCCGATAAGCGAGAAGTTCTATGACATATCCACCTATCAGTTTGCCCACAACACCCCGATATGGAAGATAGAACTGGAAGGGCTTGAGGGTATAAAGTCGCAGGAGTTCAATCCTGATGGCAGTTTCAAAAATCATGTGGTAGAGAAAAATGTTGTAGTGTTGACAAGAAAAACCAAACCTTTACCTACCTTTAAGAAAGGGACAAGTCAGAAAAAGATAGACAGGGTTACAAACAGAGTGAAACGACAAAACAGAAATATTATAGCATCCAATAAGGCTAAAGTCAAAGCTGTGAAAAGTGAACTAAAATCATTTTTTAAAGGTGCAAAGAACTCTAAGGGAGAAAGTGTAGATTTCAAGTTTAATGTGACTAGTGTTGCAACTGATGATACAGGAGGGGGTGATGTGAGTGCATTACGACCATTGGCCATAAGCAATGGGATGGAATCTTCAGAAACACAATTTAAAGGAGGGCCTAAAAAGATTGCGCCTGCTGCGATTATCTCAACCGATAATCCTACTGGACGAGGACTGACCCTCGGTAATATAAAAGTTATGACACGGAGTGATCAAGAATTAGGCAATGGAGCTTTATCACATGAGGTCGGGCATACGCTTATCACAAGAAGTGAAAGTGGTGAACATACTTCAAGTGGTTTAATGAGTGTGCCTGTAGGCTCTGTGGGAAGTATAACATCAAAAACTGTAGATAGAATTTTAGAAGATAGTCATGAGAAATAAACTAAGTTGTTTGCTGATATTATTCATCTTCTTTCTCGGCTTTAGCCAAGAAGACAAAGGGTACTTTGTTATAACTATTGAATCACAAACAGTACCGAAATACCATGGGTTGGAAAAATATTATTGGATAATACCTTTTGACTCATTATCTGATTCTAGCAATTATAAAGCATCTCCATTTTATTTTGAAGGGATATCAAATGATAATTTAGAGAATTGCTCGAAAGGATTATCCGTTGATTTATTTACATCCACTACCGACACCAATTTTAACTTTCCTGAAACCTATAAAAATGAAATGGTAAAATTTGAAAGTACCATATTGTCAGGAAGAAAAAAGGTTCAGTCAATAAATAAAAAGTGGTCTAACAAGGGTAAGAAAAAAACAGAAGTCTTTGTAACCCCAATAAAGGGGGACCTATGTTTTTGTCGTGCCAGTGGTGTTATGACTAGTAATTTTGGGATAAGTGAACTAATAGCCATTCCGAAGGGGAAAATTATTGTAGATCAATCTTTATTAAACAGTGATAAAGGAAAAGAAGTATTGCAAATCGATTTTTCAAAGTACACCTATAGCAATAAAATATGACTAGATGGGTAACTGATATTACCAATACAATACAAAACGATGAATAGAAAAGACCACGACAGTGATGCCGTGGTTTTTTTATTCGATAGATTTTCATCTCCTTTCCAAAAACTTACCCGCTCCGCAGTAGTTGTACTGCTGCGGTGAAAAAAAGTTATGTTGATACGGTAAAAACAACTTTCAGCTGTAACGGTCAAGCGAGATGGTACAAATCAAAAAACAACAATTTTTGTGCTATTTTTTTATAAAATTTACGCATTGTACATGGTGTTAAACATACTATAAAAACCAACGGGTCACCGTCCTTGCAATAGTTGTTGGTGCATCTGCGGATTCAGGGGAAGAAGTTTTCATCACAAGAGCCAGTACCGCTGATGGTAGTTCACCAGGGGATAGTAAAACCCATAAAAACGGTAATGCTATGGACATAAGGTTTGCAGGTAAAGAAGGATCAAGAAATCCAACAGATTTTGAAGTAGATGTAAATAGTTTTAATCAAATTGGCCAAGATGCTTCTTCAAGAATTAACACTCCCGCTCCGCAGTAGTTGTACTGCTGCGGCAAACATAAAATTTGTAGACGGTGCAAATACGACCACGGAATATACCTATGACCAGAACGGCAATATGCTGCGCGACCTGAACAAGGGCATGACCGCGGACATGGGCTACAACCATTTGAACCTGCCCACCTCGGTAAGTATGCCCGGCGGTACCATTTCGTATATTTACAATGCCGTGGGAACGAAATTAAAGAAGACTGCGGGAAGTTCTGTGACAGAATATGCCGGTAACTATATCTATGAGAACGGGAACTTACAGTTCTTTAACCACTCAGAGGGGTATGTGACACCGGATGGAAGTGGAGGCTTTGACTATGTCTACCAGTACAAGGACCATTTAGGCAATATAAGGTTAAGCTACCAAGATGCCAATAACAATGGTAGCATTGCCACCTCAGAAATTATAGAAGAGAACAACTACTATCCATTCGGACTTGAACACAAAGGGTATAATTCTGTTGTAAACGGAGTGGAAAATAACTATCAAACTTTTCAAGGCGAAGAACTTGAAGAAGACTTAGGTAAGAATACAATTGCTTATCAATGGAGAGATTATGACCCTGCTATTGGTAGGTTTAACAAAATTGATAGGTTTGCTATAAAGTATGAAAGTCATTCACCATATGGGTTTACTAAAAATAACCCTGTCAGATATAGGGAAATGGCTGGAGATAGTATTTGGACTACTGAAAGAACAAATAAAAGAGGACATACTATTGTAACAACTCATTTTAGAGGTAAAGTACTTAATACATCTGACCGAAATATAGATACAAAAGAATATGCTAAACAACTTCAAAGGAAGTTATCATCAGCATTATATGGTTCTGATGGCGATGTTAAATATAGGTCTGACGTTCAAATAGAAGCCGTCGATTCAGTAGATGATGTTGACAGTTCTGACCATTTGCAAGTTATAGTAGATGATGTGGAAGGTAAATCTGCGAAGGGGGGCGAAGCTGGTGGCCTAGCACCTTATGACGGCAAAGTGTCATATGTAGAAGCAGGAGGTTTTTTCAGTCCTGTGGGAATGCAATTTATGACCGATACAGGAGTTCATGAATTAGGACATAATTTTGGTTTAAAACATAACTGGGAGGATTTTCTGCCAGATTCAAATGGTTCTAATAATTATATGGGGTATTCTAGTGAACGATGGGGAGGATTTTCTATTAAACAATTACAACTTATAACACGTAATATAGAGTTTTTAAACCAAGGTAGTCCAACTCAAAAAGCACCTAGTTCAAGTAATAACTGGATTTACCATAACTCTACAAATAGTCAACCTTATGATTTTAATGTCAAAAAAGGAGATATAATACCAACAATTATCAAGAATGAATAAATCAATTGTAATACTATTATTCGCATTAACTACTCTAACAGGGTGTACTAAGAACGAGTTCGTTTTTTTGATAGAAAGACCTAGTGATAGCGAGTTAAGTAATCTGCCTTTGATTCTATATGTAGATGATGCAAAGGTATATTCTGAAAATTTAGAAATCACAAATATTGCTTCAATTTATAATGAAACAACTGTACCCGCTTCAAACAAGTCATACACCTTAAAGGTTGAAATAGATGGAAGTGTAATCGAATATCCAATAGAATACCCCAAGGATAAGTACATTATAATCTCTCCAGTATATAATGATGGAAAAATATTGAGTGCGATATTAAGGAGCGACAAAAAATTTAATTTACAGTAAAATCGTTGTATTTAACAAATTATAAATAACCGCCTTTAACGAGGCGGTTTTTTATTGCAGTACATTCTGCAGTTTGGTCTGCTTGATGAAGGCATCGAGCATGGCGAACACGTGTTCTCCGCTGCCGCACGAATCCTTTCGTGTGGAAAAGAGTTACAGAGCTATGAGTTAACCAAACTATTTATTTTTTTAAAAGTATTAAATAATAGGAACTGTAAAAGTCAATACCACGCGACATAGTCGCGCGGTAGCTTGGGGCAAAAATTATAGTAGAGACACAACTATTCTTGAGATTGATGATATAGGTTTTTTGGCTAAGTTTGACGTGGATAGAATGGAGATAATGACTACCACAAGATAAAATCTTGCGGCAGCCGGGGAAGCAAATATGAGAAAATGGTCTAAAATGAAAAAGACTGCCTAAATGTTTTTAGACAGCCTCATTTTACTTAACTCAAAAAATGCTTTTGACTAATCTTCCCATATTTCTAGCCAAAGAACGATGCCATTTGGATCTAGCTCTACAATAAAGTTATAAGTTGTAAAACCAGAACTTATACTTCCTTCGTAAAAATCTGAACTTCCTGGAATAGACCATATTAAATCTAATGGCTCGCTAATCCCTGAAAAATTAGCAATTGGCGTGCCATTAGAGTCAAATGTAATAGATTGAGCTGACACGGTTGTTGTTAATCCAATTACAAATAATGCGATTAAAAATAGTTTTTTCATTATTAAATTTTATTTAAAGTTAATATTTGATAAATGTATTTTTTTATAGTACTATATATTATTAATTATAAATCAAAATGTAAGAATTATAGCTCATTTAATATATGTTTTTATTTATAAAATTGATTTTGTCTAACCATTATTCATCCCTAAATTATTTTGCACTGTATTATTTAAAAAGAATGAAAAGTGATAAGATTGTCTATTATATTTTCTAAAGTATTCTTAATATCCAGTTTATGTTGTTTTCTGTTAGCATGTAATTTTAAACAAGACATAATTAAAAGGGATTTTTTGAACCATCAGGTTGTTTAGATTTCTCCTTTCAGTCGAAATGACATGCCAAGCGTTAACTGAGAAATCTGGAAACCCCATACTGGGATTTCTCCCTCTGGTCGAAATGACAGCACAACCAATTTGTCCTTTCGAAGAAGGGCAACGACTGAGAAATCCAAAGTAAAGAAATTTCTCTCTTCCGTTCGGAATGACAAAAAAAGCAAGGAATGTCATTTCGAGCGAGCGAAGCGACGAGAAACCTAGAGATGAGTAGAAAGATTTCCAATTTCGTTCAGAATCGCATAAACCAATCCCGTCATTTCGAGTGAGCGCAGCGACGAGAAATCTAGAGAATGGTAAAAAAGATTTCTCACACTCATTCATTCGGTTCGAAATGACACCGGGGCACCAACATGACGTAAAGAAACCAACCTAAGCGGTTGGAAAACAATATTTCTGGAAGTATCTTTGCCCGTCAATACAAATGTGGATGAAATCTGCCATAGGCTCCATAAAAACTACATCCTGGTCCTTATTGTTTGCTGATTTTAAGGAAATCACCAAAGCCAGATTGGCTATTAGCGTGGTGTTCTCGTCCATTGCAGGGTATTTTTTGGGGGCATTTCAAGTAGATCTGGTCTCCGTAATTTTACTTGCCTTTGGCGGGTATTGTATGGTTGGAGCCTCCAATGCCTATAATCAAGTCATTGAAAAAGACTTGGATGCCTTAATGAACCGCACCAAAAACCGTCCTATTCCTTCCGGGCGCATGACGGTGAATACGGCCATGACAGTGGCTATCCTATTGACCATTCTTGGAGTTGTAGCATTATATATTTTAAGCCCAAAAACGGCAATGTTCGGTGCAATTTCCATTTTTCTGTACACCAGTGTCTACACGCCCTTAAAAACAAAAACACCGCTTTCTGTTTTTGTGGGTGCCTTTCCCGGTGCCATACCTTTTATGTTGGGATGGGTAGCCGCTACAGACGATTTTGGCATAGAACCAGGAACACTTTTTATGATTCAATTTTTTTGGCAATTCCCCCATTTTTGGGCGTTGGGTTGGATGTTGGATGAAGATTACAAAAGAGGTGGATTTAAAATGCTGCCCACAGGAAAAAAGGATACGGGAACAGCACTTCAAATTATATTGTATACCATTTGGATGATCGTAATCTCCATTATGCCTGCATTTGGTTTTACAGGTCGATTACATTTATCCATTCCGGCCGCGGTTATTGTGCTGCTATCCGGATTGGTGATGCTCGTTTTTGCCTTTAAATTATATGAAAAGCGGGACAATGTATCGGCCCGAAGATTAATGCTGGCCAGTGTTACCTACATTTCGGTGATTCAGGTCATTTACGTAATAGATAAGTTTATTAGTTAGCAAATGGATTTAACCCAAGGAACAATACAGGAAAAGAATAGTCGCGCCAAAAAGATGATGCTCTGGTTTGGAATCATCAGTCTTATTATGGGGTTTGCAGGATGGACCAGTGCTTATATTGTAAGTAGCAAACGGGAAGATTGGATAAGTGATTTAGAACTGCCCCAGGCCTTTTTTGTAAGTACTGTCCTAATTGTGCTGAGCAGTATTGCCTATCTCTTGGCCAAACAGGCTGTTAAAAAAAACAACCAAAAACAGGGTTCTCTGTTTTTAGGGATTACGCTGGCACTGGGTGTTTCTTTTATTGTGGTGCAGTTTATGGGATTCTCCCAGATGCTTGAAAACGGATACTATTTTACAGGACCAACCAGCAGTATAAAAATGTCTTATGTGTTTTTGATCGCTGCCGTTCACATTGTGCATGTGGTGGCAGGTTTAATTTCGCTTCTTGTGGTCCTGGTCCAACAAATAAGAGGGAAATATACCCCCAATAATATGCTCGGATTGGAACTGGGTGTCACATTCTGGCATTTTTTGGATTTTCTTTGGGTGTATTTAATACTCTTTATGTATTTCGTGAAATAAATTCGCGAGCATGAAGTTTTCCTTAACAAATCTCTTTTCGAATACACCAAAAGATGTATTTTTGCTAAAGTTTTATTAAAAGGACCTTTTTTTATGGATACAACGGTTACAACCGGTAGCGAGGAAAGTGTTTGGGGAGGCGGAAATAAGCCCCTAAATGCGAGCTATGGAAAAATGATGATGTGGTTTTTTATTGTCTCGGATGCTTTAACCTTTTCTGGGTTCTTGGTCTCCTACGGCTTTTCTAGGTTTAAGTTTATTGAAACTTGGCCCATTGCCGATGAGGTTTTTACCCACGTTCCCTTTTTTCATGGAAATTTCCCCATGTATTATGTGGCGTTTATGACATTCATTCTGATTATGTCTTCGGTAACCATGGTACTCGCCGTGGATGCTGGCCATAAGATGATGCAGAAAAAGGTTATCTTTTATATGTTCCTTACCATTATTGGAGGTGCAATCTTTGTGGGCTCTCAGGCTTGGGAATGGGCAACATTTATCAAAGGAGATTATGGAGCTTTGGAAACCAAGGGAGGTAGAATACTTCAGTTTGTAAACGCAGATACTGGAGAGCGTGCAGCCTTAAGGGATTTTTCCAAGGATTTGTCCGAGGATAGAATAGTGCATGAAAGCAATGCTGGGGTTTGGTATCAGCAAGATGGATATACCACTTCATTTTCCTTAAATGAAGTGATTGAAGGATTTAAGGCGAACCCAAATATTCTGATTCGTACCGAGACCATAAATGAAGAAGGTGAGAAAACATTGTTGACCCGCCAAGAATCATTGGTCAAGCTTAAGAATGCTACCCAAGTTGTGGAAGGTGCTAACCTGATACATAATGAATATGGAAGCCGACTTTTTGCCGACTTTTTCTTCTTTATTACAGGATTTCACGGATTCCACGTATTCTCAGGAGTTATCATAAACATCATCATATTTTTTAATGTGATTCTGGGGACTTATGAAAGAAGAGGGCATTATGAAATGGTAGAAAAGGTAGGTCTGTACTGGCACTTTGTAGATTTGGTATGGGTATTCGTATTCACATTCTTCTATTTAGTATAAATTTTAACTATCATTCCTGTATAGGCAGAATTATATAAAACAACAAGCATAAAATGGCACACGAGCATAAACTGGAAATTTTTAGGGGACTTGTAAAATTCAAGTCAAATATCCAAAAGATTTGGGGTGTACTTATCTTTCTTACCATAGTAACAGCGGTAGAAGTGGCATTGGGTATTACCAAACCGGAATTCTTTACCAAAGGTTACTTTTTGGGGATGAAACTCCTTAACTGGATTTTCATTATTCTAACCTTGGTAAAAGCTTATTATATTGCATGGGACTTTATGCACTTGCGCGATGAAAAGAGTTCCTTACGAAGAGCCATTGTCTGGACCCCAATTTTTCTGGTCTGCTACCTAATATTCATTCTGCTTTTTGAAGCGGATTATATCTATACCGTATTTAAGGAAGGCTTCTTGGCTTGGAACTTCTAAGAAAGTATTAACAGTGATAAAAGGCGGTTTTTTAAACCGTCTTTTTTATTTTTGTACCAGTAAGAATACAATGAAAAAGGCCTTTGTTTTAGTTGTTTTGTTCATCTTCCCCTTGGTAGCCTATTTGTTTTTTGCTTCTGGTGTGAATAATTTTGGAAGGTTGCCCATTCTCACAAAAGACATTCCCCGTTTAGAAGGGATAGATACCAAGGTTACCCTTAATGATAAGATTACAATTTTAGGGTTTATTGGGAATGATGTAAAAGGAAGAAAAGGAAACGCCTTTAACCTTAACCAGAAAATCTACAAACGGTTTAGTGAGTTTAATGATTTTCAGATGGTCATGTTGGTTTCCGAAGGCAATGAATCCCAGGTACAGTCCTTAAAGAAAGAGTTGGGGGCGCTTTCCGATGTGGAAAAATGGAACTTTGTCTTTGCTACAGATGCAGAAATAGTATCCTTCTTTGAAACTTTGGATGTAAACGTTGATTTGGATAAAAATCTAAGCACTTCCTATGTATTCATTATAGATAAAGACCGTAACCTAAGGGGAAGGAAGGATGACGAGGATGAAGGGGTTAAATATGGATTTAATACAAGCTCAGTTGCTGAGCTCAACAACAAAATGGAAGACGATGTCAAGATAATTTTGGCGGAATACCGTCTCGCCCTAAAGAAAAACAATGCCAACAGGAGCAAATAGCAAGAGAAAATACACCTACGTTTGGGTATCTACAATTATCCTGATCTTCGGGATTTTTGCGGTATATGAAATTACCAAAAGACTTAAAGGTGGGGCTATGGTGGAAAATAAAAGGATGTCTGGAGTGAAAACCATAAGCGATATGTCCTTTATTATGGCCAATGGCAAGAAACGAAAGGTTCCTTCATTTTCTTTTTTGGATCAAGATAGTACAATAGTGTCCAATACGGATTATTTGGGAAAAGTCTATGTTGTTGAATTTTTCTTTACTACATGCCCAACAATTTGCCCCATTATGACCAAAAATTTAGTGGCATTGCAAGATACCTTTTCCGAATATGAGAATTTTGGGATTGCTTCCTTTACCATAAACCCGAGATACGACACTCCTTCGGTGCTAACTAAATATGTGGCACGGTATGGGATACAGGACAAAGACTGGCATTTAATGACTGGGGAGCAAGAAGAAATCTATAAATTGGCCAATGAAGGTTTTTATATTGTGGCTAATGAGGTGGCCGATGTGCCAGGAGGTTTTGAGCATTCCGGCATGTTTGCCTTGGTGGATAAACAAGGATACCTTCGATCAAGAAACGACAAGTTTGGTAACCCTTTAATATATTATCGCGGAACCATTACAGAAAAGCAGGGTGTAAATGCCGAGGGAGAACCTCAACAGATAACCTTATTAAAAGAAGATATTAAAAAACTATTATTGGAAGAATGATAAAGGAAGTTACCCTTAGAGAAAAGAAATTCAATAGATGGATTACCATTATTTCCGTAGCGATCCCATTGGTGGTGGCGCTTTTGTTTAGCTATAAAATTCCAAATGCCCAACCCCTATCTTTTTTGCCACCGATCTACGCTTTCATTAATGGGTTAACCGCTGTAGTGTTGATTACTGCTGTGCTGGCCATTAAAAATGGAAATAGAGGACTTCATCAAAAGTTAATGGTTTTTTGTATTATACTGTCCTTATTGTTTTTAGTGATGTATGTGGCCTACCATATGACCTCGGAGAGCACCGTCTACGGGGGTGAGGGAGCAGTTAAATACCTGTATTATGTTATATTGATATCCCATATTGTTCTTTCCATTGTTGTAATACCCTTGGTATTGCGTACCTATGCCAAGGCGTACCTAAATGATTTTAAGGCACATAGGAAATGGGCCAAATACACCTTTCCCATCTGGTTGTATGTGGCAATTACTGGTGTGATTGTTTACCTGATGATTTCACCTTATTATCAATATTAAGATGCCAAATGAAAGTTAGGCTTTCCATACTTTTGCTATTGGTTTTTATGCTTCCCGAAATAATGGAGGCCCAGTGCGCTATGTGCAGGGCGGTAGTAGAAAGCGATGCGAGTGGAAAAACCGCAGAGGGTATTAATAACGGGATTGTATATCTTATGGCAATTCCTTACATTTTGGTGGCAGGACTGTTTTATTTCATCTATAAAAGAATGCGTAATTAGTGTTTATCTAAAATTTTAACACTTTTTTTTACGTCAAACTGTAACAATATGAACTAGATTAGGTCATATTAACATACGCACGCGTATTTCATCAATCAACAAACACCAATCGCTATGTTCGACATTGAACGGTGGCAAGAGATATTTGACGCCATACGGAAGAATAAACTTCGTACTTTTTTGACAGGGCTTTCCGTGGCCTCGGGCATATTCATTCTTGTAACTTTATTGGGTTTTGGTAGGGCATACAAAATGATGTCTATCATAGCCCTAAAACCTGGATTAAAAAACCAATATAAAATCAAAGTCTGGAACACTATTGAGGCTGATGAAAATGCCAATTAATCATTTAACAAAAATTTTCAACAATTCTTGTAACATTTTAACAACTTGTAAGTCCTATTACTGGAGTTGAATCCAGATAGCTAATATCACCAATCATGATAGAAATCAAAGACCTTCACAAATCCTATAGAATGGGGAGTAATTCTCTCCATGTTTTAAAAGGAATAAATTTTACCGCAGAAGAAGGGGAACTTGTGGCCATTATGGGATCTTCGGGCTCTGGAAAATCCACTTTATTGAATATCCTTGGAATGTTGGATGGAACGGACAGTGGAGAATATATTTTGGACGGAGTACCTATTAAGGACCTTAACGAGACCAAAGCTGCCCAATACCGGAATAAGTTTTTGGGATTCATTTTTCAATCCTTCAATTTGATCAACTACAAATCCGCTTTGGAGAATGTAGCACTGCCATTGTATTATCAGAAGGTAGGGAGAAAAGAGCGCCAAGAGAAAGCATTGAGTTACTTGGAGCGAGTAGGTCTAAAAGAATGGGCTACGCATTTGCCAAGTGAGCTTTCTGGTGGACAGAAACAAAGAGTTGCGATTGCGCGTGCGATGGCTGCTGAACCAAAAGTGCTTTTAGCCGATGAACCAACAGGTGCTTTGGACAGTACTACTTCTTACGAAGTCATGGATCTGATCCAAAAAATCAACGATGAGGGTAATACCATTTTGGTGGTAACGCATGAAGAAGATATTGCCCATATGTGCAAACGCATTGTACATCTTAAAGATGGGGTCATTGTTGAAGATAAGAAAATAGAACAAGTTAGGGCGGAACAGTATGTTTGATAGAGATATTTGGCAGGAGATATTTCATACGCTTAGGAACAATAAGCTAAGAACCTTTTTAACGGGTTTTTCCGTTGGATGGGCCATATTTATTCTTGTTATTCTGTTGGCCTCGGTAAACGGAATGCAAAATGGTTTTACCAATCAGTTCAACGACGATGCTACAAACACCATTTTTGTTAGGCCGGGTACCACTTCAAAAGCATATGCCGGATTTGAGAAAGGTCGTCGTGTTCAATTTAAGAACGATGATATTGACTATATCAGACAAAGCTTTCCAAAAGATATTGAATATTTAAGTGCCAGATATTACAGCGGTACGTCTGCAAGGTATAAGAGTGAAACAGGCTCTTATAGGGTACAAGCAGTACACCCAGAGTTTCAAATGATTGAAAAAATCATTGTGACCAAGGGGAGGTTTTTTAATGAAGCAGATCTTACGAACAAGTCCAAAGTGGCCATCATTGGCAGAAAAGTGAAGGACGATTTATTCAAAAAAGAGGATGCTCTAGGAAAGTTCGTAGAGCTGAATGGATCATTGTTTCGCGTTATTGGGATATTTATCGATGAAGGGGACGATAATGCGGAAAGAAGGATATATATGCCTATCAGCACCTATCAAAGAACCTATGGAAACACCAATAATATTAGTGCCATAGCCCTGACCTATAATCCCTCATACGATCTCACCAGGGCATTGGAATTTTCTGGACGTTTGGAGGATATCATGAAAAGGCGACATAAAATTTCCCCTGAAGATCAAGCGGGAATAAATGTTTGGAATTATGCCGAGGCATTTGATGACATTAGCAGTTTTTCAGCCGTGTTGAATACCATAAGTATAGGAGTTGGTTTTCTAATTTTAATAGCTGGTATTGTCGGTATTGGAAATATTATGGTATTTACCATTAAAGAAAGGACCAAGGAAATAGGAGTTAGAAAAGCTTTGGGCGCCATGCCCAAACAAATTATCAATCTAGTGCTTTTGGAATCTACCTTTATAACAGCATTGTCTGGATTTATTGGTCTTATTTTTGCATGGATTCTGTTGGCTCTTGTTGGACCAAATATTAATACTCCAGCGTTTAGTAATCCTTCCGTAAGGCTATCTACAGTGATTACGGCAACTATTATTTTAATTGTTTCCGGAGTACTTGCAGGGCTAATTCCAGCAATTAAAGCAGCAAACGTTAAACCCATTGTAGCACTAAGCGATAAATAGATATGTGGTTGTTCGATAAAGATTTATGGTCAGAGATTTTCCACACCTTGGGAAAGAACATGTTTCGTACATTTTTGACGATGCTGGGGGTGATTTTTGCTATGATCATTTTGATATTGTTATTAGGTTCTGCCAACGGTATGAGCAATGGCTTTAACAAAGTTTTTGCGGGAACGGCCTCAAATAGCTTATTTGTCTGGGGGCAATCTACTTCTGAACCCTACAAAGGTTTTGAAAGAGGCAGAAGAATTCGGTATAAAATTGAGGATGCAGAAATTCTTAAAAAACAAATTCCCGAGATTGAGGTTTTGGCACCTAGAATTGAACTTGGGGGGCATAGAGACGTGGTTACCGTTTACAGGGAAGGAAGGACAAGTGGTTCATCCGTGTATGGAGATTACCCTGAAATTGATAACATTACCAAAAAGAAATTGGTTGAAGGCAGGTTTTTGAATAAAACCGATATAGAAGACTCCAAAAAAATATGCGTAATAGGCGAGGAGACCTATAAATTGTTATTTGATAAAGGTGAAAATGCTATAGGAGAAGATATTCGTATCAATGGGGTTTTCTTTACTGTAGTTGGTATCTATAAGCCAAACAATAATATAAATATTGATGGTGAAAATGCTGTTTTTGTGCCTTTTACCACCTTTCAAAAAGCATTTAATACAGGAGATCGTATGGGATGGATGGCCATCTCCGTAGAACCAAACACAAAGGTTCCCGTAGTGGAGAACAAGATCAAGGAAATATTAAAGAAGAAATACGATATCCATCCAGATGATGAAAGAGCCATTGGCAGTTTTGATATGTCCGAAATCTTTAATAATATTTCATCATTCACCGATGTACTTAAGGGGTTCTCCTATATTGTAGGGCTTCTTACATTACTGGCGGGAGTTATTGCGATAAGTAATATCCTTATGATTACAGTAAAAGAACGTACTAAGGAAATTGGGGTTCGAAGGGCTTTGGGAGCTACTCCAACATTAGTGTTGCGTCAGATATTAATGGAGGCGGTAATTTTGACAGCGTTTGCAGGTTTAGTGGGCTTTTCAATATCTGTTGGAATTTTAGCCTTTTTAGATGCACAATGGGGGAGTGGTGAGGATTTTCCATTTGTCAACCCAATGGTTAGTATTGGGCAATTCAGTTTTTCATTTTTTTGGATGGTGTTCTTAAGTCTTTTGATAGGTTTAATTCCTGCCATTAAAGCAATCAGGGTGCGTCCAATAGAAGCGCTAAGAGAAGAATAACCAAACAAGTATAATTAGATAACAATCAAAAAAAATATAATGAACAAGTATGTAAAGTATGGACTAATTGGAGTTTTGAGTATAGGAATTTTGTACGCTATTGTGTACTTCCTAAAACAAAACAGTACTCCGACCGAATTATATAAAACAGAAACCTTAGAGAAAAAGGACATTGTAAACAAAGTGATTGTGACCGGAAAAGTAATTCCGGAGGATGAAATCAATATAAAACCACAGATTTCTGGAATCATCGATAAGATTTATTTGGAAGAAGGTGTTGAGGTCAAAGCAGGAGATTTGATCGCATCTATAAAAGTAGTTCCCAACGAACAATCGTTGAACCAAGCTGCAGGGCGTGTTCGTAATGCAGAACTTGCTTTGAACAATGCAAAGATTGAGTATAATAGAAATAAAGCTTTGTTTGACAAAGGCGTTATTGCCAGTCAAGATTTCAATACCCAGCAGTTGACCTTTGATCAAGCGCAGCAAGAACTAAAGAATGCCCGTGCGGATTATCAGATTATTCGAAAGGGTTCGGCTGGAGGCTCATCCAGTGCCAACACCAATATTAGGGCAACTGTATCCGGTACAATTTTGGAAATTCCGGTTAAAGAAGGAGATCAGGTAATCCAGAGTAACAACTTTAATGACGGAACCACAATTGCCACAATAGCAGATATGCAGAAAATGATTTTTGAAGGCGAGGTTGATGAAGCTGAGGTGGGGAAACTACATGTTGGAATGCCATTGGAAATTAGCCTTGGAGCTCTGGAAAAGGACAAATTTGAAGCAAAACTAAAGTTCATTGCCCCTAAAGGTGTTGAAACCGAAGGAGCTGTTCAATTTAAGATCGAAGGAGATTTAGTAGTGAACGACAGTACTTACGTGAGAGCTGGATATAGCGCAAATGCATCGATAGTTTTGGATGAGAAGAAAGATGTATTGACCTTAAAAGAGGCTTTATTACAATTTGATAAAGAGACTGAAAAACCATTTGTAGAGGTTGAGGTGGCAGAAAATGAATTTGAGCGTAAAGATTTGGAATTGGGTGTAAGCGACGGAATAGATGTGGAAATAGTTTCAGGTCTTTCGGAAGAGGATAAAATCAAGGTTTGGAACAAATTGGAGAAGAAGGATAATGCCGATGATTAATAAATCAACCAATTATATCAATCAAAAAATCAAAAAAAGAATGAAAATTAGAATAGCACTTATCCTGGTATTGTGTTCAGTTTGCATATCCAGCGCTCAAATGCGAAAATGGACCTTACAGGAGTGTGTAACTTTTGCCGTTGAAAATAATTTGAGCATTGAGCAATTTGAGTTGGATTTGGAAGATGTCAAAATTGACGAGTCCGATGCTTTGGGTAACTTTCTGCCCAACTTAAATGCCTCAACCGGGGTTTCAAGTAGTACTGGTTTTTCCATTAACCCAACGGATAACCAACCTACCAACGAAACCACATTTACAGTAAATGGGGGAATAAGTACAAGTGTTACTTTATTTAATGGTATGCGAAACATGCATCGCTTTAATAGAGCAAAATTAAGCGCCATTGCTAGTCAATATCGATTGGATGATTTAAAAGATGACATTCGATTGAGTGTAGCCAATTCATATCTACAAGTATTATCGAACAAAGAATCTTTAAAAGTTTTTAGAGCCCAGTATGCAGTTACCGAACAGGATTTAAAACGAACCAAGGAATTGGTGGAATCTGGGGTTTCTCCTCGAGGTGATCTTTTGGAGATTGAAGCAACTGCTGCAAACCAAGAACAACAGATTGTAAATGGAGAGAGTTTGGTGCTAATCTCAAGAATTAACTTGGCTCAATTGTTACAGATAACAGATTATGAAAATTTTGATATCGCAGATGACGAATTTGATATTCCACCCTCCGATATATTGAACAATTCCGCCAAAGTTATTTTTGATAAGGCATTGACTTTTAGAAATGATATTAAGTTCTCACAATCTAGCGTTGAATTAGCGGAAAAGGATTTAAAGATTGCACAAGGAGCAAGATATCCCACCTTGACTGGGAATTTTAGTTATGGTACAAGGTATTCAGATGCTACAACTTTACCAGATGCCAATGGTGATCCTTTTACACCAAATTTTACAGATCAACTTTGGATTTTTGATGGTGTCTCCTTTGGAGCAAGTTTAAATGTTCCAATTTTTAATGGATGGAGTACTAGAAACAATATTAAACGCTCTAGAATAAACTTGGAAAAAACCAAACTACAACTGGAGCAGGATAAATTGGACTTGGAAACAAATATTCAACAAGCTTATGTAGATGTGACTACCTTTTTTAAAGCTTACGAAGCAGCAGTAAAAACAATGGAAGCTAGAAAATTGGCCTATGACTATGCCAAAGAGCGCTTTAATGTAGGTTTAATGAATGCTTTTGATTTTAGTCAAGCGCAATCTAGGGTAGACAATGCAGAAGCCGATGTGATCCGTACCAAATACGATTATATTTTCAGATTAAAAATATTGGAGTTCTACTTTGGGATTCCTATTTCCTTAAACTAAAAGTGTAAATTCTTCTGGGAAAATCTTTTTTGGCTTGTCAGGTCGAGCGCAGTCGAGACCATAGTTTTATGATCTTACATGAAAAGACTTCTCGACTGCGCTCGAAGTGACCTTCGATGTCATTGATAACTTAGCATAGTACTTCTAAACTAGTATCTTTGTCGCCGAAATGGCCAGGATACTAAATTTAGAAACAGCAACGACCAATTGTTCCGTCAGTATTTCAGATGGTTCCAATGTTATTTGTTTAAAGGAGAACAATGCCGTTAGCTATTCACATTCAGAACAATTACATGTATTTATAAAAAAAGCCTTGCAAGAGGCTTCTATGTCTTTTTCAGATTTGGATGCCATAGCCATAAGTAAGGGACCTGGGTCCTATACTGGATTAAGGATAGGAGTTTCGGCGGCCAAGGGACTTTGTTTTTCTTTGGATCTGCCCTTAATTTCAATTCCAACTTTGGAGAGTATGGCCCATCAGGTACAAATAGATGAAGGCGAACTTATTGTTCCAGCATTGGATGCTAGACGAATGGAAGTTTATGCTGCGGTTTTTGATTCAAATTACCAAGAAATTAGGGAGACAAAAGCCGAGATTATTGATGAATATTCTTTCCAGGATTTTAGAAACTTTCCCAAAGTACATATCGTTGGAAGTGGGGCAGAAAAATGTAAGGAAATCTTGCAGCGCAACAATTTTCATTTTGAAACTTCCATTGTTCCATCAGCAAAAGAAATGGCCAAAATTGCCTTCAAGAAATTCCAAAAGGGTTTTTTCGAGGATGTCGCTTATTTTGAGCCTTACTACCTGAAGGATTTTGTTCTTCAGGGGAAGAAAAAGAACTAATCCACATCGTGTACCACTCTTTGAGGGAATGGAATCTCAATTCCAGCTTGGTCAAATCGAAGTTTTGTTTCTTCTATAACATGGAAATGAGCGGCCCAAAAAACATCGTTTTTGGCCCAAAAGCGTAGTGTGAGGTTTACGGAACTATCACCTAGTTCGCCCACATATACTTCTGGAACAGGGTCTTTTAGGATATCCGCATAGTCAGAGCAGATTTGTAATAGAATCTCTTTTGCTTGTTTTATATTAGAGCCATATCCGATACCCACATCAAATTTATCTCTTCGGGTATCTTCCATATTATAATTTATAATACTTCCATTGGAAAGCTGCCCGTTGGGTATTATGGCAACTTGGTTGCCAAAAGTATTCAGTTTGGTGCTGAAAATAGTGATTTGTTTTACGCTGCCATCAATACCTTGAGCAGAAATCCAATCACCAACCTTAAAGGGTTTAAAAAGCAGGATCAAAACTCCACCGGCAAAATTTGCTAAAGAACCCTGCAGTGCGAGACCAATGGCCAGACCAGCAGCACCTACCATGGCCACAAGAGAAGAGGACTTTACTCCTAGTTGTGTTACAACCACTACAAAAAGAAGGACTTTGAGTGCAATACTAATAAAGCTTTGCAAAAAACTTTCCAGTGTAAGGTCATAGTCTTTTCGTTCAAAAAACTTACGAACTATTTTATTTATAAAACGGATAACCCATAATCCAACAACTGATATGATAATTGCCAGTATTAGATTGGGCATAAAATTCCAAAACCAGTCTATGGCCTTTTCTAAATGTTGCTCAAAGTTTTTAAGTTCTTCCATATACTTTTACTAAGGACAAAGCAAAGTTAATTGCTGTTTTTATACAAGATGTAGACTTTAAGTTTTTATTAATCTTTTAATTGTCTTAGAACTTCTTTACTGGAGACGACCGGGAGTTTACAAGCCCCTTCAATACAAACATATACCAAGGTTTCACCTTCATTATAACGATTTTTCAATAGGTCAATATTTCCTTCTTTTTCCGAGCCGACCAGAATACTATTGGGTAGGTAATTGCTACTGATTTCTTTACCTAAACTTTTAAAGTTTTTACCTACAACGGCAATTTCGTGGAAATTGCTATTTTCAAATAAAACCAGATGCATCCAGTTGGCGTATCCTTGCGCACTTTTATCAAAATTCTCTTGAATGTTTTTAAGCATCTGCTTTGATAAATTCCCGTAATCTTCTTCTGGGAAAAGCTTATGGAATTTTAAAAGGTTTTTGGCCATAATGGAATTTGAAGCAGAAATTACATTATCACTGGTTTCAATACTTCTTCTTATCAAAGATTCATCCTCATCCGATGTAAAAAAGAACATTCCCGATACATCGTCCAAAAAGTGTAGTTTGGTATAGTCCAACAAGTTTTTGGAGTGGTTCAGCCATTTTTCATCAAAAGTAACCTCGTATAAGGCTAAATAAGCTTCAATTACGGAGGCATAGTCTTCCAAAAAGCCATTAATGTTGCTCTTCCCTGCTTTGTGATTGCGGAAAAGGGAATTATCTTCTTTCAGCATTTCTTTTTCAAGAAATAAGGCATTTTTTAATGCCAAATCAAGGTATTCTTGATTTCCCAAGTAGCGATATGCATCTACAAGACCCTTTAACATTAATCCGTTCCAAGATGTGAGTATCTTGTCATCCAATCTTGGTTTGGAGCGTTCCGCCCTTTTTTCTTTTAGAATGTTTAGCGAATTTTTTAATTTTCCCTTTAGGGCAGCAGTGGTGATATCATGTTTTTGAGCAATCTCATCATCAGCTTTATCACGGATTAAAACGTAATTTCCGTTTTCCCACAACCCATATGAATTGATACTATAGTAGTCTTTAAAAATATCAAAATCCCCACCAAGTAGATTAGATAAGGTTTCCTTGTTCCAAACATAATAAGCTCCTTCTTCCAATTCACCATGTTCATCCAAACTATCCGCATCCAAAGAAGAATAGAAACCTCCGTTGGAATCAAGCAGTTCTTCTTCAACAAAACCGATCGTTTGTGTTACAACCTCTTTGTACAGGTCGTTTTTTGAAACGGCATAGGCTTTGGCGTATAAGCTCACAAGCTGGCCATTGTCGTACAACATTTTTTCAAAATGTGGAACATGCCATTTCGTGTCCACGGCATATCTGGAAAACCCCCCTCCTACATGATCATAAATTCCACCATAGGCCATTCGTGTTAGGGTGGTATTTACGTAATCCATTAGTTCTGGATTAGCATTGGCAGTAGCGTAGTGCAATAAAAAATTCCAATTGTTGGGCATCATGAACTTTGGGGCACGTTTATAACCTCCAAGAAAATCATCAAAGTATTGCGACCAATTTGTTACGGAAGTGTTTAATTGGTCAAGGGTGTAAATTCCGGAATCACTTTTGTTTTCAACTAAATTAATGGCGTTGATTCCGTTAGCTAGATCGCTGGCATATTGTACTATTTTGGATTTGTCGTTTTTATACAGATCCGTAAGCTGTTTTAGGGATTTGATCCAGTTTTCTTTGGGAACATAAGTAGCTCCCCAAAAGGGTCTTCCATCTGGCAGGGCAACCATGTTTAGAGGCCAGCCACCATTTCCAGACATCATTTGAATGGCATCCATATAAATCTGATCTACATCTGGTCGTTCTTCCCTATCAATTTTAATGTTGATGAAGTTCTCGTTCATCATTTGAGCCACTTCCTCATCTTCAAAGCATTCTTTTTCCATTACATGGCACCAATGGCATGCTGCATAACCTATACTTATGAGCAAAGGTTTGTCTTCTGCTTTTGCGCGTTCCAAAACTTCAGGACTCCATGCTTCCCAGTTTACGGGATTATGTGCATGTTGTAAAAGGTAAGGACTGGTTTCGTTAATGAGTGCGTTGGTATGTTCGTATGTCACGTTTTTTGATTTTTGGGTGCAGCCATAATTTAGAAAAAGAAAAATCGATAAAAAGGAAACATATTTAAGCATAAAATTATTTTTTGAATATAAAAAAAGCGCCCAATAAGGCGCAGTTTTTACTATATCCCCTTTTGGTTATTTAACTTCAAAGGTTATTTTTACATTGACCCTATAGTCATCTATTTTACCATCCTTTACAGACGCACTTTGTTCATTAATGTAAACTGAACGAATGTTCTTTACAGATTTGGAAGCATGCTCCAAAGCATTTTTTGCTGCTTGTTCCCAACTTTCATCTGAATTTGCTAATACTTCTATTACTTTTAAAACTGACATGGTTAATGTTTTTAAATTTTATGGAAGGTAGCAAAATTTGGTTACAATCAAAATAAGCTAATTGATAATTAGCCATTTAGGGCAACAACCTCATTTACTTTATCTCCCATCATGTTTTTCAACATGGTTTCAATACCGTTTTTTAATGTAAAAGTGGAAGATGGGCAACCACTGCAAGCGCCTTGTAAAATTACATTTACCGTTTTGGTATCTTTTTCGTAAGACTGAAAGAGGATGTTTCCTCCGTCACTGGCAACTGCTGGCTTCACATATTCTTCCAAAATATCAATGATTTGCTGGGAAGTATCATCATAATTGGTGATCGCGACACTTTGTTCCAAGGTCTCTTTGGTTTTTTGTACAGCCTCCTGGGAAATCACTTCCTTACCATCTGCCAAAAATTCTCTTATAAATTCACGTAACTCCATGGTAATATCGTTCCAATCCGCAACTTCGTATTTGGAGACCGAGACGTAATTTTCATCCAAAAAGACTTCTTTTACAAAGGGAAAATGGAAAAGTTCCCTTGCCAATTGAGAATCTTTTGCTTCATCAATATTCTTGAATTCACAAGTGTAGGGAACTATTTTCTTGTTGGATACAAATTTCATGGCTGCCGGATTGGGTGTAACCTCGGCATATACCGTAATGGGTTGCTTTTTTTGTGATTTTTCCTCGTTCACAATAGGTTCTCCCGCATTTAAATAGTCAACCAATTGCTGAGCCACCTCTTCTTTTACATCATCCCATTCCACAATATCAAATCGTTCCATGGCAATAAAATTTCCGGAGATGTAGATGGTTTTGATAAAGGGGAGGTAAAACAGTTGTTGCGCAAGGGGAGAGTCCTTGGCTTCATCTATATTTTTGAACTCATGGTTATCCTTGGCCAAGAAATGATTTGCTTCAAATTTTAGTATCTTGACATTGTTGGTGGGAACTACGGTGATGTTGTATTCTTTCATGGCATGAGTTTCATGCAAAAATACCAAAGTAAAGATGAGGTGCAAAATATAATAATGTAGGGCTTCAACCGTTATTTAAATGTTTGATTATCAATAAATCTAAATTTTAGCTCCAAGCTGTTACATGAGACGCTATACAACCTCCCTAATTTTTGTACTTTTCTTTGGACTTTTAACGAAGGCCCAAGAGGGAATCCCAGTTTACTTTGATTATTTAGCTGACAATTATTACCTCGTCTACCCTTCAATGGCGGGAATAAGTGAAGGTGGAAAGATTAGATTAACCGCTAGAAAACAGTGGTTCAATGTAGATGAAGCACCTAATTTGCAAACGATAAACGCTAATTTTAGGGTTGGTGATCGAAATGGTGTAGGTGTTATCCTGTTTAACGACTCTAATGGATATCACTCCCAAACAGGTTTCAAGGCAACATACGCACATCATTTACAATTGGCAGGGGATTTTAGGACCTTGAATCAATTGTCTTTTGGTTTAAGCGCAGGTGCTATTTTAAGTAGTTTGGACGAAACCGAATTTAGATCTGTAATACCTGATCCCATTATTACCGGAACCAAAAATACTTCGAGCTATTTCAACGTGGATTTGGGAGTATCCTATAATATTTTTGAGTTCTACGCACATGCCGCTGTTTTAAACCTGTTGGGAAGTGGAAGGGATTTATACACTTTGGCAGAATTTGACAACCTTAGAAGATACTTGCTTTCTGCAGGATATGTTTTTGGAAAAAGAACTAGGATAGAACCTTCCGTCTTGTTTCAAATGACCGATTTTACCAAAGAGAAAACAATCGATTTAAATGCCAAGGTCTACAAAGATGTAAGTTTTGGAACCGTTTGGGCAGGATTGTCTTATAGGAGAAGTTTTGATGGCGCCCAATTTCAAACCAATGGCGGATTCGGAGAACAGCGTCTTCAATTATTTACCCCAATTGTAGGTGTTAACGTGAATAACTTTTTGTTTTCATATAACTATTCGTATCAATCCGGTGATATTCGTTTTGACAATGGTGGATTCCATCAAATTACCCTTGGGTATGACTTTGGACAGAGTGATAATGGCAAGCGCTATGATTGTTATTGCCCTGCTGCCCAATAAAGGAAATGGCCCATCGTTGCCGATGGACCACTATTTTTACTTCACTTGAAAAATTTAATCCCAATTATAGTTTTTCTTAGCAGCTTGATTTTTAATTGCAGATAGTAAGGCGTTCTCTAATTCTCCCGTTTCTTCGTTTTGATTTTTGGCAATGTAAGCTTCACGTTTTCTATTTAATTCCTGAATCTGTTTCTGGATTTTTTCGCGTTCAGCTTTTTTCTCTGCAATATATTGCTTGATTTCGGTTTTTGATTTTCCTTTGAGTTCGGTAGGTAAGTCTTTGTCCTTTAAGTCGGAAATAGAGACTTCATCATCTTCAACAGCATCAACCAAGTCCCATTTGGAATTTTTATAGAGTCTTGAGCTTTTGCTAACTGCCCTTTTTACAACGACCGCCTCTTCCAATTCAGCCGCATTGGAATCTTGTGCAGATTGAAGCGCTTTCTTTTCCATTCCCAAATAACCGTATGATATATAGGTGCTGTTCAATTGGGAGTTAAGACGGATAATAACATCATCGTAAGGGGTGTTAATATGAACCACTTGTCTGTTGTGGTCAATGGCCATGTATTCCCCGCCGGTCAAGATGGCCCCATTTTTCCATTTTGAAGATACCCCTTGATCATAGTTTCCACAGAAAATCGTGTTTACGATAACGTCTTTTTCCTTGGCATTGGCGGTGGCATCCCTGTAGTTTAATTTACCTTGTGTAAAGGGTTCGTTTCCGGCTATAAAAATCATTTTAAGGTCATCTTCATTTTTACCCCAGTCCAACTGTTTCAAGGAAGTTTGAATGACCTTTCCGCAGAATTCTTCACCTCCATTCGTGGTCAATGAAAATAATTTTTCCGAGATTTCGTCCAAATCACCACTAAAACCTAGTACCTGTCTTATGTATCCTTCATTTGAAGATAAATTATCATTGCCGTATTCATAGAGTGCTATTTTTAGGGAAGGTCTGGTCTCATTGCCACACTTTGCATGGGTGAATTCGTTCACAATATCCCATAGTTGTGCTTTTGCTTGACTGATAAGGCCATCCATACTATTGCTTGTGTCCAAAAGAAGTGCAATTTTTACGTATTGTTTTGTTGGTTTTTCAACAATGGATTTAGTTATTAGGGTAGTGCCCTGGTATTCCGTTGTTTTTAAGTTGCAACTGTATGCCGTTCCTATGGTAATGATGGAAAGGGTTGTTCCCAATAAATGTTTTAAATGTTTCATAGTTCAATGTTTTTAAAAGATGGGTTAAAAATATTTCTATCTTTTTCCAATAAAAACATGAAATGAGGGAAATGGAAACTAGAATGAGTGACCGGGACGTCTGATTTTGTAAAGCGGTAAAATGATGTTGTATTTAGGTGTTTTTGGTCAGAGAACCATTTTTTAATACGCTTTAGATGAACTAAGTTTACCTAAGTTTTTAGCAATTAATGATAAAAGGAAAATACATATTCTTCTTATTTTTTATCCTGTTTTATACGGGGTTTTCACAGGTAAACAATGAACGTTTACAGGTGGAAATCAAAGGGTCGATCCAAGGAAAGGAAAATTCTGTTCCAATTTCTGGAGTTCAAGTGTCCACCGATAGAGGAGAATATACAATTACCAATGGATTGGGAGAATTTAAGATTAAGGCATCTATTGGGGATATGCTCATTTTTGAAAGCCCGGAAATAGTAACGGTACAACATCGCATAACTTCTGGTGAGGATGTGGATGTTTTGGTAGCGGGTTATACCGTAAAAAGAAGTGATAAGAAAGAGAAAAGTGTAAGCTCTAGAAGCATTTCAAACCACCAAAGATTTATAGATTCAGCTAACGTATACAAAAGCTCGGATTTAGAAAAGAGTATTGATTTTATTGCCCAATCCATGTCTCAATTGGGCAAGCGCGGAAATAAAAATGAATTCGCTTCTTCCCTAACCACATTAGGCGAAATATACTTATATCATTCACAATATGATCTTGCAATTACCAATTTTGAGGATGCGCTTGAACATAAGGAATCTTCTAGAGCTAAATTATTGCTGGGCAAAGCATATATATTGAACAACGAGTTTGAAAAAGCAAAATCCATACTTACGCCTTTATTGGATGCTAAGAATATGGTTCCTTTTCAAAAAATTGAACTCTATGAAAGTTTGGGAGATGCGCATAGTGCTTCTTCCAACTTAAAAGAGGCGCTGGAATTTTATCAAGCAGGACTTCAAATTGCCCAGAAAAACCAAGTTTCCCCAAAAATCATTGACTTAAACTCCAAGATTGCGGATTCTTATGCCAAGGAAAATCGATTAGTAGAAGCAGAAGGATTTTATAACAATTCATTGAATCTTTCTAAAAAAGTGGCGCCAGAAAGAGTAATACAAGAAAATGAGAAGATTGCGGATTTTTACAATAAGGAAAATAGATATGAAGATGAAATCCAGTTACGTAAACAAAGTTTAAGCGGGTTATTGCAATTGCCTCAGCAGACAGTTGCTGAGGAAAGTAAAAGTTCGCTTAGCCCAGATTCAATCACTTCGCAACGAATCAACTACAAAATTGCCAACGCATATGTTGCCCAGGATAAATTGGATGAGGCTATTCCATATTTACAAAGAAGTATTGTGGAGGCAGATAGCGAAGATGACCTGGTGGTACAAAAGGACGCTACCCGAAAACTTTCTGAAGTGTATCGCTACAAAGGAGATTTTTCAAAGGCATTGGAAACGTATCAAGAGTATGTTGCGGTGGTCGATAGTTTATACGTTCGAAAGGAACAGGAAATTTCGAGAGCGGCTAGATTTAATCGTGAAATTGTAACCAAACAAAATCGAATATCAAGCTTGGAACAGGAACGTCAATTGTCGCAAAGCAAGTACAGTCTTGCCGTTACGGAGCAGCAATTGTTTGAAGAGACCAGTAAAAGGCAAAAATGGATTATATACTCGCTGATTTTTGGGTTGATATTAATGGCACTGACTTCCTTCTTGTTCTATCGAAATAGTAAGCAGCAAAAGTTGGCCAATAACCTCCTTGCATTAAAATCACTAAGGACTCAAATGAATCCCCATTTTATTTTTAATGCGCTCAATTCCGTGAACAATTTTATTGCAAAAAGCGACGAACGAAGTGCGAACCGGTTTCTAAGCGATTTTTCGGTTTTAATGCGTAGTGTATTGGAAAATTCAGAAGAAGATTTTATACCACTTTCCAAGGAACTGGAACTTTTGGAATTGTATGTGAAATTGGAACATTCTCGTTTTTCAGACAAGTTCGATTACGAAGTTATTCGCGATAAAAAGGTGGATGTTGATGCCTTTGAAATTCCCCCAATGCTGCTTCAGCCCTATATAGAAAATGCCATTTGGCATGGACTGCGCTACAAGGAGGAAAAAGGTTTTTTAAAGATTGAATTAAATCAAATCAACAAAGAATTGCTTGAAATAATAATTTTGGACGATGGAATAGGAAGAAAAAGATCGGCCGCTTTAAAAACAGACCATCAGAAGAAGCAAAAATCTAAAGGGATGGGAAATATCAAAAAACGTATCCAAATACTTAATGACATGTACAAGAACAAAGTAGATGTTGAAATTTCAGATTTGAATAATGACGAAACTGGAACAAGAGTATCCCTAAAGCTAAAAAAAGACTGATGGAATTAAGAGCTATTATCGTTGAGGACGAAGCAAATAGTAGGGAGATACTAAGGAATTATATTGCAAAATATTGTGATGACGTAAAATTATTGGGCGAGGCCTCCAACATTGATGAAGGTTTACAATTGATAGAAAAACATAAGCTGGATTTGGTTTTTTTGGATGTTGAAATGCCCTTCGGAAACGCATTTGACCTTCTTGATAAAATCCCTGAGAGAACCTTTGAGACCGTTTTTGTGACTGCCTATAACCAATATGCCATGGATGCATTGAACAGTCATGCGGCCTATTATCTCATGAAACCCATAAATATTGATGAGTTAATAAAAGCGGTGGATTATGTAAGGGAAATCAAAACAAAGGAAAATGCCTTGGACGGTCAGGTTTTAAAGGCAAAATCAATTAAAGCAGAAGGAAAGATAACCTTGCCCCAACAAGATGGTTTTCAAGTTTTGGAAGTAGGGGATATCTTCTTTTGCAAGGCTGATGACAACTACACGGAAATATATTTGGAGCATAAAAAAATAGTGGTGAGCAAAACACTTAAATATTTTGAAGATGCCCTTACCGAATATGGTTTTGCAAGGATTCATAAATCGTATTTGGTCAATGTGGGCGAAGTAGTAAAATATAAAAGAGGAAAAGGGGGGAGCGTTGTGCTTTCAAATGGGAAAGAACTATCCGTTTCTGCCTCCAAAAAAGCGGCATTGTTAGCCTATTTTCAATAAAATCAATTAAAAAATATGATACTTAAATCCGTTAGGGGAAAATCTCCAGAAATTGGAAAAGATTGTTTTATTGCCGAAAATGCAACTATTGTTGGAGAGGTTTCTATGGGAGACCAGTGCAGTGTTTGGTTTAATGCAGTAATCAGGGGAGATGTGCATTTTATTAAAATGGGAAACAAGGTCAATGTGCAAGATGGAGCCGTTATTCATTGTACCTATCAAAAATCACCAACCACGATTGGAAATAATGTTTCCATTGGGCATAATGCGCTTGTCCATGGTTGTACGGTAAAAGACAATGTGCTGATTGGAATGGGGAGCATCATTATGGATGATTGTATTGTGGAGAGCAACTCCATCATTGCTGCAGGAGCCGTGCTTACGCAAGGAACCCATGTTGAAGAAGGTAGTATTTATGCAGGAGTTCCGGCCAAGAAAATAAAAAATGTAAGTCCAGAGTTAAGTTCGGGTGAGATTGATCGCATAGCAAGCAATTATGTAACTTATTCAAGTTGGTTCAAATAAAATTTACTTCACAAATTATGCTATTTTAGCACCGCTTAAAAACGAAACTGATGAATGCATATATTTTTCCTGGACAAGGAGCTCAATTTGTAGGAATGGGATTGGATTTATATGAGAACCATGAACTAGCACAGGAACTTTTTGAAAAAGCCAATGCTATTTTGGGCTTTTCTATCACCGATATCATGTTTGAGGGAACGCCCGAAGATTTAAAACAAACCAGGGTAACCCAGCCTGCCATTTTTCTGCACTCTGTTATTCTCAGTAAGGTTATGGGCGATAATTTTAGACCCGATATGGTGGCCGGTCACTCATTAGGGGAGTTTTCGGCTTTGGTCGCCAATGGAACTTTAAATTTTGAGGATGGATTGAAATTGGTTTCCCAGAGAGCTTTGGCCATGCAAAAAGCATGCGAGTTACAGCTAAGTACTATGGCAGCAGTTTTAGGTTTAGATGATGAGGTGGTTGAAAAAATATGTCAAGAAACAGAGGGAATAGTTGTGCCGGCAAATTATAATTGCCCTGGTCAACTGGTGATTTCAGGAGAAATCGAAGCTGTAAATACAGCCTGTGAAAAACTAAAGGAAGCAGGGGCCCGAAGGGCATTGCTGCTGCCAGTAGGAGGCGCATTTCATTCACCTTTAATGGAACCGGCCAGAGAGGAATTGGCAGCAGCCATTGAGGCGACCAATTTTAGCGCTCCTATCTGCCCAATTTATCAAAATGTGCCTACTACAGCTGTTACCAATGCTGATGAGATTAAGGCCAATTTAATTTCACAGTTGACCGCTCCTGTTAAATGGACACAAAGTATACAACAAATGATATCGGATGGAGCTAAATCCTTTGTGGAAGTAGGCCCAGGAAAAGTGTTACAAGGCCTGGTTCGAAAAATAAATTCCGAAGCCGAAACCTCTTCTGTTGTCATTTAAATAAGGATTTTTCGTACCTCCAAGGTAGTTCACCCGAGAAACTTAGATTTAAACTATAAAGTTGTGGTGTTCCTCCTTATTTTTAGTAATATTGGTTCTTCCCAAATCACCGACCAAACCAAAATTTGAACGATACTGAAAATCATTAACTAGGTGATGTTACCCTTCTTAAAAAAAGCTTCTTTCTTACCTTTCTCTATCTATGGAAAAGGGAAGTTACTTCTAATAATACTTATACTATTTGGTTTTAATCTTGGTTTTGGGCAAGCTGTGGTTGAGTTTTCCCAGGCCACGGGTTCGGATGTGGAGAACACTGGGGGCAACCTTCCCGAGCTTTTTGTGACGGGTACGGTCACCAACGCTACGACCGTCACGGTGAGTGATGCGGGTACGGGTGATGCCACTGCGGGTGTCGATTATGCCTTCACGAGTCCCCAGGTGGTTAACATTCCTTCGGGGACCTATGACGGGACCCTTGCGACCTCGATAACCATATCGATGCTTTCGATAACGGGCGATTTGGATGTTGAGCCCAACGAGACGATCGACCTTGTCGTTGGCACGGCCACCGGTGATGCGACGCTGGGTGGGCAGACCACGACGACCTATACGATAAACAACGATGACAGTGTTACGGTTGAGTTTTCCCAGGCCACGGGTTCGGATGTGGAGAACACTGGGGGCAACCTTCCCGAGCTTTTTGTGACGGGTACGGTCACCAACGCTACGACCGTCACGGTGAGTGATGCGGGTACGGGTGATGCGATCTCGGGAGTCGATTATGCCTTCACGAGTCCCCAGGTGGTTAACATTCCTTCGGGGACCTATGACGGGACCCTTGCGACCTCGATAGCCATACCGACGCTTTCGATAACGGGCGATTTGGATGTTGAGCCCAACGAGACGATCGACCTTGTCGTTGGCACGGCCACCGGCGATGCGACGGTGGTTGGGCAGACCACGACGACCTATACGATAACTGACGACGACAATGCAACAGTTACCATTGCAAATACTAATGGAAATGAAGACGATGGGGTTATACAACTTACTGCAACATTGAACAATGCGGTTATAGGAGGTTTTACGGTACAGGTATCCTCCAACGATGGTTCAGCTACTTTAGCTAACAGTGATTATACAGGAATTTTTGAAACACTCACGTTTGTTGGAATTGCTGGTGAAACAGAGATTTTTACAATAACGCCAACAGCGGATACTACTATAGAATCCGATGAAACTGTTAATATTTCAATGGGTGCTTTGGGAAGTACCTCTCTCGCGGTTAACATTTCGGATACCGCAATAGTAACCATAAATAATGATGATAGCTGTGCAGCGGGCAACACAGCACCGGTGTTAGACGGCTCAATAATAACAACTTTTTGCGATGCCTTTGTTCAAGATCTTGATGCATATACCACAAGTATTCCTCCTTCAGGTGCTACACTTCGATGGAGTACCAATTCAGATACAAATACCACAGGGGACTATTTGCCAACAAGTACGGTTAGTGTGAATGGCACTTATTTCGGGTTTTTCTATGATGATGTGAATGATTGTGCGAGTCCTACTTTTAGTGTTACCTTAACGCAAAACACAACACCTTCCGCAGGTACAACAACCAATGTTTCCGCATGTAACAATTCAAGTGAGGGAGACAGTGTTGTGAATTTGGACGATCAGTTAACAGGAGCGGATGTTGGTAGTTGGTCCTTAACCAGCGATCCTGGAGGAGCATCAATAACGATCAATGCCAGTAATATTGTAAATTTTAACGGACAACCTTTAGGGGACTATGTGTTTACGTATACAACTACTGTTGCTAATCTTCCGTGTGTTGACCAAACTGTTGATTTAACCATTACAGTAATAGATTGTGCTATTCCTTGTAACGCCGGTGTAGAAGCGCCAAGCTTGGATACAACCGAACCCACGGAGTTTTGTGATACAATTGATGCAGATTTGGACAATTATGTGACCAATACGGAACCGACAGGAAGTGTGCTAACTTGGAGTACAGACCCTGATCCATTGGAAACCGGTGCGCACAGAAGCAATATAGTGTCGGCTCCAGGGTCTTATTTTGGATTCTTTTATGATGAAACAAACAATTGTGCAAGTCCTACCCTTGAGGTTGTGCTGTCCTTAAACAGAACTCCAACTATAGATAGTACAGCTGGCGATTTACGCTGTGGCGAAGGTGTTTTGACATTAACAGCCACTACGAACGATAGTGCACTTTTAAATTGGTACGATAGTGCCAATGGAGGTACGATTTTAGGAACAGGAGAATCTTTTGACACACCTTCGATTGACCAAACAACTTCATTCTTTGTTGAGGCTACAGCAAACAACTGTAGTTCTGTGCGGGTTGAAGTAGTTGCCACAATTAATGATGAACTCTCACCAGGGATACCAACCAATGCGGTGGCCTGCAACGACGCTGGTAATACAGGACCAACGGTTATTGATTTGGACGATACTTTGGCAGGTGAAGATGCCGGAACTTGGGCAATTATTACAGATCCGTCCAATGGAACATTAACAATAGGTTCAGATAACGACGTTAATTTTGAAGGTTTATCGGATGGTAATTATGTATTTGAATATACAACAAATGGGGCAACTGCTCCTTGCGTAAATAGTTCGGTACAGGTTACCATTTCAGTTAGTAACTGTTTTATTGATTCTGACGGCGATGGTCTTTCGGATGGTGAGGAAAGTGTTTTGGGAACAGACCCAAATGAAGCTGATACCGATGATGATGGTTTGACCGATAATGAGGAATTTTCAGGAGAAGATGATTTAAGTACCTCGGCAGTACCAGATGGAGATTCAAATCCTTTGGATAGTTGTGATCCTTTCTTGACACCCACTTGCAACCCTGAAGATATAGATTTGGCCATTTCCAAAGAGGTGGATAATGAACAGCCTTTATTGGAAAGCGATGTTACGTTTACAATTACTCTTGAAAATACTACAATGGATAGGGTTTTGGATATCCTTGTAAATGATTTAATAGGTACAGGATTTGAATATGTTACTCATACCGCTTCAAAGGGACTCTATGATCAGACTACGGGAGTATGGTCCATTTCAGAATTAACACCGGAAGAAAGTATTACGCTGGACATTACGGTTACCGTTTTGGTTTCTGGGGAACTTGAAAACACGGCTACTATTGCCAGCTCCTTTCCAAATGATGGCGTCGCATCCAACAATACTGCAACAGCCTCAGTTGATGTTATCGAGAGCCCTTGCAAGGATCCAGGAACAATTTGCAATATTTTCTCTCCTAATGGAGATGGTATAAACGATGAGTTGGTATTTGTTGATCCAAATAATGAGTATCCGAATAATATAATTCAGGTGTTCGATAGATATGGAAATAGTGTTTTTGAGATGCAAGGTTATGATAGCTCATGGGATGGCACTGGAAGCAATGGAAATTTACCAAAAGGAACATATTTTTACATTCTAGACCTCAATGGAGATGGTTCAGAAGTTGTAAAAGGTTGGATTCAAATTATAAGATAAGTTGCGTATGCCAAATAACATTGGTTCAAGATTATATAGAAAAGCTGTAGTATTGGCTATTGGCATTGTAGGGATTTGCAATGCTCAAAAAGAGCCGCAGTATACACAGTATATGTATAATATTGGAAGTTTTAATCCTGCCTATGTCGGAACTGTAGAAAGCCCGGAAATAGCAGGTTTGTATAGAGCACAATGGTTGGATATTCCTGGTGCGCCAACTACCATGCGTTTTGGAACCAACGTACCTCTGACCAATGGAAAAATGGGACTTGGTTTTAATGTGGTACATGATGCTTTGGGGCCTTCAAAACAAACATACATTGATGTTTCGTATTCGTATCAAATCAATATTTCAGAGATTACAAAATTATCGTTCGGATTGGTTGCCGGCGGGTCGCTTTTAAACTTGGATTATTCAGAAGGTACAGTTCAGAATCCATCAGATCCGACGATAGTTGGGGAAAACCTTAGCAATTTTTATCCCACAGTAGGTGCTGGGATTTTTCTTTATGAGGACGATTGGTATATGGGGCTTTCAGCGCCAAATTTTCTGACCAACGGTCTGTACAATGATGAAGTGGCAACTATTGTTGAGGATAACATACAGTTCAATGCCATTGGTGGATATGTTTTTGAGCTATCCGAGAACACCAAGTTTAAACCGGCATTTTTGATAAATTATCTTGGAGGTGCTCCAGTAAATGTAAACGTATCCGCAAATTTTCAGTTTATAGATGCATTGACCATAGGTGCTTCTTACAGGTTTGATAACGCTATCAGTGGTTTGGCGGGTATTCAAGTGTCCAATGGCTTGTTTTTGGGGTATTCGTATGATTATAATACTAATGGATTGGGTGAATTCAGTGGAGGCTCCCATGAAGCCATTTTAAAGTTTTATATTGGGCGGGGCGGCTTTGGTAGCGGGGGTAGAAAGACAAAAAATATGAATAAGGACTTAAAACGTAAACCAAAACAGATAGATTCTCCAAGATTTTTCTAAAACGATGATGCGAGCAAAATACATTTCTCCAATAGTACTTTTTTTTGTGCTTGGCTTAGTAAAGGGGTTTGGACAAGGTAACAAATCCTTGGGGAACTCCTATTTTTTCCAATACCGATATGACAAGGCCATAGTTGCATATGAAGAAGAGCTGCTGGAAGGTGCGCTTACGGAGCAAGGACAGCTAAATTTGGCAGATTCCTACTTTGCAACAAAAGATTTTAAAAAGGCATTTGATGCTTATTTTGAGCTCTTTAAAAAGGATACCTTGTTAAAAGCGCAGCAATTGAACAAAATGCTGCGCAGTCTTTCCAGGACTTCCAATGAAGACAAAAAGAACACCTTTTTGGAAACGATGTCTGGAAAATTTGAAAAGGAACTCATCGAAAATTTTAAATTTAATAGGCAGCTTCTCAATGATACCGTAATTGATGGAGGAGACTTTCAAATCTTTAATTTGAATGCGAATAGTCCGCAATCAGATTTCTCCCCTTCCTTTTATAAGGGGAATTTACTGTTCTCCTCAGGACGGACAATGGATAAGAAGAGCCAATATTTGCCTGCAGGAGAAGGGTATCTTAATATTTATGAGTCGACCATGGAGTCCAACGGACAGCTCGTAACTGCAGAGCCTTTTATGGAAATACCAAAATCGAAATATCATAAAGCCACCCCGTTTTATTCTGGAAAATTGGAAAGTTTGTTCTATGTATTATCCAATACCCAAAATGGAGAGCTTGCCTTCGATCCCAGTGGAAAGAATGCTTTGGCTATTGGTATGCAAAAATTTGGGGGACCTTTCAGATTGCTCCTCAAAGATTTAAGCACGTCCTTTTATTATCCTTTTTATCATGAAGAAAATGATAGGCTCTATTTTTCGGCCAATTTTGAGGACGGGTATGGCGGTACGGACATTTATATGGTTTATACAAACAATGGACAAATTATGTCCGCTCCCATTAATCTTGGGCCAAGTATAAATTCCCCTGGAAATGAAATAGCGCCGTTTATTTTCGAGGATAACTTCTACTTTTCAAGTGATGTTTTCTATGGATTGGGTGGTATGGATATCTACAAGTCGAATATTGAGGGAGATGCGTTTAGTATTCCCGTCAATCTTGGAAAAGGTATCAATTCTTCCAGCGATGATTTTGGGCTTATTATCAAAAACAAAGGAGAGGGACTTCTGGGCTATTTTGCTTCGAACAGAATAGGAGGCAAGGGAAAGGATGATCTTTATGGTTTTAGGGTCGATAAGAAACCAGGCCTAAAGACCCTTATTTTAAAAGGGAAGGTGGTCAAGTCATACCAAAAATCGATTGTTGTGCCAAATACAGTAGTTAGTTTTTTGGATGTTGATGGCAATAGGTTGGCGGAGACCCAGTCTGATGATGAAGGAAATTACAGACTGGAGATTCCATGGAAGAAGGAGGTGGTTTTGGAGGCTAACAAAGAAAGATTTTCCATGTTTGCCAAACGGTTTGATGAGGAAAGTCTGGCACTTTTGATAGATGGAAAATATGACATTGAAGTTTTTGCTTATGACGACTTGGTTGAAAAGAAAGAAAACCAAACTGTTGTAAAACTGAATAAGTTCTACTTTGGCAGGGGTCAATCTAAACTTACCCCGGAAATTGCCGATGAGATGGATAAGGTTGTTGCGTTTGTGAAACACTTCCCATCATCCCAACTTCGCATAGAAACGCATACGGATAGCAGGGGAGGAGGTAGTACAAACTTTAGGTTAACACAAACCCGTTCGGATGCCTTAAAAAACTACCTGACCGAAAATGGGGTGTCAAGCTCCAATATTTTATACTCTGTGGGTTATGGTGAAGACAAAATCTTGAATAACTGTAAAAACGGCGTTTATTGTTTGGAAATGTTGCATCAACAAAACCAGAGGTCTTTAATTGTCATTCTTAATGATAATCTACTTTTTGAATAAATCAGGATATCAAAATCCAACAATAATATAGCGCGAAGAGCGCTAGAAAACATATGCCCAAGTAGGTTAGCAAACGCAGACCTTTTTTAGGTTGATATTCTTTAGGGATATCTTTACTTAGTACGGTTTTTAAGTTCATCCATCCAATTAGCGGAGCCATAACAAAAGAAACAAAAGTAGCCAGGGCAACAAGTTGACCCATGTTGGCTCCAAAAAGAGTGATCACCACCCAATTGATCAACGCCATGATGATAATCACAATGGCAAAGGTGTTTTTTTCTTTGAAAACCTTCTTTTTGGGATACAGTTTTTCCATCACATCAATACTTACCCTGGAAATCGCATCATGGCATGTCATGCAAGTACTGAACATAGTTGCAAAAGCTGCTACTGCAATAAACACGTATGCCCATTTTCCAATATGGACCGTAAATAGGTTAACTACCTGATCGGCAAAGACTATGGAGCTTCCACTAAGTTCCGTTCCTGTCCCGTATAGTGTCATCCACCCAATAATCAAAAAGAAGATAGCCAAAAGAGCTGTTAGGAAATAGCCTAAATTAAATTCTTGAAGTGCTAATTTCAATGAAGGCTTTTCCTTCATGTTCTTGGTATTTTCAATGCTCCAAAGACTTACCCAACCAGAGGCTTCAACAGCCGTGGGCATCCAACCCATTAGGCTTATTAGGAAGAGGATACCAACTTCGTTAAAGATTACCGGTCTTTGGTATACCTCGGACCCTGGAACTGCACCTTTCTCCAGCACCACCACAGTGGTTACTATCAAAGCCACGAACAAGATTGATATGACTGCTTTTAAGGAATTTTCAAGAAATCGATACCTGCCGATTATAAGAAGAGCCCCGATAAAAATAAAAAGGAAAAAGGCCACGGTACTTACACCAATACTTGAGATTTTGAATAAATTCATAAAAAGCCCAGCCGTTACTACATATAACGCAGCCAACAGTGTGAATATGGAAACAAGGGTAATGGCGGCATAGATCCATAGATATTTTTTTCCCAGATTTAAATATCCTTGTATCAAACTTTTTTCAGTTACCGAAGTATAGCGAATCCCAAATTCAAAGAAAGGATATTTTAAAATGTTTGCTAGTACAATTGGGATAATCATTACCCAACCATATTGCGCCCCTGCCTTTGTAGAAAGTACCAAATGGGAAGTGCCTATGGCCATACATGCAAACAGTAAGCCCGGACCTAGGTTTTTTAGAAGAATCTTGAGTTTTATCATAAATCCTGAAAGTAAACCTGACGAAAATAGTATATTTATATTATTCCTTAAGAAATTGCTTTTTAGGTAAAATTAATGTTAATATAATCTATTGGGTATAGCCTATAAAATTATTAAAAGCGTACTTGTATTCACGTTTTTAATTGCACTTGTCTACTTTCTAGGTCCTAAAGTGGAAGAGCCAAATTTAAACACCGTACTACCAGAAGTTAGTTCAAACTTGGTGGAATTGGAAAATTGGATTTCCGAGAAAGAAGCTGCATTGCCAAATATAAAGCCAGGAAATGAAGCTACGATTATTTGGCACGACAGTGTTCCCAAAAAAACGGAATATAGTATAGTATATCTTCACGGATGGTCTGCAAGCCGTATGGAGGGGAACCCAATTCATATAAATACGGCAAAACGATACGGATGTAACTTGTACCTGCCACGTTTAGCTGGCCATGGCTTAAATGAAAAGGAGGCTATGCTAAGTTTAACGGCCGATGAAGTTTTGAACTCGGCCAAGGAGGCCATTGCCATTGCAAAACAATTGGGACAAAAGGTTATTATCATGGCTACCTCTACTGGTGGAACATTGGCTTTGCATCTTGCCGGAGGCGATACCACTATAGCGGGGATTATGTTATACTCCCCCAATATTGAAATCTATGATAAGAATGCCAAACTCTTGGCGGGACCTTGGGGTTTACAATTGGCTAAAGCCGTTAAAAAAGGTGATTACCATGAATTTGAGGCCAATGAAGAAAAGAAAAAGTACTGGACTACAAAATATAGGGTTGAGGCCTTGACCCATTTACAAGCTTTGATAGACCATACTATGGTGCCAGAGACTTTTAAAAAAGTAACCCAAGCTGTTTTTCTTGGGTATTTTTTTAAGAATGATTCCGTACAGGACCATGTGGTTTCGGTTCCTGCAATGCTCAAAATGTATAACGAACTTGGAACGGAGAGTTCCTTAAAACGAAAAAAAGCCTTTCCAACGGTTGGAGACCACGTAATGACCTCATCTATTACATCAAATGATTTGAAAGCCGTACAAGAAGAAACGAATCTGTTTTTTGAAGAAATTTTGCAACTTAAACACACGAAGTAGGCTTGTGAAGAAACGATCTTGGTGCGGTAAAATACCTTGATTCACTTTATATGTCTATAAAGCCCAAATTTTTTACTTCTTATGTTGTGAACTTGGGTTAAATGAAATTTCCACATAAAATATTTTGGATAAGGGAAAAACGGATTGTTAGGTACGTTGTCCTTGTTTTAGTTTTGACATTTGAAGCTGGATGCTCCACAACTTCCAATGATGTAACAGATAATGAACCGGCTGTGGTGATTGAAGAAGAGGAAGAAACCTTTTCAACCATAACCCTGAATTTAAGGGTGCATATCATGACAGATATTACTATGATTCATCCAACAGGCTGGGAAATGGAAAGTTGGGTTACATTGGATGATGTTACCGAAACTATTATGCCCGAATTAAATACCATATGGGAAAAAGCTGGTGTTTACTGGAAATTGGAATCAATCATTGAAGAGAATGTTGTAAAGTCAGATACGTATCAAGAATCCCTGGTTTATATCGTTAATGCCAAAAGGGATGCCGATGGGCGTTCAGACCCTGAACGTTTGCCACATCTATATGGGTTAATGCAACCAGAACATAGGAGTGCAGCGGAACAGTTGGGAAAAAACTTATTTCATATTTATTTGTTTCCATTTATAGGTAACACCTCCCAAGGCAATGCAATGTCCGGTTTTGGTTATCATAGTGTTGTGGGGACGTATACAAACAAGCACAATGGCGGTGGTGTTCCTGAAAAAACGCTATTAACGGAAAGTCAAAGCTCTTTTAACAGAGGATCTTTATCAAGAACAATAGCGCATGAAATTGGTCATGTACTGAACTTGAATCACAATGAATGCAGCAGTAATTGTTTGATGGGAGGGATAAGTTCCGATGGATATGTACTGACCGAAGGTCAAATAATTACTTCAAGAATTGAGGCTGTGGGCCGCTCATTTGATTGACATTACTTAGGCGTCTGTTAAATTGTAAGAATTTAAATTTCTTTTTTTGTTTAAAAATTCCCACAAAGCTAAAATCTACATTATTATATATTTAATAAAACACTTTATTTGATGTAAATATTTTTGAATATTTTGATTTTTTATAAGTATTTTAAGTAAAATCATATTTTTAATTGAAAAATAAGCAATTGTGTCTACAAAGCACAAGAAATTTGCTTAAAATATATGTAGCACAGCTACAAACACTAACCCAATAATTCTAGCTCATGCAAAAAAATAGGGAAATGGCAATTGCTGGTGAATCTAATTTTGGCATTCCAGAACAAAATGGGTTGCACCCAGAATTAGGAAATAAAAACTTGTTTGTCGTAAAAAACAAGGAAACTGGAGTTTGGGAAAATTTAAAGGCAGGCGATGAAAATGCGTTAGGGGAACTTTATAACATTTATATAGATACACTGTTTGCATATGGCTTAAATTTTTCGCAAGATCGAGGGTACGTTATGGACTGTATCCATGACCTGTTCGTAGACTTGCATAAATACCGAAAAAGCTTATCAACAACGGATAATATCAAATACTATCTGTTTAAATCTTTAAAGCGAAAAATAAATAAAAAATATCATAGGAAGATTATCCCGGTTTCCATGGATTACCAATTTTCCGTTAATGCCAAGTTAAAAAATTATACTTGTTCCCATGAGGAAGATATCATTAATGGTGAACGTGTTTCAGAGAAAAGTATCAAGCTTTCGAACGCACTAAATACATTGACCAAAAAACAGCGTAAAGGTTTATTTCTAAGATTTAATCAACAAAGAACATATGAGGAGATCGCTGAGATAATGGGTGTTTCAGTACAAACGGCCCGAACTACGATATATAGGGCTTTAAAAACTTTACGATAAGAGTAGGTGTATTTGTTTCATAAAACTCGAAATGTTTGTCTATAAAGTACCCAAATTTTCCTTAGTGTTTGTAGAGCTTTACAAGATCCCAAAACTTATGCATCAAATTATTCATGACAGATTATGATAGATAAAAATCCGCAGAAAGTAAAAAATTTACCTATTACGGAACAGGAAAAAATAGATCTGGAGTATAGAATATTCGACTCCATACGTCAACATAAATCAAGAAAAAGAAGAAATGGATATTTAATTGGAGCTGCGGCTTCCGTTGTGCTGATAATTTGTGCTGGATTCCTTTTTTACAATTCTTCCCCGAAAGCACCTTCGATTCTGGATTTCGTCAATACAACGGATCGGGTGGAATCAAAATCCAATAAGGTAGTACTCATGTTGGGCGGTGATGAAAACTTAAAAATCGATGAGGAAATTACCACAATAGCATATTCCAATACGGGTCAGGATGTAACTATTGGCACTACAAAGACTGTAAATCAGGAAGTTGCGGAAAACAGATCTCCGGTATACAATACTTTAATGGTGCCCTATGGAAAAAGGTCAAAAATTCAGCTTTCCGATGGAAGTCTTGTTTGGCTGAATTCCGGATCAAGAATGGTGTACCCCGCCGTTTTTAATGGAGACAAAAGAGAGGTCTATATAGAAGGAGAGGCCATTTTTGAAGTTACCCATAAGAAGAGCCAGCCATTTGTGGTAATCTCCCAAGACCAAGAAATTGAAGTTTTGGGTACCGTGTTCGGTGTTACAAATTATTTGGATGAGCAATCCATAAATACTGTTCTTAAAAGTGGCAGTGTTCAAATAAGCTACCATAACAACTCCACTTCCTCCGCGCAAACAGATAAGATGAAGATATCTCCAGGAACAAAAGCGAGCTATAATAAGAAAACCAAAAGTATTGTATCAGAAAAGGTCAATGTGGACACCTATTTCTCATGGAGGGAAGGCTTTCTGGTATTTAAGAACCATAATCTGGAATTTATCATGAAAAGAATATCCAGATACTACAACGTTGAAATCAAAATTGGGGAAGAAGCATTGACCTCTGAGACTTTTTCAGGGTATTTAGACCTTAACGAGGACATAGAGAAAGTAATTGAGAGTATAAAACAGAGCACGAATATGGATTATGAGCTCACCGAAAATGAAATAATAATCAACTAAACCAATTGTCTATGAAGTAAAAATAATTATTTGAGTTAGTAGTTAGTGAAAAGCCAGAAGATGTTCCCGCATCTTCTGGCAATTAAAATCAACATTGCTGTTTTACAGCAATATTAAATAACCAAAACAAAAGTATGAAAAATACCTTACGCGTCGGAATTCTAACGATTATGAGAATATTTTTATTATTTGTAGGTATAGGACTTACAATGGTCTATGGAAATTCTGCACTAGCACAAAAAAAGATACAGATTGATGTGAACGACATTTCTGTTGAAGAATTTTTTGATGAAATTCAGAACAAAAGCAGTTACGTCTTTTTTTACAAGGATGATGTTTTAAATACCAACAAGAAAATCTCTTTGAAGTTTAAAAGTGCAAAAATGTCTACCGTATTGGATAGCGCATTTTTGAATACGGATTTAAGCTATAAAATAATTGGCAAACAGGTTGTTGTAAAAAAGATGCCCTATGAATTATCCTATGATTCTTTGGAAGAAAATGAAATGGCCTTACAACAGACCGTAAGCGGAAAAATCAGTGACTCTAATGAAGAACCTTTGCCTGGAGTGAGTGTACTTGTCAAAGGAACCACTATCGGTACACAGGCAGATTTTGATGGTAACTATAGTATCAATGTTTCAGATGGGGCCGTATTGGTATTCTCTTATCTAGGAATGCTGACCCAAGAAATTGAAGTGGGTAGTCAGACCACAATAAATGTTATACTTAAAGAGGATGTGGCTTCATTGGATGAGGTTGTTGTAGTTGCATACGGTACCACAACAAAAGAATCCATTACAGGTTCTGTGGGTGTCGTAAAAAGCGAAACTTTTGAGCAGGCTCCTGTTTCAACTTTTGAACAGGCCTTAAGAGGAAGCACAGCGGGTTTGCAGGCAACAGCAGTAGATGGTGCCCCAGGTGGAAATACACAAGTTCGTATAAGAGGTATAGGGTCTATAAACGCATCTAGCGAACCTTTGTATGTTATCGATGGAATTCCAATCCAAGCAGGAAGTGTTGGAACCATTGATAATGATGGGAACAGTACAAACGTAATGGCCGCCATTAACCCCAACGACATTGAATCCATATCCGTGTTAAAAGATGCGGCTTCCACAGCAATTTATGGTTCAAGAGGAGCGAACGGTGTTATTTTGATTACTACAAAATCAGGGAAATCCGGAAAACCAAAAATCACGTTTAAGGCACTGACAGGCTTTAATTCACAGGCATATAATAATATCCTAAAACCTTTAAATGCAGCGCAGTACACCGAGTTGTATTTGGAAGGATATATTAATGGGGGAGATACACCAGCAGAGGCACAAGCTAGATTTGATGCTACCTTTCAACAATTGATAGACCCTACTACTGGGGAGCCAACAGATACCAATTGGTTGGATGCCATTACAAGAACAGGAATAACCCAGAGTTATGACCTTAGCGCAAGCGGAGGAACAGACAAATTGAAGTACTTCTTTTCAGGAGCTTATTTTGATCAAGAAAATTACATTATTGGGTCTGGTTTTAAAAGGTTGAGTGCTAGAAGTAATGTAGAATTTAAGGCAACGGACTATTTAACAGTGTCCAACAATATATCGGTATCCAACCTTACATCAAATACCTTTTTTGACGGAGGGTCCTTTAACAACCCTTTTAAAAACTCCTTGGAGCTTTCCCCACTCATTCCCATTTATGATGATCAAGGTCGCTTTAATGGAGAGCATGCCAATTATTTTCCACTAGGTGGCGCCAACCCAGTGGGTAGTTTAAGTGGAGATGATTTATGGGAAAACAAACAAATACGGGTTATAGACAATTTTGCAATAGCGATCACTCCCGTAAAAGACCTTACGTTTCGATCACAATGGAATTTCGACTTACTTTCACTAAATGAATCCAGATACCAAAATCCAAGATATGGAGGTGGTAGGAATGCAGGAGGTTCTGCCTATGAAGCTCAGACTGCGATCAGAACATGGGTGGGTACCCAGACCTTGAATTATAATAAAACATTTGGATCTGCCCATAACCTTGCCCTTTTAGCTGGTTACGAAGCGCAGAAAACAACCAGTGAACTGTTTAGTGCTTCTGGGACACAGTTTCCTAATGAAAGCTTAAGAACTTTGAATAGTGCATCGGCAGAATTTGCTATCAGCGGTTCAAAATCTGAATATACGTTCGCGTCTGTATTTTCAAGGGCAAATTACAACTATGACAGCAAGTATTTTCTTTCTGCTAGCATTAGACGCGATGGGTCATCAAGATTTGCGCCTGATAATAGATGGGGGACATTTTATTCCGTTGGAGGAAGTTGGGTGGCATCAAATGAAAATTTCTTAAATGATATTTCTTTTCTTGATTTGTTGAAAGTAAGAAGTTCATGGGGTGTTATTGGAAACGCGGGAATTGGTAATAATGCCTATCAAGGTTTTTATAATTATGGACAAGATTATGACGGAAACCCTGGTGGATTTCCTGCTCAAATAGAAAGTGAACAATTAGGATGGGAGACTCAAGAAAACTTTAATATAGGTCTGGATTTTAGCGTTTTCTCCAAAGTAAGTGGTACCGTGGAATACTTTAAGCGAACTTCTTCCGATTTGATATTGAATGTACCCATCTCACGTACAACAGGATTTACAAATCTTACCCAAAATTTTGGTGATATGACCAATTCTGGTCTAGAACTAAGTTTAAATGTAGATGTTATCAATAATGAAGATTTTTCATGGAATGTTGGTTTCAATACCACATTTTTGAAAAATGAAATCACAAAACTTGAATCAGATTTTAACGCAGGAGCATATCGAAGAGAAGTAGGTCAAGATTTTCAATCGTTTTATTTATTTAATTGGGCGGGCGTAAATCCAGATAATGGAGACCCACAGTGGTATACGGATGCTACCAAGACAACAATTACCAACGATTTGAGCGAGGCCGAACGATTTTTTGACGGTAAAACGGCAACTCCAGACTTTTTTGGAGGCTTCAATACACTGCTTACTTACAAAGGAATTAGCTTGAGCGCTAATTTTATTTACTCGTATGGCAATTACATATTTGATGCAAGAGCTCGTGGTAGTTTAGCCGATGGCAGGTTAACACCAAGAAGTACGGCAACATTCATTTACGACAATAGATGGGTGCCCGGTAAAACGGATGCATTGGCACCAAAATTCATTTGGGGTGGTAGCCCTGGTAGTGGTGAGGCCAATAACTCCAGATGGCTGTATGACGGTAGTTATTTGAGATTGAGGGATTTGACCGTGGCCTATGATTTCCCAGAAGAAATTACCTCAAAATTAAATCTAAGTTCCATTAGAATTTTTGCTAGGGGAACCAATATACTGACATTCGTAAAAGAGGATATCCTTTACATTGATCCTGAGCAAGCCATTAATGGTAGCTATACTGGCCAAACACCGGCACTGAAGACAATAGCTCTTGGTTTAGATATTCAACTTTAAAATTTGAAAGAAATGAAAAAAAATATAATAGCACTATTGACAATAGTTTCATTCACTATTTTGTCTTGCTCAGAATCGTTTTTAGAACTACCACTGCAGCAAGCTGTAGAGAATTCCGAAGCTTTAACAAATCTTGAGGATTTTGAGTCTTCCATAACAGGGTTGTACAATGAAATTTCTGGTTCGGAGTACTATGGCCGTTACATGCTTTTAATTCCAGATGTCATGGCAGACGATGTCAAACAAAATGCACAGGCGAACAGAATTGAGGATTACGCAGAGCATATTGTTCGCGTTTCAGATGGAGATGCCAATAGTTTGTGGACCACAATGTATGCAGGAATAAATGGGGCAAATGCAATTATCAATTCTGAAGTAGTTGTGCCAGATGCCGTACAAGATGAGCAGAATCATATTATAGGTGAAGCGTATGCATTAAGAGGCCTCATTTATTTTGATATGGTTCGATTTTTTGCGCAGCACTATACATTTACTGCAGATGCCAGTCATTTGGGAGTTCCAATTGTATTGGAGTTTGATGCTACCGGGCAACCATCCAGAAATTCTGTCGACGAAGTTTATAATCAGGTAATTTCAGATATGACAACGGCAATTTCATTAATGGATAACGATTCCAGAAGTGGAAATTCCAACACATTGTCTTCAATAGCCGTTAAGGCATTGTTGGCAAGAGTCTATTTGTACAAGGAAGATTGGAGCAATGCTGAGGCTATGGCAACAGATGTAATTGGTTCAGGGGAATATAGCCTGGTTTCAAACACGAATTATTATGATTTGTGGACCAATGATAACAGTTCGGAGTCCATTTTTGAAATATCCATGACCGAAGCCGATAATGTTGGAGGCAATGGTATTGTAGGGCTTTATTTGCCAGAAATTTTTGGAGATTACTTGCCTTCTAACGATGTGGTCTCTTTGTACCAAACTGAAGATGCAAGATTAAGCACTTTTAAAGAAGATCCCTTATTAATTGGTGAATTTGCTCCATATAGGATGATTAAATATCCGGATATCAATGGCTTTGACAATGTTAAGATTATTCGTTTGGCTGAAGTGTATCTTATACGAGCAGAAGCCAGAGCGGAAATAGGAACAGACATAGCAGGGGCACAAGACGATTTGGATGCTGTACATCAGCGTGCAGTTGCAGCGGCAACGGATAATGCGGAAACTGGAGATGCTTTGGATGATGCTATCTTTTTGGAAAGACGATTGGAATTGGCATTTGAAGGTCAACGTTTGTGGGACTTAATGCGAAAGAAAATGGATGTTGTAAGAACAGATTGCACTTCCCAAACCTGTTTGATTCCATATGCTAATGAAACGGTAATATTGCCAATACCTCAGAACGAGACAGACGTCAATACAAATATTGAACAAAATCCAGGGTATTAATTTATACCATGGATAGAGGTATTGATAGGAGTATACTGAAGAAACTTTTAAAAGTTTCTTCAGTACATTTCAAGACGGTCTATATATATGTGAATTCCATGAATAACTCTTTGGATTTTCGCTTAAAAGAAAAAAGTATTGCTAATGATAACTTCGCATAGTTTTGGAAAAAAATCGTAGAAACTTAACAAAATTATTATCACTTGGGCTAGTTTTTCCAAGTCAGGTGGCTTATTCCCTTTCCTCTATTTTCGAGTCTATTGATTCAGATACCGATTTTAACTCATTAAAGACAATGACATCGGAACTTCAGGAAAAAAAAATTGAAAAGCTGTATAACAAAGCAACAGTTATTGATGGCCTCATCATTTCAAGAAACTGGAATGAAGATTCGTTTAAGGCGCTAGCAGCATCTGGTTATTCTGGCTTTAATGCTTCTGTAGATTCTGGAGATTTAACAAAATGCATTTCCAACCTAAACAATTGGCAAACTCGTATTAAAGAAAACGAGAACAAGTTAATCCTGGCTAAAAGTGCGGCTGATTTTAAAAAAGCTCGAAAAGAAAATAAAACAGCTATTATGCTTGGTTTTCAAAATTCTTCTATGATTGGGAAATCTATAAAGAATATAGACAAGCTGTATAATGCTGGTTTACGTTGGATGCAACTTACCTATAATTCGCGTAATTTAATTGGTGATGGAAGCACAGAAAGAACTAACTGTGGCTTATCAGATTTTGGTATTGAGGTTGTTAACCACATGAATGAACGCGGTATCATAATAGATCTATCACACTGTGGGGAACAAACCACTTATGACGGTATAGCGTTTAGCAAATTGCCGGTATCCATCAACCATTCTATGTGCGAAGCTTTACACAAAAACCATCCTAGAGCTAAAACAGATGGCCAAATTAAAGCTATGGCAGATAAAGGAGGAATTATAG
>JBDWSS010000062.1:0-9360 GCA_039985375.1 Flavobacteriaceae bacterium
CTATTGGATGATCTAACCGGATGTAATTACACAAGAACGGTTCTGCTCTGTGGAGCGGATGTAACCCTAGATGCCGGTGATAATTTCGACAACTATGTTTGGTATAGGGATGAAAATGGTAATCAAGAAATAGATGCATCAGATACTGTTTTAACCGATGGAGATCCAGACGGAGACCCAAGCACCTTTTTGGTGGACGAAGCAGCAACCTATATGGTTGATAAGCAGGTCGCTGATCCCTGTAAAGATTTTGCCGAAATAATTATTGTTGAATTGTTTGGCGCCACGCAATCCAACCCCATTACAGCGTTAATAAATGACCCCTCCAACACGGTTGAAGGTGAGATCGTTGTCTGCCCCAATGATGGTAGCGAACTCCCGCAAATCTTTTTGTGCGGGTTAAACGATACCGAGCTTGTACAGATAAATATTCCCGATGCCGATAGCATAGAATGGGAGCAATTGGATGAAAGTAGTTGTGCTGCAGGTACAGCAGATTGTGCAAATACCAACAATTCATGTACTTGGAATGTGATCGATACCGGAAGTGATTTTCTTGCCTCCGATGCAGGGCAATACCGCTTGGTAATAAACTATCAAAATGGTTGTTTTAGTAGATTCTATTTCAACATATTTAAGAACCCTTTAGACCCTCAATACACTTCCAGAGATCTTATATGTTCATCTGATGGAAATATTACGGTGACCAACATGCCTTTGGACTATGAGTACCAACTATTAGACCAAACCACAGGTAACGTTTTGGTTCCCTATAATGCAGACCCAAGCTTTACCATAACCAGCAACGGTGCTTATAGCGTTGAGATGAGACAACAAGGTGTTGTGGACGGTTGTGTATTTGTATTGGACAACATAGGTATTTTAGATCGAGATTTTGAAGTAGAGATTGAAACGAAGGATACTGATTGTAATGGTCTAGGTGAAATTGAAATATCTATCCTTAACGTAGAGGCTCAATACTATTATGAAATATCCCAAGGAGGAGTGGATACATTTGGGCCTTCCAATGATAATAACTACACCTTTGTAAACTTAAATGATGGTGTTTACAATGTTTCCATTTCAACCGATGATGGATGTACCTACTCAGAACAGGTTACCATCAATGATGTTACAGATTTAGCTCTTACCGCCTTAACAACCAAAAACATTGATTGTACCGATGGTGTTATTACAGTAACAGGCTCTGGTGGCTTTCCAAATCCGGATTATGCTTATGCTATTTGGAGCTATAATGGAGTCGATCTATATGCCACTGTTGGCGATATTCCTGGCAGCGCTTATCAAGTAGTGAACGACTTTACCTTTACCAATGGAGAAGAAGGAGATTATGAGTTTATCGTTGTTGATGGAAACCACTGCTCTTTTATCTCCAATAGTGCTTCAATTGTTGTTGCTCCCTCCGTTGAGTACACCACTTCATTCACTGATGAAACTTGTTTTGGTATAGCCGATGGCACATTTGCCGTCAACGTGACCAATTCTAATGGATATACATTATCCTACACATTAACCTATCCAGATACGTCTACAGCAGCAAATACTTCCGGTTCCTTTACAGGATTGCCGCAGGGTAACTACTCCTTGGCCATTACTCAAACCCAAGGTGCTGTTTCCTGTGATTTTACGGAAACTTTTACAATTGGTGGGCCCTCCACGGGTATTAGCGGTGATGCTGTATTAATTCAGGATTACACCTGTTTACAAGATGGAATCATAGAAGCTCAAAATGTTAGTGGTGGCACTGCCCCCTATGAATATAGCATTGATGGTCTTAATTTCTCCAGTGTTGTAGGTGCAGAAACATTTTCAAACCTAATCAATGGTACGTATACAATAACCATTCGAGATGCTAACAACTGTACTTTTGCCACAAATACAATTACGTTAGATCCTTTAAATCTACCTTCAGATCTAACGTTCGTTGCCACTACACCTAACTGTCCCGCATTAACTTCGGATGTAACCGTTACCGTTGTAGATGGGAACGCACCATTTACCTTTGAAATTACCGCTCCTTCTGCAGTAGCGGCCACTTCCACAGCTGGAGCTTCAGCAGATTTTGATGGACTTATACCAGGAACCTATACCTATCAGGTTACAGACAATAAGGGTTGTGTTTATAGTGAATCTTTCACGATAAACCCAGTAAGCGAAATCAATGTAGTTGGGCAATTGATAAGCAATATTACCTGTTTCGCAGATACCGATGGTGAAGTAACCTTTACTGTGGCAGATTTTAACACGGATTTTGATTATTCCGTAACAGGTCCAGCCAATTTTTCTGCCAACAACCAAACGAACGGAACAATAGCCCTAACCGGCCTGGACGATGGAACATATACGATTGTGGTAACGGACAACCTTACCAACTGTACCGCTACTGCCGATGTAACGGTAAATGCTCCTGCCTCAGCGCTCACCATTAGCGCTACCGAAATACAACCAACGTGTGTTGTTGATGGAAGTGTAACCTTAACTATTACTGGAGGATGGGGTGGTAATTCATTTACACTTACCAATCCAGATACCTCAACTTTTGGAACAAATAGTACAGGGTCTTTTAATGCACTGACTCAAACTGGAACATATACGGCATCAGTAACCGATGCCAATGGGTGCGTTGTTACCACCACATTCGACCTAGACCCAGCAATAGCTCCAGTACTTGCCATCGTACCAAATGATGCCTGTTATGATGATGCCGTTGGTTTAACCCTAACAGCCAACATAACTTCTGGAGGTGATGGAAATTTTGAATACAGCCTCAATGGTGGTGCTTTCGGAACCAGTAATGTTTTTGCTGGATTAACCTCAGGAACATACACAATCGATGTAAGAGACGGTAAAAATTGTACGGATTCAGAATCGATTACAATAAACCCAGAATTAAGTGTTGTGGCCTCGGCCCCAAACATTATAGCTTGTGCCACCACTACAGATGTAGATATTACTGGCGCAGGAGGAGATGGAAACTATGTGTATGCCATCGTTTCTGATGGTGTAACTCCAGTATCTGGAAATTTTGCCACAACAAACCCTATAACCGTATCATCGGATGGAGACTACGATGTGTACATTAGGGATAATAATGGCAATGTTGGATACTGTGAAGCATCCTACGATATTACAATTGTTCAAGATGCGGCCTTGGCAATATCAATATCTGATAGTGGCATTCAGTGTAGCGGAGAATCCCAAGCATCCATAACCATTACCGCAACCGGAGGTGAAGCTCCCTACGAGTACAGCATAGATAATGGCACAAATTATCAGCTTTCCAACACTTTTGTGAACCAACCTGCAGGAAGTTTTAACGTTAGGGTAAGAGATGCCAATAACTGTGATATTACTCAAATTTATACCATTACCGAGCCTTTAACCCTATCTGCCTCGGCAGCAGTTACGGAATTAGCGGAATGTAATCCAGGCCTTGGAGCTGAGGTAAGAATTACCAATGCCATAGGAGGAACGGCCCCTTACGAATACAGTTTTGATGGAGGGACCAATTATGATACAAACCCAATAGGTTTCTTATTGCCCGGTAGCCATACACTCTACATAAGTGATGCCAACAACTGTACATTCCCAATGTCAGTAACAATAGACCCGGAACCAACTCCTCCAGGACTCACAACTTCAATTGTATATGAATGTGATGGGGAGGGTGTTGTTACGATTACTCCGGACAGTCCTTCTTTTGACTATACCTATGATATTGATGGGAATCCCAACACCCCTGCATCGTCCAATATATTTGAAGATGTCACTGTGGGGTCACATACCTTTACCGTTAACTACACCAGCAATTCAACACCAGCTCAAAGTATTCTACTTTCTGAGGATTTTGGATCGGGTGTTAACACCTCAATTAGTGAGATTGACCCAGCCTATTGCTATGAACCCCAAGATGGTAGCACAAGTCTTTGCGGTTTTGGAACAGATACCCATATACAGGATGGGGAATATTCGGTTACCCAGGTAATTGTAAACCCTTATGGTTCGTGGCTTAGCCCTAATGATCATACTGGGAATGCCAATGGTCGTTTTCTAGCCATCAACGTAGGTGGTGTAGCGGGAGTTGGTGGAGTTGTATACCAAAAAACAGGCGTAGAGGTAATTCCCAATCGCGATATTACCATTTCGCTTTGGGGGTTTAATTTACAGAGAACTGGTACCAGTGGAGGAGATCCCTCAATAGAAATCGAACTTGTTGATGGTTCTAGCAATATAATTGCTAGCACTACGACAGGAAATATTCCAAAAAACAACAATGCCGATGATTGGATCAATTACTCCGTAAACCTAAATCCTGGCGCAAATACCAATCTTGATATTGTAATCCGAACAAATTCAATAGTTACAAACGGAAATGACATTGCCATAGATGACATACAGGCGTTTCAAATTCCAGAAATTTGTGCAGGTTTATTGACCGTTGATGTAACGGTTGAAGATGGTCGTGAATTTGATGCTGCCATCACTGGCTTTTCCGATGTTACCTGTAATTCTGGGACAGATGGTTCCTTAAGTTTTGAGGTGGAAAACTTTGATGTGGATTTTGAATATCAAGTAAATGGTGGTGGCTACTCCGCTCCACAGACCACAAGTCCAATAATCTTGACCAACTTATCCAATGGATTGCACACCATTGACATAAGAACAACGGATAACTTGGGCAATACCTGTTCAACAACTATTAGCCAAACCATATCCCAACCCAATGCATTAGTGACCACTGCTTTAGTAACTACTGAACTTACCTGCACAAATGGAGGGGCTACCATTACAGCTTCTGCTTCAGGAGGCACTCCAGCCTATGAGTATCAGTTGGAAGATACACTAGGTGGTGTGATCACAGCGTATCAATCCTCAAATGTATTTTCCGGTCTTGCAGACGGTGATTATATTGTTAGGACACGTGACATCAATCTTTGTGATGATCCTACTGATGCGGCGATTACCGTTGCGGACTATATCGACATCACCTTTACCTCCGTACCAACGGCATGTTATAGTGGGAACAATGATGGAACAATTCAGGTTGATGTAACGGCAGGAAACGGAGACTATCAATTTAGTATAAATGGTGGTCCTTGGACACTTCCCAACACAACATCAACAAGACATATCTTTAGCAACCTTGCAGCAGGAGCATATACCATCGATGTACTGGATGGTTATGGATGTACAGGTGTTCAGCAAAACATTACCATTAACCCTCAACTTACGGCAAGCGCAGCATTAACCGCTGACCTTAGCTGCTTGGTGGATGCTTCCGTAACCATTTCCGCAAGTGGAGGATCTGGAAGTTATACCTACGAATGGTCCAATGATTCCGGGGCAAATTATTTCACAACCAACTTTACAGCCAATGTCTTTACAATAAATACAGATGGCACCTATCAATTTAGAGTAACTGATACCACATCCCCAACGGCATGTACAATAGTGACCAATGAAATTATTGTGACCCCTGCGGACACCCCAATCATAACTTCAGTAACCCCAACGCACGTATTATGTAATGGCGATAGCAATGGCTCACTGGCTGTAGTAATAGATACTTCTGTAGGTGTTGGGCCCTATACAATCAACGTAGTTGAAACCAATGGGCCAACCAACTACGGAACGCAAACCTCAGGTCTACCAGCAGGGGACTATGAGGTAACCATTACCGATGATAAGGGATGTGTTTCTGCACCCACAGCGGTAACCATTACAGAGCCAAATGCCATCAACTATACGGTTACAAGTGTGCCCATAACTTGTGATATTGCTGGAATGACAACAAATCCAGGGTCCATTACGGTAAGTGCTATTACGGGGGGTACAGCCGAATATACCTATTATCTAACCGCTAACAATGGTATTGCACCCCAAACATATACCACAACATCCGGTGCAAGGGATCATATTTTTACAATTTTATCTTTCGGTATTTATCAGGTGGATGTGGTGGATGCCAATGGTTGTTCTGCCTTTAGCACGGAGGTTATTGCTTCTCCGCCAAATGATTTGGACATTGATGTAAGCACATTAACAGTTAGCTGTGCAGCTGGAGGAACTGCTATCGTGACTGTTGGAGCAACGGTAGGAAGTGGGAACTACGAATTTGCCATATTGGATAGTTTTGTCGCTCCATATTCAGCATCATATCAAGTACCGGATACACCCGGTGGTAATGTTGCTACCTTTACTGGATTGACTCCAGGAATAGCATTCACTTTTGTGGTTTTTGACATAACCACAAATTGTTACTATTTTGAAACTGCTGCGACACCAATAAATACTCCTTCCAACATGACAGCTACTTTAGACGTAGTAGCCAATGTAAGTTGCACTGGGTCGGCAGATGGAAATATCTCTTTTACATTTGACACATATGATGCAACCGCTACTGATGTAACTTATGAAATTTTTAATGCTCAGTCCAATTTAACTACAGGGCATTCCGGTACCGCATCGGTCAACCCGCCAACGGGAGCTGTTTCCATAAACAATTTTGCGACACTTGGTCCAGGAGAATATTATCTGCTACTAACAGAAGTAGGTGGGCCATTCGACGGATGTTCTGTGCTTGGGGGAGAGTTCACCATTCGTGAATCAGTCAACGCCTTAAGTCTTACAGCCACATCAACCAATGATATTGAATGTGCGGATACAGGCACAATTACAGCAATAGCACAATTTGGTGCCGGTACTTATGAGTACCAATTGGAATTACAATCTGCCACGGCGCCTACAGCCTCTACTTGGACAGGAACAAACACCAACGGATTTTTTAATGGCCTAGTCAATGACGATTATACCGTGTATGTTAAGGATGCATATGATTGTATAACCGATTTCGATATAACTGTGGGACTGGACCCACGACCTTTAATATTTCCTAGAATTGTGGATGAATGTGTGGATGAGGGGACTTTCCAATTGGAAGTTGAGCTTACACAACTAGGTATGTCTCCATATCAATTAAGTGTCAATGGAGGTGCGTTTCAAGATGTTCCGTTTACAGCATTAGGAGACACCTATACCATTTCAGGATTAAGTTCGGGACTGGGTCAAACTGTTTCTATTAGAGATGTTAATGGTTGTGGGGATACAGATACCTTTGACATCCAAACGCCTCTGCAATTCAATGCAACGCTTACAACGTTGTTGGATTGTGAAACCGCACCCAATAACAACGCTGAAATTAGTATTGATGTAACTGCTGGTTCTGGTACTTATGATTATGAAATTGATGGCCCAGGAGCTGTTGACGAAGCTAGAACCGCAATGGGAGGAACATCCATAGTCTGGTCCGATGCCAGCGCTGCAGGTTCCTACACGGTTACCGTTTATGATACCTCAACTTCAACCCCTAATTGTTTGGGCTCAATAGTGGTAGATGTTCCTGCTGTTGTAACCCCAACGCTTAGTGTCACCTCATTCGAAAATGTTACTTGTAATGGAGATGATGACGGTACCATCTCAGTTGCCGCCGATGATTTAGGTACCGGTCCATATTCCTTTGAAATTATATCGGGCCCTGGAAGTTCTGCAACATTTCCAATACTTCCCACCAGTAATAACAATACTACAGCAACCTTTACAGGATTAGAGGGAACTGCAGCGGGAATAACCTATACCATAGAAGTAACAGCGGCTGATGGCCAATGTACTACAACAGAAACGCAAGTGATTACCGAACCTGATCCCATTACAAATGTTAATGCGGTTGTAGCCGAATTCGGATGTGCTACAGGAAACAATGTAGATAATGCTTCCATTACCATTAATAATGCGTCAACTGGGTTGCCAATAGGGCCAATCGCTGGCGGAAGCGGAACTTATGTTATCTACGAATTTATTGAAGAAGATGACCCAAATACGATACCCGTGGAAGCTCCGGCTGTTGTTCAGTCAGGACTTAATCAAACTTTTATAGAAACTGATATTGCCGGCGGGGTTTACATCATTAATGTTTATGATGACAATGGTTGCCTTGGTACAACAACGGCAACAATAAATCCTTTTGATGAGTTGTTGAGTGCAAGTGCAGCAATCGACCTTGCAGCAACATGCGTTTCAGGTGAAAACATTACCATTACCGCAACAGGTTCCCTGACAAATTCAACAACCACACCTGCCAATTATGAATTTAGATTATTACCGGCTGGGTCATTTCAAGCTTCTGGTAGCTTTACGGGCTTGCCTATTGGAATAAATAATTTTGAAGTAAGAAATACGGTTACAGGATGTATCATTGCAATTTCCCACGACGTTGCAGATCCAGAAGTACTGGATTTAATCCTGGTCAATACCACGAACATTACCTGTTTTGGTGACTCTAATGGCACAGTGGAATTGGATTTACAGGATGCGGGAAGCGTTACCTACCCAAGTGCAACAACCTATACTTTGTACTATGACGTGAACAACACGCCAACTAATCTTGCAGACGATACAATAACAGGGGGTGGAGATGCAGATGGTAGTTTTACCATTACTGGACTTGCCGCCGGAACGTACTATATTGAAGTTGAAGATACTAATCCTCCAGGTTCCGCCTGTACCTATGTGCAGTCGTTCAACATTGCTGGGCCTAATGTAGGAATTTCAGCAAATACTCAAGTAACAGATGTTACCTGTGCATTGAATGATGGAATCATTGAAATTATCAACCCAGCTGGCGGATGGGGTGGATATACCTATTTTGTGGATATCGCTTCAAACCCAGCGCCAACGTACCCGTCAGACTATCAAATTTCACCATTGTTTAACGGTTTGGCCGGAGGTGTTGGCCCTGGAACCGATTATCAGGTTTGGGTGGCCGATCAAAATGGGTGTGAATTCCAGTTACCCAATGAAAATTTGGTAGATCCAACTGCTATTGCAGCAACGCTACAAATAAATCAAGAAAATTGTACCGCGCTTCAGGGAGAAATTGAAGTGACCGGAACTACAGGAGGTCAGGGTTCAAACTATACCTACCAACTTATCCGAAACGGAAGCAACATTGGCTCTCCTCAAACAAGCACAATATTCTCAGGATTGGGTGCCGGTTCCTATCAAGTGTTGATAGCTGACCAGTGGTCTTGTACTACGACAATTGGTCCTGCTCTATTGCTTGAAGAAATGACCGCTACTGCAGCTGTGATTAAACCAATAGATTGTTCTGTCAATCCTGGTGGACAAATTACCATTACAGTAAATGGCGGTTCAAGCAATCTAACCTATGATGTGTTGTTTCCTGATGGGCTTACAACCGCTAACAACACAACAGGTGCTTTTACTGGACTAACGCAGCCCGGAACATATGCGTTTACCGTTACCGATGGAGATACCGTTACA
>JBDWSS010000063.1:0-6386 GCA_039985375.1 Flavobacteriaceae bacterium
ACTTTATTGTATAACTATCGCATAACATATGAAAACAAATTTGGCAATCACAATTTAGCAGTAATGCTTGGTCAGGAGCAACAACAAAATAAACAAGAATGGATACAAGCGTATCGAGAAAATTTTGTGAGTTCCGCAATAGATCAAATTAATGCAGGAAGTACAGCGCCAGAAGATAAAAATAATAATGGTTCCTCAACAGCCAGTGCATATAACAACTATATTGGAAGGCTTAATTATGATTTTAAATCAAAGTATCTTTTTGAGTTTTTATTTAGATATGATGGTTCGCAGATTTTTCCGGAAGGAAACCGTTACGGTTTTTTCCCTGGTGCTTCGGCCGCTTGGCGAGTATCAGAAGAGTCCTTTATGCAAAACCTTTCTTTTATAAATAATCTTAAGCTTAGAGTTTCATATGGTGAACTCGGTAATGATAGCGTAGGTCAGTATCAATATTTGCAGAGCTTTGCATTTAACAATAATTACGTCTTTGGAGGTTCTGATGTACCTGGTGTTTCTGCAAACACCTTGCCCAACCCAAATATTACATGGGAGGTGAGTAGAAAATTAGATTTTGGTCTAGAAGCAACCTTATTTGATGGATTATTTGGAACCGAATTCACTCTTTTTCGTGAAAATCGAACAAATATCTTAACCTCAAGGAACCTTTCTATACCGGAGATTGTTGGTTTTCCAGGTCTGCCAGATGAGAATATTGGCGAAGTTGATTCTAATGGTTTTGAACTTGTTTTAACTCATAGTAACAACAAAGGCGACTTAAAATATTCAATAAATGGAAATATTGCCTTTGCTACAAGCAAAGTGGTGTTTTTAGATGAAACTCCAAATGCAGAATCTTACCAAGATCAAACAGGTTTGCCTGTTGGTGCAGAGCTATATTATGAAACCGACGGCATTTTTAATACACAAGAAGAACTAGATTCATATCCTCATCGTGGTGGATCTGGACTTGGGGACATAAAAATTATTGACTTAAACAATGATGGCGAAATCGATGACCAAGATCGTTTTCGATTTGATAAAACAACTACACCGGAATGGGTATTTGGGCTGAATACAAATTTTAGTTACAAAAACTTGGACATGAACTTGTTTTTTCAGGGACAAACAGGAGCGTACAATTACGCTACCAGGTTTGAAGATTTAGGTACCACTGAACCGGCCAACTCCTTTGTTGCAAGGGCCGAAAATCGTTGGACTGTAGATAATCCAAACGGTACCATGCCAAGGGCACGTCATGATAACCCAGGAAATAATACTTTCTTTTTGTTAGATGCTACATTTGTACGTCTAAAAAGTGCTGAAATAGGATATTCTTTTTCAAAAGATTTGTTGTCCAAAGTAGGATTAGAAGGCTGTCGTCTCTATGTAAGCGGTTCCAATTTACTAACCTGGTCAAAAGAAATAGACTTTACAGATCCAGAAGTGAGTGGTCAAGCACTTTTCTATCCACAGCTTAGAACAATCAATTTCGGTATTAACTTGAACTTTTAGAATTAGAAAAATGAGAAAGATATTATTATATATTATAGTAGGACTATCAACTTATGCGTGTAGCGATGATATACTTGATATTCCACCACAAGATCGAATTTCGGAAGCTGCGGTATGGTCAGATGCAGCTTTAATCAGAGCCTACCATAATCAAATTTACAACGGTATTGATCACGCTAAAGGACCAAATCCTATGGCCAAGGCAACAGATGAAATTGCCTACAACAGTGTAAATCGATATCCAGGCCCAATTTTAAATGCAACACTTACTGCCGATAATGTAACTGATAGAACTAATTTTCGTGGCGGAGGTAGTGTGTATACATGGCGTAAAGATTATGAGCTTATTAGAGAAATACTAGTATTTCTGGATAGAATGGAAGTTGATGAAACATTGTCAGAAGAAGAACGTAATGTTTTGGTTGCAGAAGCTAAAGTAATTAGGGCCTATATGTATTTTAGGTTGATGATCAGGTTTGGAGGAGTGCCAATTATTAATGAAGTCTTAGGTTTAGATGCCGAGTTTAATTTTGTGCGTAATACCATCGAAGAAAATACTGCATATATAGAAAATGACATTGCAGAAGCTATGCCGCATTTGCCTCTCGGAATTTATGCCGACCAAGGAGATTTTGGTAGAGTGACTCAGTCTGCTGCTAAAGCCATACTTTCTAGAATGTATTTATACTTGGCTAGCCCGTTATTTAATCCATCCAATGATATGACTAAATGGCAAAAAGCCGCAGATGCAGCTTTTGATATCATTGATGATGGATTCTTTTCTTTGCATCCGGATTATACCACACTATTTAATGCGCCGTCTGGATCGCCAAATAATGAATTGATTTGGGCAAGAAACTATTCGGAGACAAATGCCCACGATTTTCCAATGTATATGCTTGGTCGTAGGTGGGGTGCCTTTGGCGGATGGGGCGGCGGAGGTGGTCCATCTCAAAACTTGGTAGACGATTATGAAATGATAAATGGAGAGCTTCCATTTATCAAAGTAAATCATGTAAATACTACAGTGAATCCAACATCAGGGTACGATCCACAAAATCCGTACGCAAATCGTGATCCTAGATTTTATCAATCTGTGAATTTTGACGGAACAGTTTTTAGAGAGGTAACTCTTGAAAAATGGGTGGCATCAGATGAATCTGTATGGGGTTTTGATTCTTATAGAGAAAGTGGAGACAACCCACGTTGTAACTACACTATGAGAAAGTTTATGCCAGGAACAGATACACAACCGGCCTTAAATTTTGATGTTAACTTCACTAGTCCTTTTCATTTCTTTAGGTTGGGCGAAATTTATCTAAATTATGCGGAGGCCATGTTTGAGCTTGGAAGCGAAGATGTTGCTAGAGAATACATCAATTTAATTAGAGATAGACCTACAGTTGAGATGCCTGGATTGGATGCTTCCATCACAGGAGAAGACTTAAGAACAAGACTTTATAATGAGCGAAGAATAGAATTGGCTTTTGAAGAACACAGGTATTTTGATGTTAGAAGATGGGGCATTGCACCTTATACAGAAGCTGTTGATTTATACGGTATTGATATCATCAAAGACATTAATACAGATGTAAAAACATACACACCTATACTTCTATTCGATCGCAACTGGGACGATAAATTGAATTTTATTCCAATTGAAAGGTCGGAAATTTTAATAGGCAACGGATCTCTTACCCAGACCCCAGGTTATGATTAATATAAATTAGAATATAATATTGGGTATTAAAAAGTTGACTAGGTAATTTTTTAAAAAAAAGTGTAGTGATTTCATTAATTTGATTTCGATAAAAAGACCGGTAGCATATTCCCTGAATATGATCTCTGGTCTTTTTTTAATGCTACAATTTAAAAAAATAGTAACCCAGAAAATATGGTATAAGAATGGCTTTTTGACTAAATGAATCATTAGTTATAATTGTTGAACTATTGTTTATATCAGTTACGGTTAACTAGGGGTATATTGGATTTAATTTTTAGGCTTAATATGTATGATCATTTTTCGCTTTGTTTCACCTTAGCTATTAAACCTATAGCATACAAAGTATTTTCAAGGTTTACAGCACCCTTATATCCAAGTCTTGTTATATCAGAAGAAAAACAAACCGACCTTCTCGATAGAATTGTTACAAATCCTTGGCGCAAAAAACAGTGTAGGAATTTCGTCTAATCCCATGGATGCCCATGCAATGGGCAGAATTGAATTTATCTCAGCAACTAGGTTTACATAAAGAATATATACAATGAGAATGAAAAGGAATGGATTTTCAAAAGTTGGATGGGTCATAATCCCTGCTGTCATTACAGTTGTCATTCTTGGATGTGCCACTAAAAAACAGGAGTATCCCAAACTTTGGTATAATGCCCCTGCAGCCAACTGGAATGAGGCCTTACCTATTGGAAACGGCCGTTTAGGTGCGATGGTTTTTGGTATTCCCAAAGAGGAGAACATTCAGCTAAACGAAAATACACTTTGGGCCGGAGGTCCTCATCGCAATGATAATCCCGAGGCAAAAAAGGCCCTTTCCGAAATCAGGAAATTAATGTTTGCCGATAAATATAAGGAAGCCCATCACCTGGCCAATGATAAATTTATTTCAAAGACTTCGCATGGTATGCCCTACGAGACCGTAGGAAACTTGAGACTGAATTTTAAGGGACATGATGTGTATTCAAACTATTACCGAGAACTGGACATAGAAAATGCCATCACCAGATCTTCGTATACCGTTGATGGCATTACGTATAAAAGGGAAGTATTCACCTCCTTTACCGATCAAGTTATTGTCATTAGGCTAACAGCGGATAAAAAAGGTAAAATTAGTTTTTCCGCGGGTATGGATCGGCCGGAGCCCGCAAAAGTTACTGTATCGCTTGAAGGTAGCGATGTTTTGAAAATGGAAGGTACGAGTACAGATGCAAAAAACAAAAGACTACCAAAAGATGCGCTTGCCATTAAAGGTCAGGTAGCGTTTCAGTCTCGCTTAAAAGTAGTTCCAGAAGGTGGTTCTTTATCAGCAAATGATAGTACACTAACGGTAGAGAATGCGGACAATGTGACCCTTTATGTAGCCATTGCAACTAATTTCGTAAACTATCAGGACATCAGTGGTAATCCTGATAAACGTGTCAAAGACTATATCGCTAATGCGGAAAAGAAAAGCTATGATCAATTAAAGAGAGATCATTCCGATTTTTACAATACCCTTTTTAAAAGAGTGAAATTGGATTTGGGTAAAGCAACGGAGGAGATACAAAAGAAACCTACAGATTTGCGCATCAAAGACTTTAGCACTGTGAATGACCCTGCTTTGGCAGCATTATATTTTCAATTTGGGCGTTACTTATTAATTGCTTCTTCACAACCTGGGCAACAACCCTCTAATTTACAGGGAATTTGGTGTAATCAGTTAAGACCACCATGGAAAAGTGCCTATACCGTAAACATCAATACAGAAATGAACTATTGGCCATCCGAGGTGACCAACCTTCCCGAAATGCATGAACCGCTTATAAAAATGGTTCAAGAACTTTCCGTGGCAGGTGAGCAAACAGCCAAGAACATGTACGGTGCAAATGGTTGGGTAACCCATCATAACACGGATCTTTGGAGAATTTGCGGCCCTGTTGACGGTGCAACATGGGGAATGTGGCCCACAGGAGGTTTATGGTTGAGTCAACACTTATGGGACAAATTTATGTTCAACGGCGATTTGGAATATTTACGAAGCGTATATCCTGCTATGAAAGGGGCAACAGAGTTCAGTTTAAGTTTTTTAACCCCAGAACCTGAAAATAATTGGCTGGTTATATCGCCTTCCACATCGCCCGAAAACAGACCAAAACATCATGAAAACATGGTGAATGTCGCTTACGGAACTACCATGGACAATCAATTGGTCTTTGATATCTTGACCAAAACCGTCAAGGCGGCCAAACTATTGCAGCGCGATGAGGAACTTATCGCTAAAATAGAGGAAACACTTCCAAACTTGCCTCCCATGCAAATTGGGCAGCATGGGCAGATTCAGGAATGGATCAAAGATTGGGACGATCCGGAAGACAAGCACCGTCATGTATCCCATTTGTATGGTCTATATCCTTCCAATCAAATATCGCCTTATAGAAATCCTGAACTGTTCGAAGCTGCTAAAAAGGTATTGATTCACAGGGGTGACCCCTCTACCGGATGGTCTATGAACTGGAAAATCAATCTTTGGGCCAGATTATTGGATGGTAACCATGCCTATAAATTAATGCGAGAGCAAATAAAATTAGTAGGTAAACCGGATTCTCCCAAAGGCGGGGGTACCTACGCCAATATGTTGGATGCCCATCCTCCTTTTCAAATTGATGGTAATTTTGGATTTACATCTGGATTAGCCGAAATGTTAGTGCAAAGTCATGATGGAGCACTACACCTGCTTCCAGCATTACCGGATGTTTGGAAAGATGGAAAAGTAACCGGTTTAAGAGTCAGGGGTGGCTATCTACTAGAATCACTGGAGTGGAAAGAGGGTAAACTTGTAAAGGCCGTAATCGAATCTTCCCTTGGGGGCAATTGTAGAATCAGGTCTTATGCAAAACTTAAGTTGGAGGATGGTAAACAGCTAAAAATAGCAAAGGGTATCAATACCAATGATTTTTATCAAACCCCTACAATACTAGAGCCATTGGTTTCAGATGATGTCGATTTAGGTAACATTAGGCTAAAAAACAGTTATCTATATGATGTGCCTACTACGGTGGGCCAGAAAATTACCATAGTGCAAGTAAATTAGGTACAAAAAAATTTAAATTATAGAACAAATGAAAAAATATGTAATCATCGATTGTATACGCTATTTTAC
>JBDWSS010000064.1:0-10407 GCA_039985375.1 Flavobacteriaceae bacterium
GTAGTTGTTGGATAAGCAGTATTGTCATAATAGATGGTCACATCTTCACTATATTCCGTATTCTTATCTGTGGTTTGCTGAACTACCCATAAATCGGTGGTCAATCCGTCCACTTCGGTTTGAATAGCAGACCTGTTGCGATCGTCGGCCGCCTTACCTGTATAGGCCACGCGGCCAAAGGCATCGTATTTGGTAAAGAGCCATTCCCCAGTTTGTCGTTGGATACTGTCCTGCGTCATCACCGGCTGGTCCAGTTTGTTGTAGACAATATGTTCCCACCCTTTACCCGGAATCTTCTTTTCCACCAAACGGTTCCTTTGATCATAGATGTATTGGTAGCCCAGTTCGTTCATGTTGGCGCTGATGTTCGCTAGAGTCTCGGTACTGGCATCCATCTTGGGGGGCAGTACATAGGTAAGGTTTCCATAATCATCATATACGTAATAAGTGTCGTGTTCCACCTCTGTGTCTCCCCCAAAGGAAGAGAGGTCCGCATAGGTACGTTTTAATATTACTCTTCCTTGTTTGTCCGTGTACTCCTCTGTGGTATGGTTTTTACCGTCTGCCGAGGTGTGGTTTTCATCTTTGGTAATGTTTTTATACAACTCGTTTTTTGTATAATCATCTGTCGTTTCTAAAATAGGGTTATCTTCTCCACCACTTAAATCAACTCTAAATAAACGTACTTCTCCTACGCTATTTGTTTCATAGCCAAATTCTATGGCGTGGTCTTCACCCTCTGGTTTTACAGTACCGTTTGTATTCTTACTAAGCTCCCATGCTGCTCCTGGAGCTCCTTGCTTTAGAACCCTATTTAATGGCGAAGGTTCAAAATATTTTTGGGAATAGGGGTTTTCCGTATTATCGTAGTTTATAGAATTACTATAAAAATCTATAATTGCACTTTCTGCATCAGTATTAAAATGACCTAAGGTTCCGGATACAGAAATAGGTAGGTATTCTTTGTCTGTTCTTCCATAAGCATCATAGTCTATATGGGTTACTATATCTTCTCTATTGGGAGACTGGTCTATTCCTATTTGTTGTGAAGGGCGTCCTAAACCATCATAATAGGTAATATTTTGTACCAAACCATCATCTGGCGTAAAAAAATTGGTAGAGGCACTACGTTCTGTTTGGTAACTACGGGCGTATATATAATTATGACTTGCAGGATTACTGCTTATGACTGCTGGTGTACAATTATTACCTGTAGAGGTAACATTTATACACTGGTCATTTGCATTATCTACATAGTTTGCTGGTTGGGAGCATTGGGTGACACTTATACTTGGGTCTCCTAATCCATCGCCATCCGAATCGTCATACCAAGTAGTATCGTTGATACTATTAATAGTTCTACTATCGGAAGAGGAATTACATCCATTCTGTGTAGCGGTTACCGTATATGTCCCCGCTGAGGCTGTAATAGTGTTACCAGATTGAATAGCTCCAGAGGAAGGACTTATACTATACGTATAGGCACTATTATAATTGGTAATGGTAAAACTTCCTTCAGGATTCGTACAACTAGATTGTGACACAGAACTTAAAAGAGGTGTATCTGGTATGTTCGGTTGTGCGTTCATGGTAATACCAACTGAAATTGGAGATACACAGCCGTTTTGAGTTGCTGTTACTGTATATGTACCCGATGGAGCAAAAATAACATCGTTAGATTGACTTACTCCAGTGGAAGGATTTACATTATAGGTATACGAGCTATTATAATTAGTAATCATAAAACGTCCATTGGAATTAAAGCAGCTTGGGTGCACTATTATACTTAAGGCCGGAGCTACAGATATTACAGGTTGTGCGTTTACGGTTTTTGTGCTAGATGTTGCACTACAGCCATTTTGAGTTGCTGTTACTGTATATGTGCCCGTTGGGGCCGTAATAGTACTACCCGATCGGGTGACGCCAAAGGAAGGACTTACGCTATACGTATAGGCACTATTATAATTCGTAATGGTGAAACTACCATTGGAATTCGTACAAGTAGGATGCGTTACACTACTTAAACTAGGCGTATTTGGGACTTCTTTCACCGTATAATCAATAGCTCTAGATATTAAACTCCATGTATTATATAGTGTGTTTTTTGCTCGTAAATAATACGTACCACTACTCGTAAAGGTAACGGTGGCAGCAGTCTTATTCGTTTCCTTCCCACCGTTTGTCGTTTGCCAATACCAAACAACATTATCTTCTTGGGGAGTACCTTTGGTTAATACCGTATTGCCACAATTATTCGTTACAGTTATATCATCTTGAGTTGGGGGTAAAGGAGTTGAGCCAGCTACTGTTACTGATAAATCTACAGAATAATCTCCGTAATCTCCTATTGCATCTACATATATAGTTTTTACACCTAAAGTATTCCATGTAATAGAAACGTCTGAATCTGCGGTAAAGGCATAATAAAACGCAGTGTTCGATTCTGTAATGATACCACCACCTGAAACATCCCAATAATAGTTTGTTATACTACTTGGAGGATTACTATAAGAACTGGTTACAAAATAATAATCTGTCTCTACATTTAAAACAGGGCTTGTAGAACCCTCTACTATATACTCTTGTGAGTACAAACTGCTTGTAAAAACTAAACATACAACGTTAAAAAAGTTAAAAAACGAATGCTTTTTATATAAATTCTTCATCGTATATACTTTATTGTTTTTCTAAATACCAATTTGTGAATACTGTAGACCCTAGAGCCTCTAAAGACTTTTTAGGAGTTAAAACTAATGCCAATGCATCTAAACTAGTTATAGTGTAAGTATAGGTCTTACCATTTGGAGTGGTAACTACAATTTCGTCCAAAGAATTAATAGACCATATTGCAGTGGTACTCCTACCACTCGCAAATAGTTGGGTATAGGTTCCGCTATTATGAAATGTAATCTTACGATTGCTATATTTACTGATATAAATGCTTTGCTTAGTAGCACTCATACTATCATAATAAGACTTAGATGCTGGACTCATCATAGATACCGATGTAACATAATTAAACTCCCAGGTACCTAACAAGTTTTCCGATACACTTTGAGCGCTTATAAATGAACTTGTCAATAAAAATATGGTGAGAATATATTGGTGTGTTTTCATGCAGTTTGAATTTTTATGTTTTTTAAAATTTTTTATTACTCGGTAACTATTCCTGAAACGGATAAAAAATTATTCCCACTGGTTTTATTGGAGTTAATTGTAATAGTTGCATTATAATTACCTGGATTTAAAGAATAATTATTAAAATCTATACGAAATTCAACAAACCCCCCAGAAGGAATGCTTGTGCCTGTAGGTGGGTTCGTACCAAAAACGAAAAAATCACTGGAATCTATTGAACTAAGATTTAGAATGGAATCCCCTGTGTTATAAATTCTAAATGTTCTTTCTAGATTATCATTCTGATTTACCGAACCAAAATCCAGGCTACTTATTGGATTACCATTATTGTCTCTAATATCAATAATTTTGCTATTACCACTTGTTGGGGGCGCAGTACCGTTACCGGATAAACTTATATAAGGCTGACCTGTTGCTGTTGATTCAATAAAAAGATTGCCCGAAAAAGCTCCTACCTCATTTGGATTAAATAAAACCTCGACGGCCCTAGGTGTTCCTCTAGTAACCGAAAAAGAACTAGGAGACTGTAAGGCAAAATCATCTGGCAGTGAAATTTCAACCTGTAAATAATTGGTTGGAAAGATGTCAAGCGTGGTATTTTCAATATAAAAAGTCAAGACACCTGAATCTCCTACTTCCACATTACCAAAGGAAAGTTCTGGAGTACTTATAGTGTATGCTTGGATTTCATATAAGGTTTCTCCACTTCCACAATCTAAATCTCCGGTATAGCTAGGCACATCTATTGGCTCATAGGTATCAAAAGGAACATAATGATACTCATAATCTGTAATAACCTTATCTTGTTTATCTTTAATGCTTTCTAACTTAAAATCGGTGTTATAGTTATAATGCATGGTATAATCCTTGGGATCGGTGACAGTAGTTATACCAACAATTGGATCATAGGTATAAGTATTAACCATGGCATTGGTGTTAGATAGGCTATTTCTAATAGCATCTAAAGCTGTTATAAGATTATTCTCAGTGCTTTTATTATTAGACACCTCTGAAACATCTAAATTAGAAGCATTCTCTGCAGACACTATTAAACTCTCTAAGGATTCTGCTTCTGAAGATGTAATGTTATCTATTTTTACAATCGGATATTGTTTATTATAACCCCAAGCATATATAGATTGTGTGCCATTAGTCTTTTCAATTTTTGTTATATTTCCTTTTTCATCATACGATAAAGTAAAAGGTTTTTGAAAAACAGAGGTTCCTTTCTTTATATATGGGTTTTGTAGTTTATAAAAAGAATTACCAAAATCTTTATATCCATAAAGTTCTGTAGAAAGCAAGGTGTTATTTTTGTAAACCTCTTTTTCTATTATTCGACTCTGATAATTTTTCTGTGCTGCAAAGGTATTCACCAGGTTTTGTTGATCCGTAGTTAAATTGGTGAAACTGGGTATCGCGTCCCCTACTGGGTAGTAATATTTTTCAGTGATAGTACCTTCGTCACTTGTTGTTGTTGTTTTAGATTTTAAGTTAAAAGAGTAGGTATTATCATAATCATAGCTTGTTTTAGCAACTACAGCTTCCCCATTTCTATAATCTGTTTGTGTGGTGGAAGTAAGTCTATGATTTCTTAATTCTAAATAATAGTTTTCTCCCTTTAAGAAACCAACTCCTCCAATATATTGATATAATGAAGACCCCTCAGCTAAAACAATGGTCTGCAGTAAGCTTCTAGGTTCGTTTGAATTATCCTCTACATACCTAGCGTTTACAAAAGGAAATACATTTAAAACTAGTCTTCTATCTAACGAATACCCATTCTCTACTAACTGTACAGTATTGCCCTCAAAGTCTTTTATTTCTTGACGAACTAGTCTAGGACTTCCTCCAATATTTCTCATAACATCTGGGAAAAATACAGGTGGACCTATATGGGTTGGATTTGCTTGTGAAATACCTTCGATATGGAAAAGTAAATAATCCGTACTCTCAAACTCGTAGTTATAAATAATCTTGCCAATATTGTTATTTGCATTACTGGAATTATATTCCGTTACCTCATCATACCATATAATAGGTTCTGATGTGAAACTGCTATGTGCATACGGACTTACAGTTCTAGTTCTATAGCTACCACTAGTTGTAATAGTAAGGTCTTCCGTTATATAGGCATCGCGGTATGTTTGGGGAGGCAAAGTACTATTACCTACACCATCTTCATTCTCTCCATAGGTATAGGATTTTGAAATTGTTTTACCAGATACAGGGTCATATGTGTCTATTTCTTTAATACGTAACCCCATACCACAAACTGGTACATTCCCTTCCAAATACATATTAGGTTCGTATTGAAAACTGGTTTGCCCTCCGGTAGGGTATATAATATTTTGTAAAATACGGGCTTGGGAATCTTTAGGGCTAAATTTTGGATTCGTATCCCCTATTAAATAAGGCCAAAGATCATTACTATGACTAAGAAACATCTTTGGAACCCCACTGCCCGATGTATTTATACCATTGTAAAGACCTAGAAAATCTTGCCCAATATACCCTCCAATAGCCGATATTACTTGATCGTTATAAACAAATTTATAAGCACCCTCCCCACTTATCTCAAGTTTTTTTAACTGTTTATTTTCATCACGCTCAAGATTTATGGTCTTTATAATTTTATTGTTCTTATTCCTAAAAAGTACATTATCTAAGGCATCGTAACTACCAGATGCTTGAGAATAGGAAAAACTTATATGTTCTCCCGTTTCATAATTAATCTCAGAAATGCTTTTTATAGAAAATACTTGGGGGAAAGAAGCCGTACTATTGGAAATAATAATTGGGTTTTTTGGATCATTATCACACGGAGCATTATTGTTTTGAGGGTCTGGCTGACAATGAACACTAGTTCCTTTTATCTCATCAATAAAGCTGATACTATTGGACAAGTTAGCCTGATTAGATACGGTAATAGGGTCGTTAAAACTAAATGTTATTTTATTATTGATTCCTGGCGGGTCAATTTCGGTTAATAACCAACTAGTTACAGTTTCAGAATCTTCATTGTATTCAAAGTGCCTTCCTGTATTACTAAAATCATCAGAGACTCCAAACCTATATACTATACCATTTTCATCGGTTACTTTAAATGAATTAAATTTACCAGAAGAATCTACTCCTAATACATCAATTTTAAGGCTAGATTCTGGAATTGTGGTAGCTTTTAATTCATTGTTTATCCACTCTAATATAAAAGTTGCATTTACATTTGGAAGGTGAACTGAAAAAATATCATGCTGTGTATCTGAAGGTTGAGGGTAAGGGTTATGTGGGATGAGAACACCAAACATGCCATCCCCATACTTATAAGGTGTTATCTTGTATAAATACTCAAACTTAGCATCAGAATAAAAGTTAGGATCATTACTTAAATAATTATTAATAGTATCGTTTTCTGCTGGCCAGTTATATGTACCTAAATCTCTTATATCATTCGTAGGTACCTTGTCATCAGGATTACCCCTGACTGTCCTAGTAATCCTAAACCCTGGGGACATGGACCACCCTAAACCTATGGATCCCATTAATTGATCTACTTTAATACCAGAAGCATGGTAACTTAGATTAAAAGGAATACTTATTCCTGAAGCATTCATTGTATATAAAGGAATATTAATCTGTGGAATCCCTGTAGAATGCGAAACAGGATATCCTAAATATTTTTGAAACTCAGCAGATTTAGGATCTGGTGGTATTACATTCGGGGGCTGTGAAGATTGCGCACTTAATTGATTAATATTCATGCAAATTAAAAACAGTAAAGAAAGAGAAGCAACTATTTTATTTTTTTTCATTCTTAACAAAAGTTTATTCATTTTTTATAATCCTAATGGATAAATCTATATTATAGCTTTACTTGTTTTTCTAAAACACCTATTCTTTTCTCCTGCTCCAATATATATAGCGTTAACTCCTCAATCTTCTCCAAGAGCTTCATATTCATTTCCCCTAGTTGAATCCCATTTTCTTCCATTTCTTGGGCTGAGGGAATATTGGGCAAATGCCCATGCGCTTTAATGTGGTTCTGGACTTCCTCTAAGGATTTAAGGTCGTAATCCTCCTTAAAGACATAGTCAGGTCCTGGAACGGAAAGGTCTACTTGTACCTCCTCTGCATGAATGTCTCCCTTTACGGTAAGCATGGAGTCTGGAGTGTTGGTACCTATGCCTACATGACCCAGATGATTTACTAAAACTGAGGCTCCAACATGCTCCCCATTGCCGCTGACCAGAGCATTGGTAATGTTGTTGCCAACAAAGGCATCCTCAATCAACCAAGTTGCTATCACTGCTCTTTCGGCATTGGAATCCCGGGATTGCACCACCTCATAAGCAATATGGTTTGGAGTGGTGTTACCAACAGATGTCCCTGAACCCCTAAAGATGGACGCATACGGTCTTCGATAGCCAGAACTCAGTCCTCCACCAAGTTTATAAAGTCCCAACCTTCGAGCTGCGTCCTGTAAAGTGGAGGTCACGTTGCTTTCCCAGGCATCAAATGAGGTCAGAATCCCGATTTGCGACCGTTGGAGGTTATTCAGCGCCGTTGCCAGATTATTTGAAGCAGTTGAATCCCCATAGGTGTCATAGACAATGGATGAGACATGTTGATGGGTTGGGGCATCGATTATCGTAAGACAAAGCCCTCTTCCAGAGCCGTATACCAAATAATTGTCGCCCATTTTTACAACTCTTGAAGCTGAATAGTTTAATCCGGTTCCCCTGATATAAATACTGGTCTGACCGTTTAACTGAAAGAAGGCGAATATTAGTAGAACGATGATTAGCTTTTTCATTTGATCTTTGTTTTTAGGGATTCTATTTCTTTTTGTTGCTGAATTACATACAAGGTCAACTCCTCAATCTTCCCCAAGAACTTCATATTCATTTCCCCTAGTTGAATCCCATTTTCCTCCATTTCTTTTGCTGAGGGAATATTGGGCAAGTGCCCATGTTCTTTAATGTGGTTCTGGACTTCCTCTAAGGGTTTAGGGTCGTAGTTGACTTGCGCTTGTCCTGATAATTCAATGGAGAGTACTAATAAAACCAGGCATGTAAAGATTTTTTTGTCATTTTTCATGATGCGTTCTTAGTGATTTCAATCCATTGTCCAATTTAGGTGTCCATGGGATATGGCCATATTTCGACTTTTTCCGATGGAGTTTTCGTATTATATGCAGAAGATAATCAGGCAATTTGGAGAAATAGGGCTGGAATTGACGGATGTCGCTTATGGACCAACGTAGCCAGCTTTTTGACTAAAAATGGCTTTATGCAATTTGTGTGGGGTGCCATTTATTGGAAACTAGTAGCAACGGGTTTTTGGGATTTCTCAATCAACACCTTACATCCCATTTTCAAATAAAGAGGTTCAATCTCATTTGAAACGAAATGTAAAAATCATATAGTTTACCAATTTGTCAATGGAGCATGGAAGTTCTATGCCTCTTTACCATTTTGTATCACTACATACGATTTTGCGTATTTTGCGTCCATGCAACAAGCTTTGGTAAGTATTCTTATACCTTTTAAAAATACAGCTCAATTTTTGCCTGAATGTTTAGATTCCATTTTGGAGCAGACCTATAAGAATTGGGAAGTTTTGGCCGTGAACGACCATTCTCAAGATGAGAGCGTCGCTATACTCACCTCCTACACTAAGAAGGATTCACGAATAAAGGTTTTTAAAAATGATGGGGAGGGAATTATTCCAGCGTTGCGCATCGCTTACGCACAAAGTGCTGGAAATTTTATTACCAGAATGGATTCTGATGATATTATGAAGCCGAACCGGCTTCAAATTATGGTAGATTCATTAATGGATAAAGGCGAAGGACATTTGGCGGTGGGCCAGGTAAGATATTTTTCCGACCGGGGAATTAGCAATGGTTATGACCGCTATGAAAAGTGGTTAAACCAATTGACGCTTAATGGAAACAATTACTCTGAAATCTACAAAGAATGTGTGGTGCCCTCCCCCTGTTGGATGGCATGGAAACGAGATTTTGAGGCTTGTGGGGCTTTTGAACCCAACAGGTATCCTGAAGATTATGATCTCACATTTCGATTTTATGAAAAAGGAATGAAAATTATTCCTTGTAATCAGGTTTTACATCTTTGGCGAGACTATGATACTCGTACTTCCAGAACGCATGAGCATTATGCACAAAATTATTTTTTAGACATTAAATTGTATTATTTTTTAAAACTGGACCGCAACAGTGAAAGACCTTTGGTCATTTGGGGAGCCGGTTTTAAAGGAAAATCGATAGCAAAGAACTTGATAAAAAAAGATATTAGCTTTATTTGGCTTTGCGACAATCCAAATAAAATAAATAAAAAGATTTATGGAAAGGTATTACATCATTTTTCCATTTTAGAAGGTCTAAAGAAACCGCAAAGCATTGTTACCGTGGCCAATGAAGGCGCCCAGCTTGAGATAAAAAACTATTTAAAGGAATTAAATCAAAGGGTAGGAAATGACTTCTTTTTCTTTTGCTAAACAATAAATATGGGTTCTTCAATGTAAATTATCAAAGTCTTAACAAAACAAAACCCAAAACAAAATTGTTTTAATCCCTATATTTGTCTAATCAAAATTGGGAATGCAATTTAAACATCCAGAAATCCTTTGGGCCCTATTACTGCTCCTCATTCCCATTTTAATTCACCTTTTTCAGTTACGCCGTTTTAAAAAGACTCCTTTTACCAATGTGGCTATGCTACAAAAGGTAATTTCAGAATCCAGAAAAAGTAATACCCTCAAAAAGTGGTTATTACTACTAACAAGGATGTTAATGCTAGCTTTTATTGTTATAGCATTCGCACAACCTTTTGTATCTACTAAAACAGCCTTGCAAGAAAAAGAAATAGTAATCTATCTGGATGATTCTTTTAGCATGCAAGCCAAGTCTAATGGACTGTCCCTTTTGGAAAAAGCGGTTCAGGATTTGGTCAAGCATATTGATGAAACAGCAGCTTTTAGTCTTTTTACCAATACAAAGACCTATAAAGACATTACAATCAATGATATCAAAAATGATTTATTGTCCTTGGATTATACGCATAAGCAGTTGAATGTTGACGAAGTTCAGCTAAAGGCAAAGACCCTGTTTTCCGAATCGGGGAACACGATTAAAAATTTAATCTTGGTTTCTGATTTTCAAGATCGCATGTTGCACTCAGGGATTGGTTTGGATTCAACAACCCATAATTATTTGGTTCCTGTTCGGTCCAACGAACTTAAAAATAT
>JBDWSS010000065.1:0-18416 GCA_039985375.1 Flavobacteriaceae bacterium
TAGCCCACATATCCTGGAGGAGCTCCAACCAATCTACTTACCGAATGACGTTCTTGATACTCGCTCATATCTATGCGGGTAATGGCGTTCTCGTCATCAAACAAATAAGCGGCCAATGTTTTTGCCAGTTCTGTTTTACCAACTCCGGTATTTCCAAGGAATAAAAAAGAGCCAATAGGTTTTTTTTCGTCTTGAAGGCCTGCCCTACTTCTTCTAATGGCATCGGACACGGCCACTATGGCCTCTTCCTGACCTACAACCCGTTTGTGTAGCACATCTTCCAGTTGTAGAAGCTTTTCACGTTCACTTTGCAGCATTTTGTTTACGGGAATACCAGTCCATTTAGCAACTACCTCCGCAATATCCTCGTTCGTCACCTCTTCTTTTATAAGGGTCCCCGACCGTTGTTGTTTGGTCAGTTCTTCCTGAAATCGTTCCAGGTTTTCTTGAGATTCTTTTATTTTTCCATAGCGTAATTCGGCCACTTTGCCATAATCACCATTTCTTTCTGCACGTTCTGCGTCCAATTTAAAGTTTTCAATATCCTGTTTTGATTTTTGAATATTGTCCACAACGATTTTCTCACTTTCCCATTGAGCAAAAATTTCATTTCGCTCCTCTTTTATATTGGCAAGTTCTAGATTTAAGCTTTTCAATTTGGCTTTGTCATCCTCTCGTTTTATGGCCTCAATCTCAATTTCCAATTGCATGATTTTCCGGTCTAAAACGTCCAATTCTTCGGGCTTAGAATTAATTTCCATACGCAACTTGGACGCTGCTTCATCCATAAGGTCAATAGCTTTGTCTGGCAGAAAACGATTGGTAATGTAACGCTGGGAGAGTTCTACGGCAGAAATTACTGCTTCATCTTTGATACGTACTTTATGATGTGTTTCATACTTTTCCTTGATTCCCCTTAGAATGGATATGGCACTTTCCGTATTAGGTTCATCAATTACCACTTTCTGGAACCTGCGCTCCAATGCCTTGTCTTTTTCAAAATACTTTTGGTATTCATCTAATGTGGTAGCACCAATTGCCCTAAGTTCCCCTCTTGCCAAGGCGGGTTTTAGAATGTTGGCGGCGTCCATGGCCCCTTGACCGCCTCCTGCACCCACTAATGTATGTATCTCATCAATAAAAAGCACAATATCGCCATCTGCCGAAGTAACTTCCTTAATTACGGACTTTAATCGCTCCTCAAACTCCCCCTTATATTTGGCGCCGGCTATTAGAGCACCCATGTCCAGTGAATAAATAGTCTTATCCTTTAGGTTTTCTGGAATATCTCCCTGCACAATCCGATGTGCCAGTCCTTCTGCTATGGCCGTTTTACCCACGCCGGGCTCTCCAACCAACATTGGATTGTTCTTTGTTCTTCTTGAAAGAATCTGCAATACACGTCTAATTTCTTCGTCCCTTCCAATAACCGGATCTAGTTTTCCACTGTCTGCAAGATGGTTTAGGTTTTTAGCATACTTATCTAACGAATTGTAGGTGTTCTCAGCACTTTGAGAAGTCACTTTTCCTCCCTTGCGCAATTCTTGAATAGCGGCATTCAAATCTTTCTCGGTAACCCCATGATCTTTTAATATGGCGGCTACTTTGCTCTTTGATTTAAAGATAGCCAGCAATAAATGTTCAATGGAAACAAATTCATCGCCCAGCTTCTTAGCAATGATATTGGCTTCGTTTAAGGATTTTCCGGTTTCTCTGGAGAGCATTATTTCAGCACCGGACACTTGGGGTAAACTTTTCAATTCCTTTTCAATAATTTGATCAAGGAGAGCCGTTTTAACACTCAATTTTTTCAAAATAAAAGGCAGTACATTTTCGTCAACCAATGAAATGGCTTTAAACAGATGTTCATTTTCTATTTGCTGATGTCCATGCTCTTGGGCAAGCAGTTGCGCTTGCTGTATGGCTTCTTGTGATTTTATAGTATAATTGTTGAAATTCATTTTCAAATGTCTTTTGTTTTTGATAATTCAACAACCCTACCATTGGAGATATACGGTCAAAATGTCACTAAAGCATTGAAAATAAAGGACATTTCGTCATCTTTGTAAGCTTTTTGCCCTTACTCGACAGAACTATTAAATTTGTAGTATGGGATTGTTTAATAGTGTATTTGGAAAAAAGACCGAACGGGAAAAAAAAGAAACAAGGGTTCCATGGATTCCCTTAGGATCAATTGATCAATTGGATGAGATTGCTGAAAAGTCCATGACGAAATCCCAACTTATTTTTAAACATTCAACCACCTGTGGTATCAGTAGAATGGTATTGAATATGTTCACCAACTCTTATTCACTTGAAAGTGCAATTGATCTTTACTTTTTGGATTTGCATGCCCATAGGGAAGTTTCCAATGCGGTACAGCATAAATTTCAGGTGATACATCAGTCCCCCCAGCTTTTAATCATTAAGAATGGGCAAGTGGTATATCATACTTCCCATGGCGCCATAGCGGAAACTGATCTGGCGCTATATGTATAATGGAAATGTGCTGTAGGTTAAAGCGGAGTTGGGCAAAATCTTAAATGCTGCCAACTCCACTCGTCACTACTTTAAACTAATCTAATCGTTAAATTGGTTTCCTGCAACAAATTGATTCTCGGAAATGATGGATTTTAATCTTGCCTTTAAATCCTCACCTGCGTCATAGACCATCTGTTCATTGCTGGGGAAGGGTATAGCCCTTACATCTAAAAGTGTTATTAAATCGTTGTTCAAAGCCCTTTTATCACCTTTGTGATTGGCATAGATGTGTTCAAAGATAAATTCACTGGACAGCGGATACGTATTTATTTCCTGACCATTGGATAGGTCTGTTAGACTTACCTTTGCTCCAATTTGGGCACTTTTAAACTGCGTGAACTGATAGAAATTACACGTTACAGTTTTAAGTCTATCCACCTTTATTCTATTCCCTAGACTATCCTTTACTGCATTTCCATCTTTGTCTAATAGATATTCATATCCATCTTTGATCTGCTTTTCCTTGATAATCTGCTTTTCACGCACCTGTTCTGGAGAGATATTGATTTGTCTGAAGTTTAAATTCATGGCATAATCATATTTCACGTTCTCCAAAGGGTTAGTATGGTATTCCCTCCAAAAATCATTAATACCAAAGCCATTGAAATCCAGCAGCTCACTTTCTAATCGTTCAGGGATAATTTGCTGTGTCTCATTGGCAATAGCTACACGTACATATTCCAATCCCTTGGTATAGGCCTGATTGATCTTGTTGGCGGTTTCCTTGTATCCTGGATTTATTTTTTCTAAATACTTAAGGTCGTTGTAGGCAGCTCTGTAATCTTCTTTTTCCTGAGCAGATGTCAATAAATAAGAAGCATTTGTGTATAAATATTCAGATAAACTGTTTTTGGTGCCAAGAATATCGGCATTGTAATTTGTAAAGTTAAAACTTGCATTTCTACCTTCATCTATAATGGAAAGAGGGAGTAAGGGCTTAATGCGCTCTTGAATACCCTTTAATTGCAGGTACTTGTTATAAATAGTTTCCAGGTTAGCCGGATTACCATCCCGTTCTAAAAACAAAATTTGCTCCATCTCTCTCTCGGTATTCTTTACAAAGGCATCTTCCAGCAATAGAATGTAGGCTTGATTTCCTTTCTTAGCCTTGTTTTCTGCTAGGTTTTTAATGGCCTTGTTCATAGCAGAAGTATAATTTCCGCTATTTAAAGCTTCTTGGGTTTGCTTAACTCCGCCACAGGCAACAAGTAAGACGGTAATACACATGAGTAATAGTTTTTTCATGGCTTTCGATTTTATTGGTTTACATATGGTTTTCAATAGCTATGCCAAAAAACCACAACCTATTAACGAAAAAGGACCAGCGGTAGTATAATCTCGACGAACGGTATAAAAAAGAGTTTTTTTTTATTGAGGGTGCGAAATTCTTGAAGTATTGTTAATTGTTGTTGGATAAAATCAATTTCTACAACATTTTTTTTCAATTTAATTAGCTTTGCTATTCGTAATTTTACCACTTCTTAATTTTAATGTAAATGCAAAGAGACCAAGAGATTTTTGAGCTTATAGCCCGTGAAAAGGAAAGACAGATAGAAGGAATAGAACTTATCGCTTCCGAAAACTTTACAAGTCCCCAGGTTATGGAGGCCTCGGGCTCTGTTTTAACCAATAAATATGCTGAAGGCTATCCAGGAAAACGTTACTATGGAGGTTGTGAAGTGGTTGATGAAATAGAACAATTGGCCATAGACAGGGCAAAGGAACTTTTTGGAGCAGCGTATGCCAACGTGCAGCCACACTCGGGTTCTCAAGCAAATGCATCGGTATATCATGCTTGTTTAAAGCCAGGGGATACTATCCTTGGTTTTGATCTGGCACATGGTGGACATCTTACCCATGGTTCTCCCGTAAACTTTTCAGGAAGACTATATAGACCGGTTTTTTATGGAGTTGACGAAGAAACAGGTACCTTGAACTACGACAAAATTCAGGAAATTGCTACCAAGGAACAACCAAAAATGATTATTGCTGGTGCATCCGCTTATTCTAGAGATATGGATTTTAAGCGGTTCAGGGAAATTGCAGATAGTGTAGGTGCCCTGTTGTTGGCTGATATTTCGCATCCTGCTGGTTTGATTGCCAAGGGTATTTTAAACGATCCCATTCCGCATTGTCATATTGTTACGACAACAACGCATAAAACCTTGCGTGGTCCGCGGGGTGGACTTATTCTGATGGGAGAAAATTTTGAAAACCCTTTTGGGATTCGATTAAAAAATGGAAATCTGCGTAAAATGTCCGGCTTGTTGGATCTGGCAGTATTTCCAGGAAACCAAGGAGGCCCCTTGGAACATATCATTGCGGCGAAGGCAATTGCATTTGGTGAAGCGTTAACGGATGGTTTTTTACATTATATGCTTCAGGTTAAGAAAAATGCCGATGCCATGGCACAAGCATTTATGAAAAGAGATTATAAGGTCATCTCTGGAGGAACCGACAATCATATGATGCTAATTGATCTTAGAAATAAGAACATTACCGGAAAGGATGCCGAAAAGGCGTTGGAGCGGGCTGCCATTACAGCAAATAAAAATATGGTGCCTTTTGATGATCAATCGCCATTCATTACCTCGGGCATTCGTTTTGGAACCCCAGCAATAACTACCCGTGGCTTAAACGAAGATGATATGGAGACCATAGTAGGGTTTATAGATGAAGTTGTAATGTCCCCGGATAATGAACAGCATATTTCCCAAATAAGAAAAAAGGTCAATGACTTAATGAAGTCAAGACCTTTGTTTAACGTTTACTAACGTAGGGTGTCTTAGGTTAAGCCTAAGGTTTAAAATTATTCCAAAAGGAAAAAGTCTTCCTTGCTGAGCTGTTTGGTCTTGAGGTTGTAGACCATGGCATTGTGTTGTGTATCGTTCTCAAAATAAATACCCCAGTAGTCAAAATAGTTCTGTTCAATTTCAAAGACATTTTGCGTTGGATCTTCAAAAACAGGGACAAAAATCTCATAAGGCATTTCAGTGAGGCCCTTTGTAAAATGAACAAAATGCTCACTAATTTTAAAGATTACCTCACCCAGCTGCTCGGGAACACTATGTTCATAAATTCTGGTAACGATTATTGATGTGTCTTTAAAATGAAAAGAGGCCTCGGCTATGTCTATAGCATTGGCATTATTGTCACATAATTTTTGAAAGGCCTTACCAAAAGATGATTGTACCATAGGATTTCCCTTCTCGATAGAAAAACCACCCCAGTTGCCATGGTTAAAATGGTGAAGACTTTCAGTGAGTCCGTAATTGCAAAACAGCTCTAAAATTAAATCAGTTTTTTCACTATCGGCATGGTAATTCCAATGAAGCTTTATCGTAGCGAAAAAATCTTTCTCCAAAATCTTAATAAAATCGAGTAATCCTTCAAGGGCGACAAATGAGTTGATGCCATCAAGGGGGAAGTTTGTATTACTATTTTTTTCTAATGACATGGCTGTTAGTTTGGATATATGTTCTATACCAAAGTTAAAACGAATCTTTTTTTTAGGATTGGAGGAAAACCTTAAAAATTCTGGGGATTTTCTAGTAATTGCCGTTTTTTTTGGCAAAAAAACCGAATTAATGCAAGTGGAAAGACTTTTGTGAAAAATGGGGAACAATCTTGGGTTAGATAAAACCTCTGTTTTTTGCCGCTAAAATTAACGCCAGATCATTCTCATTTTCGGTGCCAAAAAGTGATTTTAAGTGTCTTTTTCTGTTTTCTATTGAAGAAGGTGATAAGCGAATAAATTTCTCCAAATCTTTATTTTTGGTTCCTATGGAAAGATGGTACAATATCTTTTTGTCCTTTTCATCCAAAGTAATATCATTGGTCATTTTCTTTCTTATGGCAGCCAACGCTTTTGAAGAATAGTACGGTGGATTTATGACCACGGTCTTTACAGCTTCTTCCAATGTTTTTGGATCAATATCGGTTTTTACCAAATATCCATCTGGATCTACAGATTTAAGAATACTGTTAATTCTGTAATTATCACTAAAAGAGGACATAAATACAATTTTGGTATCCGGCACTAATTGACGGGCCAAAACCCCTAGGTCCTCTCCAGTATGTGGCTGGTCTTCATTGGGCGGAAATAACTGCACATCCATGAACAAAATGTCATATTTAAAGGAATTAACAGAATCTTCGATAAGTTTTTTACCACCTTCATAGGTGTTGGCGGTGTCTACAATTATACTGTGATCTTCAAAAACAATCCGCTCCAGAATAAATTTATACCCCAGCATTGTCATTTCATGATCATCAATTGCTAGTATTCGAAGAGTTTTCATCCCACTATTAATTTATCAAATTAGACATTCAGTATTTGCTCCTGCTCCAAAAAATCTCTTGGATCATTTAATTCCGTTTTATTATATGGTAGCAATACCACTATGGTTGTACCATCGCCTTTCTTGCTTATTATGGTATAGGTTCCTTCCAGTTTTTTAACTCTGGCCTTAACATTGCGCAAACCTATGCCCCGTCTTCCTTTGGCGGTATCGAACCCAATACCATCATCGGTAATGGTTAATTTTAGTTGTTCTTCCTGCAATACAAAACCAATGCGTACCGCTGTACATTCTGCATGCTTTATGCAATTTTGCAAGGATTCCTGGACTATTCGGTATACGTTTATTTTAATGTCGCCATCCAAATTATCCCATTCCACATCTCCTGCATAGGTAAAGAAACATGCCATTCCCGAAGACTTGCCAATGGAATTGACCAAATCTTCCAAGGATACAATAAAGTTATGAATTTTTTGATAAGCCGCATCGTTAAGTTCATGGGAAATTGTACGTATTTCTTCCTCTAGCCCTCTTAGCTTTTCAATGAGTTCTGCCCTTTGCAAAACCGAAGCTTCATCTTCACGATCGTTTAAACCACTCAGAATTAGTCGTATTCCCAGCATTTCTCCTAAAATACCATCGTGTAATTCTTCAGAAATCCTTTTTTGCTCCAGTTGCTTTCCTTCTTCAAATTTACCTTGCTGGGAGAGCATGAGGTTATAAATTTCTTGATTGCTCTCCTGCTGTTTTTGTTGAAATTTCAATTTATTATTGCTTATAAGTTGTGATACGATCACAAATAGGGAAAGCCCCAACAATAAAAGTCCGAAAACCACTCCGATCCAAATTTGTTTTTGCCGGGAGAGGAGTTCGTTTCTTTGAATAACTTCATCGGTTTCCAAGCGAATTCTAGCAAACTTATCCCGTTGTGCCCGTTCTTCTTCCTTTATGGTCTCGCTAAGCTCATAGAATTCATTGGAGTACGCCACTGCATTTTCGCTATCTAAATTGGTAAGCACTCGCAGCACCTCCAAATGCTGGTCGCTGTTGGATGCCTCGTGTGCCAAAAACTTGGATTCTCGGGCGTATTGCAGGGCCTTTGTGGTATCACCCTGTACTGTGATAAACTCTGCGTAGTATCGTTTGGCGCGAGCCTGATCTTCGGAAAAACCAATACTGTCGTTGATCGCTATAGCTTTGGTTATTAGGTTGTTTACTTCCGAGATATTTCCACCTCCCTTAAAAATCGCATAACCTTTGCTAACTAAGGCTTTGGAATAAAGTGAAGGGTTATCCATTTGAATGTCCTTGTCCGTCAGTAATTCTGTATATGCTTTTTCTGCTTTTGAATACTCCTCGTTAATTAAGAATTCATGGGCTATATTATTCCTGTTTTGTCTGATGTATGTTATTTTATCGAATGACTCGATTTTTTTAATATTCTCACCTGCCTTTTTATAATACTCCAGGGATTTCTTGGAATTGTTCATACCGCTAGCTATAATTCCAAGCATGTTGTTGCAATTGTATATACGCCGGTAGTCCTCCAAATTGTCAAAAATACGAAGGGCCTCTGTGATATTCTTTTCGGCGCCTAAATAATCCTGAAAGTGATTTTGCACCCTCCCCATACTATAGAGCATACGCCCCTTTAGGGCAAGTGAGGTGGAATCTACTGTTAGTTGATCGAAGTTTTTGATAGCTTTCTGGTAATGGAAATAGGCACTGTCTAACATGGTGTAGGAATCCATAAAGGCGGCCATATCCCAGTGTGACTCGCCCAATATTTTATAGTTTTTTAACTCAGTTGCTTTTTCGGTTGCCATTTTATTGGTTTGCCTAAAACCACTAGAATCCTTTAATTTCATGTAGGTCAAGGAAATCGAGGAAAGATATTTTACGGCTATGGAATCATTGTTGAATTCCTGAATATTTTCCACTGCTTTTACCAAAAATTCCCGGCGTTCCTTCAATGGAAGATGCAAGCTGTCATCGGCGGTATTTATCCAGTTTTCTAATACAGCCAACTTGGAATCGGCCGTTTTTTTGGTATCTACATCCTTGTGTTCACAGTGATAGGCCGAGACAATGACCAGCAGTAAGAATAATCCTTTTTTCACTTTTTATGCCATAACTGTATATGAACCCTTACGTTCTTTATTACAAGGTAAATAAAAAAGCCTTGAATTATATAGTCCAAGGCTTTTTTATAAAAAATCCATTGTATTTTTGCACTTCCTGCTACCCCCTTTTTAGGGAATAAATCCGAGAATCAACATAGCATTAAACTCATATTACTACTGTATCTCTTAGATAGTTGCTCGACCTTGTTTTCACTGATTCTGCTTATCTTTTTGGTTTGATTGCGAAACATCCTACGTGAGGTCAACGTTATTCCCACCACCGGATAGTGCACAATAATTAGGGCAGAGGATGAAAAGGGTTTACAAGGTTTGGGTTTAATTTTCCCTGACTTCGGGATTTGAGTCGTGTCCGGTGCTAGCATCCTGATCAAAAACTTCAAAAAGGTCTTCAGTTTCCTGTGTGCTTGTTTCTGCTTCACATGAAATCATTCCAACAGTCATTGCCGCAACGGCCAAAATACTTAATGTCTTCTTCATAATATAGATATTTAGTTGATTATTATGACAGCAAGATATTTAGAGCTTTGTAGGAATGGAATTAAACCTATGGGGTTTTAGTATTTATAAGAGTTCTGTTAGAATTTTTATAAAGACTGTAAGAATTAACTTAATTAAGTGTCTTAATGGCTGTTTTGGAGAGCATTTGCTTTAATGCATCAATTTTACCTTTATAGGTTTTGGAAAAGGGAAGTTCGTCTCTATGTTCGCTACGGAGCGTGCACATAGACTTGCCGTAATTAATACGGGAAACGTATCTGCTGTTTAAAATATAGCTTTGGTGAATGCGAATAAAGCTTTTCGGAAGCTTTTCCTCAAAAGACTTTAATGTTTTAAAAGCGCTGACCACCTTACCATCGGACATAAAGAAATCTGTGGCGTTATTGTCCGATTTTAGGTATAAAATCTCGCTGGTATCTAAATAACGATAATCATTATAGGATTTCAAACAGATTGTGGAAGGAACGTTTTTTTTTGGATATAATTTTCGCAACCGCAAAATGGTCTTTCTAATATCAAACTCATTGTGTGGGAGAATCCAATAGTCAAAAAAACCACTTTTAATGGCGTTATAGGCGTATTTTTTAGAAGTGGAAAAACCAATAATGACTGGAAGTGTATCCATGAACTGGTTCAACTCAGTAACCATTTGGAAATAGCTTATCCCATCTTCGTTAAGGTTGATAAGCAGTAAATCCGGTGTATACTTTAAAGTGGAGTTTAACCCATCATTATGGTTTCTCACAATATCCACACAGGTAAAATCACCATAATCTTGCAAATACAACTGTAGTTGCAATTTGGATCCTGCGTTCGAGTCTATTATTAAGTAGGTATAATCCATGTGTAACTTACTGGCTGCAAGTTACTAACGTGTACAAAAATCTCATTGCAGTTTTACCTTAAAAAAACTAGGGGTTTCCCCTAAAATTAGCTTTTTTCGGCCCTAAAAAGCAATTTTAACAAGAAAATCAGTTAAAAATCACTGTTTCATAAGCGCCAATATCTGGACTTGAAGTACGATCTGTTCCCAAAATGTCTGTAGGAACTGGCGGAAAAATATTAGGATTCCCAATATCCAGGGCAGCGGATAATTGTCCCAATATAAATTGATCGTTGAAAGGCGCGCTGAAATCCGGGTCTTGGTTGAGGATGTTATTGCGGTAAAATGTGTTGTTGTTAAAATCGTATAAGGGGTTATTTTCAAATTGCCCACTGGTATCGTTGAATTTTAAAAGACAATTGCTAAAACTAAAATTAAGACTGCTCGCAGCGTCCGCTCCTAAAGAAAGCTCAAGATTCTGGGTTCCATATATTATACAGTTTACAAAATCTGCATATATCAAACTTTCCGTAACAATCGCCCCAGTATCCGATTGCGCAAAATTGTTCAATGCCAGTGTAGTTCCACTTCTAAATCCGTGGGACCAATAATTGGCCAGGGTACAATGGGTAAATTTGTACTTTCCGCCAAGACTAACCAAGAAGGAATTGGAACCTGCGCTTCCCAAAACACAATTTTCGGCCTCAATACTGGCGCCTGTAGCTAGGAGGTTGAAATTTAAGCTGTTGTGGATCTGAGTATTTTTTAATGTAAGTGTTTCACTTTCCAAGAGTCCATCGCCATCGGCTCTAATACCTATGGTTGCGTTTTTAATGGTAAGGTGATCCATATGGTTGTTTGTGCTCCCTGCCCTTAACCAAATGGCACCCCATTGCCCCGGTTCTTTGGCATAGGTGGGTTCTAGGCGATCTCCTTCAAAAACGACTTCGTTTTCCAAAAGGTCTTGGTTGTTACTTAGCAGGCCATTTACATGCATGGATGCGCCAGGGCTTACCATAATTCCAGAGTTTTGATGAAAATGAACCCGAGTACCGGCGTCCATAACCAAAGTCTCGTCTTCTGGAACTGCAGCATATCCATAAATTACATAGGGTTTTTCATTTGTAAATTGCAGCTCATTTTGATCTAGAAAAAAACCATCAACACGAATTTCATTGCCATCTTCATCTGTTTCAAGCAAAAGAGATTCCTTTGTGCCATTGCCCAGATTACCGGGATATAGAAAAACGGCATCTTTAATAAGCGTCACCAATTGCACCTCCTGTGCATTATCCCCATGACCAAATACAAGAGCCTCGGTATACAAAAACTCATTTTCAGGAGTAGTTGAAATATCAAATGTAGTTTCTATAAAGACAAAAAGACTGTCTTTGGACAGTAATGGAGTGTTTTCGAATTCTTTTCCTGCAAGACCATCAACATTTAACCTATAACTGCTGTTTTGGCCACTTTCCAAACCTATGAAGGGAATTAAAATATCTTCATTGGCCTTATTGTATACCTTTAAAGTATATGTGCTGCTCCCAATGTTGGAAAACACAGTATCCAAAAAAACGGTATCCTTTGAAAATTGCAGATTCCCTGTATTGGGAACATAGTCAAAATCGCTACGGCAAGAGCTCCAGAAAATAGACACGGCAAGCCCTAAAAGAAGTATGATGAATTTTATATGCCAGCGATTCACGTTTTCCCAAATAGATTTTGAATGTTCTGGGGCACCCGTTTTGGTTTTAGCGTTTTTGCATCCAAGAGGCACCATTCGGTACAAGCTTTAACTATAAGTTGACTGGTTTTATTGTTAATTATCTCCACTACTCTAGTGGATAGGGGGCCGGAGGTTTTCTGTATATAGGTGCTTACTTCAATAATATCGCCAAGTATTGCAGGTTTCTTGTAGTCGATATTATGATTTTTAACAACCCAGACCATATTATTTTGCAAATCGTTACCCGTTACCTCCAACCAATGCTTTTTTGAAATTTCCTGAATCCATTCCATGTACCTTATATTGTTAACATGGTTAAGATCATCTAAATCATCCATGGTAACTTCAAAAACCTGTTTGAAGCGATGCATTAATCTTTTTTACGGATTTTGACCTCAAATAGTTTGTTCCAGTTTTTCCCTGTAACAAAAAAAGTTTCCCTCTCCTTATGGTAAGCTACACCATTCAATACAGAATTGCCTTCGTCCCATTGGGCTCCTTTTTGTACTTTCTTTTTTAAACCGCCAAAATTAATGACTCCTTCAATGGCACCAGAAGTTGCATTAATGATCATCATACTTTCTTTCTGGTAGACATTGGCATATATTTTTCCATTTACATATTCCAATTCATTGGCCATATTAAAAATGGATTTGTTGGTTACGGTTTCAATATATCCTTGTTCCTCTAAGTTTGTAGGGTTTAAAAACCATATTCTCTCTGTGCCATCACTCTTGTACAACTGCTTTCCATCATTGCAAAGCCCCCAACCTTCACGACTTTCTCCATAGCTGAAATTTTTAATTTTTTCCAGATTGGAAGGATTATAGATGTAACCCATTCCGCTTTGCCAAGTGAGTTGATATAACGTATCATTAAGCAAAGTGATACCTTCACCGAACACTGTTTTGTCCAGGTCAGTTTTTTGAAGGATTTCACCGGTTTCAAAATTTATCTTTCGTACTGTAGAAGCTCCTTTTTTCCCCGTGCTTTCATAGAGTATACCATTATTGAATTCCAATCCCTGGGTATAGGCCAATGGATCATGCGGAAAAGTGTTTACAATATCATAGGTATAAATTTCGGGAGGAGCGGCCGATAATAGTTTAATTTTCTTTTGAATTTCAACGGTTTGTTCTTCAATTGAAATTTTGGCTTTCAAAGTTTTATTGCCCAAACTATTTAAGTTAAACAATAACTTTCCATTGTCAAGCTTCAATTCCTTACCATCAATACTGTACTTGACCTCTGAAATTTTAATATCCTTTTTAGTTTTAATGGCAACACCCACTTTTTGGTTTTGCTGGAATTTATTTTTGTTGCCTTCCAATTCAATGGCAAATAGTTTGGCAGGGTCAGTTTCGCCGCCGCAGCCCAAAAAAAAGAGCAAGAATCCACAAATTGAAAATAGTTTGACCATAGTTTTTATATAGTGCTTCATTCTTAATATACTTGGTCTTCGAAATTAAGGATGAAATAGGATTGTGGCAAATTTAAAAGATCGTATATTTGTATTTGGCAAGTCCTACACGACCAGCTCCTGCAAAATCCCCCAGGGTGGGAACGCAGCAAGGGTATGTAGTCGTAGCGGTGCGATGTAGGTAGCTTGCCTTTTTTTGTTCCCTAAACTCAGCTGGTTTTTGGATTAATTTTTACAATTTTATACAGTAAAAATGGATAGAAAAGTTGTTTTGGTAACAGGCGGTTCCTCAGGTATTGGAAGGTCTATCGGAGCGTATTTGACATCTAAGGGCTTCAAGGTCTACGGTACCACTAGAAACTTAAAAAACCACCTAAATTTTACGGATTTTGAACTTGTACAATTGGATGTGAGGTCTCCGGACAGCATACAATTGGCAGTTGCAGATATCATCTCCGCGGTTGGGCGGCTGGACGTTTTAGTAAACAATGCCGGAGTAGGCATTACAGGACCAATTGAAGAGACGCCACATGAAGAAATTTTAAATGTTTTTGATACTAATTTCCACGGGCCAGTACATATGATGAAGGCCGTTTTGCCCCAGATGCGCAAACAGGGAGGAGGGTTAATCATCAATGTTACATCGATTGCTGGCTATATGGGATTACCTTATCGAGGTTTTTACTCTGCAACCAAAGGCGCATTGGGATTATTAACTGAAGCTCTTCGCATGGAGACAAAAGATTTTGGGATAAAGATTACCAATATCGCTCCTGGCGATTTTGCCACGAACATCGCTGCTGGCAGATATCATTCTCCCGTATTGGAAGGTTCCCCTTACCAGAAAGTGTATCAAAAATCACTGGATTTAATGAACAATCATGTTGCGGCGGGTAAGGACCCCATAAAAGTGGCCGAGAAAGTTTACGGAATAATTCAAAAAGAAAACCCAAAGATTCATAACCCGGTTGGAGAATTTATGCAAAGGCTTTCACTATTTTTAAAGAGGATTTTACCAGACAAAATTTACGAAAAGCTACTACTCAATCATTATAAGTTGTAAAGGGATGGCATGTTTTTTGATTCCTAGGAAAACATGGAGAAATCAAAAAGAATATTCGGAATTTTACTAGTGGTCCTGACTTCATCTTTTTATGGATGCGATGAGATTTATGAATGCATTTTTAACATAAACCCCGAAATCCATAATAAGCAATTACTTCTTGGTTCTGTTGATGATCGATACTATGATATTGTTACCGCAGAGGTAAGCAATGATGTCCACGATAATGACTATGACTATTTCTTTGATGTTATTGGGGAATTGCCCCCAGGAATTTTCTATGATATTAACAGAAGGTCGGTGGAATTTTTTGGTGTTCCTGAAGCTACGGGAACGTACAAATTTAGGGTTGAATTGTTTGTTGAGTCCTATGAATATGATGGTTACGACCGCAACCCAACATGTTCAGAATCTACTTTTAGGGAATTCACCATTCAAGTAGTTGAATAATTTTATAAGTTTTGGATTTATCTTTTTTTATCAAATAGCAAATCAAGGCTTGTTAATGTTGTAAATTCGTAACTGATTCAATACACAACCTAAAAAAGCATCATATACATGAAATTTTTTATTGACACCGCAAACCTTGACCAAATCTCTGAAGCACAACAATTGGGCGTTCTGGATGGCGTAACTACAAATCCGTCTTTAATGGCCAAGGAAGGAATAACAGGAAGGGAAAACATTTTAAAACATTATATAGACATCTGCAACATTGTTGATGGTGACGTTTCCGCGGAAGTAGTTTCTACTGATTTTAACGGAATGGTCAAGGAAGGGGAGGAGCTGGCCAAATTGCATGAACAAATAGTGGTAAAGGTGCCTATGATCAAGGATGGTGTTAAGGCATTGAAATATTTTTCGGATAAAGGCATCAGGACCAATTGTACTTTGGTGTTTTCAGCAGGGCAGGCTTTATTGGCAGCCAAGGCGGGAGCTACCTACGTTTCTCCTTTTTTGGGAAGATTGGATGATATATCAACCGATGGTCTTAACCTTATCGCAGAGATTCGACTTATTTATGATAACTATGGATTTGAAACCCAAATCCTAGCCGCATCCATTCGTCATACCATGCATGTAATTGATTGCGCCAAATTAGGTGCCGATGTTATGACCGGGCCGTTATCCTCAATTGATGGTCTTTTAAAGCACCCACTTACTGATATAGGATTGGAGAAATTCTTGGCAGATTATAGAAAAGGAAACGCATAGTTGAACAAGAGAAATGATAATTTTTAAAGCTCTGAAAACATATGTTTTCAGAGCTTTTCTTTTAAAAAGAAGTATAGAGGTTGGCAAAGGCGTCAACGATAAGGGTGTCTTTGGCAATGACACATTTGTTTAGGCCATCTATAATCATAGTATTCCTAACCTCTTTAAAATTTTCGCTCCAATACTGTACATCTTTTTCTAACTGGTGCTCTTCTACAAGTCTCATCCATTGTGCGTGGCTAGTCCTTAGGTTTATTCCAACAAAATTGTACTTAGGATGTTTTTTCTTGAGCAGGGCCACTTGCTTTATCACATTTCTAAAATGTCGTTTTTGGGAAGCTGTCCAGAAATAGAAAACCGTATTTTTTTCTTTACTAATTTCTTTCAAAGAAATACGGTTGTTGTTTAAATCTTTAACGCTAAGATCTGGTAAATTATGATTGGGCTGCAGGTTCTGGATTCCCTGATACAGATGTGCTATTTCTTCTTTGTGATCATCGTTTGTGGATAAGGCATCAAACTTGGTGATGAAGGCTTTGCACTCTGCATTGGAACTGTGCTCCTTCAATAAGTAATCCATGGCTATGTTTCTAAATAACATATCCCTCAATTCGGTTTCCTTAACAAGACTATCTACGAGTTTAAGTTTATGCTTGTTGAAATGCAGGCGTTTGTTAAAAGGTTTTTCCGGAGTTTCACAGTTTTTCAGACAAGCCATATAGGAGAGATTTCCAAAGTGGTATTTCATAAAGTCGAAATACGGTCTGAAATATGCAAGTTCCGCGTTATTTAGATTAATGGTATTCCGATAGTCATAAAACTCATCTGACAATTCGTGAATGGTTTCTTCACCTGTTTTCTTCTTGTGATAGAAGGGGTATTTTTCCTTATAAAGATAACTGGTATAGTCTATGGATGCCTTGGCCATTGATAATACCCTTTCAGACAATTCGTTATCTACTACTAGCTCTTCAAGGTGTTTAACCTTAATAGACTTTAAAGAATCAATTTTTATATTGAACGCCTCAGGATCTAGTTGGTATAGCTTGTAAATAAGAGGTTCTTCCTTTTCATGGGCCAAGTACATTTCAACCAAAAAATTGTTGATTTCACTGCCTTGACCTGAAAACACTAATGATTCGTCAAACTCAACGGTATTAAGGCGTATTAGAATACTATCGCCCTCCTGCAAATAAAGGTACTGTAATTCTGGACTATGGTCAAAATGATATAGACCCTCTTCAATGGCCTGTAAGTTAAATGCGAATCGGTTGCCGTCATCCAACTTCACAGAGTCTATATAGCTATCATTCCTGTATAGCACTACATAGTCGCTCGTAGGGTTCACAATTTCCCCACCAAAAAATACGGAAGGACAATCCCTGGATTTTTCAGAGCACCCTAAAATCGCTAAAAAAGAGAGGCCGAGTAATAGTCTAATCATATAAGGGAACCATCTTGTTCGATTAACAAAATTACGAATACCTTAAAATCACTCTTGTTAAGGGCTAGTTAAATGTTGTAAAAGCTTGTATTTCTGTAGTTTAATAATGTGTATTTAAGTTGGTAATACGGACTGGTTTTAGCTATTTTTGCAGAAAAATTTATACTTGCATGTTATCAGTATCAAATCTATCCGTTCAATTTGGAAAAAGGGTTTTATTCGATGAGGTAAACGTTACCTTTACCCATGGAAATTGTTATGGTATTATTGGTGCCAATGGTGCCGGAAAATCCACTTTTTTAAAAATTCTAGCTGGACAAATAGATGCAACCTCGGGGAGCGTTCATTTAGAACCTGGAAAGCGAATGTCCATTCTTGAGCAAAACCACAATGCCTATGATGAATTTCCGGTCTTGGAGTCTGTGGTGATGGGAAATAAGCCACTTTTCACCATTAAAAAGGAGATAGACGCACTTTATGCGGATTACACAGATGAGAACGCTGAGAAAATTGGAGAACTACAGGTGCAATTTGAAGAGATGAATGGCTGGAACGCAGATAGCGATGCCGCCGCTTTATTGTCCAATTTAGGTATTTCCGAAGAATTACATTATACTAACATGGCCGATTTGGACTCAAAGTTAAAAGTTCGGGTTCTTTTGGCCCAGGCCTTATTTGGTAATCCAGATGTATTGGTCATGGATGAACCTACCAACGATTTGGATTATGAAACCATTAGTTGGCTGGAACATTTCTTGGCCCATTATGATAGCACCGTTATCGTGGTTTCCCATGACAGGCACTTTTTGGATGCAGTGTGCACCAGTATAGCGGATATTGATTTTGGAAAAATAAACTTGTTTTCAGGAAACTATACTTTCTGGTACCAGAGTAGCCAATTAGCCGCCAGGCAGCGCGCCCAACAAAACAAAAAGGCCGAAGACAAGGCGAAGGAACTTCAAGAATTTATTATGCGTTTTAGTGCTAATGTTGCCAAGAGCAAACAGGCCACTTCAAGGAAAAAAATGCTGGATAAGCTTAAAATTGAGGATATAAAACCTTCAAGCAGGAGATATCCCGCAATTATATTTGAACGGGAGCGCGAAGCGGGGGATCAAATCTTAAACGTTGAAAAGCTTTCGGCAACTTCGGAGGATGGGGATTTGTTATTTCAGGATGTAAATATTAATCTGGCCAAGGGAGATAAGGTTGCCATTATATCAAAGGACTCCAGGGCAACA